>JAFXSQ010000004.1 GCA_017525525.1 Lachnospiraceae bacterium | reverse complement strand
CAGGATCAAACTCTCATAAAAAGTTTGTATGTCCTGAAACCCATATGCCATCTGGCTTATAAGTTCCCTAACTTACTGTTTTAAGGTTTTGTTCCAAAAATTCTTCTCGTTCAAAGCACTCACAATACTTCGTATTGTTCATCCTTGACGTTCGCGCCAAGGTGCTTTTCAAAAAGATTTTCGCAAGCAAGCTTGCAAATCTTTTTTTCCAAAGCACTTTTGCTTTGAACTTTGTCAAGAAATTTCGGGGTTGACATGATATTAAGTTGTCAAGGTTTCATCGACTTTAGATACTGAAGGGCAAAAAAATTAAACGGTGTTCAGTATTAACTTTTTTTAAGCCTTTCTACTGTAATAATTCCTATCTTGTATCCTCTTGTTGATGTCTGTCTCACGCGACAGCTTGTACAATATATCACAACGTTATATGCTTGTCAATAACTTTTTTCAAAAAATATAAAATATTTTTTTAAGTTGTTTTCGACAAGCATATAAACGCTGTATTTTCCTTATGTTTCAGGCTTTTTCAAGAAACCGTTTTACATCCTCGAGACGCTTTTCTCCTTCGGTTCTTCCT
Organism: Lachnospiraceae bacterium; assembly: GCA_017525525.1. GTDB lineage: Bacteria > Bacillota > Clostridia > Lachnospirales > Lachnospiraceae > Coprococcus_C. Next base: position 58,978 of record JAFXSQ010000004.1, on the reverse strand, counting down.
ATCTGATATACTCTCTCAAGTTCATCGGGGTCATTTTCGGTTCTGCTTATTCCGAGTGACTCCGGCGGACGGACAACAAGCGCATAGCCCTTCTCTTCCCTCCTCTTTACAGCCTTCATCTGAGCGTTGTAAAGCATATGCCTTTTTGCCATCGCTTCAAAGGTCTTGGGATAATCCTTTAGAGCAATCCTCATTACCGGAAGCGACGAGCTCTTCTCCTTCATGTAACCGTCAGGCTGCGTCAGTACTATTACATTTCTGTTGTAACCGATGGACTCCATGAATTTAAGCGGCACAGGATCGGTTATGCCTCCGTCCAAGTAAAGCTTACCGTCTATATTGACCGGTCTCGAAACTACAGGCATTGAACCTGAGGCCCTCATCCATAAGAGGTCCCTATCTCCGCCGTCGGAGCACTTGTGGTACTCCGTCTCGGCAGTCTCGATATTGGTTGCGCCTATATAAAATTCCATCGGATTTGCAGCAAATGCATCGCGGTCGAATATATCCAGCTCATTTGGCAGTGTCTCATAGCAAAACTCCGCCCCATACAGGTCGCCTGTTTTGATCAATGACTTAAGACTGCAATACCTTTTATCCTGTCCGTACTTTTTGTTGTAACGCACTCCTCTTCCTATCTGTCCGGATTTGTAATTACATCCGAAGATTGCGCCTGCCGATATCCCTGCCGCTCCGTCAAATGTAATGCCGTTCTCCATAAAGACATCCATTACGCCACAGGTGAACATCCCTCGCATTGCTCCGCCTTCTAAAATAAGTCCTTTTTTCATCTTAAGCCACCTCGTATAATATCCTTTAACATTCCTATTCTCTTCTGAACACAGCCGTAACCGAAAATGTATTGTCGTAAGCCTCGGCATATATATCCCCGTCCATCGCACGCATAAGGTTCTTGGCTATGTAAAGTCCAAGGCCGCTCCCCTTTTGCTTGCCAACGTTACTGCCGCGGTAAAAAGAATCGAACAAATTAGGAAGTTCCTTTTTGTCAAATCCACCTCCCGTATTGCTCACGGTAATAAGTCTGCAGTTCTCCTCGTCTGCAAATGATACGGCAATCCTTTTTCCGTCTCCGTATTTTATAGCATTTTCCATCAGATTCTGCAATACCTCAAGAGCTCTGTCCCTGTCCCCTTTCAGCAGACAGTCGTCATAACTCTCTATCTTTAATTCTGTATGAAGCTGTGCAGTCTTCTCCTTATATAATGAACTCAGATCATCTATCACCTCTGACATGTACCACTCTTCGTTCTTTACTTCTATCTTAAGGAAGTCTTCACGAACCGCATTTCTTATGTCCTCTACATAAGCCTCGAGCTCGTCGGTGTTCTTTTCTATGCCCGCGTAGGCCTCAAGCTGCTTTTCCTCCGTGTCATACAACTTGCGTGATAGTGCCTTATTGTATAGCTTGATAGCTGAGAGCGGGGTTTTGATATCGTGAGAAAGCGTAAGTATGAGTGTCTTCTTTTCCCGCTCTAAAGCAAGGTTTTTTTCCTTCTCCTCCTCCATGTGCTCCCTTAACACATCCATGCCCCAGAGGAATTTACCAAAATACCTGTCCTTTTCCTCATTTACCGGAACGGTCAGGTTACCCTTTGCAAGCTCTATCGGCAGCTCGGAGACAACTCTAAATGGCTTTAGTATCTTGATCTCTATGTAGATGACTACCACAATAGTCAAAACAAAGACTGCTGCCCATACCGCATTTAAGATAAATATACCTTTATTATTCTTATTCACAGTATATGATATAATGTACATACTTCCGTCAGCCGCCTTAACGGGAGCGTAATCACCGGCGTATACCCTTTCTTCGTCAAAAGGCTCGATCACGGTTATAAACTCATATTCACCCGGAGAAGGCATGTCACCGTTTCTGATGCGGTTAAATGCACGCGAGATATCTACTCTGTAGGCATCACTGCCGGTACCGGCGTTTGAATTCAAAAAAAGCAGGTTGCTTAAAACGCAGAGCAAAACCTCTGCTATAAGCACCCACACAAAGACCGGTATCCTTTTACTTAATTTGTACTCGCTATTCTTCAAATCTGTACCCTACTCCCCACACGGTAAGTATGTGTTCCGGCTTCTTGACATCCTTTTCAATCTTCTCCCTGAGCCACTTAATATGGACTGTAAGCGTCTGAAGCTCAGATTCCGAATCGCTCCCCCATACGGAATTAAAAAGGAATTCCTTTTTCATGGTAGTGCCCTTGTTCTCCATAAGCAGCTTTAAGAGCTCAAATTCCTTGGCGGTAAGCTCCTTTTCCTTATCGCCAACATAGAGCTTCTCTGTTACCGTATTAAGCCTGATATCACCTGCGGTTATCTCATCCAACGAAAACTTACGCTTGAATATCCCCTTTATTTTCGCAATCAGGATATCTATGTCGTAGGGCTTCTCTATATAATCATCCGCGCCTGTCATCAGACCTTTGAGCTGATCCTCCTTGCCCGTCCTTGCGCTCGTGATCAAAACATGCGTGTTAGAATTCTCACGAACCTTCGAAAGCACGGAAAAGCCGTCGATCCCCGGCAGATTAATGTCGAGGATCAACAGCTTTGCTCCGTAGCGCTCGTACAGGTCAAGAGCCTTCTCACCGCTATCGGCCACGCTTACGGCATATCCCTCTTTTCTGAGGAAATCCGCAAGCAAGGTTGATATATCTTTGTTGTCTTCTACTATCAGGATATCTAGCATATTTAAGATCCTTCCTGTTGCTTCGCAAGCCCTCGCATTTCGTCATAAGGGGTACCGCTTGCGGTGGATTCCTTATGACATCGAAGGCCGGCACCTCAACGCTTCGCATTGAGGTCTGCGTCAATTCGTTCAGGATGACAATCGTTCATCTTGCACTGAATGACACGATTACCAACCTAAATCCATAAGCCAGTTATTAAGCGCCTTCTCTCTTTCCTTCTGTGACTTTGTTTCGTTATCGGTATTATTATACTCTCCCTGAATGTTTCCGTCTACTATGTAAATCACTCTCGAGCACCTTGCGGCCACCTTGGCGTCATGGGTAACCATGAATACAGTCGTTCCCTCCTTATTGAGACGTACAAGCTCATCTATTACCTCCTCGGAGGATGTTCTGTTCAAGGCGCCGGTCGGCTCATCCGCGAATATTATCTTCGGATTGTTGATCATGCTGCGGCATATACACGCCCTCTGAAGCTGACCGCCGGACACCTCGTTGATATCATGATCTGCGGTTTCGATTATACCGAGCTTTCTCATAAGGTCCTCACAGCGGCTTACCTTCTCTTCACGGCTTTTGTTGTCCTTCCTGCTCTGGATAGCCGGAAGAAGGATGTTATCCATGATGGTTAAGTTCTTCATCATAAACATCTGCTGGAAGATAAAGCCCATGTCATCAAGCCTTACATCCGCCATCTCCTTCTCGGAAAGGGAGGTAATCTCCTTGCCGTCGAACAACACCGTTCCCGCAGTAGCCTTGTCCATACCCGAGATCGAGTAAAGCAGGGTTGACTTGCCCGAACCCGAAGGTCCCATAACAGCAACCATCTCGCCCTCCTCCACCATGAGGTTAACATTCTTTAATACATGGTTCTGTCTCTTCTCTATTACATATGATTTACATAAGTCCTTTGCTTCAAGAATTGTACTCATTTTATTATCCTCCTTATATAAGATCCTTCGCTTCCTGTTGCTTCGCAAGCCCTCGCATTTCGTCATAAGGGGTCCCGCTTGCGGTGGATTCCTTATGACGTCGAAGGCCGGCACCGTAACGCTTCGCATTACGGTCCGCGTCGCTCAGGAAGACACATTATTCAATATTCGCCGTATCTCTGCTCTTTATAGTTCTTGTGCACTGTGCCATCAGGAAGCTTACCAGAACTGTAAAGGCGCATATAATTCCCGGATAGAGCACCAGCATCACAGGGTTGTATTTATACTCAACCGACACAAGTCCCATCATCTTGAATATAGGTGTTATGGTAAGATGTGTAACCGGGATTGAGATTAAAAGTGCCACAACCACCGCTGCTACAGAACAGATGAAGAACCTTATCATGTGCCAGCGTATGATTGAACTATTTTTAAATCCGACCGCCTTTAACAGCGCGATATCTGTCTTCTCATCCGCCATAAAGGATCTTTCCATAAGTACGGTTACTAAGATTACCACTATCAGGGTTATAACCAAAAGCAGGTTCTGAACCGCTACCATAGTGTCGGCAGCTCCCATGTTCTTCACGCAGTATTCCTCCGCATTCAAAACATCCTTTTCCTTTGTCTCAAAAATCTCCGCTACCTTTGCCTTACGTTCCTCTATAGTCTTCTTGTCCGGATTGTCCGTGAATTTGATTGCAAACATCATGCTGGAGGCCATCTTGGAGAAATCCGTATCCGCATCCGGATGCATCAGGATCATATCTCCGGCGTTGTTCATGGTCTGATAGATTGCGGTGACCAAGAACTGTTCATCATGATCATCGTACTTCATTGTAAATGTATCGCCGAGGCGAAGTCCGGTTTTGCTTGTTATAACCTCCGTTATCGCAACCTCGTTTTTATTTTGCGGCGCCGAGCCTTCTATAAACTCATAGTCCTCCATCATCGCCTGAAGGCCCTGTTGAAAACCTTCTTTGTATTCATTTCCTTCAAATGAAAGCGTGTACTTGTATTGAATATCGTGCTTGATCACGCATGGCATACCGGCCTCAGCAAGCTTCTCCTCATTCTCCTTTATATACTCAAGCTCCGCTTCTTTTCCTTCGGCCTGAAGCCTGTTTATTACCTTTAACGAAAATGTATAAAGGTCACCTCTCGCACCGAAGGTATATGCAAAGCTGTCCGACTTCATTGTGTTTGATGTATTGACTATCGTGAGTACCAACAGCGTACATATGAGTATTGAAAGGAATACCGACATATACCTTTTGGGTTTACAGAGCAGATCATTTACAGCCAGGAAGCGCTCTGTATGATTCTTAAGTCTGATGCCCCTGCTCCTCTTCTTTTTAAAGCGCTCACCGCTGTTTCCGTTCCTTATAGCGTCTACCGGAGACATCCTCTTTATCTTCCTTGTGCAGCCCCAGGCAAAGAGGCCTATCAGCGCTGCCACAATAACAAGTCCGATGATATGGAACATGATGTCATTGTCATTGCCGAGCACCATGGTGTCGCTTACCGAAGCGATAAGAAGCTTACCGAAGGGGAAGCTTAAAGCTCCGCCAATTATAGTTCCTATTATCGCGATTGCCATATACTTTACCAGATATATGCCCCTTATCTTGCCGTTCCTTATACCGATTGCCTTCATCACTCCGATCTCCCTGAAGTCCTCGGTTACCGAAAGGTTGATCACGAACCTCAAAACCACAAAGGCTACTATGATAAGGGCTACCGACAGGATAAGCACTATAAAGGCTATCAGAAGCGACATTATATAAGAAAGCTTGATAAGGCTTCTTCCTGCCGTGAACAGTATACCGTCCACATCCACAATTGCCGCTGCCACATCCTTTTCGTTCTCCGAAGAGATGTAAGCTCCCTTGCCCTTTGAAAGCAGGTTTATCTCTTTGTCATTGTAAAAATCATCAAAGTCCTCGTTGGCCATAAGGAATCTCTCGTTACCGAGCATCTCGGAGCCAAGCGGAGCATCCTTGAACCAGCCGTCTATCACAAGATTCTTCTCCGTATTGCCACTCTTAACGGTGAGTGTATCGCCGACCTCAAGCTTGAATCTGTTAAGAAATGTCTTCTTAGCATACACATGTCCGGGCTTTACCAATCCTATTATGTTGTTTTCCTTGTCGAAGTAGTTAAGTCCGTTGTCACCTGAAGGAATAAGCATCGTGGATCCTTTTGATTCAAGCAGCTCACCTTTCGCCTCAAAGTTTTCCTGACCGCAGTAAACAGCTCTCTCAAGGCGGTAGCTTTCTACAGCTTCGGTTTTATCCAGTATATCTTCAAGCTTTTTGTCCTCCGCATTTCCCTGTGTAAAAATGATGTAGGCTCCAAGCTCTGCCTTATCGAGATAATACTCTGTCCCGTTTAAAACGGTGACCACATTTGAGAGACCGCTCGCAACAAACATGGAAGCAAGTATCACAAACAAAAGCAGGATTACATTCATTGTCTTCTTTCGTTTTAGATCCTTTTTTAGAATTCTGAACAGCATACCTTTCATGCCCCTTTCTTGTTATGTTGGAGTGATGATAACACGACAATTATTAAATAATAATTAAATCATAATCGAACAGGTGACAAAGTCACCCTGTTCGTTGCGCCACCCGCGTGTCACTAAGTGACAAAACACACTGCGCGGGTGTGCGCATAAAAAAATGTCATCCTGAGCGTCAGCAAAGGATCTCATCTTATTTAAGATTCTTCGCTTCGCTCAGAATGACACTATGCTTTATCATGTATATTTAATTCATCTTTACCGCAGTCTCAAGCGCAACCTTGATCATGTTTGTAAATGAGGTTTCCCTCGCGTCGGGTGAAAGCTCCTCCCCGGTTACCAAATTGTCCGATATCGAACAGATAGTAAGCGCATTCTTTCCGGTCTTTGCAGCAGTCAGGTAAAGTCCCGCGGCCTCCATTTCAACGGCAAGCACTCCGTACTCGGCCATCTTTAAAGCTCTGCCTGCCTTGTCATAGAACATATCGCTTGTGTATATATTTCCAACCGGCATATTGACGCCCATCTCTTCCGCGCTTTTAACTGCCGCTTTAAGAAGCTCGAAGCTTGCTATCGGCGCGAAGGAGGCATTGAGTTCAAACTGTGAGGCTGCGTTCGAATCCGAACAAGCGCCCATTCCCGCAACCACACTGCCAAGCTGCATATCCCGCTTAAGAGCTCCCGCAGAACCTATGCGTATTATGTTCTCCACATCATATTCGGTAAATAATTCGTAGGAATATATCGATATTGACGGGACACCCATGCCGCTTGCCATGACCGATACCGGCACTCCCTTATACTTTCCGGTGTAACCCTGCACTCCTCTTACATCATTTACAAGGACTGCGTCCTCTAAGAAATTCTCCGCCACGAACCTCGATCGGTTCGGATCTCCGGGCATAAGAACCGTCTTAGCAAAATCTCCCTTATTTGCTTTGTTATGTGGTGTCATCTTTACAAGTCCTCCTCGTATAATATGTAATGGCATGATTACTTCGTAATCCTGCCCAATCTAATGTCATAAGGAATCCACCGCTTCGCGGTACCCCTTATGACGAAAGTCGGTGCGATGCAAATTATGACTTCGTCATAATCGCACCTCCTCGTATAATATGTAATGGCACGATTGCTAAAGCAATCCTGCCCAGTCGGTCGGTGCGATGCAAAATTATGACTTCGTCATAATCGCACCTCCTCGTATAATATGTAATGGCACGATTGCTAAAGCAATCCTGCCCAGTCGGTCGGTGCGATGCAAAATTATGACTTCGTCATAATCGCACCTCCCTCTAAAAAAGATTATTCGCTTACGCTCAAAATAACACTTTATTTGTCATCCTCCGCGTATAGTACATCTGTGCGTTCGGCTATTCCTCTCGCTACGTTGATATCTATCATCATTTCAAGCGCTTTTTTGTGATCCGTAATCTCGACGCTCTTAAAGCTTCCTCCGCTCTCACCGTCCAAAGCCCAGGCTATCTCCTGCTCGCTCTCTATCGTTATCTTACCGGCCTTTGTCATGAAAAACAATTCATTGTCGTTAAAATCATTGGACATGGCCGCGCTGACTATCCTCTGAACCTCAGCCGCATTCTTCGGCCACTTTACAAAGATACAGTCAAACTTTCCGTCATTTAACACGACATGCTTTGCGCCTCTCAGCTTAAAACCACCCACAGAAAAAGAATTCGTAATCATGCCGAAGATGTAATCGCCGCTGATCAGCATATCGTCAAGCTGAGCCTTCAAAGAGATTGCCTTATAATTAGCGATGTTCCTTATGCCTTCTATCAGATAGGCTGTGTGTCCCATCACCTTCTTCATAGACTGGCTGGTACTGTAGGATATATCAGCAAATGCGCCGAAGGCCGCCACATACACGAAGCCCTTTTCACCCATGCTTCCGACATCTATCTTCACAGGCTCGCTGTTCATTATAAGCTCGGCCGCCTCGACCGGCTTATTGGGTATGCAGAGTCCCTTTGCAAAATCGTTAGTGGTGCCTACCGGAATATAGCCTATAGGCGGTTTATTCTCTCCTAAGCGCATATAGCCGTTGACGGTATTGTTCAGGGTACCGTCACCTCCGGCACACACAATAAGGTCATATTCCGCGCCCTCGGCAATAACCTTTCTCTCCGCATCCTCGGGACCGGTAGTAGGATATATTACCGTTTCATAACCGCCTCTTTGAAAGGTAAGCACAATCTCAAATATATCATTTTTGATCGCAGTCTTCCCCGCATTGGGATTGACTATGAACAAAAGCTTCTTCATAAGGTGTCTTAGCCCCTTCTTTTAAGGTACGCTTCAAGTCCCTTCTCTCTCAGGATACAAGCAGGGCAATGTCCGCAGCCGTCAGCCGGCACACCGTTGTAGCAGGTAAGCGTATCGTACCTTACCATGTCAAAGCCACCAAGGCTGTCGGCAAGCTCCCAGGTTTCCTCCTTGTCGAGCCACATCAACGGAGTTATTATATCAAATTCATACTCCATTGCCAAATTAAGCGTTGCATTAAGTGATTTAATAAATACATCCCTACAATCGGGATAACCCGAGAAATCCGTCTGCGACACGCCGGTTATAATATCCGTTATCCCCTTCTGCTTTGCATATACCGCCGCAAATGTAAGAAAGAGCATATTTCTTCCGTCCACAACGGAATTCGGAGGCGTTCCCTCAGGCTTCTCCTCGTCTACCGCTATATCAGCTCTTGTCAGTGAATTAGGCGCAAGCTGATTGAGCAGGCTCATATCGAGTATGGTCTGCTGCACGCCTAACTTGTCACATATCTTTTTTGCGCAGGAAAGCTCGAGCTTATGCCTCTGCCCATAGTCAAAGCTTACTGCGTATACAGTGTCATATCTTTCCCTTGCCCACAGCAGGCATGTCGTGGAATCCTGCCCACCCGAGAATACCACTACCGCTTCGTTTTTATTCTTCATAATTATTTATCTCCTCGTATAATATGTAATGGCACGATTGCTAAAGCAATCCTGCCCAGTCTAATGTCATAAGGAATCCACCGCTTCGCGGTACCCCTTATGACGAAAGTCGGTGCGATGCAAAATTATGACTTCGTCATAATCGCACCTCCCTCGTAATATATGTTTTCGCCGATGCATATAAAATATACTCTTTTCAGAAGCATTGTCAACCTGATATCTGTCCGACAGTTTATTCTTCACTTTTTATCTTGGACAGATATAAACAGTAAACTATCGCAACTACAATCGTAGCCCCGATATATATCCAAGCTACAAGCTCATCATTATCATACGCGCTGAATACCGATAAAGCATCGATTGCGGAATGAGCTATAATACACGGGATAATGCTGCCGCTCTTATAGTAAACCATTGTAAATATAAAGCCCCAGCTTATGGCAAACACGATCTGTATTAAAGTTTCTAAGCTCGCTTGTCCTGTAAACAGATTGATTATATGACCGACTCCGAAGGTCAGGGCCGAAACTATGATTGCCACAATTGTCCTACCGTTTGCAAGCATCGCCCTGAAGAGAAAGCCCCTGAAAATCATCTCCTCCACAAAGCCTACAAGAATCATGGAAACAACTGCGAACACCAATGAAGCTCCCTCATATGCCGTGGCAAATCCACCCCAGATATTTCCCGTAGCCAAAATCCACATCGGTATGAAGAACAGATACTTTTTCATATCCTTCGGCCATCCGGCAAGACCGTATTTTTCTTCCAGATGATTCACTTTTACAAATGCTGTTATTCCTGCCGTAAAAACAATCAAAGCAATCATCATGACAACACTGTCAATCCCTAGATTTCCCCTTATTGTTCCTAAAATCACGCAGTATGCAACAATCCAAAGCACTGCGAACAGTATTTCCTTTGTTTCATATAATTTACGCATATTATACCCCTTTCTTAACCGCTATCATTCCGTAGAATACATTCTCAAGCATCTTCTTGCACTGCGCTTCATCATATTCCATGGAATTATTTGCAAGCAGGCTCGCCATTCCATGCGCCACGCAGAAGAATGCCATGAACATCTCCCTTGCCCGCTCTGTATCTACCTTAAGAGCTGCAGTCATGATTCCCATTATCTCCGACAAACCGGGATCGGACATAAGAACCGCTACATCCTTTCCGCCAAACTTATCAGTCTGGAAGAGAAAACGAAACAGGTTCTTTTCCTCCTGCCCGAACCTCACATAGTTAAGCCCCAGCGCCAGCATCGGGTTCTCATCCTTCTCCTTAGGCATAATAAACTCTGTATGATAATTGTCCGCAATCTCATAAGCAGCTTCCCTGATCTCATCAACAGTCTTGAAGCTGTAAAGTACCGGCTGGGTTGAGCACCCGAGATATTCCGAAATCGCTCTGGCATTCAGGCTCTCATGCCCGCTTGCCCTGATAACCTCAAACGAGGCATCCGCAACCATCTGTTTTGTCACTTTCACTCTCGGCGGCATATCCGTCCTCCTATTATACTGTTTTTTATAACTTTTGTTATATAACGATAATTATATATAAATATGTTTGTTTGTCAAGACATATTTTCACAGATTAAAAAAGAAGAACCGGCTTCCGGTTCTTCTCTCTTGCGCGCTTCATTTATTATTTTATCCAAATGTATTTATCTGTTCCCAGTCTTCCTTCGTCATCAGATTCACATGCCCCGTCCTTTTTTCATGCATCAGAGGCACATCCACACCTTCCGTGGTCCATTGGTACTTAAAACCACACTTTTCCTGCACCCGCTTCGACTTGTTATTTCCCTCATAATATCCACACCAAACCTTCTGCATTCCGCAATCCTCAAAAGCATGACGAAGCATCTCTTTTACCGCCTCCGGCATGATGCCCTGTCCCCAAAAAGGCTTTCCGAGCCAGTATCCCAATTCGCACTCATCATCCCTGTCCGTCATGTCCGTATGGCCGTTCAACTTTAGCTCTATCGTACCAATCGCTTTTCCGTCCTTCTTCAGGCAAATGGCATAAGCTTCCTTGCCATTAAGGACATTCTTTATTATATTCCTGCTCTCATCTATACTCTGATGAGCGGGCCATCCCGCGATTGGACCCACATCCGGATCACAAGCATATTTATACATGTCTTCTGCATCACTGTCTTCCCAGCGACGCATGATAAGGCGTTCTGTTTCAAGCACGCTCTGTAAAGGCACTGTATTGCCGGAATGAGATACTCCGGTATTATTTTCAATCATTGGCTTATCTCCTTATTTATAATTTCCCGGTGCAGCTCCCCTATTCCCTCAAACAGTATAATACTTCTCAACCGTGCTGTCCCAGGTGTGCTCCAAGGTCTTGTCCATGGTAAATTCCTTTATGGATGTACCTGTTGTCGCTGTCATTCCGTTTTGGTCAAGACTGATATTGATGAACAGACCGCCCACACTTTCGGGGGACAGAGGAATATTGTTCATCTCTATCAGGCGGAGGATGTTGTCGCGGTTGAACATGAGCACAAGCTTCATGGTCTTCGGGATATCCTCGGTTCCTATTACCGTGAGGAGCTTCTTTCTTACCTCTCCCCATACCGCATAGCCCGATGTATCGGCTGCCTCCTCCGTCTCAGCAAGCTTCCCGCTTACATAATAATCCATGTCAGACCGACACCTGAGTTCATAGAGGTAGAAGCTCTCAAACCTATCGCCGGCAAAGAGCTCGTTCAAATATGCTTTTTTGTCTGTTATCTCAAATATTTTCATAGTATTATATTCTTCGTATTAAGATTCTTCGGACTGCTTTCTCTGAATGACACGGTATTCCAAGTTCATCGTGTATTAAGATTCTTCGCTTCGCTCAGAATGACACTGGGCCTTAAGCTCTTAACTATTGATTTACATATATCGTTATAAGGTTGTTCTTTCCGTAGGGTTCGTTCGTAAAGCTGACCTTGTTCACTCCGTTAATCTCGTAGATAAACTGCAGGTCGTAGAGGCTTTCGCTGTAATCAGTGACCACAACCTCGACAGGCGCTTTGATGTTACGTGTAAGCCCCATCTGCACCACACCCTCGAAGCTCGGATGGGTAACCACAAGATGGCCCTTTTCGTAATAGTTGTCAACAGTGTCCTTGCACTCGACATACTCATTCTTGTCCCAATCATGCCTTTCATCCATTATTTCGTCAGTCACGTTGAAGTACATATGTCCTGCGAAAGCCCCTCTGTCTGGAAGCGGATCATCCCATGTTGAATCCACCTGATACCAGCGTCCCTCAATGTACACTAAATTCCAGGCATGCGGTTCATCATCGGCGTAACCGTTGATTATCCTGTTTTCAACGCCTGCACATGAAAGCAACAGGGCCATTGCCTCGGCATAGCCGTTGCAAACCGCCTTTTCATTTACCAGCGCGCCATAAGCCCTGTAGGCGTACTTCTTCGCGGTATCCACATAACCGTACTCGCAATGCGACACAATATAATCATGTATGGCAAGCTCCTTCTCATAATCGGTCATTGAAGTCCTGACCACAAGCTTTAACACCTCTGTCGTCTTATCATAAAGCTTCTTTGCTTCGAGCCTGTCTTCGGGTATGTCACGGTCATGCAGGTATTTGTCGAGCACGTAGTAATTGTCGGATATCTCAAACTTCAGCATTATCCTCATGCCACCGTTCATCTTCTCCATTACCGTATATTGATCGACCATTCCGTTTATGCTTACAATATAATCGTTAATATTCCTGATTTGTTCCTCGGTTATTCCGCTCACATAAAAGGTCGCCGACTCCTTGCCCGCATCTATCTGCGCAATCGCAAGCCGTGTCAGCTCCGCTATATCATGCGCGCTTTTATCGGCATGGATCGTACTCATGATCTTAAAGCCGAAAATGTAATACACAAAAATAACTATCACAACCAAAACCGGAACTATGATATAAACCTTCGGACCGTTCCTTCTATTCATCATCTTCATCCTCGTCATCGCCGTTATGTCCGCCGTGTCTTCCGGTCACAAAAAGCACCACCATAAGAATTATGGAGGCTATAAGACATATGGCTATAAGAAGCGGCTTTCCACTGTCACCTGTTGCCGCAAGAAGCGCGGTATTCATAATATGCATAAGCTTTTAATCCTCCGGTACGTTCGGATCATCCTCTACCGCAAGTGACTCAATTCCCGGACTCTCGGCCGGTGTGTTATCGTAGATGATAGGTCCTATATCAAGGTCCACGGTATCAAGCTTCTCCAATACTTCTGCATCAGGGTTGCGCGGAACCACCTTCTCTTTGAGCTCCTCTACCAGCTTTTTGTCAAGCCCGGTCATCATCACAACCTCGTCCACATCTATCCTGCCCTTGAGCATGCGCTCAGCGACATCGTACTTTGCCTTTGTTGTCTTGTTCATAGTATTATTCTCCCACTATATTCTTAAGGTATTCCTCATTTTTGTCTAACACCTTAGACATTGCCTCAGGGCCGGGCGCCCCTATGGTATTTCTCTTCTCCACGCAGGTCTTAATGCTTATGGCCTCGTAGATATCCTCCTCAAATGCATCGCTCTCGGCTTTATACTCCTCAAGCGAAAGCTCGTTCATGCTTATGCCCTTATCTATACACTTTAATACCAGTCTTCCCACTATTCCGTGAGCATCCCTAAAGGGCACTCCGTGATTGACAAGGTAATCGGCTGCATCGGTTGCATTAGTAAAGCCGCCCGCAGCGCTGGCCTCCATCCTTGCCGGGTTGATACGCATGGTCGCAACCATGTCGCCAAAAAGCTTTATGCAGCTCTTCACAGTATCTATGGCATCGAAGGTCATCTCCTTATCCTCCTGCATATCCTTGTTATACGCAAGAGGTATGCCCTTCATGGTTGTAATCAGAGAAATATAAGCGCCGTACACCCTTCCCGTCTTGCCGCGCACAAGCTCAGCTATGTCAGGGTTCTTCTTCTGAGGCATAATCGAGCTGCCGGTACTGTAGGCATCGTCTAACTCCACAAAACCATACTCATTGGAGTTCCACATGATTATCTCCTCTGAGAATCTGGAAAGGTGCATCATTATCGTATTGAGCGCGCTCAGAAGCTCTATCACATAATCCCTGTCCGCAACGGAGTCCATGCTGTTGAGCGTCGGCCCCTCAAAATCAAGCAGCCTCGCAGTCAACTCCCTGTCTAACGGGTAAGTCGTTCCTGCCAAGGCTCCTGCTCCGAGAGGGCAGTAATTCATGCGCTTTCTGATGCCTATAAGCCTTTCACAGTCTCTCTTTGCCATCTCCATATAAGCGCCTATATGATGCGCAAATGTAACCGGCTGCGCTTTCTGCAGATGTGTAAAGCCCGGCATATAGGTATGCAGATTATCCTTCATCAGGTTGTGAAGCACCTTCATGTATGAGATTACAAGCCCCTTTAATTCATCTATCTCATCGCGTATATAAAGCCTCATGTCAAGCGCAACCTGATCGTTCCTCGAACGCCCTGTATGAAGCTTCTTGCCCGCATCGCCTATCCTGTCTATCAGATTAGACTCCACAAAGCTGTGGACATCCTCATACTCCTCCGTTATAACAAGCTTGCCGGCAAGCGTATCCTCAAGTATCCCGTCAAGTCCCTCTATTATCTTATCTCTTTCCTCATCCGAAAGAATCCCGGAAGCCGCAAGCATGGTAACATGCGCCTTGCTTCCCCTTATATCCTGCTTTAAAAACCTCTTGTCGAACGAAATAGACGCATTGAAATCATATACCTCTTTTTCCGTCTCTTTTGTGAATCTTCCGCCCCAGAGCTGTGCCATTTCAGTCACCTCTTTTTCATAATAATACAAAACCGAATTATACTTTATTTCGCACGAAAAGTAAAGGCGGCAACAGGTTTATTAACCCATTGCCGCCTTTAAAAGATTGTTATAATTACTCCTCTGCCGAAACTATCTCTCCGTCCTGCATCTTTAACGCACCGAGCTTATCAAATACCTCTTTCCTTAAGGTAAGCTCATCCTCATCCTGATATCCTATGAACAATACGTTCTCTATTCCGTCACGGTTAAAGAAGTACTGCTCATCGTCAGCCGTAATACCAATAGGATATATGCATCCTACATAATCGTAGACCTCCTCCAGCTTGTCATCGGACAGAATCCTTCCGGTGATCATAAGCTTTACATTTCCTCCCTTTAATACTACTATTGAGCCAATCGGCAATAAATCCTTATACATTTTATTATTCTCCTTTCAATTTATCTTACTGCATTTCTTCTGAACAGCCGTTTCACTCGAGACATCTTATCGCTCAGATAATCCGCCATCTGACCGGCGTAGCCTTGAATCTCATCCATCGACCTTTTGAAATCCTTTTT
This sequence comes from Lachnospiraceae bacterium, assembly GCA_017525525.1. GTDB lineage: Bacteria > Bacillota > Clostridia > Lachnospirales > Lachnospiraceae > Coprococcus_C. The sequence continues at coordinate 43,486 of JAFXSQ010000004.1, read as the reverse complement.
CGCTCCTTCAAATGCTTGGTCAAGAGACTTCTTTATCGACTCACGCATATCAGCAGTTTGTTCAGCAATAACGTCCTTAAACAGCGAAACCCATGCACTCGCATCTATGTAAAAACCAAGCTTGGCACCTACTCCGAGGTTAGCGGAAAGAGACGCTCCTATCCTGCCGCCTTTTGCCTTTAAGCCAACCGATGCGCCGACGCTTCCGACATTGCCGGTAACCGACAACCCGATCTTTACACCCATAAATGTTATCTCGCCTTTTATCTTTCCCGAAAGCAAGGAAGCTGAGACGCCCGCCTTAATAGCAGCTCCTTCAACCAATACATCATCCTTTTCCTTTTTGTCTACGAATTTTCCTGCTTTTGCAGACGCGGTCGCGCTAGCCTTGAACGCTTCACCGCTTGCCGTAACACTGACACCCAAAAACTTGATCTGCGAAAGAGCATTTCTTGCCTTATCATTTTTAATACGGTTATACCATTTGATTTTGCTATCAAAACTTGCCGAACCCTTCGCCTTAACGCCTGTTGCCGATGCACCGGCCTCAATTCCGACATAAGCTGATGTAAGATCTGTTTTTGTCTCTTCGTCAGAATCTTTTTTCTTTTCCTTAAATACATCCGAGAATACTGAGGCTCCGATTTTACCATAAACCTTGACCTCACCCACCTGAATGTCTGCGCTCGCCTTACCACGACCGTCTTCAGTGGTTTTCTCTATACTTCCCTCAACCGCGGTGAGTGTTAACCCGGCTTCAAGTTCCAGGCTTCCTTCATGATTCAGGGATGTATCCTGCTTAAACTTTCTGTCTTCTTCTTTTTCGGAGTTACGGTCCTTTGCCTTCACTTCATAGAAGCCCATATCATACTTCGGACCGGTAACCGACAAAGATTTGCGAACGGTTCCTACGGCAAAATGCCCCTTTAAATGCTTGTCAAGCCCGTCAGCAACCTCTGTTTTGTAAAGCGCCGCATAATCAGCGTGCTTTCTTTTTATTCCATTCGCCTCAAGGGCTTTCAGTCTGCGCATAATACTCAGATATTCCGAAAGCGCGGGACTCGCGGTCGAAAGATCTCGGATCTTATCATCAAGCTCCTGACCACCAAGATCATGTGTATCCGATTTTCTGAGTATAAGATAAAACGGATTGGTAATCAGATCCATTTTCGCTTCATAGAACTGCTTGCTTGTCGCACACTCTCTTGCCCTTGCTTTCACATCCTCAAGTGTAAAGCTCCCCAGCATCGGATATCCCCTCAATATAGCTTCGGCACCCGGTGCAGACCACGCCGGATCCTCGAGGTCCTGCTGTATCTGTTCATAGATTTTAAGCTTTTTGTATAGCACATCAAACCGATCCACAAAGATTCTGTCATCCGTATAACCCATAAAATCGATGTCTTCATGCATCATGTCATATATTTTGACACGTTCGGCCGGATTAAGCTGTGACGGATTCCTAAAAGACATCTGCGCTGCAGGCGGTGCAGGCTGCTGACCGTTCCTTTGGCTTCTCCAGTCCGTAGCCGCCTGACTATCGTATATTTTTTTCTTTTCCTTAAATGCCCTTTTTCTTTTCCACTTTGAGATCAGTCCGACACCGCTCTGCGGAGCAAATTCTTTTACTACAGCATCTGCCCTTTCGGCAGCATCATCAAGCTGCCTGTCATCTATCACGACATTTTGTCCGATTGCCGCGAGATTTCTAACCCAGGCTTCGGACGGAGTCTGCTGTATCGGTTGCCGGTGTTGTACCTGCACCTGATCCGGCACCGGAGGCGGGGCAACCTGATTAGCCGGATTGTCCGTCGCTCGAACTTGAATCCGGATTGATTCGGGCTGATGTCCGCCATCAATCATTTGTTGAACATTATTACTCGTACACATATTTTTACCTCTCATTAATTATATGGATGTATGATCAATATGTAAGCACTCCCGTCTAAAATCTGAATACCGCTTCTACCAGCTCCTCTCTTGTGGCATCCGGAGCAAGTTTTTCCACTATCGGTCTTGTAGCGCTTAAAACGATTGGCACAAGCACCTTCTGTGATGCGGGAAGCTCGTCTGATGCCATCCTTATAGCTGTTCCGAGGATTGCCGCGGTGATCATAGGATTTTTTCCATAGAGCAGATCGATAACCAGCGAATCCCCCACCTGCGACACAAGCATCAGTCCCAATGTCTTCTTTGCCGAATCATAATGTACGAGACTCAGGTCCTGCCGAAAACTGCTCCATGGTACCGGCATCTGAACCGGCACACTTCCTGCTTCGTTATACAGCATATTTTCAATTTCATCCTTCTCCCTGTCCGTCAAAAACAGAAGCGGAACGCACGGGATTCTGTCAGCAGCATCCAAAAGGGTTTTTGTCTTTTCCATATCCCGTATTCTAAACTCATACAGGTTGTTCTTTTTCTCTATGATATCCATTCCGATTTCAGAAAGGATATCCTTCATCCTGTTCTCCTCCGGAGACATATGAAGCTCGGCAAATACTCCTTTATACCCCCCGAATTCTTTCGCATTTAAGATTATATGAGTCATCAATTCTTTCGTATGCACTCCGTCCGGTTTATCCTGCGGAAGTGCCACCCACACTATCTCCAGCCATCCGCTGTGTATTCCGGTTATTGCAAGTCCCGCGAACTCTTCCTCCCTTTTATACACAGTGACCTTCAGGGAAGCATTCTTTATCTGAGATACATAGTTTTCAGGTATAAGCTCCGAGTAAGCGGATATTTGCGTCGGAGAAAGACAGCTTTCACTAAAATGCACGTTTTCTTCAAATAAGCCCGGTCCATCATAACTGCCTCTCTCTGCAAATTTTGAATAAAAATGAGCTCTCGCCTTATTCTCCCTCTGTGTAGCCTCTTCAGCCCTGAGAATAAGCTTCTGCTTCTTCCAATATATGTCGCCCTTTAATCTGGAGCTTAACGATCCGTCATCAAGTATTCCGGTGTTCATAAATACCCTCCATTGCCTTATCATCCAAGCCTGAACCCGATTATTCAAAGTCCATACAAAGCAATTCTTTAATCACGCGATTTTTTCATCCAGTGACTTCCAAAGCTCTATCATCCTCTGCGCTTCCCTCTCTGCTATTTCTAAATACGAAAGGTCAAGTGACACTCTCTCGCTTTGTTCAAAGCCTTCATCGTCCTCCACCGAAAGAAGCTTTCTTATCACGCTCTCCATGCGCTCATCAACCAAAGCAGCCGTAACCTTTGTTCCACTGTCAAAACGCTCTGATCTTTCGGCGCAAAAGCACATCATATCCATTATAGCAGCAACATTTGAAGCAAACGAAGCAAGCAGTGATATTACTATTTTCTCTTCCAGCTTCTTTAAGAGCATCACACCTTTTGCAACACCGTTTTCCATAAATACAGCCGACTGGTTTTTGAGATAATCGTCCGGTATTATAGGCATTTCCACAAGGTCCTCGCCTCGCTTTATAAGCTCTCCGCAGAGATTATTTAAACCTTTGCTGTCAAGTTCCGCCAAACTAATACATTTTTTACTACCTCTCTTGAGTTTGGACGAAGACAGAAGAAAACCCAGTGTTGTAGTATAAATCTTCTGTGGAATGCTGATACGCTGCACAGGAAACCCATCAAACAGTCTCTTTAACGCTTTATTCGAACCTGCGTATATGTCCATGGAGATACTGCTCATGCCATAATCCGATCTCATATGCTGCATTAGGCACATCAGCCCCTCAGAGCCTATTCCCATTCCACGACGATTCTCATCCACATAAAACCATATTATCTCTGCGTCAAGGGATACCATTCTCACCACGACGGCACCCGCTGCTCTGCCGAAGCTTTCTATACCAAAAAGCAATACATTTTCTTCCTCTGCAAGCTCCGCAAGATTATCCGGAAACATAGGAAGGTAATAATTATAGTTCGTCTCATTTATCCGTGTGATACTGCACAACATTTTGCTCTTCCTCCTTTTTTTCTCCAAGCACTTCTCCGGCATTGCTCTTATCTGCTTTTTTCCAAACATAATCCTTTATAATGACAGTTACCAAAACTCCTAAAACAAATGCGATAACCGCAACAAGCACATAACCGCCAACACTGTCGGCAAGCATTGATGCGCCTGCGGCGTAGGTATCGGCTATACCATGTCCCACACCGCTTAATACGGTAGTCAGGCCCACCAAGCAGACAAAGAGCATTATCGATACAACTCCTAACACGCGCCGGACAGCACGGTCGTGTTCAATCCTTATTTCCTTTGCCCTGCTGTGCATGAGCATTATCCGCTCTTCCTGAGTCCTCATAACGCTCTCACCGTCCTTCCCGTAGTATACTACATGCTAAATCCATCTTTGCTTTTTGTCCCCATGGGAATGCCCGAGGTGTACACATCCTTAAAGAATCTTGCAAAATCTTCATATGTTATGTCATACACGCCCTCGTTTCCCATATCCATGTAAGGATCACGAACCCTTACTGTCTTTCTGCCGTTTATCACATCACCATCACCCAAAATAAGGTATACGTGAGTAGGTCTTAATATGTCCTTAAGAGGATGATCAACTCCTCCAAAATCAACTCTGTCAGTTGAAGCAGTGACTATTTTCCCTCTTTTACTCCACTCGAGCGCTTCACCTATTAGGATGTCACTTGCCATAATGTCATTCTCATCCTCCTTATCATCCAGTTTTTTCAGCGCCGATCCGATTGTGTCCATCATACCGTCTATTCCGAGCAGAACCTCGGAAGCCAGCATCTCGCCACCCATATTAAGCTCTGAGAATTCAACCGAATTCTTTATAAAGCCCGGTTTTCTCCAATCCTTCTTTTCCTCCTTGGGATACCTCATAATCGCAGCATTTATTTTTTTCTGGTCTTGCGTTTGCATGCTTCCTATCATGACCAGGGCCGCCTTCTCAACCATCTGTATCCAAAGCTGCCTTTTATCATCTTTTCTCCTTGTTTTCTTTACCCTGATAACCTGAGGATCGCCTTTATGATCATAAAGCCTTACCTGGGCATATTCGGGGTTCTCATCATCCCTGACGAGAATATTCTTTATGTACGCCGGATCTTTCATCACCATGCCTGCAAGAGTAGAAATCAGGTAACAGTCTGTCAGATTTGACTGCTTAACATGTTCAAGTTTCGGTTCCCCATCCTTCCCAAAAAGCTTCTTCTCGGTAACATCGCTTTCAAGCTCGCCTGCCACAAAGACATCATCCGTAAATTCTATAACATAATCCGGATCCTTAAATTCTGCCATCTTCTGAGGTTTGAGCATACCTATACCTCTTAAGCCGCTGTAAACAATATTTCTCACGCGCTCTATGCCGGTTTCTCTTTTCTCATAACCGCTAACTGTTTGTTTTACCGTCTCTGCCGGTTTCACTTCTGCCTTTTGCTTTACCGTCTCTGCCGGTTTCACTTCTACCTTTTGTTTTACCGTCTCTGCCGGTTTCACTTCTACCTTTTGCTTTACCGTCTCTTTCGGCTTTTTCGCTTCTTTCTGCGCTTCTTTCTGCGCAGCCTCCTCAGCCAGCCTCTTCTTTCTGGCCTCAGCTCTCTTCTTTTTCTCCTCTTCCTTCTTTTTTCTTTCCTCCTCGGCCTTTCTTCTCTCCTCAGCTTTCTTTTTCCTATCTTCAGCTTTAAGCCTTCTTTCTTCTTCGAGCTTTAATTCATCTTCCTTCTTTGCCGCAGCCTTCTTCTTTTTAGAAACCTCTGTCGCAGCTTTCTTTGCTCCTTCAACCGCTATAGGATTCCTTTTCTTTCTGATCAACGCCAGATCTGCCGCGGTAACCTTTTTAGCCGCTTTGTCCCGGGGATGCTCAATCAGATAATTCTTACTGTCCTGTATGGTCGAAAGAAGATCCATGGAAAGAATAGCATCATATGAGTCTGCCCCTCCCATTATGGCACTGGGTATAAAACCGTCCAGGACAGCACCGTAAAGATTATAAAAGTCAACAAGCATAAGAAGCCTTGCGTCACCCGGTGTATTCTCCTTAAAAACATACGGATCCCTGGTAATAAGCCTAAAGTCAACCTGACAACCAATGAAATCCTCAAGCCATTCATCACGGTGAGCGACTATCCACGGAAGGTCAGGAAGCTCATAGCCATACTTTTGTTCTAACATTTCATAATGAACACGCATCTGATCATAATAGGTGCGTATTCCGCTTTTATTCATCTTTCTTGCCTTATCGACCTCTTCCTTAGGAGTATCTTTATCAAAATAAGCTCCCGCAGAGAGATTTCTCATCATATCCACATAAGGCTTTTCCTCCATATAGCGCACAGTCTTTACTCTGTCCAGCGCAGCGAACGATCTGAAGAAGGCCTCTGAAAGTATTTTTCCTTCATCTCCGGCAACCCTGTACTCATTATTCATAAGCCTCTCATGAACCGCAAGTCCAAGAGCCACATCCTCCTGACCCTTTTCACCTTCTGCCATTTTATAAAGCTGCTTTGCAACATAATCCTCAGTACGAAGCTCCTCAGGTACACCCTGCTCCTCAAGTCTCCGCATACGCTCATGTACAAGCTTTTCAGCCTTTTTTACCATCTCATCCACCGTATGAGGAGACTTTGACAGAACCCTTGTCGTGCCTCCCAGCTGACGATAGAATTCTTTCACGTTCTCATCCCTGCAGAGTCCGTCCATAGCAAGCTTCTTTCTCTGCACTCCGGTTTCGTACATAGCCCTTGCGAAAGCCTTGATCTGCTCTTCCCTGCTTCCTTTTCCGTATGCCCCCTGTTCCAAAGCCTTTTTCTCAAAAGGCATGAGAAGCCTTTTATCACTCTTCTCTGTGATCAGGTCAAGGGAGAGCAGACTTGCTGCCCTTGCCTGCTGTAGAAGAGCATCATTATTAAGGATCATAGATCTGATTCCCTCTTTTTTGTAATACGCGAACAGTTTATTTATACTCTCTCCTATAGTCAGTTCATCGTTTTTAAAGAATCTCTCGGAAACCTCATCAAGTCTGTTGAATACACTACCCTGATAATACCTTTTCAAAAACTCAGGCTGTGCAGCAATAAGCTCTTCCTTTGTATAACTCTTTGTAGAAAGCGGTCCGTCATTAAGAAAGCTGTCAAGTTCGGGCTTTACATAAGTTTTAGTGATATCGGATAATATCTTAGAGGCGATTTCGTCACTTGTCTTTGAGAGATCAGCCGCAGGAATCTTTATGCCCCTTATATGTGTCAATTCTATACTGTCTTTGCCAAACTGCTCCTTATGCAAAACTATCATCATCAGGATTAATGCCTCATTCTTTTCGGTCTGCCCCGCCTCAAGAAGCATTCTGAAGGGTTCATTTCGGATTATCTCAAACGCCTTGTTCATCGCCTCCTCAGACTTAAAGCCTATATTACCCAGCTGATTCTTTAATAATGCATCCTTCTCAAGCATAGCCGATGGTACAAACTCAGCAGACTTCTGCTCCCGCTCCTGCTTTGAAATCTCTTTGCTTATATTATACTTTACCTTCAGAGCCTTCGTTACTTCATTTTCTTCCTTGTTTCCGAGGAGTATGTTGTCAAGCATAATCTTAAGCTCTGCAACCTGTCTGTTATAGATAACAAGGCTGGTATAGTTTTCCTGCTTTAATCTCATCAGCTCATCATAGTAAGCCTTGTTTTCTCCCGAATATAAGGCAGGATCTCCGAAAGCCTCAATATATTTGTGCATCCTGTCTGCAAACCCGTCTGCCTTAAGCCGGTAATCCTTTTGAAGCTCGGCATAACTCATAAAATCAGCTAAAGCCTTCATTACGCTACGGGCATCAATCCCTAATGAGCGCATAAGCTTCATGTCATCCAAAGCATTTAAATACTGTTCAACATCCCTGTATGTCTGTGCATAGTAATAGTCTCTGTCCTTCGATAGAGTACACTGCGCCTTTGCATCCTTTATTCTTTCATCAAGCTCACCCTGCTTTGACGCAACGCTCTTATCCACATCCCCGGCAACCTTTGCAGTAAGCTCAGGATTGCTTTTAACAATAAATGCGGCGTATTCGTTAATGGCGGCTTCCACCCCCTCTTCGGGTGTCTTTGTTTCATCATAAGGCACATCGAGTATAACAGAATATCCAAAGTTTAAACCCGAATCAATAAGCTTCTTGTCCCCTCCGTAAATATTATGAACCCGAAGTGCATTATGGAAGCAGATCATCGCAAGTTCGTTGTTTTTCACAAGCACGTCATACGCTGCCTTTTCAGCCTCGGTAAGCGTATCGTATTCTCCGCCAACGGGTGAGAATTTTTCAATCACGTCCTGCATATGCCTGAGCTGATCATATACATACTCAAAATTCTTTCCAAAATAATCCGGTCTGAAAATGTTCGGATTAATCTTCGTAGTGAAGATTTCTTTCTTTTCAATTTCAGGAGCTTCTTCCTCATCTTCGGCATCACGCTTCTCCTCATAAACCTGAAGAATGTAGCCGCTGTATTTAGTCATCTCGGCAGATGGTTTTTCCTTTTTAAGCGCTTCCCGCGCCTCCTTCATCTTACCGCTCTTTTTTTTGCTGTCCTTATAAGAAAGCTCCGGCTCCTTCGGAGTCGTAAACTTCTTTGCGAAATCACCCTCAGGAACGAGTGCCGGTACCCCTCCCGCTTCACTCTTCCTGTAGCGTTCATCAATCCTGTTAAAGAAATCACGGGCCTCTCTCTCCATTATCCGTCTCGCGGATTGATCCTTCATCGACCAGCCGGAGTTTGCCTGCAGAAACATTTCTGCCACCTTGTGCTCTGTCTGTGTTTTGATACCACTCTTTACAACCTTACGTTCTGATTTGTTCTGTTCTCCATTCGGCATGTTTTTTACCTCCCTGCATTAAATGATACATATTGATGCCCTTCAAATACCATTCTATATATACAGATACATAAAAACCAAAATCTCCCCTAAAAAAGCAAAAAAAGGCAGGATATAGCTTATCTAATCCTGCCTGAGATTACTGTTTTTTTCCAGCTTCCTTTCCGCTATCAAAACTATAACCGATGTCACCATAGGGATCACATATCCGATTATCGCGGTCGAGCTCTTCTGGGATACAAGAATATTATATACGCCGTGGAAGGTCGTAGCCACCACCAGAAGCCCGAGAGCACCGGCCATCCTAAGCCACAGCTTATCCCAAAGAAGCATCAACCCGATTGCCACAAGAGCCCCACAGACCACATGCATCGCTCCTGTTCCAAAGCCCCTTATCAGAAGGTGCTGAAAGCTCTCCGCACCGTTTTGCGCAAGATAGCAGGCATTCTCAAAAGTAGCAAAGCCCACTGCTATCATCAGCACACTGCAGGGAAGCATCTCCACATCAGGTTCAAACAGCAGTATAAAAAGCACCAACGGTACCATCTTCATCAGCTCTTCAACTATCGGCACAAGCGTAAGGCTTGCCGTAAATGAATCAATCTCCAAACTGCCTGAGAGAAATGTACTTATGTACGACGAAAGAAGGCAGACCACCATTCCGCTCAACATAAACGTGAGTACCAAACGCACCGTCGACCTTGTGAAGATGATCGATATAAAAAGCGGTATCGCAAGACATATAAACACATTCTCAATATAATTCATTGTCCACCGCCTTCCCCACTGCCACAATCAGCAGTACAAACGCCAGTGATAAGCCTATATCGAACCATATGTACGGATTTGCAAGCGTATCGCCCTCGAAAATACATGATGCGGTCCACGCGCCGTATTCCATAATGCAGAAGTAAAGCACCGTCCCGTAAAGCATACGGTTTTTTCTATTTTTTCGTTCGGTAAGCTTCATCAGTCCATGTATGGAATGTGCTATGAGCATCGACATAAGTAAGATGTCTATTATATTAGTCAGGTACTGTCCCCACTGCATATAGTACACACCCATCCCTATGGTAAACAAAGGCACGAGAAGAAGTACCTTGCTCATCTTTTTCTTTTCGGTTTCCACACTGTTCATCAGAAGAAGTAAAAAGAGATAAGCCGCAAACCAGCTTAAGTCCGTAATGTACGAAGGATCGGGAGTATCTCCGAAGAACACGAGAAAAAGCACCCAGTACAGATCACCGAGAAACCAGATTCCCGAGAAAAACGCAAGAATCGCCCAGGTTCTGCTACGCGAAAAATAAGCCTTACTTATAGCTACGGTGATGCATACCACCGTCAATGCCAATTGTAAACCGTTTTCTATAGTCTCAATCATAGAATCATCCTTAGTAAGAAGGGGTTATATCCCCTCTTTGACAAGCTCACTTTTAAGTTCCTTCTTGCCTTTTTGAAGAAGGTGGTCAAGCTTTTTCACACTTATCCGCATGACCTCAGCCGCCTGCGCATAGCTCAAGTCCTCGACATACACAAGCCACAGCGCTTCCTTAAGCTGCGGATTTATGCTGTCTAAACACATATTCAAAATGTGTTTTTTCTCCGAACTGAGGACCGTATCCTCTATCAACTCCGCACCCTCGGGTTCGGTCTCAAGACCATCCATGGAGAAGACCTCCGCCCTGTGCTGCCTTGTGTAATGACGTGCCGCCAGATTCCTGGCAATCTTATAAAGGTACGCTTTAAAGCAGCCGTTTTTTATGGAAGGACGCTTAACCATAAGCCTTGCAAAGGTGTCTATCATCAGATCCTCCGCATCCTCCATGCTCTTTAAGTACCCGTACAGATAACAGATCAAACTGTCACCGTATCGAAGCATGAGCTCGTCAAGACATGTTCTGTCTCCTGCTATGAAACTTTTATAAAGTTCATCATCTGTGAACAAAACTATTTCCCTCTCCCAAAAGAAATGTAATCCCAACTGTTGATTTTACCATATTTTACACATAATGAACAGAAAAAAAAGACGGCATCACCGATTATGATAATGCCGCCATATCTTGACATTTTTAGATTTCTTTCTTCTTTTCGGTCTCCATATAGTCAAAGCAGGTGAATATCTTATCCACGCGAGCCCTGTCAGGCTTTGGAGTGATAAGGCTCACAAGCGGAACTATTATAAGGCCTGCTATCATTGCACATGCACCGCAGTTAATCGGGCTCTTAAGCACTGCCGGGAAGATATCCGGAGTGAGCATATTTAAGAGCATGAGCACCGAACCGAATACGAAGTTTACGGCTACGGCAATCTTTGTGATGCCCTTGAAGAAGAGGGAGAGCATGTAAGGTGCAAGGAAGGCACCGGCAAGAGCGCCCCATGACACACCCATAAGCTGCGCTATGAAGGTCACCTTGCTCTTGTACTGAACTACCGCTATAACAGCAGAGATCACTATGAATACCACGATGAAGACTCTCATCACGAGAACCTGCTTCTTCTCCTTCATATCCTTCACTATGGTTCCATTGATAAGATCAAGGGTAAGTGTCGAGCTTGAGGTGAGCACCAGTGATGAAAGTGTACTCATCGAAGCCGAAAGCACAAGGATAAGAACGAGAGCTATAAGGATCGAAGGAAGCTTCTCGAGCATAGCAGGTACTACAGCGTCGTAACCTACATTTGCCACGTCTATGTCATAGAGACGACCAAAGCCTCCGAGGAAATAGCAGCCGCCGGCAACAACTATAGCGAAGACAGTAGAGATAACTGTTCCTTTCTCTATAGCCTTGATATCCTTGATGGCATAGAACTTCTGAACCATCTGCGGAAGTCCCCAGGTACCGAGTGAGGTAAGGATGACTACGCAGAAGAGTGAGAACGGATCCGGGCCGAAGAAGCTTGCGAATACACCCGGTGTAGTTGATACTGCACTGTCGTTTACATTTGCAAGGCCCTTGATAGCCTCCATGAAACCGCCGTTTGAATTGAGCACAGCTGCGATGACCGCTACTATGCCAAAGAGCATTACTATACCCTGTATGAAGTCATTCATGGCTGTTGCCATGTAACCGCCTGCAATAACATAGATACCGGTGAGTACCGCCATTACCACGATGCAGACTGTGTAGTCGATGTTGAAGGCCATACCGAACACTCTTGAAAGACCGTTATAAAGCGATGCGGTGTAAGGTATGAGGAAAATAAATACTATAATAGAAGCAAGTATCTTCAGGAACTTTGAATCAAAGCGCTGACCGAAGAACTCCGGCATGGTCTTTGAATCAAGATAATGCGTCATGGTCCTTGTTCTTCTTCCTAAGATAAGCCACGGAAGAAGCGATCCGATAAATGCGTTGCCCAGTCCAATCCAGGTGGACGCAAGTCCGAATTTCCAGCCGAACTGTCCGGCATATCCTATGAAGATAACCGCCGAGAAGTATGATGTACCGTAGGCAAAGGCCGTAAGCCACGGGCCCACGCTCCTTCCTCCGAGCACAAAACCGTTTACATCAGTTGCATTTTTTCTGCAGTAGAGTCCGACGCCGATCATCACGCCGAAGAATACCACAAGCATCAGGATCTTGATAACCATGATTGAAGCTTCCTTTCTCTTTTATCTGATATGATATAATACGCTTCCGGACCCGAAGACGGATCCGTTTTGTCTTTTGTGTGCCGCTGCTTTATCACTTTAATTGCGTAACGCTTTAACGCACTAAAGCAGCGACTTGAACAGTATGCCACATCATCGCCTGATTGTCAAGAGTATAAATCGAGCAGGGAAGACGAAGTCGCACCCTGCTCGATTTAATTACTGCTTTTCTATTTTTATCGCGCAGACCTTATACTCCGGTATCCTTGCATATTTATCAAGCGCCGCATTGGTCAGAACATTTGCATTGCCATCTGGGAAGTGAAACGGCATCCAGCACTCGCGCGGTGAAACCTTGGAGCCCACTCTCGCCGTGGTTATTATGCTTCCCCGCCTTGACGATGCGCGTACTTTATCACCCGTTTTGATATCAAGTCTTGCGGCATCCTCCTCGTTGATCTCTATGAAGGAGTGTCCCTCCCTCTCCATAAGTCCGGGAGTCTTGCCGGTCATGGCTCTGGTATTGTAGTGATACAGTATTCGTCCGGTCATCAATATAAACGGATATTCCTCATCAGGAAGCTCGGCACTCTCCACATACTCCGCAGGATAGAACCAGCCACGCCCTCTGGTGAACATGCCGACATGCAGTATGGGCGTTCCCGGGTGCTTCTTGTCCGGGCAGGGCCACTGAAGTCCTCCCTCCCTGTCAAGCCTTCGATGGCTTATACCGCCGAAGCTCGGAGTGAGCGTCGCTATCTCATCCATTATATCCTCTGATGTAAGCATTGGCTGTTTGTAGCCCATGCGGTTCATAAGGTCAATGAATATATCTGTGTCAAGACGCGAATCTCCCTCTAAGGTCACGGCACGGCGAACCCTCTGCACTCTCCTCTCGGTGTTGGAGAAGGTCCCCTCCTTTTCCGCATAGCTCCTTCCGGGAAGAACCACATCCGCAAGCTCTGCTGTCTCTGTCAGGAACAGGTCATCCACAACTAAGAAGTCCAGACTTTCAAGTGCCTTTCTCACATGATTTTGATCCGCATCGGTCACTATCGGATCCTCTCCGAAGATAAAGAGCCCTCTTATCTCCTTTCTTATGGCTGCGCCGAATACATCCGTTGCGAAGACTCCGGGCTTTTTGTTCAGTTCCACACCCCATGCCTTCTCAAACTTGGCCATAACAGCCTCATCTGTTATCTTCTGGTACCCGGGGAAATGTCCCGGCATAGCACCCATATCGCAGGCACCCTGCACATTGTTCTGGCCTCGAAGCGGATTAACTCCGCAGCCGCTGCGGCCGAGCTTTCCGACCATCATTGCCATATTGGACATGCTCATTACACCCTCTGTTCCGGTCGAGTGCTCGGTAACGCCGAGACAGTAGATGATCGGAGCCTTGGCTGCCTTGGCGTACATCCTTGCAGCCTCGCGCAGGTGGTCGGGATCTATATGACATATCTCTCCCACCCTTTCCGGGGTGTATTCCATAACTATCTTCTTTAATTCTTCAAAGCCCTCGGTGCGCTCCTTTACAAAGGCCTCATCCACATAGCCCTCATTGATGAACACATTCATCATGCCGTTTGCAAAGGCGACATTGGTACCGGGCTTTAATTTAAGATGTACATCCGCCACCTGTGAGAGCCCTATGTCTCTCGGATCCACCACGATCAGGCGGGTTCCTCTCGCCACTGCCTGCCTAATCTGCATACCTACGACAGGGTGAGCCTCCTCCGGGTTGGAACCGACCAGCATGATAACATCCACATCCGATGTGATGTCACCGATGGGGTTGGTCATGGCACCGCTTCCCAAAGTCATCGCAAGTCCGTGTACGGACGCGGAGTGGCACACACGCGCGCAGTTATCTACATTATTTGTTCCGAATGCGCAACGCACCATCTTCTGCAACATGTATATGTCTTCATTCGTAGACCTTGAGCAGGCAAAGCCCGCCAGTGAATCAGGTCCGTATTCCTTCTTTATAGCAAGGAACTTGGAAGCTATAAGCTCCATAGCCTCGTCCCAGCCTGCCTCTTCGAGCTTCCCGGTATCCTTGTTCCTGATAAGCGGAGTCCTTAAGCGCTCGGGTGAATGAACGAAGTTAAATGAACCGAAGCGCCCCTTTACACAGAGCATTCCCTTATTCGAAGGTCCGTCAGCAGGCTCCACGTCAACTATGGTATTGTCCTTGACTACCAGATAATACTGACAGCCTGTTGCACAGTGAGGACAGGTGGTCAGCACCTTCTTCACTCGGCCCGGCTGATACTTCTTGCGGTTCTTTGAGACTAATGCGCCTGTAGGACAAGCCTCGGCGCAGTTGCCGCAGGACTCGCAATCCGTGCTCTTCCAGTCAGGGCCGAAGGGCGCATCTATAAGAGTTCTCGTACCGATCTTTGCGTTGTGGAGCACACCGTTTCCGGCCACCTTATTGCAGGTGCTCACACATCGCTGGCAGTTTATGCAAAGCTCGGGATAGTATGTAAGGAAGGGATTTTCCTTCTTTGCAGGAAGCTTAGCTCCGCCTCCCGAGTACACAGACTCGGTTATCTCATACTCGTTGGCAAGATCCTGCAGCCTGCAGTCACCTGTCTTGGCACAGGAAAAGCAACGGACATCATGGTTTGCGAGCAGCATGTTCAAGACCTGCTTGCGGCTTTTTATCACACGCTCGGAGTCAGTCCTTATCACCATACCGTCCTTCACTCTTGTATTACAGGAGGTGATCAGATGATCCTGTCCTTCCACCTCCACAACACACATCTTGCAGGCGCCTATCTCATTCACATCCTTTAAGTAACAGAGCGTGGGTATCTTAACCTCTGCTCTCTTCGCCGCTTCAAGTATGGTGGAGCTATCATCGCATTTTATTGTCTTTCCGTCTATCGTAACCTGAACAGTCATACTCTTCCTCCTTCCACCACACCGCAGCCGAAGTGATCGCAGCGCAGGCATTTCCTGCATTCCTGCATAGCCTCGTCATAGGTCATTCCGTTCTCCACAGGCTCAAAGCTCTTCTTTCTCTCCCTGGCGGAGCGCTCCGTCAGGCTGACTCTTCCGATGTGAGTACGGTCGTTTTGCTTGGGTTCCGGGTAATCTATGGCACCTAAGATCTTGTGATGATATCCAAGGTACTCATCGATATTTATCGCAGCAACCTTGCCCGCACCGACCGCCTTGATCACGGTCGCCGGTCCGAAGGCACAGTCACCGCCCGCGAACACATTCTCATAGCTATTAAGCCTTGCAGTCGGAAGTATCTTGAAGGTTCCTCTTCTCTCGTCCACATCATAATCAGCAAACGGCCCGGATACTATATCCTGCCCGATTGCGATCAGCACTACCTCACAGGGAATAACCGTCTTGTCCGCCTTGGCGTTCACAACACTTGGTCTTCCTCCCTTATATACGGATATGATCTGCGGCTGCATCTCAAAGCCGCACACATTATTATTTTCGTCCTTAAGTATCGCCTCAGGCGCATTTAAGGTAAGGAGCTCCACGCCCTCCTCTATGGCTGCCTGTATCTCGCTCGGCAGTGCAGTCATATCGGTCTGCCTTCTTCTGTAGACCACAGTCACCTCGGAGGCCTTGCACCTGACCGCACTTCGGCAGGCGTCCATAGCCACATTTCCTCCGCCTATGACTACTACTCTTTTACCCGAGAAGTCCGGTATATCTCCGCGGCCTATCCGGCCGAGTATGTCTACCGCCGAGTAAACGCCGTTTGCGTCCGAACCCGGTACATCCATGCTCTTTCCTGCCTGCGCGCCTATGGAGATATAAACCGCATCATACTCACTGCGTATCTCATCCATGGTTATATCTGCCGGTATCTCTGTATTGTAGCGAACCTCGATATTGCCCGTCGAAAGGATGGCCGTAATATCCTGATCCAGCCTGTCCTTAGGCAGTCGGTAGTTCGGTATGCCGTAGCGAAGCATGCCTCCGAGATGATCCCTCTTTTCGAAGATCACAACCTTATGTCCCATCAGAGAAAGATAATAAGCCGCCGTCAGTCCCGAAGGACCTCCGCCTATGACCGCAACCTTCTTGCCCGTGGAGACATTGCATTCGGGCACCTCCACCTGATCGGCTGATATCTGATCCACGGCAAACTTCTTTAAGCCGCGTATGTTGATCGGGCCGTCAAGGAAATCCCTGCGGCACTTTTCCTCGCACGGATGCTCACAGATAAATGCGCAGGCAGTAGGGAAGGGATTATCCAAGCGAATACAGTTGATTGCATCGGCATAACGATGCTCGCCTATCAGGGCTATATAGTTCGGGATGTCCACATGCGCCGGACAATAGGAAACACAGGGAATCTTCTGTCCCACCTCGCTCTGGCAGCGGTGCTGCTCTATGTGGCTCATATACTCATCGCGGAAGAGCTCGACGCTCTCAAGCACCGTCCTTGCCGCCTCATAGCCTATGGCGCAGTCGGCGGTATCCTCTATCATATGGCAAAGCTCGATCATGTCCTCAAGTACCTGCATATCCGCTTCGCCCTCGACGATGGAGCTCATCATATGCTCCACCTGCTCCAAACCGTCACGGCAGGGAACGCACTTTCCGCAGGTCTGGCTTCTTGCGCTCTGCAGGAACGAAAGCTGCACAGCTATGGGGCATACGCCCGGCGGGTTACCCTTAACGCGCTTGACAAAGCGCTCAAGAAATTTCATGGTCTTTTCATTCATTTCATTCTTGTAGATCACTGTATGTGAATGCATGAAAGAATCCTCCTCGTATAATATGTATTGGCACGATTGCTAAAGCAATCCTGCCCGGTCGGTCTTGTCAGCTTCTGACGCTGCTATGCGCGAGCCGGTACTGTTTTGGCGTCGTGCCATAGTTTTTCTTAAAGCACCTGATAAGGTGGCTGCAATCGGAAAAGCCGGTGTCCGCAGCTATCGCAGTCAGATCCCTGTCTGTGAACAAAAGCAGGTTCTCCGCCTTGCACAGCCTTATGAATTCTATATACTGCTTGCAGCTCTGTCCGTACTGCTCTCGGAATACCTTGGCGAAATAGGAATAGCTCATATGGCACATTTCGGCAAGAGTATTTACGCTTATATTCTCATGAGCATGGCCGTCGATATAGCTTATGACATCCTCAATGGAATAGTTTTCCGCATCCGTGTGAGTCTTCGGAGCTATGGTAAGTCCCATCGCAAACCAGTATCTTATAATCCTTATAACAAGCCCGGAGAGCATGGAATATACAAGGGTGTTGTAACCGTAGTCCTTATTCCTTACCTCCTCGACCGATTTTTCAAAATAGTCACGAAGCCTTGGCTCGTCCAGATCCTCCGCGGTAAAGGCAAGCGGCGGATTTGGTTGCTTTAAAATAGATCGGAATAATATCGCCGGATTAGGCAGATAGCTTTCGACAAACTGAAGCCTTACGGTGTTGAACTTTATACAGATGTAATGATAGTCGGAATCCTCGTCACAGTAGATGCTGTGCACCGTCTGTGGAGGTATGATCAGCATAGTGCCCTCTTTAAGTTCAAACTCCTTCTCATTACAGCTTATGTGCACGGTACCCGAGGTCATGTATATAAGCTCCATATAGTAGTGCCAGTGAGCCTCCACCGGAAGGCTCATACTCTCCTTGTCACAAGTGAACGCTTCTATAGGCGCATTGAGTCTGTCGTTATACTCGAATAAACCTTTCATTTTCTATCCTCATAATAGATTTATTATACTTTTTTATAGCACCATTATAGCACAAAAAAGCCTTAGTTGCTATATTATCACAAGCATTTTCAAAAAACAGGCAGGAAGACCATGAGAACAGATAATAAAGATAAAAAAGCAAATAACAAAAACAAGCGCATGAGATGGCTTTACGACAATCTGAAGGGAAGCCGTGCTCTCTACCTTGTCGCTATCTTAGGCACCGTACTGTACAATGTGATGCAGCTCACAGTTCCCTACTTTTCCGGCGAGATAGTAGACCGCTTTCTTACCGGCGAGGACGCCGCTCAGAACCTGAAGCTTCACAGGGATGTCTTCTTTACACTGATCCTGCTTATGGTCGGACTTACGATACTTCGCACCGTGATTGTGTATTTCGACTGTATGACCTACGAACATGTATCGCAAAAGGTTCTGTACAACGTAAGAAATTACCTCTACGACAGGATACAGCGGCAGGATATGACTTTCTATCGAACATACCGCACCGGAGATCTGATGACAAGAGTTACCGGCGACCTCGATGCCATAAGACATATGCTTGCATGGGTGGTAAGGGCTATTGTCGAGTCCTTCTCACTCTACCTTGCAGCCGCGGTTTATTTTCTCATAATAAATGTAAAGATGGCCCTCACACTGCTCGCGGTATCACCATTGCTTTTCATGATCATTGTCTTATTCAAAAAAAGTGTCGGCCCCATGCACGAACGACTAAGAGAAAAGCTTGCCGATATGAATACTATCGCGCAGGAGAATATCTCCGGCAACAGAGTTGTGAAGGCTTTTGCACGCGAACATTATGAGATAGCACGATTTGACAAATCCAATACGGATTATAAAGAAACCAACAAAAAGACGGCTATGGTCTGGATACATTTCTTCCCATACGTGGAAACCTTTGCCAACCTTATGCCTTTGCTGATGCTCTTAGTCGGCGGATTATTCTTAATGAGCGGTGAGCTTTCCATGGGTGAGTATGTGGCTATCTCCGGACTGATATGGGCCATATCCAACCCCATGAGACTTATGGGCAATATCATGAACGAATTCCAGCGCTTTGCGGCAGCCTGCGACAAGGTTATCGAGATCTATGAATCAGAACCTCAGATCAAAGACAAAGAAGGTGCGGTAAATGACCCGGAACGCTTTAGCGGAAAGCTTGAATTCAGAGATGTTTCCTTCTCCTACGCGGACGGCTCAAAGGAGGTTCTTAAAAATGTATCCTTTACGATCGAGCCCGGACAGACGATTGCAATCATGGGAGAGACCGGTTGCGGAAAGAGCACTTTGATTCAGCTCATTCCGAGGTTCTTCACTCCGACCGGTGGCAGCATACTTATAGATGATGTTCCGATCACTGACTATTCTCTAAAGACACTGAGAAAGAATATCGGACTGGCCTCACAGGAGGTACTGCTCTATTCCGACACTATAGAAGGCAATATCGCTTACGGTGACAGCCGGCTTACAAGAGAAGAGGTCATGCAGTTTGCGGGACTGTCTGCTGCTTCAAGATTTATAGAAGCCCTGCCTGACGGCTACGATACCGTGGTGGGCGAAAGAGGCGTTGGACTTTCGGGCGGTCAAAAGCAGCGCATATCGCTTGCTCGCGCCTTAGCCGTCCGTCCATCGATACTTATATTAGACGACACGACATCGGCTGTGGATTCCGAGACCGAAAACGAGATAAGAAAGTCTCTGTCCGAACTGCCCTTCTTCTGTACGAAGCTGATCATTGCGCAGCGGGTCTCGACAGCACGGACCGCCGACAGAATCATAGTATTGAAGGACGGCCGTATCACCGAGGCAGGCACCCATGAAGAGCTTACGATAAGGAACGGTTATTATAGCGAGCTTGTAAAGCTTCAGATGGGAACCGAATAAAGCGACCTACAACTTACGGGAGATTAACAATATGGC
This sequence comes from Lachnospiraceae bacterium, assembly GCA_017525525.1. Taxonomy (GTDB): domain Bacteria; phylum Bacillota; class Clostridia; order Lachnospirales; family Lachnospiraceae; genus Coprococcus_C. The sequence continues at coordinate 23,440 of JAFXSQ010000004.1, read as the reverse complement.
AAGAAACACCTTCAAAGAGGACGAGGAGCTTATAGAGCCTTTTAACATAAAGCATCTGCTCCGTGCCTCGGGCTACATCAAAAAGTACATAAAGCTCATGATCCTTGCTCTTACCTTAAGCGGACTCGGAGGAGCCTTCGGCTTAATAGCACCGGTCATAGTAAGACGCGCTTTAGACGTGGCCGTTCCCGCAGACGACAAGGGCATGCTGCTCTCACTCACAGCTCTGCTCGCCGGCGTTTACGCATTAAGCATCGTGTTTACAACCGTCCGAAGCTATATCATGGCCAATGTCAGCCAGGACATAATATATGATATCAGAAAGGATCTCTTCGCCCATCTTCAGGAGCTTCCCTTCACATACTATGACAACCGTCCTCACGGCAAGATACTGATAAGGGTTGTAAACTATGTCAACTCTGTGTCGGATATGTTGTCTAATGGATTAGTCACAATAGTGCTCGAGGGCTTCAATCTGCTTTTTATAATCGGATTTATGTATGCCGTAGACGTACAGCTCGCTTCCGTGGTAATGTTCGGCGTCCCCATACTTGCCTTCTTTATGCTTTGGATCAAAAACAAACAGCGAAAAGCATGGCAGGCGGTATCGAACAAGAATTCAAACCTCAATGCCTATCTCCAGGAGAATATAACCGGTGCTGCGGTCACGCAGATGTTCGCCCGGGAGGACGAGAACAAGAAGACCTTCGAGAAGCTTTCGGAGGACTGCAGGAAGACCTGGAAAACCGCTGTCAGGTACTCAAACCTAGTGTGGCCCGGGATAGATACCATCTCGGTATTCATAAGAGCGTGTATATTCATATTCGGTCTTATCCTCTTCGGTCATGGCAGCAAATCCCTCGGCACCATAGTAGCCATATCAAGCTATGCGGCTTACTTCTGGCAGCCCATAATGAACTTAGGCAATACCTTCAACAACTTCATCAACAACATAGCTTATCTCGAGAGGATATTTGAAACCATCGATGAGCCCGTAACCATAAAGGACAAAGACGGTGCCGAAGCACTTCCCCCGGTCAAAGGACGGGTATGTTTCGAGAACGTAAGCTTTTCTTACGAAGATGACAAGGAGGTTCTGCACAGCGTCTCATTTACGGCCGAACCCGGAGAAAGCATTGCCTTAGTAGGTCCAACGGGTGCCGGAAAGAGCACCATAGTCAACCTCATCTCCCGCTTCTATGACGCCGGCAGCGGAAGAATCACCATCGACGGCCACGATATAAAAGAGGTTACTCTTTCAAGCCTCCGCACGCAGATGGGCATCATGATGCAGGATTCCTTTATCTTCTCCGGAACTATTAACGATAATATCCGTTACGGAAGGCTTGACGCCACCGACGAGGACATAAAAAAAGCTGCCGCGCTTGCTTGCGCAGACAGCTTTATCAGCAGCATGCCCAACGGCTATGATACCGAAGTTAACGAGAGAGGTTCATCCTTGAGTGAAGGAGAAAAACAGCTTGTCTCCTTTGCAAGAACCATACTCTCCGATCCCGCTATACTGATCTTGGATGAAGCAACCTCAAGCATAGATGTCGCTACTGAGAAATCGCTTCAGGAAGGTCTTAATACCATGCTCAAAGGCCGTACATCATTTATAATAGCGCACCGTCTCTCAACCATAAGAAACTGCGACAGGATACTCTATATAGATGACGGCGGCATCATGGAGAGCGGAACCCATGACGAGCTCATGGCGAAAAAAGGATTCTACTACAGGCTTTACACCGCACAGGCCGCGTAAGTCAAGGGATGTAAATCAAGTGCGATACTTTGTCTTACCCCTCGTAGACGATCTTGCCGCCACATATACAATAGTGCATTCTGCCCGGGAGTTCCCAGCCGGTAAAAGGGCTGTTCCCGGCCTTTGATGCATGTTCGTCAAAGGTCCAGAGTTCATTTTCACCAAAGATAATTATGTCCGCCGGCTCTCCCGGGCGAATGCTTTCCGGGATAAGACGGTAGAACTCCGCCGGTTTTTTACTCATAAGCTCTATAAGCTTTATCAAAGATATATGACCGGGCTGGACAAGCTCCTTTATTCCTAAGGCAAGGGAGGTCTCAAGTCCGGTTATTCCGCTCGGTGCCTTGTCGAGCGGTCTTTTCTTTTCCTCCTCGCTGTGGGGAGCATGGTCCGTCACGATCATGTCTATGGTTCCGTCTTTAATTCCTTCTATTATGGCAAGTCTGTCCTCCTCGGTTCTGACAGGCGGGTTCATCCTCGCGTTTGTTCCGTATTTTATAACCGCTTCCTCGGTCAGTGTGAAATGATGCGGCGTAGCCTCGGCGTGAACATCGCTTCCAAGCTGCTTTGCCGCTCTGACAAAGGCCACGCTGTTCTTGGAGCTTATATGCTGAATGCACACGCTCGCACCGGTCTCGATTGCAAGCGCGCAATCACGAGCCACCATCACATCCTCGGCAGTTCTTGAAGCTCCGCCGTAGTCTAACTGATTAGACACCTTGCCCATATTTACTCCGGGCTGCTTTATAAACGCCGGATCCTCCTCGTGCAGGCTTATGGGAAGGTCAAGCTCTTTGGCTTTAAGCATAGCCTCATATAAGAGCTTTGCATCCATTATCGGAAGACCATCATCGGTAAAGCCTGCCGCTCCGTTTTGCGCGAGCAGCTCCATATCTACAAGCTCCTTTCCTTCCATGCCCTTAGTCACGGTTGCGGTCTGAAGCACATGTATACCGGTCTTCTCTCCCTTTTCCTGTATATATGAAAGGGTCTCGACATTATCCACCACAGGCTTTGTGTTCGCCATGCAGATAACCGTCGTCACTCCGCCTTTTGCGGCAGCCTTTGCGCCGCTCTCGATATCCTCTTTATAAGTAAATCCCGGATCACGAAAATGTACATGAGCGTCAACCAGGCCCGGTGTCACGCAGAGACCGGCAGCGTCAATCACCTTTGTATCCTCTGCCATCTCGCTTTCCGGAATACTCTTTTCAACCCTTGCTATCATGTTTTCACCGACAAGCACATCAAGGACCTCATCGGTTCCCGTAACGGGATCAACCACTCTTCCGTTTTTGATCAGAATCATTATATCATCTCCTCCGGTTTGAATACCTCATCAAACTTCTCCTCGCTTAAGAACCCCAGCTTAACGCAGGCTTCCTTAAGCGATATATTCTCCTTGTAGGCAAGCTTTGCGGTCTTTGCCGCATTTTCATATCCTATATAGGGATTAAGCGCCGTAACAAGCATCAGCGAGTTGTGAAGATTGCTTCTCATCTTCTCCCTGTTGGCCTTGATGCCGTAAGCACAGTTATTGTTGAAGGCTCTCAAAGAATCCTTAAGCAGTCTGGCTGACTGAAGGAAGTTGTAGGCTATGACAGGCATAAATACATTTAACTCAAAATTGCCCTGTGAAGCCGCAATACCGACCGCAGCGTCATTGCCCATAACCTGAACAGCAACCATGGTCACCTGCTCACACTGTGTCGGGTTAACCTTGCCCGGCATAATTGAACTTCCCGGTTCATTTTCGGGGATGGTAATCTCACCGAGACCGCATCTCGGGCCGCTGGCAAGCCACCTTACATCATTTGCCATCTTCATCATGTCAGCAGCAAGCGACTTTAACGCACCATGAGCAAAAACCATCTCATCCTTGGAGGAAAGGGCATGGAATTTATTCTCGGCAGTCTTAAAGCTTATACCCGAAAGCCCGCTCACTTCCTCCGCAACCTTTACGTCAAAACCTGCGGGAGCGTTTAATCCCGTACCGACCGCCGTGCCGCCAAGCGCAAGATATTTAAGCTGATCGGCCGCCATTCCTATCATCTTCCTTGCCTGTAAAAGCGAGGTACGCCAGCCGCTTATCTCCTGGGCAAAGCTTATGGGAACCGCATCCTGAAGGTGTGTGCGCCCGCTCTTAACTACATCAGCATTCTCCGCTTCAAGACGCTCCAAGGTGCTTACAAGCTCATCTATCGCCGGGATTACCCCGTTCTCAAGCTCAAGCACCGCTGCGATATGCATGGCCGTAGGATACGTATCGTTGCTCGACTGGCTCATGTTGATATCGTCATTCGGATGAAGCAGCTTTTCGCCTAAAATCTCATTGCCTCTTCCCGCTATTACCTCATTGACATTCATATTGGACTGGGTTCCGCTTCCGGTCTGGAACACCACCAGAGGGAAGTTACCGTCAAGCTTATCATTCCTTATATCGTCGCAGGCCTGTATTATGGCCTCAAGCTTCTTATCGGTCATCTTGTCGGGTTTAAGCTCATGGTTTACCCTCGCTGCAGCCTCCTTAAGTATGCCAAAAGCCTTTATTATCTCGACGGGCATGGTCTCCCTTCCCACTCCTATCGGGAAATTCATACGGCTTCGCTCCGTCTGTGCTCCCCAGTATTTGTCGGCCGGCACCATAACCGTACCCATAGAGTCGTGTTCTTCTCGAAATTCCATTTCTTTTTCCTCCTAATATTACGTTAAAATTCATCAGACACCAAGATTATGGCTCGTCTCCCGGACATGTGTTTTTCGGTCGATACTCCCTCAAAACACATGCTCCTCGCGCCTCGAATAAACTTATCTGTTTATGTCTGATGAATTTTAACTACATCCTGGACAGATTTGTCATTTTTTTCGCGGTCTCACGGTCACAGGGCTTCGCCCCGTATCTAACCTGCTCGTAGAGTCCGCTTAACTCTGTTATATCATCGAGCTCGCGCCCGTCTATTATCTCTTTTATATCCCCGCAGGTCATGGTCTTATCCGGGATAAATGTATCGCGATGCCGCAGCACCCTGAGCTTATATGCTCTTCACGCGGTCTCCTCAGGTGTTCTCATAAAGCATAACCTGCGCTTTTCTCCTCCGTCCCTGTCTCCCTTATCCTTAAGTCTCCCCTCGGTAAGGGACTCAACTACATCCCCGTATCTTACCTGCTTTGCCATAAGCCATTTTACAAAGCGTATCAGAAGCTTCACCGTAAAGTATAATACGACTGCTGTCACACCGAGCTTAATCAGTGCGTCAATCACCTGCGCCAGGACACCTGCTTCGGTTTCCGCAGCCGCAAGAGCCGCCTTTCCGGCCTCCAGTTCATCATCATTCCTGCCACCCACAATAAACATGAACATAATGAACAGATACTTGAAGAAGTAAAAGATCGCCTTCACGGTTGATACAAGTAGCTTTCTTATCGCTTCGACGGAGTCCGATACATCTATCACCTGTCCGAGCAGCATCCCCAGTGTCAGGATTACAACCACAAAACCGACTATGTAGGAATTTGCCGTGAGCATCGACCTTACCGGAAGGCCGGTCACATCCTTCGTGGACTCCATGTACTTTTCTATTCCGTCCGCGTAGAGTACCAGGAGATAATTTATAAAGATCAGCATGGTGCATGCATAGCTTATGTTCATCAAAAGAGAACTCTGCAGGTATATGCCCATAAGATGTATCACCACGGTGAACACTATCTTCTCCCAAGGCGCCTCATCGTAAGGCTTTAATGTACAGCCACGTCCCAGGTACATCAGGGCCCCGCCGCACATCAGTCCGCATATTATCATAAGCAGTACACCTTCCGCAAGAGAAAAAGGAAGTACGAAGCCTATTGCTGCGAAAGCGATGTGTATAAGCATTATGAATACTCCCCTGTCCATAAGCTCTCTTACCACATAGGACAATACACATATCACGAAGGCTGCAACACATATAGCTCCTCCGCCGTTTTCGTTCTTTATAAAAAACAACTCCGCGAAGAATATGAACGCTGTAAGAGTGTAAAAGGTCTCAAGAAGCCTCAAAAACCTCCTTATGAAAAACAGGCTACGCTTCATCAAGCTTCACCTCCATTCCTCTTATGTAATCTCTGACTACCCTCGCGTCATCTATATCAAAATACGGAGCTATCATGTAAAGGTCTGCGCCGGCCGCAGTCATTGCATCAAGCAAGCTTACCATGTCCTCCTTCATATATGAGGAGATAATTACATAAGTTATCGAGCTGTCAGCCGCTTTAAGTTCATCCCGAAGAAGACCGTTGAAGTATTCCTGTCCTGCGCTGCCGTTAATTCTGGCCAAGTATCTGTCGCAGGTAAGCTCGTGCTCCTTTGAAGCTCCCCACTCAACAGTGCCTGTTTCATTAGTCAATTCGTCTAAACCGTTAGACACTATTTCAACCGGCACGCCCGTTTCGATCAGTTTGCATGCAAGCGTACTTGCGAGTGACACACACAGCTCATACATGTAGTCCGCCCTCACCATCACGTTCGGCTCCACATTGAGCATCAGCTTTACCCTGTGTTCCGCAGTATAGCCATACAGATTAACAATAGGGCTTTCCTGTCTTGCCGAGGCCTTCCAGTTTATGCTCCTCACAGGATCGGTGCTCATATACTCTCTCATGCCCCTGAACAAAAACGGATCCTCTACCAAGCTTCTTCGCGCCTGTATCTCTCCCGTCACGGTAGCAATAAGCTCCCTTCCCGCTTCGATGGTCAGCTTCTCCGGCAGCACATAGATACAGGTGTCGCAGTCATCCGTCTTGGCGAAAGTTCCGTTCAAAAAGAGGGACTTTGATATTATATTCATAGCCGATATGGAATAATATCCCCGCTTTCCCGCCTTAAAGGCGAAGGTTCTCTTTATCCTCTGCTCTCCCATAACGGAATAGACATCGTTCCTGTGATAGTAGTCCGTCACCGAAGAGTTAGCCGCATCCTCAAATGTAAAGCTTTTCGGTGCCGAGAACTTCACATGCAATATCGGAAGCGGAAGCTTCTTGGCATTCGTCACGCATTCCGTAAGCGTTCCGCTGCCGCCTGCGACAACATATTCCTCATTAAAATTAAGCTCCACAAAAAGCTTGTGATCCCACAACCTTCTGTAGAGCCTGCTCTGTATTGCGTATACTATTATTCCGATAAAAACCGCTACAACCAGCTGCATTTTATCTGCTCCATTCCTCCACGGGAGCTTCAACGCCCTTGATCAGGTTGTTAAGCAGCTTTACGCTCTCGCTTTTAAGCCCCGTTCCCGAGAGTCTGTGCGCCCATACAAATGGCGCCAGGTACTTTATATCATCCGGAGTTACGAACTCACGCCCTTTTAAGGCTGCATAGCTCTGCGCGCAGGCAACCAGCGCAAGCACTGCCCTGCCGCTCACTCCGCTCTTAAAGCCCGAGCTCTCACGAGTGGCATTCGCAAGCTTAACCACATACCTGCGGCATGCCTCGTGAACATGTACTCCTTTTACACTCTTTTGTATCTTCGCAAGCGTTTCCGAACTCATAACCGGTTCAAGACGCGCTATAGGTTCATCATTCATAAACCTGTCTATAAGCTTTAATTCGTCCTCCTCCGAAAGCCTTCCTAAAGAAAGCTTCATGGTAAAACGGTCAAGCTGCGCCTCGGGGAGCGGATAAGTACCCGTGGTCTCCACCGGGTTTTGAGTAGCGATTACCATAAATGTATCGGCAAGAGGAAGCCTTTTTCCGTCTATCGTGACCTGCCTTTCCTGCATCGCCTCAAGCAGAGCCGACTGGGTTCTCGGAGTTGCCCTGTTTATCTCGTCAGCAAGCAGAATATCCGTGAATATAGGTCCCTTGACAAGCACGAACTCCCCGCTCTTTTGATTATAGATATTAAGTCCCGTCACATCCGACGGCATAAGATCCGGAGTGAACTGTATGCGCCGCATCTCTCCCGAAAGAAGAGCGCTTACCGTTCTTGCCAGCATGGTCTTACCGGTGCCCGGAAGGTCCTCTATAAGCACATGCCCGCCCGAATAAAGCGCTGTCAGAAGAAGTCTTATCTCCTCATCCTTGCCCACTATAACCGAGGAAGCCTCCTTCACGAAGCTCTCGGACTTTTCCCTTATCTTCTGTACGTCCATTATCTTCCCCTGTAGGTTGTGGCTCTTCTCTTCTCCGGCTCCGGCTGCTTATCCGGGAAGTTTCTTGTAGGAGGTATCACCTCAACATCACTTTCCGAAAGAACCGGATTGTTCGCATCCATGCTGTCATACTGCTGCGCAAGATCATCCATGCTCATCTCGTCATATGCGGAAGCAGTATCATAGATGTCATCACCGTCATACTTGCTCATAAGATCCGAGAGACCGCCGTCATTCCTTGCCACACCGAGCTGCGGAAGCTTGTACCTCCTGCCCTTCTTCTCAAGGTATCTGTAAGCAATCATAAAGGTCTGCTCGTCGAAGCCCGTCATAAAGGTGTTGTTGATGTACGTCACGCAGGCATCTATCGAAGCAAAGCGCTCAGGCTTCGTCTCACGCATGATTTGGTCAAATGCCTCGAAGCATATCCTCTCCTGCATAGCAAAATCGGAGGATATCTGCTGTACGTAAAAGGCCTTCATATAGGCGCGGACGAAAGCCGTCTGGCCCCTGTACCACTCATTTATAGTGGTCAACTCTTTGGTCATGGCGTAGATTTCGACTTCCCACTCAATCGAAGCGTAGGAAGCATCTACGATTCTGTCTACCTCAGCATCCGTCAGATTTAGTTCGAAGCGCTTGTTGAACTTATCCACTATCTTGCGTCGTTTTCTTACCGACTTCGGAAGCGGAGTTTTAAGCTTGTTTTCAAAGGACATGCTTGTGCCGCCGCTCCTGCCGGTATACTTGGATTCCTCATACTGTAAGGCGCGCTTCTTGTTACCCGAAAGAGTTTTGATCAGCCAGCCAATTGCAATAAACGGAGAGAAAGCAACCAACAGCCCGATTCCCGCTCCGAGCAGAGCCGGAATCGCCGAGCCGAAAATCGACAGCGCGATCAGACCGCCGATGATCTTCGGAAGATCGCTGTGAACCTTGTGATAGACCTTCGGGTTTGATTTGCCGAATATGTTATATAGAATTATCAGTGTTATGACAAAACCCATACTATTTCTCCTAGACTGAAGCGACTGCTACGCGCCGAGAATATAGTTTTTACCCAGCGCTTACTATGATTTTGGTTTATCTCGTCGCTATGATGATTGCTATGTTTAAGATTATCTCATAGCTGCGAAGACTACCTCAGCGATATATGCTATAAGCATAAATGCGCCTTCTGCGCGACTAATTTTTTTATTAAATGATAATACATAAGTTATAATCGTAAATATAACAAGTAAGCCGAGATCAAAGATTGTCTCCATGCTTACAACTATCGGGTGGATGGTTGCCGAAGCGCCTAAAATCAACAGAATGTTGAAGATATTGGAACCGACCACATTGCCCACTGCAAGTCCGTTCTCACCCTTCTTTGCCGCTACAACCGAAGTCACAAGCTCGGGGAGTGAGGTTCCCACTGCAATTATCGTAAGTCCGATTAGAGTCTCCGACATGCCGAAGGTTCTGGCGATTGCCTTGGCATTCTCGACTACGAGCTGACCGCCGGCTACGATGCACGCGATACCGACTACAATGAACACCGCGCACTTCCAGTATGGCATGGTCTTTATCTCGTCCTCATCCTCCACGCGGTTCTTCCTTGCATCATAGATCAAATATCCTATGTAAGCCACGAAAAGCACCAGGAAGAGAATTCCGGCCCAGCGTGCCAGAATTCCCGCATCCTCCGTGGACATCGGAGTTGAGAAAAGCTCACCACCCGTGATAAGCTTTATCGACGGGAAAAGGAACAGTAATACCGTAAGTATTACATTGAATGGAAAGTCCCTCTTTATGATAGCCTTGTCGACAGGCACAGTCGAAATGAGTGCACACACACCCAGCACCACAAGCATATTGAAGAGGTTTGAACCTACAACATTGCTTATGGCTATGGCGTTAGAACCCTTAGCCGCAGCGGACACGCTTACCGCAAGCTCGGGAGCCGAGGTTCCCATTGCCACAATCGTAAGTCCGATGATAACTCCCGGGACTTTAAAGTTCTTGGCCAATGCGGCGCTTCCGTCAACAAACATATCCGCGCCCTTGATAAGAGCAACGAATCCAACTATAAGTAGAAAAATGTTTAATACAGTAGACATTCTTACTCCTCTTCGTCAGGCAGGTTTGCATTGTGGTACACATCCTGCACATCATCATCCTCATCAAGCAGGTCTATGATACGGTTGAATTTCTTTATATCCTCTTCGTCAGTGATATCAACATAATTCTGAGGAATCATGGTCACATCAGCCTCAGCCATGGCGATACCCTCCTTCTCGAGAGCCTCTCTTACCTGAGAGAAGTCAGCCGGAGCCGTTGTGATCTCGAAGCTGTCCTCCTCCTCAGAGAAATCCTCTGCGCCTGCATCGAGCGCAAGCATCATCAGCTCATCAGCATCCATCTTTACTTCGGATCTGTCTATGATAATCTGACCCTTTTCGTCAAACATGTAAGACACACATCCTGTGGTTCCCACATTTCCGCCGCCCTTTGTAAATGCATTCCTGACATTTGCCGCGGTACGGTTCTTGTTGTCGGTAAGCGCATTTACGATTATCGCGGAGCCGTTCGGACCGTATCCCTCGTAAGTAATGTTTACATAGTTTACCGCATCGGCATCGCCGGCTGCCTTCTTGATACCTCTGTCAATGGTATCGTTGGGCATGTTGTTAGCCTTTGCCTTTGCTATTACATCACGGAGCTTGCTGTTGTTTGCAGGATCCGCTCCTCCCTCCTTTACAGCAACGGCTATCTCACGACCGATAATCGTGAATATCTTGCCCTTAGCCGCATCGTTCTTCTCCTTCTTGTGCTTAATGTTCGCGAATTTTGAATGTCCTGACATTTCATATACTCCTTTTAAATTCATTCTTAAGTTTCTTCACTTAGCGTAAGACATGTCTCGTGTCAATACTACCTCTTTAGCCCGAAGAATCTTCTTTCTTTATCACTTTAACAAGCTTTATCATATTATCCTTAATCTTTACCGGTGTAAAGAGGTAATCTTCATAAAGTATCTCAATTTTTTCATCATCCTTCGGCAGATGCCCGAGTTTATACAGCAAAAAGCCGTTCAGCGTGTCTATATCCTCATCCGGAAATTCGAGGTCTAAGGCATCGCTAACATCCACAAGCTCCGCCTCTCCCTTCATAACGAAGGTTCCGTCGGAAAGCTCCTTCATCTCCACGGTTATCTCATCATACTCATCGGAAATATTGCCCACTATCTCCTCAATTATATCCTCCATGGTAACCAATCCGTCGGTCTGACCGTATTCATCTACCACGATGGACATATGCACCTTGTCCCTCTGCATATCCTCCAAAAGCTTGCCTATGTCGTAGGTAGGATGTATGAATTTTGCCTCGTCCAAGATATCCGCAAGCTCCGCATCCGGATGCTCGAGGTAGCTCTCCATAAGCCCGCGCAGGTGGACTATGCCCTTGATGTTATCTAAGTCCTCCTCGTAGACCGGGTACCTGGAAAATGAATTGTCGAGAGCAAAATGCAACGCCTCCGACACAGTCATCGGAAGCTCCATAGCGCAAATCCTCTGACGGTTGGTCATGACATCCTTCGCCATCTTGTCCGAAAACTCGAATATATTCGAGATCATCTCCGCCTCATTGTCCTCAATCACGCCCTGTTCGTGGTTTTCCTCGACTATGGAGAGTATTTCCTCCTCCATGCGGTCTTCTGCAGTTTTATTCTTACTAAAAATCTTCATATTATTCTCACATATTTAGCAACTTGCAAGTGTCATCCTGAACGCAGCGAAGAATCGTATTACACCAGATAATTCACTACGGCGACAGCCTGTCCCTTTTCATAATAAACCCTCGGGACACGACGCGCAATGTTGCAGCAAAGCTCATAATTAAAGCTTGCGGCGGGCGCCGCTACCTCCTCCATGGTAATCACATTTTTTCCTTCGCGTCCGATGAGCGTTACCTCGTCTCCCACCTTAACATCCGGAATCTCACTTACATCCACCATAATCTGATCCATGCAGACGCGCCCTATAATCGGAGCGTACTCACCGTGTATCAGAACTCTTCCCTGATTGGAAAGAGCTCTCGGATAACCGTCCGCATAACCGCAGGTTATGGTCGCAATCCTCGTGTCACGGCAGGTTACGTATGTCCAGCCGTAGCTTACTCCGACTCCTGCCGGTACCGTCTTCACATGCGCAACATGGCACTTCAAGCTCATTACCGGTCTTATCTCTATGTCCTTCGAAACCTCATCCGACGGGTACAGGCCGTAGGTCACTATGCCCATCCTGAACATGTCGAATTCCTTGTCCGGAAGCTCCATGGTTCCGGCGCTGTTGTCTATGTGCTTAATAGCAAATTCAACGCCCCTCTCCTCCATACCGTGTATGAACGAAAGGAACCTGTCCTTCTGCTTCTTAGCGTAAGACTTGTCCATCTCGTCGGCCTTCGCATAATGAGTAAATATTCCCTCTATGCAAAGTCCCTTCATATTTTTAAGCTTTATCGCCTCTTTAACACCGTTTTCGTCCGCAGGGAAGCCTATCCTGCTCATTCCGGTGTCAACCTTGATGTGAACCTTCGCTGTCCTGCCCTTGGAAAGCGCCATCCACGAAAGCTTCTCGCATTCGCTCACATCGTAAACTGCCTGGGTTATATCGTACTTCAGCAGTCTGTCGAAGTCCTCGGAGGCCGTGTAACCTATTATAAGTATTGGCTTGTTTACACCCGCAAGCCTTAATTCCTCCGCCTCGTCTATCGTTGCGACCCCGTAGTAATCGGCCAATGAGTCTATGCGTCTTGCTATCTCCACGGCGCCGTGGCCGTATGCATCCGCCTTGATTACCACCAGTGTCTTCATGCCCGGCTTTAAGGACTGCATCTTTCTCACATTGAACCTTAACGCATCCATATCAATCGCCGCATATATTCTGTTATATTCCATGCTTCCGGACATAGCTGTCCTCCTCATTTCAGACATTTTTTCTTAAACTATAATAATATCGCTTTGCTATTCCTTCTCGCTCTCGCGAAATCTCTCGATAACACGCGATACATTTCTGACTATGTCACCGGCAATCACGCCGTACAGCCCCATTTCATGCGAAGCCGACTCGCCCGCAAGTCCGTGGAGAAGTGAGCCTAAGCTTGCCGCCTCCATACCGGAAAGCCCCTGCGCCATAAGCCCGGCGATTATTCCGGTTAAGACATCTCCCGAGCCTCCCGTAGCCATACCGTTGTCGCCCGTCGTATTAAGATAGGCTTGTCTGCTGCCGTCGGATACAACCGTTCTTGCGTCCTTTAAGGCCACAACACACTTATACTCCGATGCAAATGCTTTCGCCATCTCATACTTATGCTCTTTAATATGCGCAATCTTCTCTCCGTTAAGCCTTGACATCTCGGCCAGATGCGGCGTAAGCACCACCTCCGCTTTGGTCTTAAGCAAAAGATCCTTTACCTTAGCAAGAAGATTCAGACCGTCAGCATCGACAATAAGCTTTTTATCGTAATCATGCAGCACACCTTCCAAGATAAGCGCCGCGTATTCTTCTCTCGAAAGACCCGGTCCTAAAACTATAACATCCGACCAGTCTATGGTATCCTTTACCGCTCTTCTCACATCATTGGGATCCTCCGGATCAAAGGTGGTAAGAACCGCCTCCGGAAGTCTGGTCTGAACTATCTCCCTGTTGGCATCCACGGTACACACCCTTACCAGGCCACAGCCCATACGGTAAGCCGCTTCCGCAGCGAACATGGGCGCGCCCGCCATATTAAAGGACCCGCCAATCACACTGACCCTGCCGAAGCTGCCCTTGTGAGAGTCTCCCCTTCTGAAGGGAAGCAGCTCCTCTATCTCATCAGAATCGTATGTATAAAGCCTCGGATTCACATAATCAACTGCCTGCTTCGGGAAACCTATGTCGCAAACCTTTACCTTTCCGGCATACTCATTGCCCATCCCCGAAAGAAGTCCCGTCTTCATCAATCCGAAGGTCAGCGTTACATCCGCCTTAAATGCGGTGCCTAAGATAAATCCGGTATCCGTGTCTATTCCGGTAGGCATATCCACAGCAAGCTTAAAGCCCTCTATACCGTTCATAAGCTTGACTGCCTCGGCCTGCTTCCCGCTGACCGCGCGCTTTAAGCCGACTCCGAATATAGCGTCCACAACCACGTCATAACCGTAGTTGACTATCTCATCTGCCATCTTTATCTTAAGCTTCTTTGCCATGTTCATCTGCACCTTGAAGGCCTCCGACTGCTTTGAAAGCCCGCCTATGAAGTGCAGCTCCACATCAAAGCCTCCAAGAAACAAAAGTCTTGCAACGGCAACACCGTCCCCGCCGTTGTTGCCGCTCTCGCACACAACGAGAACCTTAGCTCCCTCATCGAAGTGCTCTCTTATATAATCATACACACAAAGAGCCGCACGCTCCATAAGCACAAGCTGCGGCACGCCTATCTCATCTATTGTGTAAGCATCTATCCCGGCCATCTCCTCGCCGGAAGCTATATATCTCATATCTCAAAACCTCTCTAAAACTCTTCCTGTTGCTTCGCAAGCCCTCGCATTTCGTCATAAGGGGTACCGCTTGCGGTGGATTCCTTATGACATCGAAGGCCGGCACCTCAACGCTTCGCATTGAGGTCTGCGTCGCTTAGCTCAGAGTGACACCTAATGTCAATTCTTTCTCTTTGGCCCGAAGAATCTTTTATACTTCGTTTACCTTCAACCTGTTATACTCATTACCGAGTCGTATCAAATCGGTCAGTGAGTTATCGCTGCTATTCTTCTCCTCTTCACTGCTGCCTCCTATGGATGCTATTATCTCAAGCATATTGTCATAGAAGTACATCAAAAGCTGATACTCGTCATCGGAAAGCGCCTTATTAAGCTCATCTATCGAAAGCTGGCTGTTTCCCACATAAGAACCCGTGTACAGCGTACTCGAAAGCTTTGCAAGCTCTGAAGCGGATGTCCCAAACAGACTGTACGGGTAAAGCGAGCTGTCATCCGAGCTGCCTGTTATGCTCGAAAGGGCGTTAAGCCTTGTCTGCTCTATAATATCCTGCGCCTGCTTTATCGCATTCGCAGTATCCTTCTTTATCTTCTCGGCCTCACTTGTGTCCGCTGCCTTAGCAGCCTTAGCTGCCTCTCCGGTAGTTGCAGCTGCCTGCGCGGTCTCTGCCTTCGCAATATCCGTTGTATCTGTAGTATCCTTAAGAGTTGTATTCTCGGGAGCAACAGTTTCTACCGCCTTCTGCTCCTGAGCCTTAAACACCTCAGCCATCGCAGCTGCGCTGTCGCCTGACAGAGTAACCTGTCCCGGTTCCGGCACGCCCTCCTCCATGCGCTTCTTTACCAAAGCAACATACGTCTGAGTCTCCTTAAACGGAGGCACGCCACCGTACTGCGCCACATTTCCGGCGCCGGCATTATAGGCCGCAAGCATAAGGTTTAAGTTGCCATCGTACATATCACGATAACCGGCAAGGATCTTGGCTCCCGCCATGATACTCTGGTAAGGATCGTAAGGATCGGTCACGCCCATGCTCTCCGACACAAAGGGCATCAACTGCATAATACCCTGGGCGCCGGCAGGCGAACCGATATTCACATCATAGCCGGACTCCGTGTAGGCAACGCTTTTAAGCAGGCTTTCGGGCAATCCGTACTTCTCCGCAGCTGCCTTGAATATTGCATTCAGGTCATAGGAAGAAGAGCCGTTTAGCTTGGCAGCCTCTTGTTCGAGCACCTCGTCAAAGGACACGGCCTGCTCCGCCGTTGTCTCGGTTGTTTTCGCAACCGGCGTTATGGAATTTGTCTCGTCTATCAGACCTAAACCGTTGATATATATCATACATAGAACCTCTTTATTAAGACTCTCGTGTTATTCTTTAACAACCTATTATTATACAACGCGGAGGAAACCTTGACAAGCACAAATCACTCTGTCTTCACGCCTGTCATGCTGTAGGAGTAAGTCGCCATGTAGGACTCATAGTTCACTTCTATGCTGAATGTGAGCTTTCCTCCCTCATTCTTTACCGGAATTGTCAGTCCCGGATCAAGCTGCTGGGGACTTGTATTTTTCAGGGTTATGATTCCGGTTTCTTTGTCATAGCTTCCGACGTAGTTAATCGCCGGCGCTCCGCCGGTTTCATATGTCAGCTTTGCCGTTACCGCTCCGTCGCCGGCATCCGTTATCACAAGCTTTCCTGTATAGGTCGTATTCAGATACTGATCATACATGCCATAAAGCTGATTGTAGTACTCCAGCATCTGTTCTTCATCAAGCACCTGTCCGTCCCTTTCAAGCTCTTCCTTAAACTGCTCATAAGTCTTTTTCGACTGATCCACAAGATCGTTTGTCTTCTGTGAACCCAAACTTTCGATTGTCTGTGTTATATTCCATGTTCCGAAGATATCAATATCAATGCTCTTCGTTACCGTCGTTACCGGATTTGAGAACTTAAAGCCGAGCGTATCAATGGGTTTCTCTCCGTTAAGATAAGCTTTCTCATCTTTATACACGAGGAACTTATCCGGCTCGCCCATAAGAAGGTATGACACAAAGGTACACTCAAACATGGTCAGACTGTCTTTTTTTGCCTCCCAAGGAGTGTTTATCGGGTATTTCGTATACGAGCTATCCAAAACTATATAGTTTTTCTTATAGCCGGCCTCCTCAAGCGTAAGATTTTTGCCGTTCTTATCCTTGATATCTATATTAAATGTAACGGTAGCGTTCAGCCCGTCAACCATGCCCTTAAATGCCTGCTTCGACTTTTGCCTCGCCTCAACCCACATGTCTTTGTAGACCTTTTCAAACAGCGGTCGGCAGTTCTGCATAATCTTCGCTTTTAAAGCATTTTTCATCTCGGTAATGGTTTCCTGATCGGGATCATATCTATAGTCTACATATACTGCGCCCCGCGTTCGGTTATTTAAGTTTCCGAGCTTGGTAAAAGCCTTTTTCACATCTAAGGAAGCTGTCCAGAAGTAATTACAGTAGGTGTCCACATACTTTTCAAAGTATGACAGAGCGTTGTTCAAACCGTAATTCTTCCTGCAGAAAGCCATAACCTCCGTCCATCCGCCGCTGTCCGTCATACTCAATGTCCCGGGAACATAGGCATAATCAATAAAGAAATCATTTCTTTCTTTCCTGCCGTCCCTCAAAGCCTTTTCCAGCTGTTGTTTATCTTCATCGCTTACAGGCAAATCATTGAAATTGTAATTATACTTGTAAATGGAATCGATTCTTTCTTCAGCGTCCTTCTCGTCACTGCACGCCTTCCAGTCTATGTATGGATTAACTCCCTGAAGCTTCCTGCGCGTAGCCCTGTCGTACTTCAGGTGGATTGCTCCCGTATAGCTGTCAAACACAATATAATTTGAAAATGTATAGTAGCTCAGCTCCTGCGGAGTATCATGGCCGTTGTAAAGCTCCCTGTTATAGCCTTCGTTCACTCTTTGTATAAGAGATGCCGCCGTAACCACAAGGCCTCCGACAAAAGCCACCGGAGCGCTGATAACGCTCGCTATTCCCAGTATGCTTATGGTGCATGCCGCCAGATCAAAACCATGATTTTTTATAGTTTTAATAAAGGCTTCCGATAAGCTTCCGGTATTCTTTGCATCGGCAAGTATCTGTACCCCCGCCATAAGAACGCCTATTCCCGCTATAAAATTGCCTCCGAATTTTGAAGCTAAGGCAAGCCTCGGGTAAGCATTTGCAAGCCCCGTGGCTTTTGACATATCAAAGATTACATCTATAAAGGATACAGGTATTCCCGAAAATGTACAAAAGTCCGAAGCATTTCCCGCATAGTCCTTTACTTCGTTTACTATGTAATCATAGTTTTTCAAAAGAGCATTTGCATATATTTCGTTTGGATCCGCGTCCTGCAAAGCAAGCTCGAACATCCTGAAATTCGGATTAACCTTCACATTCGGAGAGAGCTCTTTGTAGTCGGGCACCTCCGAGGTAAGCACATCAAACGGTGAAAAATGAGTGGTATAAAAGGTAACCGTACCCTCATCCTCGTTGTAATCGAGCACCATCGGTTCATGCAGTCCCGTCTCGGAATTATAATAGCTTACCTCCGGATATTGACCTTCCCCCTTTGCATTATACGGAACAGTTACCTCAACCGACTCCGCAAACTCGGTTCTGTCATCCATCGATAACTCATATCTCCTTGCGGAGACGATATTCTCCTCGGGAACAGACTTCTCCCCGGACACCCGAACCGTAAGCTCTGAATTGGTGCTCAGATTGACATCACCGAAATCAACTGTTATTCCTCCATCAAACACTGCCTTCGGTTCATCCGGAGAAACCATGGCAGTAAGAACGGTTGCCGAGGCCATCTCTTCATCGGACCAGCTAAGGGCGCTCCGGGTTCCATTATATTCATTTTCAGTATCCTCTGTTTCAGACTCAACCGGCAGTGTTTCATCGAAGTATTTATCCATGCCCTCCGAAAATACATCGTCCGGAACAAAGGCTATCCTGAGGGCATTGTTTGTCTCACGATATTTTATACGCCAGAAGAAACCCGGCTTCCAGAAAGCGGTAATCACCAAAACCGCAACCATAAAAAGAGCAACGGAAGAAGAGATCAAAAGTCTCTTCCTCCCAAGCTCCCTGCTTTTGCCCACAAAGCCCCCGCAATGTTTACAAAACCTGGCCTTTGCGCTTATCTGATTCCCGCAATATTTGCAAAATCTCGTCATGTATCATGGCACCTCCTATGGTCTGACAAGCGCGACAACTCCCTGCTCGCCGCTCTGTCCGATTGCATGCCCCGTCATATACTGCTTCTCGCCGTCACAGTAAAACCCGGTGACTTCAAAGTGGAAGGGTTCATCCACGAAGAGGCCGTGCGGCATAATATTTCCGGTTATGTAGAAGTTGTCAAAGTTTCTCTCGTCGACATGGTCGCTGTATTCATAGTCGGTAAAGCAGAAATCAAGCATAAATGTAACCTTGCCCGCAGCATCATCAAAGGACACATCGACATTCATGAACTCCCAAGACTGCGCGCCGGTGGCAGACCTGTCCGGATCCCAGATTATCATGCATTTCCACGAACCGACCAGCTTATCCTTCGAGTCTATTCTGTCGTAAGGAAGGTCGCCGTACCAATAGTCTACCGTGTACCAGTCAAAATCCGAATAGTTCGGCTCGACGGTTGTCGAATACCTCGCCGCTTCTTCATAAGCTTCCTGAACCGGATCCTTTGCTGCCTCAGTAGTCTTCTTTTCTTCAGTAGTCTTCTTAGCTTCGGTGGTCTTCTCCTCTACGGTCATCTTGGCTTCCGTTGTCTTCTTTTCTTCAGTGGTTTTCTTTTTCTCTGTGGTTTTCTCTTCAGTAGTTTTCTTCTCTTCAGTGGTTTTCTTTTCTTCCGTTGTCTTCTTTTTCTCTGTGGTTTCCTCTTC
The DNA here is from genome assembly GCA_017525525.1 of Lachnospiraceae bacterium. Lineage (GTDB taxonomy): Bacteria > Bacillota > Clostridia > Lachnospirales > Lachnospiraceae > Coprococcus_C. The sequence continues at coordinate 4,097 of JAFXSQ010000004.1, read as the reverse complement.
CTCTGTATCCTCTACGGTCTTTTCATCTGTATTTTTTTCTTCCTCTGTCGTATCCGGAAGGAGGCCGGTTGTTTCGGGCTCTATGGTAGCATTGCCGTTACCATTCCTTGCCTCGGTAAGCGACATCCTCTCCGAAGCCGCCTCCTCTATGAGAGTCTGCCTGTGATTCTTGGTAAGCACTCCCGGCCACAGGAAGAGAACAATAAGTGTAATAAGCGCGGTAGCAAAAACTATCGACACGATTGCAAACCAGGGCGAGGAAGGCTTTGACGGGTACTGCGGATAACTCGGTCCCGTTCCGTAAAGAGACCCCGTCCCCTGAAGCATTCCGCTCTGTCCGGAGTATTGCTGCTGAGGCTGTCCATTATAACCCTGCTGCGGCATCTGCTGAGGCGTATTATAGCTTTGCTGCGACATTTGTTGCTGTGCATTATACCCCTGCTGCGGCATCTGCTGAGGCTGTTGTGTTCCATACTGCATCTGTTGAGGTTGCATCTGCTGCGGCCACATTCCGCCATCCAGTCTCGTTCCGCAGAATTCGCAGAACACCGATCCGTCATCTATATTCTTTCCGCAATTAAAGCATCTCATACTACGATTCCCCCTCATCTTCTTTCTCTCGTACATAATCTACGGAGAATTCATAGTCTATCACTATCTTCGTTCCGCCATGCTCCATCTCTATATGCGCATGACCGGCGATAGTCTTCGAGCCCGAAGCCTCGTACACCTTTCCTTCAAAAAGAATTTTTCCCAGATCGGAACCCTCTTCGACCTCTCTGTTTATCTTGAAATATCCATCGTTAAGTGATTTGAGCTTTCCGTCAAAATCCTTATCTGTGAAGAGATCGTCGCTTAAGGTCATGCCCATATCAGACTTTATCTTAAGCTCCCATCTGCCGTCCTCCTCTATCACAAGAATTGCATCCTTGGGAGATGCAAGCTCGGCAGCTACCATCTCGTTTATATTGTCCGGCACTCCATCCATGTTCTCATAGCCGGAAAGAGTGTTGTACTGAGCCTTGCCCTCATAGTAACCTACTATGTCAGCCACCGTTGCATCCGGCATCGCAGTTGCTCCTCCGGGCAGCAACGGGTTTCCTGCCTCCTCTGTGGTCGGCTTCTGCGCTTCGGTCTTATTATTGTCTACCCCTGTAGTCACAGCCGTCTTACCCCCGGAAGCAATATATTCACTTATCTCTTCATCCGTCGGTTTTTTGTTGTAATTCAACACACAGAACACAGCCACCATGGCTATGATAAGAACATAGAAAAAGCAGACGATTACCTTCCATGCATCATTCTTTTGCACAAGTTCATCCCCCCCATTGAAAACTATATGTCAAAAATGTCACAAGATATGTTACTATTTTACCATACAGGACATGATTTATCAAATCAAAATCGTGCAGTGCAGACACAGTCGCACCCTGCGCAATCGAGTAGGGAAGACGCAGTCGCACCCTACTACTCTGTATAAGTTCGACAACGAAAATCAAAGATTTCCTGTCTCACTTATCGCCGTGCCGACCGCGTGCCGCAAAGCGGCTGATTACATTACGCGGTCGTGCACATAAAAAAGGACCTCCCGAAGGGGTCCTTTTTTTATAATACAGCGTGAAGTATTACTTCTTCTTGAAGGTCATGCTTGTTTCGCCCTCTGTAATAGTTACAACGCCGTCCTTGATTGTACCGGAAGCAGTCTCGCCATTTATTGTAAGCTTGATTGTCTCACCGCTAATCTCACAGGTACCTGACTGATTCTGGCTTGAATCCATCTTTGAATTCAGTGTGAAGTTGCTGCCCTTGATCTCTAAGGTCATGATATCCTCAGCTGACTTCGGAACATTCTCAGCATCGCCACCCATGCCTGAATACATATCAAGAAGCTGCTGAATATCCATACCGCCTAAGCTCTGGACAACATAGACACCGTCGTTTTTAGCACCACCACAGCTGCAAAGTACAACCATCATAGCAGCCATCATGCATACTGCAACCATAATCTTCTTAGCGCTCTTCATTTCGTTTTCTCTCCTTTTTGCACAAAAGATATTTGTTTACGAGTAACACAGACATTCTATGATAAAAATACGGCGTGGTCAATGTGGACTTTGTACAATTTTCCACCGAACACGCCGTGTTTTTTATTAATTATATATAATATTTATCATTTTTTCTTATGAGACACCTTCTCGCGTCCATAGTTGAACACAAGCAGGCCGGCCATGGATATTGCCGACAGTATCATAAGTATAAAGCATATCCTTATCATCAGTCTCGCATCGTCTCCGGTCTTAACCGTATCAACCTCCACACCCTTGGCCGGAGCAGCCTCCGTTGTTGCCTGTGTCGTCGGCGCCTCGGTAGTAACCTCGGTTGTCGCCTCCGTTGTCGCCTCTGTGGTTGCCTCGGTTGTGGTTGCCTCGGTAGTCGGTTCATCCGGAAGCGGAGCAGTCTTATAAGTCGGGATATAATTCACATCTCCCGAAACCACTCCCAGCTCAGGAGACCACCCGTTAAACTCGTAGGCATGCTCGCCGTCCGGTGCCTTCTGCGGAGCCTCAGGGATAATAATCTCCGACGCCGGCGTACCGTAATCATACATATTTTTGCTAAGCACCGCTCCGTTCTCATCAAAGAAGGTTATGGTATATTGATTTTTCACTGCGTCATAACCGGCCGCATAGATGACATTCTTGGTTACCGCATCAAGAACCGGTGTCCATCCGGCAAATGTATAGGTATACTCAGCTGTTGCCTCCTTGGTAGGAATATCGGGCTGCGCTATCTCATCTGCAGGAGTACCGTAATCGTAGAGCTCCGCCTCCTTAAGCACGGTCTCGCCATCCTCATCCACGAAGGTTACGCTGTACTTATTCTTAACAGCCGCATAAACCGCCTTGTATATCTTATCCGCGATAACGTCTGTTATCTCCGGCTCCCACTTATCAAAGGTATAAGTGAACTCGTCAGTTGCTTCCTTGACAGGATCCTCCGGCTTCTCAATCTGATCCGCAGGCGTCCCGTAGTCATATTCCTTTGCATCCTTGAGAACGGTCTGCTCATCATCATCCACGAAGGTTACCTTATACTTGTTCACCTCAGAGCTGTAGGTGGCCTTGTAAACTGCATCTCCTGTTACGGTTTCAAGCTCGGGACTCCATCCCGCAAATGTATAGCTGAACTCATCAGTTTTTTCTTTTGTCGGAGTATCCGGCTCGACTATATCCTCGGGCTCCGTACCGTAATCATACTCCTGATCCTCCATAAGCTTTGTAGTCCCGTCCTCGTCCACAAAGCTCACTTTATACTTATTCTTGGTCGCATCAAATGTGGCGGTATAGGTCGCATCTCCGGTTACCGCTGCCGGCTCGGGATTCCATCCCGCAAAAGAATAAGTATACTCCGCCGTTGCTTCCTTCTCAGGATCCTCATGTGTCGGAACCTCTCCATACTCAACCTGAGTCGTGTCTATGGTATTTCCCTCATCATCCTTCCAGGTTATGGTGTACTTGTTTTTGGTCGCGGTATAAACCGCTGTGTATGTTGCGCTCCTGTATGCTCTTGTTATTGCAGGCGTCCACTCCTTAAAGGTGTATGTATACTCTGCTGTTTTTGCCTTGGTGGGATTGGCATGGGTAGGCATATTTCCCTCTCTTACCGAGGTTGTATTAATCTTAGTTCCGTCATCCTGTTTCCACGTAATGGTGTAATAGGTATAAACAGGAACATATGGTGGCGGATCCGGAACAACCGAATCACACGGGTCATTTAGTATAACCCTGGGTTTAATCAACCCGGAAATGCCGGAGGGCATACCGTTCATACCGCTTACAGTCCCGTAACCCGGGGCATTCTTCCGTGCAAGCGATGCAGCCATAGCTGTATCCCCATCTGTGAGCGGTGTAGCCGAAAGAACCATAAGCACAGCAATCAACAACGCCAAAAACCGTGTTCTCCTCTTTTTGATACTGTCATGAAACCGCTGTTTCATCATTTGTCTCTCCTTTCTATTAAAACTCTTCGCTTCGCTTAAGACCTGACACCGTCGTGTCAATACCTCCTCTTTAGCCCAAAGAATCTTTTTTCTTTAT
>JAFXSQ010000021.1 GCA_017525525.1 Lachnospiraceae bacterium | reverse complement strand
TCTCTTCCAGAATCATAATTATTCGCTATACTCTTCAGACCAGCATTGGTGTGGTGGTCTTATTTTGATACCTTCTTTTCAACCTGTATAAAATTTTTCAATATTCTTTAATTTAGCCTTGACTTTTTATTTGCAGGCTTTATTGCCGGAAATCAAGCAGAAGCGGCAAAGCCGAATTCTGCTACTATGTATAAGTTCGACAACGGAAATCAAAGATTTCCTGTCTCACTTATTGCTGCGCCGCACGTGTGTCACGAAGTGACTGTTTTCCTTACGCGTGCGTGTGCATAAAAAACGCCCCCGGCATACAATATAAACATGTACACCGGGGACGATAATATCGCGGTTCCACCCCGTTTCCCGTGCGTGACTACATGCATAGACATTTTGTCTAACACCTTACACACAGGCCCTCTTTCATGACTGTATCGTAGTCCTACGGCCGGCTCATCACCGGCAGCTCCGAGTTGGTCTTCCGACTGGGGTATCCTTGCAGCGCTCTCAGCCTTGGCGCCGCTCTCTGTAAGGGCCTTCCCGCCGTACTCTTCTCATCACAGCCTTGTTCTATATCCGTGTATTCTATTTCTGTTTCGACTTTTTGTCAAGAAGAATGTTCCGGCTACTTCTTTTTGAATACCATAGTCGTTCCGCCTTCTTCTATGGTTATTTTTCCGTCTTTTATGGTACCGGTTATGGTCACGCCGTCTGCAGTAAGCTCAATCTTTTCACCGTCGATTTTACATTCACCCTTCATCTCCATTGATTCATCCATCTTGGAGGACATCGTGAACTTGTTTCCGTCTATCTCCAATGACATCAAATCCTCGGCAGACTTTGGAACATTCTCGCTATCTCCACCCATACCCGCATACAGGTCAAGAAGTGACTGAACATCCATGCCCATCATACTTTCAACAACATACTTTCCGTCGTTGCCGCCCTTGCCGAAGAACTTCATGCATAAAAGCGTTGCAGCCGCAGCTATCGCTATAACCGCTACAACTATAATCGCAATAATAATGCCGGTTTTCTTCCCGGATTTGCCTGAGTTCTGCATGCCCGGGTTCACGCCATACTGAGCGCCAAACTGCATTCCCGGCTGTACTCCCGGCTGGCCTCCGTACTGCATTCCCGGCTGTACTCCCGGCTGGCCTCCGTACTGCATTCCCGACTGTACTCCGGGCTGGCCTCCGTACTGCATTCCCGGCTGTACTCCGGGCTGGCCTCCATACTGCATTCCCGGTTGCGCTCCCGGCTGAGCGCCGTTCCAACCACCATCGCCACCGGCCATCGTCGGCGTCGCATTTGCCGCAAGCTTTGCTCCGCAAAACTCACAAAACTCTCTTCCGTCCGGCTGATTACCGCCGCACACATTACATACCATTTTACCTCCCCCTTCTCAATTAGTTTCTTAACGAAAAAGACGGCCTCATCAGCCATCTTTTCAATAAGTATATTACTCGTCGATTCCGTTATCCTTAAGGTACTTAATAACATCCTCAACAGTAGCGATGTTAGCCACATCATCAGAAGGAATCTCACAATTGTACTCCTCCTCGATAGCCATAACAAGCTCATAGAGGTCAAGTGAATCAGCGCCAAGATCATCCTTGAATGAAGTGCCAAGCTCGATGTCCTGTGCGTCTACACTAAGCTGCTCGGAAATAATGTCGCGTAATTTCTCAAACATAGTTTAATCTCCTTTATTATTGCTTTTTTAGAATTTATAATGCAATCACTATACAACAGTGTTCTATAACTGTCAAGAAAATAAATAATCTTTTTGCGAAGCCCTAATTTACGCCGTCTATAGCGGCTTTTGCGTCCTTTCCGTCCTTCAAGAGAGCCTTCAACCTCTCTGCATCCTCCGAGGCGATAGCGTCCCTGTACTCGGTCATTGACTTTATAAAGCAATCTATCTCAAAAAGCAGCGCTTCCTTATTCTCAAGAAAAAGCTCTGTCCACATGGTCTCGTTAAGCCAGGCCACGCGAGTTAAGTCCTTGTAGCTTCCGGCTGAGAATCCGTCGTGATTCTTCGCGGTCGGGCTTTTGACGTACGCATTAGACACCACATGCGCCATCTGTGAGGTAAATGCAATCATGGCGTCATGCCTTTTCGCGTCACACACAGTGTACTTCCCAAACTTCAGGGGCTCAAGCAGCTTTTTGGCCCTTTCCAAAAGCGCAGTATCGCTTAAGTCCTCCGGCACAAGCACCATGGACGCGCCCTGATACAGGTTCTTTGTGCTGTAATCATATCCTGAGAAATGTCTTCCTGCCATAGGATGTCCGCCCAAAAATGTAAATCCGAACTCCTTGGAAAGCTTATAACACTCGCTGCACACAAGCCCCTTAATTCCGCAGCAATCGATCACAAGCGGTTTTTTGCCTATATATGGACCCATCTTCCTCAAATACTCAATCGTCGCTTCGGGGTAAAGCGCCACGAAAATGATATCGCACTCGCCGATATTCTTCTCCGTCAATTCGTCGTCGACACATTTGTCCGATATGGCTTTTTCCAAAGTTTCCCTGCTCCTGTTCCAGGCCAGACACTTATGCTCGTCATTCTCACTGTACGCCTTGGCAATTGATCCTCCGATCAAACCAAGCCCGACTATTCCTACTATCATATGAACCTCCTTGGCTTTATAGCATCAAACCGCTTTATCGATTAATTGTTGTTTGCCGTTCACGACTTAGCAGCTTTTTCACAAAAGCAAGTATAGAGTATGTTCCGGATGATGTCAATGCACTGACGATTATGGTACTTGTCTGAACACACCTATGCATCTGATTTTTCTTTACATTTACACCCTGTTATGTTACATTATTCGAAACGCGCGAGGTTTTGCGTTAATAATTATGAGGAAGGTACAATATATGAATTGTCCAACATGCGGAGCAGATGTTCCCGAGGGAATAGCATTCTGCTCGTCATGCGGAGCACAGGTTCCGCTCACACCACAGCCTCAACAGACCTACAATGTGAACGATGCATTGTTCGGAGGCGGTCAGAACGGTAGCTACGGCTACAATTCACCCTACGGCGCATCGACATCTGCTGCTCAGCCGGCAAAGAAAGGCGCAGGCGGAATAATTGCCGCAATAGTTGCAATCGTAGTAATCGCAGCAGCCGTATTCGCGGTAGGCTTCTTCGTACTCGGCTGGAGATACAACGGAACCTACGAGTTCGTCAAAGCAGAAGCTGCCGGCATGACACTTACCAAGGAAGATCTTGCCTCTTATTCCGGTCAGAACATGGAGATGTCCTTAAAGATTTCCTTCGGCAAGGCCACACTTAAGGCAGACGCCTTAGGCTACACCGGTGGCGGAAGCGCAAAGGTAAGCTTCAAGGGTACAAAGATAACCTTCAAGGACGGATCCGAGACCATGGACGGAGAGTACATCTCTTCGGAGAAGATGATTACGCTCACCGAACCAAGCAGTGGAGTTAAGCTTTACTTCCAGAAGAAATAAATCGTCTGTGTCACGCAAGTGACATCTTCCAATTGGCTGCGCTGTGCATAAGCGCATAAAAAACAGCACCTTGTCATCACATGTCAAGGTGCTGTTTTATTTGATTTTAATGCTCCCAGTCGGAACGCTTAATGTACGCGCGTTCTCCGAGCTGCGGAGGTAATGTTTCATACTTGCTCCACTTTGGAACCTTCCTGCATATCTTTATCTGTACAGCTTCAACACGGTCTCCGAAGCCTGATGTACCCGAAGGATTACCATCCTTCGTCCAGCTCAGCCAGCCGACATGCTGTACATAGGTCCTGTAGTATACGCCGTATTCCTTAAGCGAGTCGCCGGTCAGCTCAATCCTTATCGCCTCGATGCGCTTGTTCTGACCCTTGGTACCCATGGTCTCACCGGCCTTCTTCCAGTCCTGCCAGCCCTCGCGCTGAACATAAGCTTTGTACCTGATGCTTCCGGTAGTGTTGGCAACCTTTATCTGCATTGCCTCCACCCTGCAGCCAAGACCCTTTGTGCCCGATATCGCGCCTTCCCATTCCCAGTTCTGCCATCCGAACTTCTGAACATAGCTTCTGTATCCGACAACAGGCTTGCTGACTGTTACGGGAACAACAACCTTCTTTCCGCTTCCGTCCTTGGCCTTGATGGTAACCTTTGTCTCTCCGACCTTTACTCCGGTCACAACTCCCTTGCTGTTAACGGTCGCTATACTTGTGTCCCATGAGGTAAATGTCACAGACTTGTTTGCCGCATCGGCCGGCTTGACAGTGTAGCCCGTAATCTTCTTTGTACACTTTACTCCCACGGTTATCGAGTATCCGCTCGGAACGGTTATGCCCGTCACCTGCTTAAGCTTGGAAACGGCCTTTGTCTGCACATGAGTTGAGTTCCTCTTGCACACGCGCTGCTTCTCTCCCGCAGTTGTCGTAGTCGGTGCCTTGGTCTGTGTCCACTCGCCCCAGTCATGTCCGAGCGCCTTGACCGTTAAGCTGTCCCTGGTTACTTCCTTATTTCCCATTTCGTCGGAAAAGTACTTTCCGCACTCGGTGCAGTACCAATAAGCCTTCATACCTGTTTCGGTACAGGTCGGTTCAATAGCCTCATGAGCCTCTAAGGTATGCACATGGCTTTCGTCTATAACCCCGGCACCCTTTACGGTCAGTTCATAACCTGCAATCTTGCCTGACGAGTTGCTGCTTCCGCCGTCTATCGAAATGTAATAGATACCCGGATCCAATGTCTTCTCGTTGGTTTCACGGGCTCCCAGAGTATAGAGGACCTCACCGGACGCATCATATATCTTCGGAATGGCATATAATGTATTGTAATAAAGTGTCTGCTTAACCGTTATGGTTGCCGCTGAAGTTGTGTTGATCCTATAGTAATCAAGCCGGTTATTGCCGTGTTCCGTCTGGGCTACCAATCCGTGATATGATCCCACACCTATCTTAGTAGCCGTGGCAATGGTATCATTTCTTGTCTTGGAATCGGAATAAGTCTCTTCAAAATCCTGGTAGGCCTCATCTGCGTAAACCCTTGTTATACGGCATGAGCCTGTTCCGTCACTGTATGCCCCTGTGGTATTCGAGATGTAAAAATAATACTCTCCCGCCATAAGAAGCACTACTTCTGACTTCTCACCGGAACTTTTATTAAGATATAGCAGATCATTGCCCTGATCATCAAAGACCTTGACCTTCTTTCCGTTGCCGGAATGATCTATCTTGACTGTGTTAAGCTTAACCTCATAAATCCCCGGAACGGCTACGGTAAACTTATACCAATAGGTATGCATATACTCTTTCTGATCGGTAAATGTAACCTTTGCTTCAGAACCGATGGTATAGCTCTTTACATTCTCGGGTTTAAACTCATAATCCGCTGCCTGCGCTCCGGCCGGCACCGCAAAAAGCAGCCCCGCGAATACCGCAAATGCAACGAAAACTGCTATAAGTCTTTTTATTTTCTTAAAATTCATTCACTTCATCCTTTGTTCTTAAGATACTCCATAAGTGAAAGCACACATGCGGCAAGATAGCAGACACCGCCGCCTATGTACATGTAAAAGCCTATGCCGAGCCCGCCCTTAAGGTCGGGGCTTCCCTTTGCCTGCGCGGAAAGCTGCCTGATTGCAGAGTAAAATCTGTCATTCCTAAGCGCAAGCACAAGCAATATCACAAGCGCTATAACAGGCACAAATGCTATGAACGGCATCAGCTTATTGTCCTTTAACGAACGGATATCCCGATATGCCGAGAATACGAGCATAGCAACTGCTGTCACAAGGATAAATACCGCTATTCTGCCTATCTCGGCCTGCCCGAGGGCAAGAATATCCTTCCCTGCCTTTTCCGCATTTTTACCCACGTCAAAGAGATTCGCCTTCTCGTAAAATTCATTACCGGAAATGTATATCCATCTGAAGAAGGGCGCCAGATACACAAGAAGCGCTCCCAAAAGCGAGAGTACGGCCGCAGGGGTTCCCGCAAGCCTGTTTATGTATCCCGAAAAGTCAAACGCCGGTCCTAAAATCTCGGCATCTTCCTTTTTCTTCTCCAGCGACTTCTCTGCTGCCGCCTTGCTTATAACCACCGGCTCAATGAGCGGAGCGCTGCACTCGGGGCAGTACTGCTCGGTATCCGGTACTTCTTTTCCGCAATTTTTACATATCATGCCTTCACACCTCTTTAAGACCCTTCCTGTTGCTTCGCATTACGGTCTGCGTCGCTAACGCTCGGGATGACACCGATGTCATTCCGAAAGCGTAAGCCTGAAGGATCTGTTATTTTTTCATAATGGGAACCATCTGATCGAGGTCCTTGTTCATAAGCTTCATAACTCTCGAGACAGCCGAGCATATCACTCCGATGAAGCATATCCAGGGGCCCAGGCCTCTGTTCGCATGTCCCGATGCGCCAATGCTCTTGGCCTGCTTCAGCATTTCCCGAGCTTCCTTAAGTCCGTCCACAACCTCTCCGTTAAACACCGCGAGAAGCATGAACAGAAGCACAACACCTACTAATATGAGCTCGATATAAGCTCCCACCGCCGGCAGATTCTGCATCTTGTACTTTAACTGCTGTACCTGAGGCAGGTAATCAGCAAGCTCTATCGCAAGTAAGAGGATTCCACAGATAAGTATGAACAACGCATACACAAAGAAAACGCTCTTGCCAAGTCCATCGTCCTTGCTTGCCATCTTGAAGAGATTAATGCCTCTCTTTTCCGTCATTCCCATAGCTGAAACCTTAACCGAAAGCCAGTGGAAGAATGGCGAAAGCATTATGAAAAATGCTCCGATAAGCTGTAACAGCTTGGAAAATGTCATGTTAGCCGCCATTGATGCGCCGATACCCATTCCCGCGGGAGTACCGAAGCCCTGCGCGCCATAACCGTATTGCTGTCCCTGTGCGCCGTAATTCGGTTGTTGACCATAACCCTGCTGACCGTAACCCTGTTGCGGCATCTGCTGACTGTACTGCGGCTGACCGTAACCCTGCTGTGGCGCGCCGTATCCTTGTTGCTGAGCGCCGTATCCCGGCTGCGCTCCATAGTTCGCCTGCTGAGCGCCAAATCCCGGCTGAACCGGTTGTGGCGTTACCGGCTGTGGAGTAATCGGTTGTGGCGTTACCGGCTGTGGAGTAATCGGTTGCGGCGTTACCGGTTGCGGTGTCACCGGTCGTGGCGCCTCATAGCTTTGCTGTGGTGGTGTCTGCCCCGGTTGCTGTGCAAGCTGCGCTCCACAGACAGGACAGGTAGCTGAACCCTCGGGAACTACCGCTCCGCATACTGGACAATTCATAATGTAACCCCTCCGTTTCGTATTTTGTTTTTCTTTTGTAGTTTTTTTTTGTAGTTTTCATCCCACAAGTATCTTTTAGTTTACCACACTTCATTTTTATAGTAAAGGAAAAGAGAGCGTCGCGAAGTGACAATTTACGTTACGCTTACCGTGTGCGCAAAAAAAACACCGACCCCGCAGTTCAATCTGCAAAACCGATGCTTTTATAAGTGGGCCACCGGGGGCTCGAACCCCGCACACCCTGATTAAGAGTCAGGTGCTCTACCAAATGAGCTAGTGGCCCGTATTTGATTTTCGTCACCGTTTTGTATCGGCAACAAACGGTAGTATACTACAAGTTTTTAGATAATGCAAGCACTTTTTTTGTTATTCTCATATATATTTTTTCAAAAACACAGTAGTTTCAGGCGGGCAAACAGCATTTAGCCCTCAAAATGCGCCTTAACCTTGAATATCGGATTACCCATAGACGAGAATTTCTCCTCGTACTCGGTCATCACATTTCCTTCCATGTACTCCGAATGATGCAGGTCGTAGGTCACATAATCCTTTACCCAGCCGGCCTCGTCAAACTGCTCCAATGAAAAATCAAAGAGGGCGCGGTTGTCTGTCTTAAATTCCAGCCCATGCCCGGGAAGAAGTATCTGCTCATAACGAGCAAGGAACTGAACCGAAGTAAGCCTGCGCTTTGCATGTCTGTCCTTCGGCCACGGATCCGAGAAGTTTAAGTATATTTTGTCGACCTCGCCCTTTTCGAACCACTCGCATATATTCTCCGCATCCATTCGTATAAACTTGAGATTGGGCAGCGCAAGCTCCTGCTGCTTTTCAATCGCGCGTATCAGCACGCTCGAGTATTTCTCTATCCCCACGTAATTGATATCGGGATTAGCGCCCGCGAGCCCGGTTATAAACTTTCCCTTTCCCATGCCTATCTCTATGTGCACGGGGTTGTCGTTTGAAAAGACCTCTTTCCAGCAGCCCTTCTTAGGCTCGGTCTCCTGTACCACATATTCACTTTCAACTACGGCCTCGCGCGAGCCCGGAACATTTTTTAATCTCATAGCTAAACTACTAACTCCTTCAATCAAACCCTGCGTTATTATTCACCGCCGCGCAACCCAAGCCCCGTCCGCTTCGCGTCCGACGGAGCTGCGCTTGTGTTTATGAGAACTGTGAATAGTAACTCTTCCGCATTATACAGCCGTATTTCCCTCTTGTAAATAGCCATTTATTTTGGTAGAATAAAAAAGTTATTATAATAAGAAAGGATTATCAAAATGAAACTTAAAAAGATAGCACTTACAATTACCGCCGGCACGCTCCTTATAGGCGCGCTTACCGCTTGCGGAGACAAGAAGACAGACTCGACCACGGCCGCTGCAACAACTGCTGCAGCTACGGAGGCGGCAAAGGACACAGAAGCCGCTAAAGAAACCGAAACCGCCGCAGTTTCCACCGGCAGTGATTATGTACTCTACAACGACGTCGAGCTTCGCCCCGGCATGGTCTGGGCGGACGTAAAGGATTCCCTCGGAGCCGAGGCAAAGCCCATGGAGAAAATCGAGCCCTGTGGCGGCGGAGATTATATCCAGGAGATGTACTTCTATGATGGTTTGCGCATCAACACCTTAAGAAGCGAGACCATACTTAGCATCGAGCTTCCCTTTGACGAAGACAGCGATGCTTTGATAGCCGGCAAAATCAAGATGGGCGACTCCTTAGACAAGGTTAAAGAGGTACTCGGTGAGCCCGAGGGTGATGAGTATCAGGCTGTTTATGCATTCGACAAGACAACCATCATGATCTACCTTGAGAACGGAGCCGTTAAAGGAGCTGCCGTTCTGACAAATCCGGAATAGATTAAACGAAAAACCGGTACCCCAAAAATATTCAGATTAGTAAATATTTAGATTAACAATTATTCAAATTAGTAATTCAAATGAAAAGATTTCAAACCAAAAAACACATCTTTAATTTCATAATTGCATTATGTCTGGCAGTGGCAATATCTCTTTGCTCCTGCCCGGCTTTTGATGTCCTTGCTACGGACGGCGAGGACTACGAAGAGGAAACCGAGGAGCTGAGCGACGAGGAAAGAGCCGCGCAGGAACGCAAAGCCAATATAAAGATTACCTGTATGGGAAAGAACTATCCCGAGACAGGTTCCGACGCCATCGTGGTTATGGATGCCGCAACCGGCCAGGTGCTTTTCGACAAGGACGCCTACTCCCGCCACTACCCCGCAAGCATTACCAAGCTGATGACAGCATATCTGGCAGTGACCATGGGCGATCTCGATTCAACCGTTACCATGTCCTATGATGCAGTATGGGACACTCCGCGTGACAGCTCTCACATCGCTCTTGATGTAGACGAGCAGCTTTCCTTAAGAGACGCTCTCTACGCGACTCTGCTTGTATCCGCAAACGAAGCCGCCTATGCCGTCGCCGAGCACATCGGAGGAAGCTTACCGGAGTTCGTAGAACTGATGAACAATACCGCAGCGGGCTTCGGCTGCAAGGACACGCATTTTGCAAATGCCAGCGGACTTCACGATGACAATCACTATACAACGGCTTACGACATGGCGCTTATTGTAAGAGGCGCGCTGAAGAACGATACATTTCGTGAGTTTACAAGCACAAAATTCCACGAAATCGCTCCCACCAATAAAAACGATGAGTCAAGGCCCCTTTGGCAGGACAACAAGCTGATCATGGAGGACTATGATGTTTACTACGAAGCCTGTGAGGGCGGAAAGACAGGCTACACCGACGAGGCGCAGAACACTCTTGCCACCTGGGCAAAAAAGGGCGACAGGGAGCTTATCTGCATAGTGCTTTACAGCGACGTGTTCTCGAACAAGTACAAGGATACCACCGGACTCTATGATTACTTTTTCGACTATTACTCCTATGCCCAGCCGTTTAAGGATTATACCTTTGACGGTGAAATGGTTACCCTTGCCTCGGACACTCTGTGCAAGTATTACGACTGCAACAACGCCGGATACATGCACCTCGAGATAGATAAGAACATGAAGAGGCTCCTTCCCACATCTATCGATAAAAAATTGTTAAAATACGATTTTACTCCCTCGACCGATAGGGTTGACGACGATATAATCGGAACCCTGACATGTACCTACAACGATGCGCCTGTAGCCGAGCAGCCGGTTTATTTCTCAGGCTTCGTTAAGTCAAATGATGAGGAGGCTGTCGAGGAGGCCAAGGAGAACGAAACCATAAACCCGGCCTATGGGGTTACCAAGAAGAAAAATCACACGGTTTTATTCATAATAATCGGAGTACTCGTATTAAGCGTACTCGCTCTCACTTTGAGATATTTTTATGTTCAGAAGGTTATGAGAGACAGAAGAAGAAGGAGGAGAAGGTAAACCATGGGGAGCAGTGAATATGACGACAACTTTGAGTTGATTGAGCTTGCGAACAAAGACATGCTCGACTACTTTAACAAGGCGTTCCTAAACCATTTGGAGGACATACAATCTGTTAAAACCCAGATATTCGAGATAGACATCAAGACCGATGAGCTCGAGAAAACAAAGGATTTATACGCCTTTAAGAGCAATTCGAAAAAGAGCGTATTCTCTCCCATCATAAGCGACGGCTCGGACACCGAACGCGGGAAGATAATTAGCGATCAGCTCTCATCCCTTGCGGATGTACGTGAAAGTCTGATTATGAAGCTTCGCTCCATGGAGATACGCCTGGGCGAGCTTAAGAAGCATCTTTCCAAGCTTAACGACGCAGCGGATGCAATCGATGCGATAAAGAGCGCGCCGGCTCCCGAGGAAGAGGACGACGGCTTCGAGCTCCTGTTTGAAGAGAGCAAGATACCCGAAGATTTCATAGTCCACGGCAAAACCGTGCTCATGCAGTCCGCCTACGACAAGGCCGTTGCAAACGCGCTCCTGGACAAGAAGGTTAAAGACTCCATGGATTCGGTCACTCACAAGCTTGACGCTTTAAGCTACATGATAACCTCCGATCCCGCCAGAGCCAAGGTCACGCTTCATGAGATTAACCGCTCGGCCAAAAGAGTTATCAACGCGGTAGACGAGGTTCAGACCCGTTTGGATTATGAGCTTGACTCCACAAAGTCACTTAAAGCTCTGCTTGAGGAATACTTAAATGAGCAGAAGCAGGCTCACCCCTACATGAATTTCGATACCGATTTGACCTGCGACGAGAGTGTGTCGTCACTTGCTCCGGTCTACTCGATTTACACCATGAAGCTTATCGGCATATATCTTGACAACGCCTTAAAGCATGCCAACGCCGATTCCATAGAGATCAAATTCATGCTCACCCCGACCAAGATTGAGGTCGCAATAAACGACGACGGGGACGGCATGGAGCCTGACGCCCCTTCCAAGGCGCCCTGGTACAGCTCCTTAAAGAAGGCTGAGGAAATCATTACCCTGCTCGGCGGAGAGCTTCACCTGATTACCGATCTCGATCAGGGCACAAAGGTTTCCTTCAGTTACTACACCAACAACTGATATTCAAATAAACACACGAAAGGTTTTAAGATTATGAAAGCAAAAATAGCTGAGCTTATTGCGGCAAATGTACCGGATTTAAGCGTAGAAGACATCACAACATTGATAGAAATCCCCCCGAAGCCGGAATTGGGCGACTTTGCCTTCCCGTGCTTTAGACTGGCGAAGACCATGCGCAAGGCGCCTCAGATGATCGCTGCGGAAATCGCGGAAAAGATAGGTTCTCAGGATTTCTTATCCGAGATAAAGGTTGAGGGCGCATACCTCAATTTCTTTGTAAATAAGGATATGTTCGCGAAGGGCATTTTGACTAATGCATTAGACGAAAACTACGGTTCCGCCGAAGACGGCAAGGGCAAGACTGTCTGCATAGACTACTCTTCTCCCAACGTAGCCAAGAACTTCCATGTCGGTCACTTAAGAACCACCATAATCGGGAATTCCCTGTACAAGATATTCTCAAAGCTCGGTTATCATGT
The DNA here is from genome assembly GCA_017525525.1 of Lachnospiraceae bacterium. GTDB lineage: Bacteria > Bacillota > Clostridia > Lachnospirales > Lachnospiraceae > Coprococcus_C. Next base: position 24,971 of record JAFXSQ010000021.1, on the reverse strand, counting down.
CGAGCGCATCAACCACCTCGGCGATTGGGGCACGCAGTTCGGAAAGCTCATCGTAGCCTACAAGAACTGGGGCAACGAGGATGCTGTCAAGGAGCGCGGCGTCGCAGAGCTTATGGAGCTCTACGTGAAGTTCCACGAGGAGGCCGAGAAAAACGATAGCTTAAACGACGAGGCAAGAGCCTGGTTCGTGAAGATGGAGCAGGGTGATGAGGAAGCCCTTAAGATATGGCAGTGGTTCAAGGACATAAGCCTTCAGGAGTACAAGGGAACCTATGCCCTCTTGGGAGTAGATTTTGATCACTACACGGGCGAGAGCTTCTACCGTGACATGACTGACGACATAGTAGGTAAGCTTACCGAAGCCGGCCTTCTCACCGAGAGCGAGGGCGCTCGTGTTGTTAAGCTTGACGAGTACGATATGCCGCCCTGCCTTGTTGTAAAGAATGACGGAAGCTCCATTTACGCGACAAGAGATCTTGCCGCTGTTCTGTACAGAAAGAAGACATTTAACTTTGACAAGTGCCTCTATGTAACCGGTCAGGAGCAGAAGCTCCACTTTGCCCAGGTATTCAAGGTTATTGAGCTCCTCGGCTATGACTGGGCAAAAGACAGCTTGGTACACATTCCCTACGGTTTGGTTAGCTTAGAGGGCGCCAAGCTTTCCACAAGAAACGGCAATGTTATCTACGCAGAGGATATACTCCTTGAAGCCGTAGCCAAAATTAAGGAAATCATAGAAGAAAAGAACCCCGAGCTTCCGGACAAGGACAACACCGCAAGAAAGATTGGCGTAGGCGCAGTTTTGTTCAACGACCTCTACAACCAAAGGATTAAGGATGTATCCTTCAAGTGGGAGAAGCTCTTGAACTTCGACGGCGAGACCGGTCCCTATGTCCAGTATACCTATGCGCGCTGCGCAAGCATCTTAAGAAAGCAGGAAGACTTTGCGGCAGGCGCGGACATCGACTACGCGGCTTTAAGCGAGCCCGAAACCATCGACCTAATTAAAGAGATATCTCGCTTCCCGCAGGTGGTTAAGGACGCTGCAGAGCGCTTTGAGCCCTCGGTGGTTGCCCGCTACTCTGTAGCCTTAGCGCAGAGCTTTAACAAGTTCTACAATACCGTGAGAGTATCGGTTGAGGAAGAGAACTTAAGAAAGGCAAGACTGACACTTGTATATATTACCAAAAAAATAATCCATGACTCCATGGATTTACTTGGCATCGAATGCCCTGAACAGATGTAATAAAAAAGCAGCCGCGACGAGAGCCAACTTCGCGCGCCTTCGGCGCGCTCAGTGTCCGTTGCACTCAAATGCACAAAAATAAGCCACACCTTGAAAGTAAACTTTCAGCTGCGGCTTATTTTTTTTGCGCTCTCATGCTTATCGCTCAAATGCACAAAAGTAAGACACACCTTGAAAGTAAACTTTCAGGTGTGTCTTCTTTTTGTGCGCTCTCGTGCTTATCGCTCAAATGCACAAAAGAAAGACACACCTTGAAAGAAATCTTTCAGGTGTGTCTTCTTTTTGTGCGCTCTCGTCGCTTATCGCTCACATCATGTATTCAATCATTTTCTCTAAAGCGCTCTGGAACTCGTCCGCCTTCTTGTTGGCATCGTCCATGCTGTGTCCCACGATACCGTAGTAGAACTTGATCTTCGGCTCTGTGCCGGAAGGTCTCACGCAAAGCCATGAGTCTCCCTCAAGCTCGTAGTAAACCACATTTGACTTAGGCAGCTGTGTCGGAAGCACTGCGCCATTGAGCATATTGGTCGCGGTGTCGTTGTCGTAGTTCCTTGCCCAAAGCACCTGTAAGCCTGCAATCTCCTTCGGAGTGTGGCTCTTGAACTGATCCATAATCGAAGTAATCTTCTCAGATCCCTCAATACCTGCAAGTGTAAGTGTATGTATACGGTCCACATGATAGCCATACTTCTCGTAGATGTCTATCATAGCGTCCCAAAGTGTCTTGTCCTTAGACCTATAATAAGCTGCTGCCTCGCAGAGAGCCATGGTTGCAACGATTGCATCCTTGTCTCTTGCATGTGTTCCGATAAGGCAGCCGTAGCTCTCCTCAAAACCGAAGAGGAATGTGCCGTGGCCTTTGGTCTCGAACTCCAGCATCTTCTGTCCGATGTACTTGAAGCCTGTAAGCACCTCTATAAGCTCAACGCCGTAAGCCCTAGCAATACCGTTAACAAGATTGGTGGTAACGATAGACTTGATAAGCGCGCCGTCCTCGGGAATGCCCTTGGTCTCCTTAATCTGTGAAAGCTCGTACTCTGCAAGCAGGCTTCCTGACATGTTTCCCGTAAGGCAATGATACTCGCCTGCCTTGTCCTTCACATATACTCCGAGTCTGTCCGCATCGGGATCGGTTGCGAGCACAAGGTCCGCATCATTCTGCTTTGCAAGCTTAAGCGCAAGCTCAAATGCTTCCGCAGCCTCGGGGTTCGGATAGCTTACGGTCGGGAAGTTGCCGTCGGGCATCTCCTGCTCGGGAACAACCATTACGTTCTGGAAGCCGATCTCGCGAAGTATCCTTCTCGCCGGAATGTTGCCCGTACCGTGAAGCGGTGTGTACACAACCTTGATCTGATCTCCGTACTTCTCTATGCAATCCTTGTGGATGACGAGCTTCTTAAGCTCTGCCATGTAAGCATCGTCAACCTCCTTGCCGATTATCTCGTAAAGTCCCTCATGGATGGCCTCCTGCTTGGGCATGGTCTGCGCATCCTGTACGGTTATAGCCTTAACCTCGCGCATAATACCTGCATCGTGCGGCGGTGTGATCTGCGCGCCGTCCTCCCAGTACACCTTGTATCCGTTGTACTCCGCAGGGTTGTGGCTTGCGGTAATGTTGATGCCTGCCACACAGTTTAAGTACCTTACCGCGAATGAAAGCTCCGGTGTCGGACGAAGCGAATCGAAAACATAAGCCTTTATTCCGTTGGCAGCAAGACAAAGAGCAGCTACATCAGCGAATTCCGGAGAGCAATTACGTGAGTCAAATGCTATGGCAACCCCCTTCTTCTGCTTCTTTCTGTGGATGATGTAATTGGCAAGTCCCTGAGTGGCCTTCGCAACCACATAGTTGTTCATGCGGTTAATGCCGGCTCCGATTATACCTCTAAGGCCCGCCGTACCGAATTCAAGATCCTTATAGAAGCGTTCCTTGATTTCTCTTTCGTCATCCTTTATAGCAAGAAGTTCCTTTCGGGTTTCCTCGCTGAAGAACGGGTTTGAAACCCACTCCTCATAGATTTTCCTGTAATCCATGATGTGCCTCCTTCATTTATTTCCTGCTGCTTTTTTACTTAAAAACACTCGTACTAAATCAAGTATTATATTTTAATCTTGCTATATATTCTTATATCTATAAGCCATTTTTTGCAAATAGGTATCTTTTGTGAACAATTTTTTAACAATTCTCTTAAAAAACCCTGTTTTTCCGCTAAAACGCTTGTCATTCGAGCTTCGTAAGCGCCGGATAGGACATGGTCTGATCCTTGCCGTCGTCAAGCGAAAGGATGTTGTAGCTCTTGATTATGAAGCCTGATTTGTACAGCGTGACGGTATGATTGCCGACCACCTTGTCCGTCTTAACGGGCGCCGAGCCCACATAATCTCCGTCTATGTAGACATCCGCTCCGTCGGTAACATTGATCTCGAGCTTGTTCTCCGTGACCTTGCCCTCGTTGACTATCGTCTCGGTGGAGTCCACATGATCGTCCGCCGTTGTCGCTTCGGTAGATTCCGTTGTCTTCTCCTCTTCCTTCGTGGTCTCGCTCGTCTTCGTCTCCGAAGCGCTCGTTGCATCCGTCGGAGTAGCAGTGGAGGCTTCCTCCGTAGTGGTTTTGTCCTCTATCTTCTTTAAAGAAAATGTATATTCCTTCGACGGCTCATTTATCCTGAAGCTTCCGTGAAAGCTCCTGTAACCGTCAGCCTTAATCTTAAGATCATACTTACCGTACTGTCCGGTAAAGATATTTCCGTATATCTCCTCATCATCAACCAGAATATGCGCGTCCTCCATCTCCTCGTCAAGGTTGATGATAACCGTGCCCGAAGGTACCGCGATTGCCTTCAAGTCCACAGATATCTCCTTGTCACGCTTCACCTTCACATCCTTTGTGTCGCTGTAGCCGTCCTTTGATATCCTTAAGGTGTAATCGCCCTCCTGCACCGCAAGAAGCATATCCTTGGTTACCGGAACTATAACGCCGTAGCCTATCTCGACCATCCCGCCCACGTATGTATCCTGATTTTTCAGTCTTACATAACCGTGTCCCTTGGTGATGACAACCGAGTACAGCTTGTTATTGTAGATGTTAAGCGTTACCTCATCCTCGGTGCTTACCTCATTCACGCCCAGCCTTCTGTCGCCGTCGTAGGCGCGCGCAACGGGCGAGAGCTTGACTGTGGTTCCCTTGTAGCTTGCTTTTTCCTTCTCGGTATCGGCTGCAAACTTGGTTATATTCTTTAATACCTGGGCTTTACTGTCTAATGTGATAGACACTATCTTCTCGGTATCGGAATAATAATTAATATCGACGATGCTTCCGCAGCCGATATTTGATATCGCAATATCCTTGCCATACTTGTCCATGACTGCAACTCCACCGTGATAAAGCAGCACATACTCCGTATCATCCATGCAGTCATTAACCCTTATGTACCCCTCATCAAGGTCCATCTCGGTGATTACGCAGACTATGGAAAGCTCTTCCCTTTCTGCGTTTGACTGCACCTCCGTGTCCTTATATATTGTGATGTTTCCCGAGTTCTGCCCGCATCCGCTAAGACCTAAGACGCACACGGCGAGCAGCAGTAAAATGTATCTTTTCATAATCTCCCGACTATCTCTGTTAACTTTTCCCTCGTGTTAAGCGAAGGGTCTGCCAGCACCATAACAAAAAGCTTGTTTAGTGTCTCTCCGAGCTTTTTTCCCTCGGGGATACCGAGCTTCTTTAAGTCATCACCGCCTAAGGCAAGCTCCTTTAACGAAAGACAGTCGCCACGGCTCATGATATCATCGTGCATCTTCATTATACTCTCGAGCACTGCCTGCTTTTCCTCTGCGCGATAATCACTCTGTCCGGCCATGTCCGCCCTCTTTATGGCAATAAAATCCTCGTAGTTCTCCGGGCCGAGCTCCGCCAGAAAGCCCCTCATGGTCTGCTCCTTCGGCAACGAGCCCACTCCGAAATCATGCCACTTTACAAGCCGCTTAACCCGCTTTATGGTATCGTTGTCAAACTTCAGTCTCTTAAGTATTCTGCCCGCGGTTTCCGCTCCGTATCTTGCGTGATCATAGAAATGGTCTATGCCGTTTTTATCGGTGGTCTTAACCTTAGGCTTGTCTATATCGTGGAGCAGCGCCGTATACCGAAGGTGTACCTCCGGCGGTATATGCTCCATTACCTTTATCGTATGCTCTCCCACTGAGTACATATGGTACGGGTTGTTCTGCGCCGTCTCCATGCACCTGTCAAACTCGGGGAGAAATACCTTTGTAAGTCCGTACTCGTAAGCATTCCTGATCATCTCCGGATGAGGCGAGCATAAAAGCTTGGTAAGCTCCTCCCTTATCCTCTCCGCGCTGATGAACTTGAGTTCCTCCGCATGGCTTCTTATGGACTTGACAGTGGACTCATCAATTTCAAAACCAAGCTTTGCCGCAAATCGCACCGCTCGGAGTATCCTTAGGGCATCCTCCGAGAACCTCTCATCCGGGTTTCCGACACATCTGACTAACTTGTTAGACAAATCCTCCTGCCCTCCGAAGCAGTCCACCAGCCCCTCGGTCTCATTGTAGGCCATGGCGTTGATTGTGAAATCCCTTCTCGAAAGATCGTCCTCAAGTCTGTCCGCAAATGTAACCTGAGCCGGTCGCCTGTGATCCTCATACTCTCCGTCCACACGGTAGGTAGTCACCTCGAAGGCATTGATTCCGTCCGTCGACAGATTCCTGTCCGTAAGCACAGTAACCGTTCCGTGCTTTAAGCCCGTGTCGATGGTCTTCTTAAAGATAGCCTTTACCTGCTCCGGCCTGGCCGAGGTCGTAATATCCCAGTCGTGCGGCTCAATTCCAAGACACGCATCCCTGACACAGCCCCCTACCACATAGCCGGTAAAGCCCGCTGCCTTCAGACTGTCCAATATGAACTTTGCACCCTTCGGAAGCTCTATTCTCAAATCAGTATCCTCTTATCTCTATTCATCAATCCGTGTCATTCTTAGCGAAGAATCTTACTCCTCGTCCAGATCAATCGCCCTCCAAGCGCTGCCCTCGGGCTCCTTCTTTACTCTCACATGCTCCCCGGTCACCGGATGGTCAAACTCCAGCCTCGAGGCGTAAAGCCCTATATCCTTAAGGCCTTTTTTTGCATGCGCTTTTTTATTGTATTTTACATCTCCGTAGATGCCGCAGTTTATACCCGCAAGCTGGCATCTGATCTGATGGTGCCTTCCGGTCTTAAGCTTTATCAGCAAAAGCCCCAGCACTCCCTCGTCGGTGTCAAACTCATCTATCAGCTCGTAATCAAGCTCAGCCTCCTTGGCCCCGGGAGTATCTTTGTCTACCAGCTTAGACACATTTGTCTTTGCATCATAGGTAATGTAATTCTTTAAGGTTCCCTCTTCCTCGGGCACCTCGCCGGTAACGATAGCCTGGTAGTACTTCTCTATCTTATGCTCCTTAACCATGTCGGTTAGATGCGCCGCCGTCTTCTCATCCTTGGCGAAGAGCACAAGTCCACCTACCGGCTTGTCTAATCTGTTAATCAAAGCCGCGTAGGGTTCACCGTCCGCCACGCCTTTGTTGAACAGGTAATGCTTTACCTCGGTAAGCATGTCCCTGTCATTTGTTTTATCCGACTGGGACGAAATCCCCGCAGGCTTAACCGCCACAAGAAGATAATCGTCCTCGTATCTTATTTCTAATTTCATATTCTATCCTTATTTAAGATCCTTCCTGTTGCTTCGCAAGCCCTCGCATTTCGTCATAAGGGGGTACCGCTTGCAGTGGATTCCTTATGACATCAAAGGCCGGCACCTCAACGCTCCGCATTGAGGTCTGCGTCGCTGACGCTCAGGATAACACCGTGTCGCGACTTAAGAGCAACGCCCAAAGAATCTTTCTTCAGCAATATGGGTGCCGTATTCGGGCACCCATATTATTATCACGCTATACTACTCTGCTGCCTGAGGAATCGGAGCAAGCTCTAACTTGTCCTGTATCTCCTTCAAAGTCTTTGAAGACTCAATCAGCTTCTCAACCTCCTGCTTGTTTAAGTCAATCGGTACCGTAGTTTCTATTCCGTCCTTTCCGACGATAGCCGGGAAGGAAAGCACCACATCATTCAATCCGTACTCACCGTGCATCATCCAGGATACCGGAAGAATGGCCTTCTCATCTCTTATGATAACCTCGCATATACGCTTTACAGCCATCGCAATACCGTAGTAGGTTGCGCGTTTTCTTTTGATGATCTCGTAGGCGCTGTTCTTAACCCTGTCGGCTATCTCCTTCATGGCTCTCTCATGCTCGAAGTGCCCGCGCATCTCGCAGAACTGGTTAACAGGGATACCCGATACATTTGCGGAAGACCATGCAGCTATCTCGCTGTCGCCGTGCTCACCTATGATAAATGCATGTATGCTTCGCGCATCTACGCCAAGGTGATCGGAGAGCTCAGTCTTGAAGCGAGCGGTGTCAAGCACTGTACCCGAACCGATTACATGATTCTCCGGAAGACCGGAAAGCTTCTGAGCCACATAGGTAAGTATGTCTACCGGATTAGCCACAATAAGCAGGATACCGTTGAAGCCCTGCTTCATGATCTCCGGGATAATTGACTTCATGATACCCACGTTCTTGTTCACAAGATCAAGCCTTGTCTCGTCAGGCTTCTGGTTAGCGCCGGCCGAGATGATTATTATGGAAGCATCTCCCACATCCTTGTAATCACCTGCATATATCTTGCACGGTCTGCCGTAGGCAACGCCGTGGCTTATGTCCATAGCCTCGCCCTCAGCCTTTGCCTTATCGGCATCGATAAGAACTATCTCCGAGAAGATACCGCTCTGCATCAATGCAAACACCGAAGCCGAGCCTACAAAACCACATCCCACCATAGCCGCCTTACGCGGGTTAACAATTACATTCTTCTTTGCCATATCTTACCCCTCCGTTTTTAATTTTGAAGCTTTACCTATACTAAGCATCTTTCATGCCGTACACCCCGTGTCATGCTGAACGAAGCGAAGCATCTTTTATTATTTACATTATATTAGGTAATAACACATACAGAAACATTTTACCTTTATAATACTTGCGTGTCAAGGTATTGCGCGGTTTTGTTGCGTAATGAAACCTACGCGTTGATATAGCGCTTCCAAAGCATAGATATAGCGCCGGCATAGCGTTGATATAACGTTGATATGCGTTGATATAGTGCCGACCTAACATTGTCCCTGCGTCGTTATATCCCTGTCCGGCTAACAATCCCCGCCTTTTTCACTCTTTTGTTAGCCGCCGCGCCTCCCACACACAAGCTTTTTTCTTCTTTATCGGTCTCCCAATCCGTCATACTGTCAAGATGCACAAACACTATTGTCGATTTTGACATATTGAACGAACCGCGATTTTATAGTACATTAAGTGGCAGTCACTAAAATTTCATATTTCATAAGGAGGACATTATGAAGAAGATTTCCAAGAAACTTGTCGCTTTGGCACTCACGCTTGCATTTGCGCTTACCCTGTTTGTGTCAGGTGGCGTAACCGAGGCTGCGGTAAAGACTGTTACCGCTAAGTATGATGTAAGTGAAAAGGATAGCTACAAGAAGGCAGCTTCCATCTCACTCGGCTCAACAAGAGTAACATTTGCAGCTACAAAGACTGTAGATCGTCCCGGAGTAAAGTTCACAGCTCCTAAGAACGGTACTTACAGAATCACAATCTCATCAGTTAAGGCACCTAAGGGTGTTACAACAAACGGCGGTATCAACGGTCTTGTAAATGTACTTGAGAAGAGCTCTTATGGCGACTATACCACATCCAGAACAGTTTCAACCGCTTACGGCCAAAAGACATCAACTCTTTGGATCTGCAACCAGAAGTTCTATAACACATGGTACAGAAACAAGACCGGTTCAGCTCTCTCTGAGGCACTCAGAAAGAACGGTGCTTACTTAAAGGAGAGAAGCTTCCCTGTTAAGCTTAAGAAGGGTGAGTCAATATACCTTGGCGGATACTTCTCATACACCAACGCTGCCAACCACAAGATGCAGCACTCAGCTTCATGCATAGTTAAGGTTGAGAAAGTAAACTAATTTCAATAAACTAATCTTGATTATATAAGCAATGAAAAAGGACGGTCGCAACAAACCGTCCTTTTTCGTTGCTATGCACACGGCTGCGTAATACAATTTTCACTTCATGACACGCAGGCGCATCGAGCATGGTTCAACTTTGTCTTCCATGCTCGATGGTTATTCCTTACAGCTTCACCGTAAACCTTGTTCCAAATTCCGGTCTCGACAACACCTCGATTGTTCCGTTGTGAGCATCCACTATCCATTTTGCTATCGAAAGTCCGAGGCCCGAGCCTCCCGTATTTCCGTTCCTTGCCTCATCCGACCTGTAGAAGCGCTCGAATATGTGGCTCACATCCTTGCTCTGCATGCCTATCCCCTCGTCCTGAACCACGTAGGCAGGCCTGCCGTCCACCCATTTCACTCCTATGTCTATCGTGTCTCCCTTGTGCGAGTACTTCGCCGCATTCTGGATAAATATCCTCATTGACTGCTTAATCATGGCCACATCGCCGTGTACCATGGCCGGTGAGTAAGGCGCCGCCTGTATACTCTCCGTACCGCCCTGTTCGTCCTCGTCTATCACCTCGATTTCTGCCTCGTATGGATCATGCATATTACCGAGACTGTCACCTATCCTGCATCTGTAAATGTGCTCCTCGTCTATCATCACGGACTCTTCCCAGACCTCGCGGACTATCTCGTTCAAATCAAAGTCCACGAAGTTCAGGGTATTCCTTCCACTGTCTCCGCGGGCTAAGAATAAGAGCTGCTCCACAAGCTCCTTCATATGCTCGGACTCATTCTTCAAGGCCTCTATGGCCTCCTCGAGAACCTTCTCATCCTCCTTGCCCCAGCGGTCAAGCATGTTCACATAGCCCTGGATCACTGAGATCGGCGTCCTTAATTCGTGCGAAGCATCCGACACGAACCTCGCCTGCTGCTTCTGAGATTCCTGCATCCTCTTTAGGAGGTTGTTCAAGGCTATCTCTATGCTCTGCAGGTCGGAATCCCCTGTTTTCACCCGCACATTCGCCGAGTTGGTTTCCACATGGTCTATGGCCTTCGCAAGCTCCTCCATCTTCGCATCGAGAGGTATGCTCGAGAGTTCCTCCGCCTGGAGCGCCAAGTCGTTCAACGGTCGAAGCTTTCTCCTTACTCCTCCCGTGTGGAAGAGCGCGAAGATCAGCATCACGCCCTCTACGCTGAGAAGTATGCAGAAGGGCGGCCCAACGACCTGCCCCACATCAGAAAACTCCACTCTGAACTCCTGCTTCTTCTCGACGCTTATTACATAGACAGGCTCGCCCTCTTCGTTAGTATCTATCTCCCTGTCGATGACCGTTCCGAGCTCCTGCGCCTTATTCTCCGCCCACATGAAAAATGAACCGGCCGTAAGCCCCAGTATCACCACATCCAGGAAAAGCATCCTGAACAGCGACCTGAACCAGTAGGACAGATTGATCTTTACCGCTATCGATGTAGTTTTCTTGCTCTGATTTCTCTTCATATCAATCCTTTATCGAGTACCCCACACCCCTGACCGTAGTGATAAGCTTTATCCCGTACTTATCATCTATCTTCGTGCGGATGTACCTCACATACACATCTATGATATTCGTCTCTCCGGCATAGTCATAGCCGCATACCTCGTTCATCAGCTTATCGCGGTCGAGCACTATATTCCTGTTCTTCATAAGGAACTTCAGGAGCTCAAACTCCCTGTTGGTAAGCTCAACCGGCTCTCCGTTCACGGTGACCTCATGTCTGTCGGCATCAAGCTTCACGCCGCGCACCTCCATGACCTCGCCCGAAGCGACCGCCCCCGAGGCTGCAGCGCTCTTCTTTAAAGCCACACGAATCCTCGCAAGCAGCTCCTCTATGGCAAATGGTTTCGTGATATAGTCATCAGCGCCTGCGTCAAGTCCCGACACCTTATCCATGACCGCATCCCTCGCCGTGAGCATGATGACCGGCGTGTTCTTCTCATTTCTCAGGCGTCTAAGCACCTCAAGTCCGTTGAGCTGCGGAAGCATCACATCCAGCAGTATCAGGTCCGAGTTACCGGTAAGAGCGAGGTCAAGCCCCGCTCTTCCGTCAAATGCCTTTTCTACTTCATAGCCTTCGTGTACCAGCTCGAGCTCCACAAAGCGAGCGAGCTTCTCTTCGTCTTCGATGATTAGTATTTTGCTCATAAGTCCTCTTCCTTTTTTAAGACTCTTCAGCCCGAAGAATCTTTTTATTCTATTATTTATCTTCCTTGTTCTTCTTGCCGTCGGTGAATCCGGCCTTTACATCCTCTGCCACATTGCTTGCTTTGTTAAGCGCATCATTTACATTTACGGATACATTGTCGACGCCGTCGAAATGATATCTGCAGTCAAGGAAAAGTCCGACTATCGCAAGCGGTAAGGTAACCGGAAGGATCAGCAGTGCGAATATCAGCACCAGTGACGGAATCGACAGCACTTCCTTCTCATGCCTTGTTACCGTGAACTTAACCTGCATCAGCTTCTCAAACACATTGCCACACCAATCGCCGAAATCCTTAACCTTCGACTTCTCCTCATAGTCAGCCTTGGCTTCCTTGAACTCCTTCGAAGTCTCCACGCTTGTTGTGTAGGAACCGCCTGTGGGGTTGTTTATCTTGCCGAGCGCCTCTAAATAAACTATCGCATCGAGTACATCCCAGTCATTAGCCTCAAGCGCCTTCTTAGCTTCCTCGTAGGTAACTCCTGTCTTCTCTCTTATCTTTTCAACCTTCTCTAAATTCTCCATAATCTTACATCCTTTCTCTTTCCCTAAGAAGGGTTTATATTTTTTCACACTGTGTCATTCTGAGAGGAGAAACGCAAATGACGAAGTCATTTTTACAATGCGTTTCGACGACATGACACGATTATGAATTAATCGTGTCAATACTATTGCTTTAGCCCGAAGAATCTTTACGCTTCCCTCAACCTGTGACTGTATGATACAAAACCATTCTTAAAGAAAAATATAACGAAGATTAAAAAATGATTAATAATTCTCTCAGATATCCCTATCAGGAGCCTTCCATTATCTCCAGTGTGTATCCCGTTCCCCAGATGGTCTTTATAAACTCCGGTTCGTTCGGATTCACCTCCAGCTTCTCCCTCAGCTTTCTGATGTGCACGTTCAATGTACCGTCTCCATAGAAGGAATCTCCCCATACCTCTTCAAACAATGTCTCCTTTGTCACTATGGTGTTCTTTCTCTCGTACAGGCATGACAGAAGCTTGAACTCCTTTGCCTTTAAGGGTATGCGTCTTCCCTTAAGCACCGCCGACATGGTAGCTTCATCAAGAGAAAGGACCGGCTGCTGCCGCTCGTTTGCGCCGGCATCTGCCCGAGCGGATGCACTTCCCTCGCCTGCCTCATCTGTGACAACCGCCGAGGACTGCGCCAAGGATTTAAGCTGCTCCACTCTTTTCAGATTCACCTTTACCTTGGCGAGGAGCACCGAAAGACTGTAGGGCTTCTTCACATAATCGTCACCGCCTATCGAAAGGCCCACAAGCACATCATCATCGCTCTGCCTTGCACTTATGAAGATGATGGGTAGCTGATAGCTTTCCCTTATCTTCTTGCACACATCAAAACCGGACCCGTCTCCCAGATTGATATCCAGGAGAACCAGGTCCACTTCATTGGTATCAAGGAATGCGTAGCAGTCTGCCGCCGATGTGACATATGCCGTCTTCACATCAAACATTCCAAAGTATTCTGCTGTCATCTGTGCCAGCTCTGCCTCATCATCCACGATGAGGCAACTGAAATGATTGTCCTTCATAAACCGTATAATTATATCCGCAGATTCAAGCGAGCATTATTTCTTAACGTATGGCTTGGTAGTCTTGCCCGGCGCTACCGCTCCCTTGGGAAGCAGCTTTACCTCGAAGGCACGGAGCTTGTATCCAAAGCCCGCGGTTCCCGCAGTCAAGCCGTTCTTTGCCCAGTCAAGCCATCCGTACTTGTCCGTGTATACCTTATAGTACACATCATATGCCTGCGACAATTCGCCGTAACACTTAACCTGTATCGCCTATACTCTTAAGGACTTACCCTTCGTTCCGGCGTAGGTGTCCGAAATCGCCGTATCTGCCCAGAAGGTCCAGCCGAGCTTCTGCACGTATGCCCTGTACTTGATACCTCCTGCCACATTCTTCGCATTGTTAAGCTTAAGCTGTATGGTCTCCATCCTCAGGTCGTCCTTTGTTCCGGCCATTGCGCCATCCTTTACGAAGGACATCCAGGGAATTCATCATCATGGATCTTCTGTGCGTCTCGGAAACCGGTCTCTGATTATCAGAATCCGAAAGTATAAGACTGTCATAATACCTCTTGTCATCATCGGTATATGAGGTATCTGTTATAATTCCCCACAGAGTAAGCGCATCCCCATGTATAATAAATGAAATGAACAACACACACATATCCGTATTTTATCACATTTCATTTAGGGATACAATTATATATCCTATTCCTCCGTAATCAGTCTCGCAGGCTCAAGCTTCTTTGCTTTTCTGCCGGAAAGCGCTGCCGTGGCAACTGCCACTGCCGCGATCAGAAGCACCGTTACAAGGAGCCATATAAATGAGATAGTGAACTGCACCTTCTTATACCCGAATACGGAGAGCATCATAGTCACGAGCTTTGCGCCGGTAAGCCATGAAACAAATACTCCGAGTACCGCTCCTGCAAGCACCGCCGGAAGGTTTGACACCATGATCTGCGCAAGCAGCTCGCGGTAAGTCATGCCGATTGCGCGAGAAACGCCCATATTCTTCCACTCTCTTGTAACACGACTGCGGATGACAAGCGATTCCACAAATATTACCACCAGAATCGTCACTATCAACAGCAGCGCACAGACCGCGCGCATGGCAATGATGATGCCGTCTGCGGATTCGCTTGCAATCTTGTCCATGTCCGCATAGGTCCATTCCTCCTCCGGATACTTGTCCTTCCTAAGCTCCTCAAGCCTTTCCTTCAGGCTGTCGAAGCTCTCCCCGTCTTTACCGTCTATATAATAGATGAGTGAACTGCCGGCAGGCATCACCCTGTTCGCGCCGTCAAAATTCATGCTGATCAATCTGCCCATGCGCTCCATCTTCTGCTCCATGCCGGTGATGATATAATCCGCTGAATTGCTGCCATAAGTTATGGTAATCATATCTCCGACACCCACCTTCAGATCTGTCGCGACACCCGGAGTGATGATGACCTCATTGTCATGCTCCGGTATCCTGCCCTCGATGAGCTGCAAGTACTGTCTGTTCGCATTGTCATCATAGGCATAGGTGTATATGGTTTCCGCCTTTTCTCCCGCGCTTACCGTGGGCTCAAAGCCGTAAAAGCTGACCATATGCCCCACGCCATCCATGCCTTTTACATCTTCGCTGATATCCGATTTTGTATACACAGCGGTATCGCACATCTCGAAGGCGAAAATATCCATCATGCTTTGCTTGCTTGCCCCGAAGTTTTCTCTCATGCCAAAGCCTAAAGAGGCGCATATTGCGAGCACACACACTATTAATAAGAGACCGATGCTCCTGGCCGGATTTCCGAAGGTCTCCTTTAAGGAAAGCACACCGGGTATCGGAAGCTTTGTCTTCTCAAATGAAAAGCGGTTCTTCTTGAAATTGTTGTTAGTCATGCCGCCTCTTAATGCATCCAATACCGTAATCTTCTTATATCTTCTGCTTATCAATACCGTTACAAGAAGCACAAGTCCGAAGTTAAAGACGGCTGTAAGCACAAGTATCAGAATACTTACCGGTCTGATCCATGTAAGGCCGAGCAGTGATGACATCACGTTGCCGAGGGCTCCGCTTCCGAGCACGCCGAGCAGAAGCCCGAGTGCCGTACCGATTCCTGCCACAAGCCCGACTTCAAAAACAGTTGCACCGCGGATCTCGCTGACCGTATAACCGGCTGCTTCGAGAATACCTGTGTTTTTCATGTTCCTCTGGATGAAATTCCTTACCGAGAAGGAAATGATCACCACCGTGATGATCAGAATCAGCACCGCAAAGATCAAGAGTATTCCCATCATGATCATCGGGACGATGGTTGCGCCGCCCTTCATAGTATCCCAGTTTAAGGCCATGTAGCCTGCATACTCCGGGTGCTCGGCGAGATACGGACCGATCAGCGTCTTGTATCTGTCCGTGACCGCATTCTCCAGATCGATCGTTGTCTTGCCTTCTTCAAGCGACGAAGTATCCCAGTGTCCCATGTGCATAACACCCTCCGAGACATCACCGGGGTAGTCTGCAAGCAGCTTATCAAACATCTCATCAGATATATAACAGTAATATACATTGATGTTCAGGATAACCGAGAAATAAGGATCCTCCACATAACCTGCCACACGGAACGCAGTAACCTTATCGTTCATCTTGATCTCAAGTGTGTCGCCCACTGCCAGTCGATTCTTCATCTGATAAGGAACGGCTATGTCATCTCCCGAAAGCCCCTCCGGAAATGTCATCTTCTGAAGTCGCTGTTCATGCTCATATCTGCCGAAGAAAAACTCGTTATTGCTCCACTCCTCGCTTGCAGCGTTCCTGTAATCCGGTAAGCTGTCAATCACATTTACCGCCTCATAATCCAACGGATTTTCCTTCTTAAATGCTTCCTCGGCTTCGGCACAAGCCTCAGCGCTCTTATCTGTGTAGAGCATGACCTCGGCACCGTTAATCTTCGCAAATGCATCATCCATCACCTTTCCCATGCCCGTCAGAACCGACATGCTTGAGAAAATCAGAAAGGCCGAAAGCAGTGTCAGGATGAAGAGGGTTATCATATCCCCTTTTTGCTTCTTCATATTGTTTTTTGCAATCATGTATAATTTGTACATATTACCATCCCATCTCCTGAAGGAATTCCTTCAACCTCGCGTGTCTCTCCTTAGCCTTATCAAGCTGAGGGTTCTTCTCGTCCTTGTAATCCCCTGCATAGGGTCCTAAGTCAAGCTCGTCCGTTACCACGCCGTCCGCAAGGTAGAGGATACGGTTCCCGCGCTCTGCTGCCTTCACCGTATGGGTAACCATCACTATGCTCTGTCCCTTGTCGTTTAAGTCAGACAAAATGTCTAACACATTAGTCGTATTCTGTGAATTCAGTGCTCCGGTCGGTTCATCGGCAAAGAGGATCTGCGGATCGTTGATCACTCCCCTTACCACCGCAACCCTCTGCTGCTGACCTCCGGAAAGCTGCGTCGGATACTTGTTTAAGTCCTGCTCTGTTATCTCCACCCTCGAGAGAAGCTCCCTGCTCTTAGCCGCAAGCGCCTTTCTGTCCTTGGTTTTAAGCAGCCCGCAAACCATCACATTGTCAAGTGCACTCATGCTGTCATTGAGGTAATTCTGCTGGAACACGAAGCCCGCATTGTTTCTTCTGAAGATTGCCAGCCTGTCGTTGCTAAGCTTCGATATCTCTATCCCGTCCTTCTTCTCACCGGTAAAGTAGGTTATGGTTCCGAGTGTCGGTCTGTCCATCCCCGAGAGTGAGTAGAGCAGTGTGCTCTTGCCCGATCCCGAGTTGCCCATGATTACAGTGAAATCACCCTTATATATCGATAGGTTCAAATTCTTTAACACATGCTGCTGCACCGATTCGTTGGAAAATGTCTTGGACAGATCCTTTGCTGTGAGTATTGCTTTCTTTTCGTTCATGTTCATCGCTCCTTTTTTAAGCATGATTGTTTTCCTGTTGCACCCAATATACAGCAAAAAAGGAACGGAGTCTTAACCCCGTTCCTATCTAATCCTTAATTAATTCTTAAATTCTTTCTTATTCGTCGATAATATTTTTCCTCTTGTCAGTGTTCACAATGATGATATTTGAGTCTCTGCCTTTGTCCGCAAATTTCCGATTGTCAATTATATTTAGGTTCTGACCGATACTCTCTCTCAAGATTGCGCACCTCTCTTTCAAGCTTCATCTGCCTGAACATAGTCTTGCTTACAAGCCCCTGATAAGCCTCGCTTCGCGCAAGCTCTGCAAAAGCACTATTCCGATATGCATGCCGTACCGACGTCTATTCATTCTCTATAACCTCCTGAACGGCCTTGTAAATATCTGCCGCGCTGTTTCCCGCGGTCTCCCTGTCGAAGAGATACTCATCTGCGCCGGACTTAAAGGCATCAATAATCGCTTCATTTTCCATGTTGGGGATGATAAGAGACAGCTCCGATATATGCTCGTTCATCTCCTGTGTTGCTTTATACTCATTTGTCTCGGCAAGCCCCTCTTCCATAAGAACCGAAACAGCGGCATCACTTACCGGAACGCCCTTCTCGGTCTGCTGAAGTCTAACCATGTCAGGATCCGTGAGCAGATCATTAAGAAGCTTTGCAGCCTCCTCCGGGTGCTCCGTATCCGCATTGATTGCCCACATGGTGGCCGGCTTTACATACCAGCCCGAACGCTCAGCTCCCTCAAGCTTCGGATATAGTCCCCTTGTCACGCGCACGCCTGTCTCTGCGAGGCCGTCGCAGTAAATCTTAGTATCGCTTATCCAGCACATGGTTCCCGCAATCATGCCCGACATATAATCGGCGCGGTCAAAACGATCAACAGGACAGAGCACACCCTCGTCAATCAGCCTTCTGTAGAAGACCAACAGCTCTTCTATACCCTTTTGATCGATTGCGAGACTCCCGTCCTCGTTAAAAAAGGACTTTCCGCTGCTTTGCTCATAATAAGCAATCAACAGCAAAAAGAGTTGTTTTTTATTCATTCCGATTACATATTTTCCGTCTTTTTTCATAACCTTTGCCATGTCAAAAAGATCGTCCCAGCTTTCGGGGACAGTGAGGCCATAAGCATCAAGCACATCCTGATTATAATAAAAGGTGTGCATATTCATGGCGATGGGTAGCGCATTAAGCTTACCGTTCTTTACGCCGTATGATTTTTCTTCCTCGGTAAAGCTGTCTAAATTTATGTACTCGGCCAGCTCATTTAAGTCATAAAAACCACTGCCGTCGGAAGAATACTCTTCAAGCCACGCATAATTAATCTGCATGACATCTGCGGCATTGTGAGATTCCATCCATACCTTGGTGCGCTTTTCGTAGCCGTTCCACTCACCGTAGCGGTACTCTACGCTAAGTCCCGGGGTCTTCTCCTGGTACAGATCCACGCCCTCCATAGTATAAAGGTGCCTTGCATCGTTGCCCCACCAGGACATCAGAAGGCGTGTTTCCGCAGGTCTTGCCTCACTGACTTTTCCCTCATTCGTGTCACCGGTAAGCATCAGGATAGAAATAACCGCGCCGACCGCAACAACCACGATCAACAGGATGATTATTAAACTGTAGCGTTTGCTTTCTTTCATATAATGCTTATTCCTTTATATAAGACTCTTCCTGTTGCTTCGCAAGCCCTCGCATTTCGTCATAAGGGGTACCGCTTGCGGTGGATTCCTTATGACATTGAAGGCCGGCACCGCAACGCTTCGCATTGCGGTCTGCGTCGCTATGCATACTCTTTTAGTGTGTACTGTGACTTTCCTGCTTTCTTCGATGTATAGAGCGCCTGATCCGCCTGTGAGTAGAGCTCCTGGAATCCTATTCCCTGCTTATCGCACACATATACTCCGGCAGAAACGGATATCCCGCACTGCTCATGCTCCTTTTCAAACTCCTTTAAAAACTCCTCGAGCACCTTATCCATCTGCTCCTTTACCGCGTTTGTAACCTTGCTCTTTTCCATACCCCTGCACTCGGTGTAGAGAGCGAATTCATCTCCTCCCAAACGGCCTATCATGGTGCTTTCATCATGCAGCCTTCTGAGCAGCTTGCCCTCACGTATTATAACCTCATCGCCGTAGGCGTGGCCCAGCTTATCATTTACCTGCTTGAAATTATCCACATCAAGCATAACGAACACATGCACCCTGTCCTCTTCCGGATCGGCCAGCCTGTTCACCACCGATTCCTCGAAGGTCGCTTTGTTCATTACACCCGAGAGCTTATCAATCTCAGCTTTCTTCTGAAGAGAGTCTACCATACCTCCCATAGGCCTTGAAACCTTAGTGAAGATTAACAAGCCTATGATCAGGAAAATCCCCGCCATGACAACCGAAATAAGCAGGGCGATACGCCTTTGCTTTATATTCTCGCGAAGGATGATCTTCGTCGGCACCGAGCATACCACTCGCCAGTCATTGCTGCACACATTCGAGTTGACGATGTAATCACTGTTTCCACCGCCTAAGTTCTCCGCGATTTCAGTCGGCAGCTTCTGCCCAATCTCCGAGAAATCGGACGAGAACATGATATCATCCTCCTGATTGACAAGACGAATGGTCATCCCCTCGAGCTGTTCGGGATAAATGAACACCGAGGAGAGCTCTCTGGTGTAGATTGCCGAAACCAGAATAGCATTTTTGTTCAGTCTTTTTACATAATACATACGGTCGGTATTTCCGCCCACGCCGAAGCACCATCCGTCATTTTTCTTGTGATTGACTATGTAACCCGAAAAGGCATCATAAAAACCGCCCTCGGGAAACAAATCCTGCGTCCCGTGGGAGATCCAGCCCACCTTATGATCATCCGCATAGATAATACCGAAATCGGAATAGTTCTCCATCAGACCGATGTCCACGATACGGTCCCTTATCTTCTCTTCGTACTTTATCTTGTCATAGTCGGATATGCTTTCGTCCGTTTCATCGTACAGATAAAAGGTCTCATCCGAAAAGAGCAGGGTTGCCAGAGTCTCCGTGCGCTCGAGATAAGAGTTGATATTCAGCTCAAGCTGACGGCTATTCGCCGCTATCAGATCCGAGGCGGTACGCTTTAAGACACGTCCCGACAGCCCGAGTATCGCAAAGTCCAAAATAGCGGTAACCACTAAAAGAATAGCTGCAAATACCACCAGCAGCTCTATCTGGAACACTCTGAACCGGTCACCCGATCTATTTTTTTTATGCTTATTTCTCGCCATCTTTAACCTGAGCCTTCATGAAATAAAAGGAATAAAAATCATAGGTGTATTATGGACTAAAACAGCAAAAAAATCAAGCAGGCGTTGCCGCCTGCCCGATTAAATTTCGCTATTGAAAACATATACATTTACTGCAGCAATCGACATCAGCTAAGTCAACTCTGCGGCGGTTTCCACCACGGGCCACGTATTACTTAGGATTCTTCCCATCCTTTGCGGAATCATAGAATCCCTTAGTCGTATCAGACTTAACCGTGAACTTCTCTCCCTTTCTCACGAAGTTGATCTGGAACGCCTCAAGCTTTCTCGCATATCCGGCAGAACCGGACTTTTCTCCGCTCTTAACCCAGCCTAACCAGCCGAACTTCTCACAGTATGTTCTGTAGTACATATCGTAAAGTGTCGCAACCTCGCCCGAACTCTTAAGCTGTATCATCTCAACCCTGCGCGAAAGTCCCTTTGTTCCGGCATAGGTTGTGGTGTCAGCAGTTGTAGCCCACTGTGTCCAGCCCATCTTCTCCACATAAGCGCGGTACTTTACTGCACCCTTAACTCCGGAAAGCTGCATCTGTATCGTCTCCATTCTGAGGTTATCCGTCGTTCCCGCCATAGTTGATGCCTTTGTACCCGAAACCAAAGCTGTTGACCAAGGCATCCAATTCTTCTTCTGCACGTAAGCCCTGTATCTCAGCTTGGGTTTAACAATATCAAATGTTTTCTCAAGCGTTCCTTTGTAACCTCCCATGCCGGTTACGGTTATAGCCGCAGTTCCTACCGCCTTGTTATTCTTATAAGAAACGGTGTAGTCCTTACCCGCTTTAAGCATCTTTGTCCCGTCCCAGACAGATACCTCCGGCTTAATCTCCGAGCCTGTCCATGCCTTGGCGCCTATCCCGACATCAGATATAAGACATTCGGATATATCCTTTATCTCATCGGGATCGTAGGTTCCGATTGACACAAATTCAAACCCCTGAAGCTCCGCGAACTCCTCTGCCACAGACCCATCATATCCGTAAACCGTTATATTCTCCGGCTCAATGTATTCAGTCCCTGTGACAGCTATCTCTATATCCGACCCACACATTTCATCCCACATAACATAATAACCTGTAATCCGTTCCGGTCTTATGAAATAGTAAAATCCCATAGAGGTAACCGATTTGGGTATGGTAACGCTTTCCAGCCTCGGAGATGTAACAGTACAGATAATTCTCGTCATAGTCGATGGCAGTTTGTACCATACCCACGCAACCCGAAACACTTAAAAACCCGCGGCGTTTTACGCCGCGGGCTAAAGTACACAACCTATGCCACATTATCTCTTACATAATCTATGACATCCTTGTTAACTTCTCGAATCCTCTCATCAGAATTCATACTTTCATATGTCATCCAATAATAATCTATATCATCAATAACAAAATGCTCCTTCTTCACTGTGTCACTGAAATTCTTTATTGTTGCAACATAGTACCTATGGTCGTAAGTCTTCGTAACTTTATCACTTTCCGAATACTTTGTCACATAATCACTGTTGCAAAAGCTTATCTCTATATCACTTGTCGGGATATGCAACGCATTGGATAACTCACTGACAAGGTGTCCCTCATTATCATTTTCCTGTGTTCTGAAGCTAAAGAACAGTCTGCAATCCCAATCTCTGACATACCTTAACAGATACCTGTTAGCATACTCGTTAAATGTATCTTTAATTATCACAACCGAGAATCTATGACTTGTCATATCTAATTCCATTATCTCCTTATGCAATTTTTTATGATTGTAGGATAGCTTTTTATTCCTGAGTGAAACCAAAAGCCCAAAGCACACAAACAAAGCTCCTACCATCATGATAACAATGCGAAGTATGGGATCAAAACTATCCGGAATATCCGGAAAATCAGATGTCAATCCCGAGAATACAAGCGAACCTCCTAAAGCAGCTGCCCCACCTGCTTTACATCCGGATATAAAATCTCTTCTTTTTTCAAGTAATAGCTTAATTTTATCTTCTTCAACCAAGAATAACATTTGAAATTATACCTTATCATCCTTTTCTTTTCAACAACAAAATGTGCCCAAAAAACTTCCTGAAATGTATCTTTACTCATTCAAAACAGCTTGATAAAACATAGAATTAGCGTATAATAATTATCGAGTAACATTTTTATAACCATTGGTTATTATATAATAACCAATGGTTATAGTCAATAGGAGATTAAAATGGATAATACATTAATAAGTGAACGATTACAAGCAGTTAGGGAAAACCTCGGAATTAATAAATCTGAGGCCGCAAAAAAAATAGGTCTGTCTAATATAGGTTATTGTCGATACGAATATGGAGAACGCACACCGTCACCACAGATGCTAACACTTATTGCACAACGTCTAAACACCTCTGTTGAATATCTGACAGGAGAAACAGAAGATATCTCCCCTAACACAATTGTGGTATCAAAGTCAGATCAACCCGCCCTGTTTGAGCTGGTTAATACATGCAATTATAATGAAGCCCTTGCAAAGCGCTTGCTTGCTTACTTTCACAAAATAAAAAATTTATCATCATTAGAATAAAACAAACCGTAAAAAAATCATCCTCATGTCAAGTAGACAAGAGTATGATTTTTTTACCGCGGGCCACATATCACTTAGGATTCTTCCCATCCTTTGCAGAGTCGTAAAATCCCTTAGTCGTCTCAGACTTAACCGTGAACTTCTCACCCTTTCTCACGAAATTGATCTGGAACGCCTCAAGCTTTCTCGCATATCCGGCAGAACCGGACTTTTCTCCGCTCTTAACCCAGCCTAACCATCCGAACTTCTCACAATAAGTCCTGTAGTACATATCGTAGAGTGTCGCAACCTCGCCGGAGCTCTTAAGCTGTATCATCTCCACCCTGCGTGAACGCCCCTTTGTACCTGCAAAGGTTTTAGTATCAGCGGTTGTTGCCCACTGTGTCCATCCCATCTTCTCTACGTATGCACGATACTTGATAGCACCTGATACACCTGAAAGCTGCATCTGTATCGTCTCCATTCTGAGGTTATCCGTCGTGCCTGCCATAGGCGAAGCCTTTGTCCCCGAAACTGAAGCCACGGACCAGGACATCCAGTTCTTCTTCTGCACATAAGCCCTGTATCTCAAGCTCACCTTCCTTATCACAAAACCGGCCAGAACCGTTCCGGCATACTTCCTGGCGCCCTTAACCGTAACCATCGAATTAGCTCCGGCCTTCACATTATCCGAGTAAGAAACCGTGTAGTCCTTACCCTCGGTCAGCACTTTCTTCCCATACATTACCGTCACCGCCGGCTTTATCTCCTCACCTGTGTACGCGAAAGCAGTCCTATCCAGGCTGACAGTGCACTCCCCTATATCAATCGTGCCGAGATCCGTCAACTCATACGCTATGTAATTACTCTTGGCGAACTCCTCTGCGTAGGAATCGCAGCTGCAGCGTATCGTAATCCCTGAATTATAGAACGCCACGCTGTCCATGCTCTTCACACTGTCCGGTACGGTCACCTTCTTCAACACAGTATTATCCGCAAATGCAAAGAGTCCTATACTCTCCACTCCCTCCGGAAGCACAATCTCCTCAGCCGCCTTAAGCTCCCGAAATGCATTGTCCCCCACAGAGGTCACGCCCTTCGGTATGGTGATGCTCGCCGCATTGCTTCCGCGGAAAGCCGCCGCTCCGATCTTCACCGTTCCTTCAGGCACCTTTACGCTCGTTCTCCCCTGCGGAACCTCAAATAGTATCTTCTTATCCTTGCTGTACAAAAGCCCGTCCACCGAGCAATAGTTCTCGTTCGCCTCATCCACGTAGATGTTCATGAGCCCTGAATTCCCGTCGAACTCCGGACGGTTACGCCCTTCAGAGAACTTCACCCCGGCAGGTATGGTTATGCTGCTCAAGTCACAATCCGCAAATGCCGTCTGCCCCAAAGTTTCCAGTCCCACCGGAAGCACAACCTCCTTCAGACTGCTGCAGCCCGCAAATGCATTCATGTCTATGCGCGTCAATCCCTCCGGAAGCGACACACTGCTGAGCGACTTACAGTTCTTGAAAGCCTCCGTCCATATCTCAGTCACAGTATCCGGAAATGTAACGCTCGTAATCGTCTCATTTCCCGAAAAAGCCCTCATATACACGGCTCTCACGACCTTACCGTCTATCTCTCCCGGAATCACAACCTCTGTGCTGTCCCCGTTATACCCCGTAATACTGATGCCATCCGGCTCCTCATCGCCATAGTGATCACGATAGGTAAACTCCGCCTCATCCGCGATAACCCGTAACCCAGCCATTGCAAATGTTCCGAGCACAGCGAAAACCGCCATCAAAACCATCATCAATCTCTTTTTCATACCGCCCTGTCTCCTCCTTATGCAAGTAATAAAAACCTTCCTTCATTCTATATCAGAACACAGGTAATTACAAGCACATAAAAACCCGCGGCGTTTTACCGCCGCGGGCCGTGTTACTTAGTTTTGTAAGATTGTGTTAACTCTTACTTAGGGTTCTTGCCATCCTTTGCAGAATCGTAGAATCCCTTAGTTGTGTCAGACTTAACTGTGAAGCTCTCGCCCTTTCTTACGAAGTTAATCTGGAATGCCTCGAGCTTTCTAGCGTAACCAGCTGAACCTGAC
>JAFXSQ010000020.1 GCA_017525525.1 Lachnospiraceae bacterium | reverse complement strand
CTTCCAGAATCATAATTATTCGCTATACTCTTCAGACCAGCATTGGTGTGGTGGTCTTATTTTGATACCTTCTTTTCAACCTGTATAAAATTTTTCAATATTCTTTAATTTAGCCTTGACTTTTTATTTGCAGGCTTTTTTAGCAAGTAGGCGTTTGCGAAACGCCACAAGCCGCATAAATACGGCATTTTTTGTTAATAACTAAGACTTCCCATACCTAAAATGGGAAGTCTTAGTTATATAGTTTTACACTATCCCATAAAACGACACGGTCTCAGTTCGGGTTGGCCCCGTCCCTTGCCTTGTCGTAAAACGCCTTTCTTGTTCCCGAATTAAAGTATGTTCCCTTAAGGACAAACCTAACCTGAAATGCTTCGAGCTTCCGCGCATAGCCTGCCGAGCCTGACTTTTCATTATTACGCGCCCAGCCCAGCCAGCCGAAATGCTCGCAGTATGTTCTGTAATACATATCATAGAGCTCAGCCACCTGCCCTTTGGCCTGCAGCTGTATCATCTCGATTCTTCTCGACTCGCCCTTTGTTCCCGCATAGGTTCTTGTGTCCGCCGTTGTGGCCCACTGTGTCCAGCCCTTCTTTGCGCAGTATGCACGGTATCTCACATAACCGCCTACTCCGCTGAGCTGCATCTGTATGGTCTCCATCCGGAGATTATCCGTCGTTCCGGCATAGTCGTCTTGAACCGTACCGTATCCCACTGCCGCTTTTGACCAGCTCATCCAGCCCTTCTTTTGAACATAAGCTCTGTATTTGAGGGACACCGATCTATCTTTCTCAGTCTTTATTACGACGACTTTTTCTTTGCCTTCTTTGAGGTAATAATACTTCCTTCTGCTGAATCTGACAGCAATCTTATACTCCGTATTTGGCGAAAGGTCCATAAATATACTGCCGCCACTCGTCCATTCGGTCCATGCTCCATCCATAAAGATCCTGTACTCATAATTCCCTCTAAGTTTTGAAGATATCATTTTGTCGGTAACCGTAAAATCTTCTTCCGACACCTCCGGAGGCTCCTGCTCGCCCCATACCTCAACGCAGCACGCATCCGACTCTATATTGCCTCCGTCCAGCGATTTTGCCCTTATGTAGGTTGCACCGACTCCCACTGCCGTCACATTTCCGTTCTCATCCACTTTGGCTATCGATTCATTCTTACTATTCCATGTAACCTGCTTTACAATAGCGTTGTCCGGGCTAACCAGCGCGTTGAGTTTCGCTGTCTTCTCATCAGACAGATCAAGCTCAATAATTTCCTTGTCGAGCTTGATTTCTTCGACAGGCAAAGCATCGTCCCCTAATACGATTATCCTGAATACCTTTTTCTTGTCAGGATTGTATTTCGGATAGACGGTCAGTTTGGTAGTTCCTCCCTTCAGAACCTCAAATACACCTTTAACACAGCTTGTTCCCGTCGAGCTGACATACTTTATCACCGACTCATCCTCGACATCAAATACAATATCGTTATTTCCTTTGATTTGCATCCACGGATAATAATTATCCCCATCGAGATATACCTTAACATATCCGTTAGACCCCTGTTCAAATCTAAAGCTTTCCGTCCAATGATACGTTTTATCGTCATTGGAAAAATAGACCGTGTTTATAGTTGGAACGGTTACTTCAACCGTCCTTTTGCATTTGTCGCAATATGCTGTGGTAACACTCGCATCACCGGATGCAGGTTTGATAACAAAATTGTGGCCGCCCACATCACTTACATCCAGATTGGCCTCTGCCGTTATAGCCGGATTGTCCTTTGCATAAACCCTGACTTTTACTGTTCCCGGTTTAAGCATGGTCATAACTCCGCTCGACTTACTGTTCGCAGTATATCTGACAACACTCGTGTCAGATACTTCCACCACAAACTCATCCGCATAGTTAACCTCTGTCGCAGTCTCGTATATTACAGAGAAGTTAACCTTATCTCCTTCCTCGTAAGACTGCTCAGTCACATTAGAGAAATACCTATAGCCGCCTTTCGACATGGTCCAGTAAAAACCATTGATTTTTTTGACTGTCTTTTTACCGCAGCCTGTGCAAATTCCTTCTTCAAAGCAATGTCCGAGCGCAGGTATCACTTCATCCTTTATGACATAACCGCACTTTGAACACTTCCTGCCTGTAAAGCCTTCTGTCACGCAATCTGCTGCCTGTGAAAAAGCTTCAAAGCTGTGAGAACACAAGCCATAATAAGCCTCATACACTTTATCAAGCGCAGCCTGCTTTTCTTGAACCTTACGTTCAAAGAGCTCCGGGTCTATCGTAGCGTAATACTCCCTGTACAGCTCCTCAAACTCATCTATGGAATATACCGCATAATTCCCCATGATACTTTCATCATTCGCATTGAAACAGAGAATCGAGTTATAGTTTGTAAAGCCTATGCCCATAACCTGGTTAACCGCATAGAAAAGATTGGCATAATGCCCCACAGTTCTCCCGCGTTTGTTCGATTCGGAACGCAGCGTCTTAATCTCCTCTTCGCTGCTAAGCTGTGACAAACCAAGATCTTCCATAAGCCATTTAAAAATCGATCTCTCGCTCATCCACGGATCCGGCGTAGCTCCGCTGGTCAGATTCTCACATGAAGTCTGAAGCAAACTGTGATTCAGTATCCCCGCCGCCCTGTCAGCTCCTGTCTGAGCAACTGCGGTCAGATAAAAATTAGTCTTCGCAGGCATACGCTTCATGCTTCCTACATACACGTCGTCTGTTTCGCGAAGCTCGTTGATACGCCTGAGACAGTTGAACATCGTCTCATAATTATCAAGTGAGATAGCATCATACGGATCCCCTATAACAGTAATTTTGTTATTCCTAGAAGCCGGAAATACCTCTGTCTGAGCATCGCTCCATCTTGAAAAATCCTCTGCCATAGCTTTCTCAAGCACTGTTTTTGCTTCATTAAGATCTTTTTTCTGCTTATCCGAAATATCGTCTTTTGCCAGCATGTACTCCACAAAGCCAAGAGTTCCCCGGCCAATGACCTTTTCATTCGCCTCCTGCTCGGCTTTCGCTTCTTCAAGCTCTCTTTCTGCTTTTGCAATCTGCGCCTCAATATCAGACGCATAGGTTCCCGCATATGCCGGCACAGCCGGCGCAAAAAGCGCCGCAACCATAATGATAATCAATGCAAATGTGATTCTTTTTTTCATATACTTTGTCCCCTTGTGTTTACTTTACTCCGTATCAATAATAGTCCAGAGCTCTCCGGGCTTGAGGTCGAAGAAGTCATGCGTCTTAAGCCACTCGTCAAGCTTCTTGCTGTTCCTTATGGCGAGCTTCTCCAGATCCGTCAGGTCGCCGGTCTCCTTCTTTCTCTGCCACTCCATGGCTCTTCTTTGAGCCTCTATAGCGGATTTCTCGATCTCCGCCTCAGTTACCTTAGACAAATCCAAAGTTTTGATTTCCTTATTAATTCTCAACATAGTCATCCCCTCCGTTCATTAGTAATTATACAAAAGGACACCTATGACCGTGCTTCGGTGCCCGGCGCCCGCAGGCGCAAGCTTTTAGCAGACAGAGAGTTTTCGATCAGCCATTTTGTATCGAACCATAAACTATAACTCAACAGTAAATAACTAAAGAACGGTAACGCAAACCTTGAACCTTGCATTTCCACGAACAGTTTTAACCATTAAGAATAATTATAATTCTCTGCTGCACGGATTTATTAAAATCCTCCTGAATTAACGCACGCCTGTGTCACATACGACCAAAGCGCGTGACACAAGCTGTGCTAAGCTTTATCGCTATCAGATGTCTACCTCAAACTCTACGGTCTGATTGTACTTATCAAGTGCGATCTGCATGGCAGCGATCTCGCCGTCAATTCTCTCGTACTCCTTCTTGATAAGCTCAAGATCGTAGTTGATGTACTGGTACTCCGGCGAAGTCTTCCTCGAGGAATACAGTGAGGTGTTCAGTCTGGCCTTCGGCTGCTGCTTGCGCATGCGGTCAAGGACTGCCTTGCGGTTATTGAGCTGCGCCATTCTGACAAGGATGTTATCTATGGTCATCTCCCCGTCACCGACTGTGACCTTGTTGGTGCAGTTTGCCACGTTGATCGCGTGCTTGATCTTCACGATCTTGGCATCGATCTCCTCGATGTTCTTTGCTGTCTCGGAGTAGTCATAGTCCGGAACAACCGGCTCCTCGTCAAGCGCCGCAACGTACATGCTTCCCTCGCGCTCCTTGGATACCCAGAACTCCTTGTCCTCATTGAGCTTTCTTATAACCTTGTTAGCATAAGCTGATGTCATCTTAGTCATAGTCTTCTCCTCCTTAATATAAGATCCTTCGCGTTGCTCAGGATGACACTATTTCCTTATTCGCCGGCTTGGTCCTCCTCCGGATTACCGTATTCCTCTATCCTTTCTTCATCAAATATACTCTTCATGACCTTGCCGTCATTTCTTTCAAACTGCTGCTCTTTCACTGCCCTTTCAGTATTAATATCTATCAAAAGAACCGAAATATAGCTGTTTACTTTGATTTTTTTTATTTTTTTCTCAAATTCCTTAAAAACCTCTTCATCTATGACCACAAAGGTCTGCTTAACCTTCTCCAAGCTCTCCGGCTCCCACGCATCTCTTAAGAAGAACTCCGCGTTCAATCCTATTGTCCGATTTACTGCCATCTTGGAATACCGTCCGTCATTATTGTTTCTTTTTCCGGAGACTTCATCAGTGATCAGTAAAAAGTTCCAGAACATATCGGAGTAACCCTCCACCCTGAGCGCAAAATCACTCATTATGTTAAGACGGTTTTCGCTTTTTTCTATTTTTATTTCATGATCCAGCCTGTCATAGAAAAGGTGCATCAGATGTCTTGCCGTAATCTCGTCTTCTATTATGTTCTTTATCTTCGCAATCTTTGTGTATTCACGTTCCTCATATTCATAATCCCGATGACCGTTCCTGTCCGTACTTTCATGCTTCTCGAGCGGAACCATACCGTTGGCCTTCATTACCTGCCTGTAGGGCAGTTCATCAGGGTTTTCCGCATGCTCTATGATAGATTGGATTAGTTCCGGTGCAAGCGGCCTGCGGTTCTTTTCATGCATCACTCTCGAAAATGTCGCGGGGCTCACACCGCAATCCTTCGCGAACTCAGACATAGTACGCCCCAAGCCCTTTGCTTTGTTCAGGTAATATTTCAGCTTCATGCGATCCGGCTCAATAGCCTGAACATAGGGTTCCTGCTTTTCTTCTTCATAGGTTTTGATTGTTTTTCTGTCCGCCATATATACGCTCCTTTTTAAGACTCTTCGCGTCTCTCAGAGTGACACAGTCTCATGACTTAAGGCCTTTAGCTCGAAGAATCTTTTATCTGCTTTACGCTATCTTGGTTTCATATTTTAATGTTTTTCACATTTTTCAGTTATATATGGTAACATTTTTAAGCCGTATTGTAAATTATTTTATCAGCCTATGCCTCAGAAGAAGCGTTGACCCCTTCTGAGACAGAGGCATAATTCACACTACAGTGCAAAGCCCATCCGTGCCTTTTCCTTCGGCATTCCAATCGAATCGGGTATATCCTCAACCTCGATAGTGGTAATAAGCTCCGGTGTAAGCTCCTCCTCATCGAACTCAAGCACTCTTTCGGCTAAGTTCATAGCGGCCTCCTCAAGGAGCTTTCTCACGAATCGGCCGTTTCCGAAGCCATCACGATTCTTAGCGAGCTCATAGAGTCCCTTAAGCTTTTCCAGAGCCTCGTCGGTTATGCTCATCTCCTGCCGTCTGAGCATAAGCTTCGTAATATCAAGAAGCTCCTCCGTTGAGTAATCCTCAAACTCCACATGAAAGGCTATTCTTGACCGCATGCCGGGATTTTTGTCGAGGAAATCCTTCATAGGCTCAGGGTATCCGGCAAAGATCACAACCGTATCCTTCCTGTGGTTCTCCATCTCCTGAACTATGGTATTAATCGCCTCATCTCCGTAGCCCTTAGAGGCAAAATCATCAAGAGAGTAAGCCTCGTCTATGAAGAGAACTCCGCCCTCAGCCTCCTCAAACTTTTTCTTAACCTTTGGCGCTGTCCCTCCAACATACTCTGCTACAAGATCCGCGCGGCCGACCTCAACAAAGGCCCCGGTCTTAAGCACTCCCTCATCCTTCATGATTTCAGCTACAAGCCTTGCAACAGTAGTCTTGGCAGTGCCCGGGTTACCGGTAAACACCATGTGCATGGAGCTTTCAGATCTCTTTATGCCCTTGTCAACGTAGATTCTGTTGAGCTTACTCTTCTTTATCGCCTTATGTATTACACTCTTGGCCGAAGAAAGCCCTATCATCTCTTCAAGCTCCTTAGAAGCATCGCCGGCCTTTCTGCCCGCCTTTTCTTCTTCCTTTATATCGCTCTTATACTTATGTACATCATCCGCTGTAATAAGGAAGAGCTCCTGCTTGGAGATATCTGCGGCATCCTTCCCCTCAGAGATAAGCCTCTCGGCCTGGTTCTTGATAGCGCCCTCGAGAAGATTCCTTACATATCGCCCGTTACCGAAATTATGCAGGGTTCTTACTCTTTCGAATCTGTAGAGAGCCTCCTTTATTGCATCCTCGGTTGCGGTAAAGCCGTACTCGTCAAGCATCAGCCTGAATATATCCGTAAGCTCCTCCGCAGAATAATCCGGAAAGTCTATCCAGAACGGGATCCTGCTCTTCAAGCCCTCGTTTCTCTCAAGGAAATTCTTCATTCTTCCATTGTATCCCGCAAGAATAACGATAACATCTTCTCTGTGGTTCTCCATCTCCTGTATAAGAGACGTTACCGCGCCATCACTGCCTATGGCATAAGCCTCGTCTACGAAGAGAACTCCACCCTTTGCTGCAGTAAACGCTTCCCTTATAAAGTATTCGCTGATCATCCCGTGATCAAGATCCATACCGCTCTTCTCAACGCATACACCGCTTTTCAGTATTCCCTTGTCCTTAGCTATCTGAGCTGTAAGCTTAGCAACCGTTGTTTTTGCGGTTCCGGGATTACCTGCAAATATCATGTGCATGCACGATGCCTTGCCGTCCTTGTTCTTAGTCTTGTTCTTATACTTCTTTCTTTCCTTCTCGATAAGAGTAGCGGCAATCACTCTGTCTATCTGCTTCTTCACCGAGGAAAGGCCTATAAGCTTCTGCAGTCTGTCGTAGGCAGGCTCCGCAGCTTCATCCCTTTCAAGCATAAATGTATCGGAGAAGTCGTAATTATAAGCCTGAAGCACATTTTTGTTCAGGCACCAGGTCTCGAACTTCTCAAAAGCATCAAGAACCTCGGTCTGGGTGAACTCATCACCAGGATAGTTCTTCATGTACTCACCGGCCTGTCCGGCGTACTGTGCGTACTCAGAACCCTTGATCAGCGACTTCATATACTTAATCGCCGCTTTTCTGTCGCCCTTGCCCTCCTTGAGCTTAACCGGAATTACATACTTCGTAAGCTTTGGCAGAAGGTAGTACGAAAAACCGGGATTATCTATATTATAGGTAAAGACGAACAGGCACTGATTTCTGTACTTCTTCAGCAGATTCTCAAGATACTGCACCACTCCGATATAGTCCGTCGACTTGCGACCGAACCTCTCGGTCAGATCAAAGACTATCACGCCGCCGTAATTGTTCTCGATCATCTCCTCGAGATGGCTGATGCCTCTGGTTACCTCCGGTGTTATGCTGCTGATTATCTCCATGCGCCTTCCGCTTATGCGCTTTGCCTTTAAAAGCTTTCTCATAAGCGCCTGCGTCATGGCGCCTGCGGCTTCCACGCTCCTGCAGGCCAGTACATAATGCACGGGATTGGCCATATGCTCCGAGGTATTCTCATGAAGCTCTATATTGTTCAACTCCTCCACAAAGGCCGGATCGTATATCGCGCAGTCCGTTCCCTCATCGTCAGATATGATCTTCTCCTCGAAGCAGTAGTTGAGGTTCTTAGGCTCATTGCGATAATCGTAGATCCACAGCTTGGTGTTGTCCACGAGCCTCATGTGATTCGTCAGCTCTCTCCTGCGCGCCTCCATAAAGTAATCCATAAACTGATACATGGTGATCTCCTCAGGCTCGGTCGCCACCTTATTAATAAGAAATGCCTCCCCCAGCATATCCATAATATAGTCGTAAGCCTCGCTGTCGCTCTCCTTTCTCTCGTCAAAGACGTATGCGGCGAAGACTCTCTTCTCCTCCTCCCTGTACGCCAGGAAGCTCACGCTATTCTTCAGGTTCTTGAACATGTAAGCGTTGACAGAATAAACCGGACTTTCATACGGTCCGCCGTAATCGCGAAGGTTGACCTTAGCCTTCTCCTTGATCTCTGTGGAACTTGTCTTAAGCACAAAATTAAAATACCTCATACTACATTCCTCCATTTCTCCCTAACTTTTTAGGGCATGCAACCACATTAAAAAACATAAAATTTTTTTAAGGCGGTTTTTAGTTTTTTGACCTCTTTTTAAATTGTAATAGGGACTATAGCACAAGAAAATCGATTTGTAAAGAGATTTTTTAAAAAACATTAAAAACATTAAATACTTAAAAATAGATATACATTTCTCTGTATCAGTTCGTTCCTACCTGCATTATATTACACTATACGATATGCTGCGGTAAAGAGATTTTTTGACGAATTCAGAATAAGCCCTGTTCCTCAACCGGGTAGACACTCAGCGATATCTTTCAAACTTCCTAACCTTGTTTTTCCGGCCACTATCCATTTGATAGTAACACTTGTCGTTATCATCATACACGAGCAACAGCAGCTTTCCATGCTTATATACAGAACCGTCTATGTAGTAATGGCTTTGTCCGTCAAAGTATACATCATGAAAGTATCTGTCGTGCGCTATGCTTCCCGTCCCGACATGTCCGGCGACCACAATCTTTAAAAACTTGCCGAAAACCGCCGGAAACCTCCACAAGAGTACTTCATCCGAGCTTCCCCATTTCCAGTACTCTCCCGCCTCCTCATCAACGCCGGCATGTACGAAAATCTGCGTGTCCGTCTCATAAAAAGAAGGCATGTCCTTGATCCACTTTATCAGCCCGCTATGCCTCTCCTTCAATATCTGTACCGCTTTTTGATTCATCTCCACAAAAGAAGCCTTCCTGCAATACTCCTCGAACTTGTCGAACTCCCCCTCCGGCACAAATGTTCTGAAGGTGTTAAACCTGTGCTCCGAGTCTGTCTTCAGCCAGCTGTCATACGCAAGCGCCTCCAGCTCCAGTCTGTAACTTCCGGTGAAATCCGCTATCCACTCAAGAAACATCTCCTCATGATTTCCCTTCAGAACCACGACCTTTTCCTTGCCATGCTCATCCTGCAAGGCCTTGATAAACTCCAGCACCTGACAGGACTTCCTGCCGTAATCGATGTAATCCCCAAGGAAGACTATGCGGTTATCACCTTCAAGCTCAACATATTCCATCTGCTTTTCAAGCTCGTCCATACATCCGTGTATATCACTCATGGCGTAAATCATTCAGCCACCTCCTCAACCGAGTGAGCATCAAGGCCTATGATCCTGTCGCACCCCTCGGCTAATTCCCAAAACTCAGGCCTGTAAAGATTCTTCTGACGCATGGAATACAGATTCATCTCCAACGGGATATTATGCTCCTTTGCAGCTTTGACTATCCGGTTAGCCATTTCTTCCGCTTCCGGTGTCCATCCTTTAAGCCTTCTGAACACTCTGTCCGGGTGAGCTACCGCATCAAAGTATCCGCTCTTTATCCCATCGATAACCGCATTCCCCAAGACAAGATACTCCTCCTTTTTAAGCCTCTCCTTATCCCAGGAAAAGCTGTATTCCTTATCTCCGGTTTCGGCCATGTGCTGCCCCAAAAGAAGAAAATCCATCCGCTCGTCAGCTTTAAGCTTCTTATAATACCCTTCCTTATCAAACGAGGGGAAGTATTCTATCTCTAGCCCGATGTGAATATCTATTACGCCCTTATATCTTTCTTTCAACGCACACAGCGTTGTCAGATACTCCTCAAGCTGTTCGATTCCCATTCGTGATCCAAAGGGATTTCCCGGAAATGGAGCATGGTCCGAGAACCATATGCTTCTTGCATTATGCTCTATCGCCCTTTTAATGTAAGCCTCATCCTCTACCTCTTCAGCATGTCCGCACCGGTATGTATGAACATGGAACAAATCCTTTTCAGTTATCACAATCATGAGCAATCTCCTTTGCTATTCAGCATCCGACCTTTCAACAAATCTCTTCCTCTTTTCCACAGCAGCCTTTGCCTTTTCATATCTTTCCTTTGTCAGCATGTCAAGTCTTATCTGTGATATCTTCCTAATCTGCATATCACTCAGATCAAACACTGCTTTAAGCTCCTTGGCAAAATCATCTTCCGACTCGAACCTGCTTATCACATCAATAAGCTCGGTTCTGTGCTCATAAGCCCAGATAAAATCCTCGTAAAGAACCATTGCAGAGTCTGTATAATCAAAATCAACATCCTGTTCGTACTTACGCTTTTCAATCGGAAACGTAGAATTCATTTTCCGATACTTATCACGAGAAAACTCATTAGTACGCACATCGCATCTGGCTCCGATATGCTCGTACTCATTCAGCTCGTTTATAGCACATGCATAAGCTTTAGACAGCGCCGCATATACTGAGTTGAAATCATCACAGTACACGCTGATCCTCTGAACATCTGCCGGATAATCCTTTGGCACATACTCTCCAAACCTCTCAATAAATATGCTTACCTGATTACATCTCATAATGATCCCCTCCTTGCATGATATGCTATACACTTTCAAAACCGTACTGTAAGACAGGGAACGGTTCCCTATCTTACAGCAGTCCCCATTATACTATCTCCGGTTTTGTCCCGGATATTGCACCTTTAACTGATTTTATCCAATTTTAACTATTCTTCAGTTTTTTCAGGTTGATAGTACACCCAATCATATTTGTCTCCGTATACTTGACAGAACATTGCACACACGAACGCAGAACCTTTCACAAATTCTCTGAGGGCTTTCTCCAAATCATAGGCCTCCAAGGTCCTCTTTTTCCTTAAGACATTGAACATCCATTTTTCTATTTCAGTCTTCTTTTGGGGATCACATTCATTGAATCGGATAATCTTTACTGTTCTGCCGCCTGCCTTAGGCCTCATCTGCTCATTTACGATATATAGCTCATACTGAAGGCCCCAATACGGACTCTCAGAGTGCTCAATGATTGCATCCTTGCAATAGAGTACTTCAGAGGATGATCTTTCCTGTGAATAACACGTTTCATCACAATATATCCCCGTCCCCTTCTCATACTTAATTTTCTTCTCCCTTAGAGCGTGACGCAGCTTACATGTATACTCACCTTTCTCGTTTATCTCGAACGGAATGCTAACCTCTCTAATAAGTCCATCTGTTTTTATCAGCAGCTTTGAGCCGAGATTACAGATAATTTCTTTATTGCATACCGTTACAATAGCTTTTGTTGCTTCAGGCTCCCATGAGAATAGCTTTGGTATGAATATAGCATCATTCGTATTAAGCAGCGGAAAGAGATCGACAGTATTACCATACTTCATTCTGTTCTTCCTCTCTGTATTGCTGTGTGTGTTTTTATTTTTCATATCGCAGTCCTCCTCGTATAATATGTAATGGCATGATTACTTCGTAATCCTGCCCAATCTAATGTCATAAGGAATCCACCGCTTCGCGGTACCCCTTATGACGAAAGTCGGTGCGATGCAAATTAAGACTTCGTCATAATCGCACCTCCCTCAAAATATAGCTATTATTGCAATACGTGAGCG
>JAFXSQ010000019.1 GCA_017525525.1 Lachnospiraceae bacterium | reverse complement strand
TGAGCAAAACCTCCTTATGCCTTATTATAACATACATTGCGATATATTGCAATAGGCAAATACAGAAAGTTTGACACAAAAAATGCAGACCTGAAGCGGTCTGCGAGGTATTTTTACATCTATTCAACTGTCAAACTCCCGTATAAAATATGCCTTTCGGACACACTAAATATTTTTGAAAAAAATATGGTTATATGTCGAAAAATGTGATACAATAATATATTATTTTTTCAAAAAACACGGAAAATTCTATAATAAAGAGCGATGAATATGTAAACGTCATGAAGTGAGAGTGTTACATATTCACATATTCGACACTTGTAAAGCAAGTACAAAATATATTATGCGAGGAGTGTATACGAAGATGAAAACTGTAGCTGACTACATTAAGAGCATACCGGATTTCCCAAAGCCGGGTATAGTATTCAGGGATGTGACAAGCGTGCTTGAGAGTCCTGAAGGCTTCAAGCTTGCGATGGACGAGATGATCAAGAGGCTTGAAGGAGTTGAGTTCGACCTTATCGCAGGGGCTGAGGCAAGAGGCTTTATCTTCGGAGCTCCTATTGCTTACGCTCTCGGCAAGGGCTTTATCCCCGTAAGGAAGAAGGGCAAGCTTCCGCGCGAAACCGTCTCAATGGCTTACGAGCTTGAGTACGGTACTGCAGAAATTGAGATACATAAGGATGCAATCAAGCCCGGCGACAGGATTGTAATAGTTGACGACCTTATCGCGACAGGCGGAACAATCGCGGCAACGACAAAGCTTATTGAGGAACTCGGCGGTGAAGTGGTTAAAGCTCTTTTCCTGATTGAGCTTCCTGAGCTCGGAGGCCGCGCAAAGCTTGAAAAGTATGATGTTGAGAGTATAGTATCCTTTGACGGAGAATAATATAAAACCATCGTAAGTGTACGTTCGCGGTATGTGCTCAGCAACGATAGCGAGATGAGGGTAGGCGAGCGTGTTGCAGAGGGTAGGCGAGCGTGTTGCAGAGTACATACCGCGACATATGCGAAGAAGTTGAGAGGGAGGTAATCATATGGCAGATATAGAGCTACATGATGCATTTAAAAATGACATAAGCAAGCCCAAGGATTATACTCCTCCCGAGGAGCTTTATGAGCAGCTGCTTAATACGATAAGACAGTATCATCCGTCTTCGGATCTGTCGCTTATTGAGAAGGCGTATCAGACGGCGTACAAGTGTCACGAGGGACAGAAGAGAAAGTCGGGCGAACCTTACATCATCCACCCGATATGCGTGGCGATAATCTTGGCAGAGCTTGAACTCGACAAGGAGACCATAGCTGCGGGCCTGCTTCATGACGTGGTTGAAGACACCAGCATGACTTTGGAGGATGTAGCGACCGAGTTCTCGGATGAAATCGCAATCCTTGTTGACGGTGTTACAAAGCTGACACAGTTGGATCTGTCTCAGGACAAGATTGAGATACAGGCAGAAAACCTTAGGAAGATGTTCCTTGCCATGGCAAAGGACATCAGAGTTATACTGATAAAGCTTGCGGACAGACTGCACAACCTGAGAACGCTGCAGTACCAGCCACCGCACAAGCAGATAGAGAAGTGCCGTGAGACCATGGATATCTATGCTCCCATAGCGCACAGGCTGGGTATATCGAAGATTAAGATTGAGCTTGATGACATCTCCATGCAGTATCTTTATCCGGATGAATACAAGGCATTGAAGGACGAGGTGGAGATCAGGCTTCACGCCAGCGAGGACTTCATCAACTACCTCGTGAGTGAGGTTCAGGGCTTTATGGATGAGGCCGAGATCAAGGCCGAGGTCGACGGAAGAGTAAAGCACCTGTTCTCCATCTACAAGAAGATGAAGACTCAGGACAAGACCTTGGATCAGATCTATGACGTTCACGCCATAAGGATCAAGGTCGATTCAATCCGTGACTGTTACGCTGCCTTAGGCGTGATCCACGAGAAGTACAAGCCCATACCGGGACGCTTCAAGGATTATATAGCCATGCCGAAGGCGAATATGTATCAGTCGCTTCACACGACTCTTATCGGTCCCGGAGGAAGACCGTTTGAGATACAGATAAGAACCTACGAGATGCACCGCATAGCCGAGTACGGTATCGCGGCACACTGGAAGTACAAAGAGGGTGGACACGGCAAGGATGACGAAGAGCAGAAGATGATCTGGCTCAGGCAG
This sequence comes from Lachnospiraceae bacterium, assembly GCA_017525525.1. Lineage (GTDB taxonomy): Bacteria > Bacillota > Clostridia > Lachnospirales > Lachnospiraceae > Coprococcus_C. The sequence continues at coordinate 6,908 of JAFXSQ010000019.1, read as the reverse complement.
ATACTTGAGTGGCAGACGGATACCGAGGACAATGCGGAGTTCATGAGCTTCGTCAAGACGGATTTCGACCTCTTCTCGGATCAGGTTTACTGCTTCACTCCGGCCGGAGATGTGAAGACTCTTCCGGCAGGCTCGACACCGATAGACTTTGCTTACAATATCCATACGGCGGTGGGCAATCAGCTTATCGGAGCGAGGATAAACGGACGTCAGGTGCCCATAGAGACGGTCTTGAAAAACGGCGACCGTGTAGAGATTATTACATCGCAGAATTCGAAGGGGCCGAGTCGCGACTGGCTTTCGGTCGTTAAGAGCTCTCAGGCCAAGACTAAGATCAACCAGTGGTTCAGGGCCGAGAACAAGACGGATAACATACAGCGCGGTAAGGATGCAGTTGCTTCATATTGCAAGAGCAAGAACATCAATTTATCTGAGCTTCTTACGCCGGAGCTGATGCAGCGTGTGATGAAGCGCTACAATTTCACCGACTGGGATTCTCTCATGGCTGCCATAGGACACGGCGGCCTGAAGGAGGGTCAGATAGTCGGAAGGCTTCTTGATGAGCACAAGAAGGATGAGGCAAAGAAGGTCACGGAGGAGCAGATCATAGATAAAGTGAATGCTCCGGGCAGAGGAAATGCTTCAAAGGGCGGTATCATAGTCAAGGGTATGGACGATGTGTCCGTCAGATTCTCGAAGTGCTGTGCGCCCGTTCCGGGTGATGAGATAATAGGCTATATCACCAGGGGCAGAGGTATATCCGTACACAGGACGGACTGCGTGAATATCCTGAATATGGATGAGTTCGACAGAAAGCGGCTTATCGAGGCCGAGTGGGCCGAGGGTCAGGGAGGGCTCTATACCGCGGAGCTTAACATATACGCTTCCGACAGTAAGGGACTTGTCTTTGCCATGACGAAGATATTCAACGAGGAGAATATCAATATGACGGGCTTAAATGTGCGTCTGAACAAGCAGGGAAAGGCGACCATAGAGGTCCGCTTCGAGATAAGCTCCAAGGAGAGACTCAGCTATATAGTCAAGAAATTGAGAAACTTGAACGGTATCATAGATATAGAGAGAACTACCGGTTAAAAGGCGGAGGTTTTTATGTCCGATATAATCAATATTACGAATACACTCGGGCCGATAGGCACGAACTGCTACACGGCAGCCAATTCAAAGACCCGCGAGGCGGTGATAATCGATCCCGCATCCGGGGGAGATTTCCTTAAGGGAATCTATGACAACCAGAACTTAAAGCCGGTTGCAATCCTTCTCACCCACGGACATTACGATCACATCGGTGCGGTCAACCAGCTTAAGAATCTCTATCCGGGCATCAGGGTATACGCCTCAAAGGACGAGGAGGGTATGCTTGCGGATCCTTATAAGAACTTGGCCGAGATGTTCGGTGCGGCTTACACAACGACAGCGGACGAGTGGCTTAAAGACGGCGATGTTATAGAACTAATAGGCACAAAGATAAGATGTATGTCCACTCCCGGACATACGCCGGGCGGGATGTGCTACTATCTTCCCGAAGAGGGCGTGCTTTACGCAGGCGACATACTCTTCGCCGGAAGCTTCGGAAGAACGGACTTTCCGGGCGGAAGCACCAGGGATCTGATGCTCTCCATAAGGGATGTGCTTTTTACGCTTCCGGATGATACAAAGGTTTATCCGGGACATGATTCTTACACAACCATCGGCCGTGAGAAGAAGGAAAATGCGTGCCTGATGTATTTTGACCAGATATGATAAGATATATAAGAAACCTCGAACTCTACGACATAGATGTAAGACCGCTTTTGATGGCGTTCTTTATGGGCGGGAGCATCGGGGTTTTCGGCATAAATGAAGCAGATGCAAAAGCGGCAGCAGAGGTGGGCGCTTCGGGAGGAAATGATGAAGAAGCCGTAACCGTGACTGCCGTATTTGATGAGGGTGTTAAGCTTACGGTCACCGGAAGCAAAGGCCGGTTTGAGGCCGGGATCACCGATGGTGACTACCGGGTTAGACAGACCTTCAGGAACAGGCTTAAGCTTGAGCTGTACAGACTTCTTGTGAAGTACACGGGACATGAGCTTCCATGGGGAGACCTTACGGGAGTCCGTCCGACGCAGCTGGCGATAAAGCAGCTTAAGGCACAGGCTTCGCCTGATGAGATAGCTGATTTTTATAAAGATGAATTTGCCGTTAGTGAGGCTAAAGCAAGGCTTGCGGTTCAGGTGGCCGAAAGAGAGCTTGAGCTTACACGGGATGAGGATCTGGATGATGCATACTGCCTTTATATAGGCATTCCGTTCTGCCCGAGCAGATGTCTGTATTGTTCATTTACCTCGTACCCGATCGCGCTATATAAGGATATGGCATCGGATTACATAGACAGGCTTGCGCTTGAATTAAAGCTCACGGCGGATATGTGCAAGGGAAGGAAACTTAAGGCGGTCTACATAGGCGGAGGCACTCCGTCGTCGCTGTCGGAGGAGCTGACCGAAAAGCTGATGAGAGCGGTTACCGATGCATTCCCTGAGGTTAAGGATGTAGAGTTCACGGTAGAGGCGGGACGGCCCGACAGCATAACGAAAGGCAAGCTTGATATATACCTGTCTAATGGAGTAGACAGAATAAGTATAAACCCCCAGACTATGAATGGAGAGACGCTTAAGGTGATTGGCCGGGCGCACACTCCGGTACAGACCGTAGAAGCGTTCCGCATGGCGCGTGAGGCAGGCTTTAAGAATATAAACATGGACCTTATCGCAGGACTTCCGGGAGAGGATATCCGCAGCATGGAATATACCTTATCAGAGATAAGGAAGCTTGCGCCCGAGAGCCTTACGGTGCACTCTCTTGCTTTAAAGAGGGCGGCAACACTTTCGGAAAGCCTTGCAGATTATAAGAACGTCATCAATCATGATATGGAAGCCATGCATGACTTAGTCAGAGAGTATGCGCATTCGGAGGGACTGAAGCCCTATTACCTGTACCGGCAGAAGAGTATAGGCGGCAACTTAGAGAATGTCGGTTACGCAAAGGAAGGCTGCGAGTGCATGTACAATGTGCTTATCATGGAGGAGCTCACGGATATAATGGCAGCCGGAGCCGGAGCCGTGACAAAGCTTATCATCAAAGATGCTGACGGCAACAGGATAAGAGTAGGCGCAGTGGCAAACTGTAAGTCGGTTGATGATTATATAAACAGGTTCGATGAATTTATGGATAAGAAAAAGTCGGCGGTAATCGGCTGATATTATATAGAAAGAAGGAAAGATAATGAGCATGAAGAAAAAGCCCGTAACGGGCATGAAGGATATACTTCCGAGGGAGATGGAGATAAGAGACTACTGTATTAGACAGATTAAGGAGACCTACGCGGGGTTTGGGTTTACATCAATCGAGACGCCCTGTGTGGAATCCATAGAGAACCTGTCCTCCAAGCAGGGAGGCGAGAATGAGAAGCTCATCTTCAAGATACTTAAGAGAGGTGAGAAGCTTAAGCTTGAGGAGGCGAAGGAAGAGGCTGATTTAGTGGACGGAGGCTTGAGATACGACCTTACCGTTCCGCTCTGCCGTTTCTATTCCAACAACGCCAACGATCTTCCGTCACCCTTTAAGGCACTTCAGATGGGCAATGTATGGCGTGCCGACAGACCTCAGAGAGGCCGTTACCGCCAGTTTATGCAGTGCGATATAGACATCCTCGGAGAGCCGGGGATACTTGCGGAGATCGAGCTTATACTTGCTACTACAACCTTGCTCGGCAAGCTTGATTTCGGAAACTTTACCATAAGGATAAACGACAGAAGAATACTTAAAGCAATGGCGGCCTATAGCGGCTTTGATGAGGCTGATTACGATTCGGTGTTTATCGCGTTAGACAAGATGGACAAGATTGGACTCGACGGAGTGCGCGAAGAGCTGGTAGGCGGCGGCTACGGTGCCGACAAGGTAGACAAGTACCTTGAGCTCTTTGAGGAGGGCGCGAAGGATACCGGAGCTATAAGAAAGCTGGCCGGGATACTCGGTGAGAATCTTAAGAATGAGGTGGCTGAAAACCTTATTACCATAATCGAGAGTGTGGACAAGGCCAAGACTGCGGATTTTAAGCTTGCCTTTGATCCAACCCTGGTGCGTGGTATGAGCTACTACACCGGACCGATATTCGAGATAAGCATGGATGAGTACGGTGGCTCTGTCGGAGGCGGCGGCCGCTATGATGAGATGATAGGACGCTTTACCGGGCAGCAGACTCCGGCTTGTGGATTTTCTATCGGATTTGAGAGAATCATCATGCTGCTTCTGGAGAGAGATTTCAAGGTTCCGGGAGCCGGCGACAAGGTTGTATTCATGATAGAAAAGGGTATGCCTTCGGATAAGCTGTCTAAGATATTAGACAAGGCGACGAAGTTCAGGAAAAACGGACTAACAGTGAATATAGTTATGATGAAGAAGAACAAGAAGTTCCAGAAGGAACAGCTTACCGCGGAGGGTTATACCGATATTATGGAATTCTTCACAGACAAAGAAGCAGAGTAGGAGGATATATAAGATGTCAGAATCAATGCAGGGCTTGAAGAGAAGTCATAGATGCACCGAGGTTACGGGCGCAAATGTAGGACAGACCGTGACCGTTATGGGCTGGGTAAACAAGAGCAGGAACAAGGGCGGAGTAATCTTCGTTGACCTTCGTGACAGAAGCGGCATGCTGCAGATTATCTTCGAGGAGGCAAACTGCGGAGCCGAAAGCTTCGAGAAGGCAAGCACGCTTCGCTCAGAGTTCGTTATAGCCGTTACCGGTGAGGTGGCAAAGCGCGCGGGCGCGGTAAATGATAACCTTGCCACCGGAGATATAGAGATAATTGCCAAGGACATAAGAATACTTTCGGAGTCGGATGTGCTGCCGTTCCCGGTAGAGGAAAATAGCAAGACCAAGGAGGAGCTCAGGTTAAAGTACCGCTTCCTTGACTTAAGACGTCCGGATATCCAGAGGAATATCATGCTCAGAAGCAAGGTTACCACGGAGGTTAGGGCATTTCTTGCGAAGGAAGGCTTCCTCGAGATAGAGACACCGATACTTTGCAAGTCCACACCCGAGGGTGCAAGGGACTATCTTGTTCCGAGCCGTGTGCATCCGGGCTGCTTCTATGCGCTTCCCCAGTCACCTCAGCTCTTCAAGCAGCTTTTGATGTGCTCGGGTTACGACAGATATTTCCAGATTGCAAAGTGCTTCAGAGATGAGGACTTAAGAGCCGACAGACAGCCTGAGTTTACGCAAATAGATATGGAGCTTTCGTTCGTGGACATAGATGATGTAATTGATGTGAACGAGAGACTTATAAAGCATATGTTCAAGGAGGCTATCGGTATCGATGTCCCGACGCCCATACGCCGTATGACCTGGAAGGAGGCTATGGAGCGCTACGGTTCGGACAAACCGGATCTTCGTTTTGGAATAGAGATATGCGATATTTCCGACATAGTAAAGGATAGTGAATTTGGAGTATTCGCGGATGCCGTAAAGTCGGGCGGTACCGTGCGCGGTATCAATGCAGACGGCCTGGGAGAGCTTCCGAGGAAGAAGATAGATGCGCTTACCGATTTTGTAAAGGGCTACGGCGCAAAGGGACTTGCTTATATCGCAATCGCATCCGACGGCACGAGAAAGTGCTCCTTTGCGAAGTTCATGAAGGATGAGGAGCTTGATGCGATAGTAGAGAAGATGGGTGGCAAGCCGGGAGATCTTCTGCTGTTCATATCCGACGGCAAGAAGAAATTCGTGCTTGAGACTCTCGGCGCTTTAAGATGCCACATAGCCGAGATCAAAGAGCTTACCAAGAAGGATGATTACTGCTTCGTGTGGATCACGGAGTTCCCGCTTCTTGAGTGGAGCGAGGACGAGAACCGCTTCGTGGCTATGCACCATCCGTTCACCATGCCGATGGACGAGGATATCCCGCTTATCGACACCGATCCGGGTGCTGTACGCGCGAAGGCTTATGATATAGTGTTAAACGGTGTTGAGCTCGGTGGTGGCTCAGTCAGAATACACCAGACAGATATACAGGAGAAGATGTTCGAGGTAATAGGGCTTACCAAGGAGGAGGCAACGGAGAAGTTCGACTTCCTGCTCCGCGCCTTCAAGTTCGGAGTACCGCCTCACGCAGGACTTGCCTTCGGACTTGACAGATTGCTCATGCTTATGACCGGAGCTGACTCCATCCGCGATGTAATCGCATTCCCGAAGATCAAGGACGCATCGGATCTCTTGTCCGACGCGCCGGGCGAGGTAGCGCCGCAGCAGCTCGCGGAGCTCGGGATACAGATTGTCAGCAAGGACGAAGAGGATGCACAGTAAGTACACTTAGTTAGGACGCGGATGTACAGAAAGTACGTTTAGTCAGGACGCATGATAGCTGTGATATGAAAAGCACGCGGGACGCTCGCGCTCTATTTCACGACTTGTGGTTCGTGCTTAGCCGCCTCGCAAGCTCGGCGGAGCACTGTCACATGGGCGGTACCAACGCCTCACTTCGTTCGGCGGGTACACGCTCCAGCCCTTCTAAGCTCGTGAAAAACCTCGCTAAGAAGGGACGTCGCTCTATAGCCCGCGTTGCTTTTATATACACATCTATCATGCTGTTTTACAGCTTTCTATATGTAAATACAACAGTAAACAGCATATAAGGGTGCGATACAAAAACTAAGCAGGCCGCTGTACGACGTCCGTTCTTTGCGGGCGTCCTTTGACCGCTTAGAACGGTTACGTCGCTGCGGTTCGGGCTTAGCCGACTCGCAAGCTCGTCGGAGCCCTGTCGCATGGGCGGTACCAACGACTCACTTCGTTCGTCGGGTACACGCTCCAAACGGAGTGCGAGGAGGGGTGCAAATGACGAAGTCATTTC
>JAFXSQ010000018.1 GCA_017525525.1 Lachnospiraceae bacterium | reverse complement strand
CGCTCACGTATTGCAATAATAGCTATATTTTGAGGGAGGTGCGATTATGACGAAGTCTTAATTTGCATCGCACCGACTTTCGTCATAAGGGGTACCGCGAAGCGGTGGATTCCTTATGACATTAGATTGGGCAGGATTACGTAGTAATCATGCCATTACATATTATACGAGGAGAAACGCAAATGATGAAGTCATTTTTTCCAATGCGTTTCGACGACCGGACACGACTTTTAGTCGTGTCAATACCTCCTCTTTAGCCCGAAGAATCTTTTACTTCTTATCTTCATCTTCAGTCTTACTAACCGTGTTACTATGCTTTACTTTCTTGTGTGCTTCTATCACATGTATCTTGTCATGGAGCAGCTTCTTTCTCTGGGCGCGTCTTGCGCCGCTTCTTACTTCATGCTTCTCCTTGTATTTGCGCTCTCCGGTCTCCTCGTCTATGGACTCTAACCGATAGTAATCCTCCGTGTCCGTAGAGAGCTCCTTCTTCGCCAAACCGTCCCTTAAGAACACCGCTATCATCGCATATATGCATGCGAACACCGGCACGCCGAGTATCATGCCCGGCACTCCGAAGAGTCCGCCGCCCACAAGAATCGAAACCAGCACCCAGAAGGACGGAAGTCCCGTCGCGTCTCCTAAGATAAGCGGTCCTAAGATATTGCCGTCAAACTGCTGGAGCACGATTATCCATATTATGAATATGACAAAATGCATCGGATCGTCCATAAGCGCAAGCAGAGAGCCCGGCACAGCTCCGATAAAAGGACCGAAAAACGGAATGATATTCGTCACTCCCACTATCACGCTTACGAGCACCGCATACTTCATTCCCACGGCTGTGGTAAATATAAAGCACAGGAAACCGATTATTATCGAGTCCACGATCTTGCCGTTGATAAATCCGCCGAACACATTGTTTGCAAACGAAAAATACTTCATAATCTTGTTGGCGGTCTTTCTCGAGAACACGCAATATATCAGCTTCTTCATCTGAGCAAGAAGCTTCTCCTTACCGTACAGGAGATAAATCGCAACTATCGTGCCAATGAAGAAATTCATTATTGCCTTAACGCCGAGCAGCACTCCCGATGAAACCTTGGATGCAATGGTGTCAAGGTTCGGCATAACGTTATCCTTAAGCAGGTTGAACACGTTGTTCTTCAGATAGTTTATACCGTCCAAAATCCAGTCCTGAATCTTCGGATTTTTAGCAAATGCTTTCGTCGCCCAATTCTCCAGCTCGTCCAGATAAGACGGCATGTTCTGAACCAGGTCTGAAATACTCGTGTAAAGACTCGGGATAACAAGGCTTAAAAATCCCGCGAGAAGTCCGATAAAAAACAGCATGGTAATAATCAGGGCAGGAAGCTTCGTGCGCTTGTATACCTCATCATACACAGCCTTCTTCTTTATCTTGCAGCACAAAAAGGTTATCCCTCTGCGCACATGCACCATAATAGGCGCCAAAAGGAATGCTATCACTATACCTATAATTACAGGAGCGAGCGCCGAAAAAATCTTGCCGATGTAGGCGAATATGCCTCTGCGCGCTTTTAAGATCTCATAGAAGACCATGCACACGCAAACCGACACCGTGAGCATGATGCCTACCCTTGTATAACTTTTGTCCCATTTTCTGCCCATAACAAAAAAAGCCTCTTCACAACATAATCGGAAACTATTTTAGCATTTTAACGCAACAAAGGCAAGTCGTTATTGACACTTCGGGCTTTTTTTTATAAAATCGAATTATGTAAATCTGATTCATCCCGTAAGTGCACATATAAGTACACGGGACGCTCGCGCTTAGCTGAGACCTTAGCGAACGTAGTGCGCTTAGTTCGAAGCTACACAGCGTACTATTTCACGACGTTGCGGTTCTAAGCGGTCAAAGAACGCCCGCAAAGAACCGACGCCGCTCTATAGCCCGCTTTACTTATATATGCACTCACGGGCAACTGAATATCACAAATCACGGGGAAGGTATAAATTATGTACAGAAATATAATCGAGGATATGATTGAATGGCAGGAGGAAAGAAACCGGCAGATGCTTTACATAAAAGGCGCTGTCGGCGTCGGAAAAACCTGGATTGTGAAGGATTTCGCGACAGCCTTTTATCCTGCCTGTTGTTATGTAGACTGCACGGAAGGAGTTTCGGCAAATACGGACGAGCTTGACTCTCTGCTTGCGTCCAGGTTCTCGGAGGAAGAGCTTACAAAAGGCCTTATCGTCTTTGACGAGGTTCAGCACATACCGGACGCCGCCGAATTCTTCTACGACTACAAGAAGCTTCACAAGGATTTTCACATCTGTCTTATAGCTTCAAATATGCAGATAACCGAATTTGAATACACACACGGAGATTGCTATAAGCTTCTCCGACTTCGCCCGATGACCTTCGAGGAGTACCTTATCGCCAACCGCGCCGGCGCATTTATAGAAGCCATAAAAAGCGGAAGATACACCTTCTCGCAGCTTGAAACGGATGCTCTTGAGAGATTGCTTGCAGACTACCTTATGATAGGCGGAATGCCCGGAGTGGTTTCTGCATTTATCAGAAGCAAGAATTATGAGAAGGTCCGCCTCCTGCAGGACGAGATCAACGATGCTAACTTAAAGCTTTTGAAGTCCGAACTGCCGGATGCTATGTACCAGCGTACGAAAAGAGTGTTCAAGAGCATACCGAAGCAGCTCTCAAAGGATAACAAGAAATTCATGTACAAATCTGCCGAGGCCAACGCAAGAAGCCGTGAATACGCCGAAGCAACTCAGCTCTTGTGCGATTACGGTCTCGCCAGGAAGCTTCCGAGACTTACCGATGGAAAGCTCCCCTTAGAGGATTATGTGGACTACAAGTCCTTTGAGCTCTTCTTCCTCGACCACGGTTTACTTCGCGCAAGCTTAAAGCTTCCCATCTCCGACAAGCTCACATTAAACGAGCTTATGAACGAATCCGGTGGCGCCGTTGCCGAGCAGTATCTCTTCACGGAGCTCTCCTCCGCAATCGGAATACTCTACTACTGGGTATCCGGCGCAACTGCAAGAGTCCCCTTTGTGTACGAGGGCAGCGAAAGCCCTATACCGATAGACATACGCTATAACAGGAGCAAGCACCCGCAGAACATCAAGGTCTTCAAAGAGAAGAATCCCGACACCACGAGCTTTATCAGAGTCACCGCGGACGAATACGCCGAGAACTCCTACGAGAAGGATATACCGCTCTATGCGCTGTGGAGTTTAACATAAGCTTTTATGCCACGGAACCCCACGCTCACACGGCACATAACAAAACGACCATTTCACCAAAAGGTAAAATGGTCGTTTTGTTTTACACAGCGCTTTACTGTTCTATAGTTGCCCACAGTATTATTGTTCCTTTATCAATTCCAAATCATCGTTTTCGTTTCCGGATGCAGGTACATATTCGTATTCCGACTCTTCTTTATGCAGCTCATTGATTTCAAAGTATCTTTTTTCCGCAGCGTCAAGCTCTTCTTTAGCTTTTTTGATTTCCTCTTTTTGCAAAGCAGCCTGTCTTTCTTTGATGGATTTCGCCGCTGCTTCAAGTTCTTCCATTTTTTCCTGTGCAGCTTCTTTCTGCAAACGGATTGCTTCTTCCTCGACAGCTTCTGCTTTGGTGTTAAGCTCTCTTTTCTCCTTTTCCACTCCTTCCTGTATACGAACAATCTCTTCCGTCGAAGCATTTTCCAGCGCGTTTAACTCACTTTTCATATTCTCCGACTCATCATTATTTTGTAGGCTAGTAACAGAACTCTCTTCTTTAGTTTCACGGGTCGTGATAAAACAGCCTGTTACAACCATACACAAAAGAACTGTCAGAACAGTATTCAAAACAGATTTTTTCCTGTAATCCATCACAGCCTTCACCCTCCTTTTTACATCCGGTCCCCCAAACATCAGCGGGCTTGTGGTTATACTCCCCTCTTTGACACTATAGCATAAAAGCGATAAAGCATATGCTCTCTTTCCTGCGCGATCCAGTCCTTTGATCACCTTCTCATCACAAGCAAGTTCAATATCATGACACATCAGCTTGTATGCAATCCAGACAAGCGGGTTGAACCAGTGTACACACAGCAGCGTATACCATACAGGCTTTACAATATGATCGAACCTGCTTATATGCTCCCTCTCATGGGATAATACTTTATCCATGTCACCCTCCCTTATTCCGGAAGGAATATATATCACCGGGTTCAGTACACCCAAAACAAATGGTGTACTTACATAATCGCTCTCCATAACCGGTATATTTTTTACTATATCTGACGGATAATAGACTCGCACCGCATCTGACAAGCCTCTTTTTAGCCGTATATATGCAATAAGAGCATTCAGCAACATGATCAGGCATCCAGTCAGCCACACAACGCTTGCAATAGCCTTTATATCTGTCCATATTTTTTTGATTTCAGTATCACCGGCGCTTTCAAAAGCAGGCTGTTCCAAAACACTTTGCGGTTCCGCAGACTCAGCATACACAGCTTCAGCTTGATTTACATATATGACGTCTGCCCTTTCTGCCGATAAGCCAACCTCCGGAACCAGACTAAAGTCGCTTCTAATATCCAGAGGGATCAAAAGACGCACACCCACCATTATCCACAGCAGGGGCATAATCCACTTCGGAGCCTTCCTGAGCAAGAGTCGTAATAATATCACCGCCGCGATAAACAGACAGGAAGCTATGCTCATATCAAACATCTTCAAGAACAGATCCGTCATAATCATCCCTCCTCTATTATTTTCCTGATTTCATCCGCCTCCTGTGGTGACAGTTTCCTTCCACTCGTAAATGCGGCAACAAATGCCGGAAGAGAACCGTCAAATGATTCCTGAACAACGCGCATGCTTTGCATGGAATAATACTGCTCTCTGCTCATAAGTGCCGTGATCGTACCTGAGTTGTTCACAAACAGCCCCTTTTCACATAACCTCTTTATGACGGTATGCGTTGTCGTCCTTTTCCACGAAAACTCCCTTTCCGCTATCTTAACAAGCTCAGAGGTTTTTATCGGAACACTCTTCCATACAATATCAGCAAATCTGCTTTCAACCGCTCCCATCTGTATATCACTCATAATCTGCCTCCTTATTGCTTAGAGTCTTCCTGTTGCTTGATTCTCCCGATTTTTGTCATAATGACTGATACGTTTTTTGACGAGCTCGTTTCACAGACTACACCTTGTAGTATGATTACATACTACTCTTTGTAGTCCGATTTGTCAATATATTTCAACGAAAAAATTATTCGCCATCAAACTCTCATAGCCAGGATTGCCGATGAAAACTGTCTTTTTCGCAGCATTTCACTCCCATATCAACCTTGTCATATACAATCGGGCAGGGAAGATGAAATCGCAACCTACCCGCTCGCGAGTCCCCGGTAAGCTTTGCTTACATCGTCCTTTCGGCGGCTCTGCGAAATAAAAAACGCTATGCACATATTACCGCCAAAATATGCATAGCGCTGTAGGACTATAAGTGAAGGCACAACCTGCCATATATATTTGTCCATAAGACAAACCTTACATCTGCCTGATCATCCTTCACGATGTTTTCTACATCCAAGGTAAACATACAGCAAAAACAGTGCTGCCGCGAAAGCTATCCCGACCGGGTAGGCAATCCCTTTGCCCAAATGGAATCCTTCATCCGCCATCAGGATGTATGTCATGCTCACCGCACTCATAAAGGTCGCCGGTAAAGCCGTTGCCAGCGAAACCATTTTTTCTTTATGAGTCTTGAGCAGATATGCTGTAGCCACCCATAGCGAGATCATGGCAAGCGTCTGGTTGCTCCACGAAAAGTATCTCCACAGCACATTAAAATCCAGTTGTGTCAGAACCGCGCCAGCTCCCAGAAGGGGCAGGGTTATGATAAGCCTGTTTTTAATCTGTTTTTGATCCAGCTTCGTAATCTCCGCAAGGATCAGTCTTGCCGAGCGAAATGCAGTATCACCGGAAGTTATCGGACATGCTATAACACCGACTATAGCAAGCACACCGCCCACAGGACCGAGCAGCCCCGTAGATATGTCGTATACCGTACCGGACTGACCGAGCTCCGTCAGTGCATTGCTGAGTCCTCCGGTCGCACCGTAAAATGCCACGCCCGCCGCAGCCCAGACCAGGGCAATTACCGACTCTGAAAGCATAGCACCATAGAAAACCCTGCGCCCCTGCTTTTCAGACATAATACACTTGGAAACCATGGGCGACTGAGTAGCATGAAAACCCGATATGGCACCGCATGCCACTGTAACAAACATAAACGGCCACACGGGAAGCTCCTGCGGATGCAGGTCTTTAAGCGTAATCTCCGGAACATGATACCCGCCGGACACGATTCCAAAAAGCATCCCTCCTGCCATAATGATAAGCACCACACCAAACACAGGGTAGAGCTTTCCGATGATCTTATCAATCGGAAGAAGCGTTGCCAACACATAGTAGATAAGTATCACCACGATCCAAAAGGCAGCATTAAATGTATCCGGAGTCAGCCTTGCCAGAAGCGCTGCAGGAGAATTGACAAACACTGTTCCGGTCAGCAATAAAAGCAGTACCGAAAACAGCCTCATCCCCCACTTTGCTGTCTTTCCAAGGTATATACCGCTCAGCTCTGCTATCGATGCGCCATCATGTCTCTCGGAGATCATACCCGACATATAGTCGTGGACACCTCCCGCAAGTACACTTCCCAAAACGATCCATAAGAATACCACAGGTCCAAAGCACGCTCCCATAAGCGCACCGAATATCGGACCTGTACCGGCGATATTTAAAAGCTGCACCAAAAATGCCTTCCAGGTCGGCATGGGCATAAAATCCACACCATCCTGCCTGGTATATGCCGGAGTTTTCCTGTCATCCGGCGCAAATATCTTCTCTATGATCCTGCCGTATATAAAATAACCGGCAATCAAAACTGCAAATGATAAAACAAGCGAAATCATAAGCCCTCCTCTGTACATCTATGCCATTCAACAAACTTCAGTCAATATTATAGCACAGAAACAGCGAATACCAAATATAAACTTGTCGCTCCTCCTATCATCCTGCTGTTTGTCTCATCGAGCTCGCCGGTCAGTTCGTCAGCAATAATATATTGCAAGCTTGCACCACAGTATGCGGCTCGTCGCCTTCACAAAAAAATCCCAACTTTTGTAAGTTGGGATTCAGGTCTTATCAAAACCAATCAACATCTTATATCAATCACCATATCACTCTATCCATACACTCGCATCGATCGGTGTATCCGAGCCCGGAAGCACCTCGCTGTCGGTGTACTGCCAGCCGGTGTACACATACGGAAAGTCTGTACTGTCAGTGTAATGGGCTATCCAGAGCTTGTAATTATAGAGTCTCGACATATCCAGATTCTGCGCAAACCAGTTTCTGTTGGAGTAGATCATGGGCTCGTAGCCGGCGTCCTTTATACGCTCGCAGAAGGCTATTGTACAGTCGGTTCGCTGATCGACATCCAACGCATCTCCTCGCGCATCCTCGTCATACACGCCTTCGGTATCGAAGGCCACAGGCAGATCTATCTTCTTACCCTTGAGCAGGTCAAGCACAAACTCCGCCTCCTCGACAGCCTCCTCCTCGGATATGGCCTGCGAATAGAAATACACTCCTATCTTCAATCCCGCTTTCTTGGCATCCTTATAGAAGGTTCTGAAATTATCATCCTCCACAAGCGAACCCGAGCCGTAACCCCTGAAGCCGGTCCTTAAGCAGACTCCGTATACACCCGCCTTCTTTAACGCAGCAAAGTCTATATTTTCCTGAAATGAACTGAGGTCGACTACCGTCTTAGACACTATCTTGCCTTCGTTATCGTGATACGCCATCAGCTCGTAGTCCCCGTCCCTGTAGAAGTTCCCGCGCACATAATCATTTCTCGGAGCGCCGACCGCAATCTTATAAAGCTGGCAATCCGGTATGTCGCCTATAATTATGTAGCTTGCTCTGACGTAGTTCCAATAATTGTCGTAGATCATGCCACCCTCTTCGGAATCACCGGTAAAGCTCCATGTCCTGTCTGAGCTCATGGCTACGGGCTTTGCCTCCGATGCATGGTCTCCGCCTTTTTTTATATTCATTCCTATCAATATTCCTATCAGCAGCACCACCACAAGCACCGCTATAGCCATTATCACTCTGGGTACATTTATTCTCATATCAACCTACCTTTTTTCCTATCTCCCTAAAAGTTCCCATCATCAGTCCTCCTGCCCCGAGGCCGATAATTCCTATTCCCAACAGCAGCAATACGTTCGACAGACTGTCGCCCGAAGGCAGAACCATCCCCGGCACATAAAGCTGTATAACTCCTATTCCGTTGTTAAGAAAATGCATCAGCATCGCCGGGAATATGCTTCCCGTCTTTACAACCACATAGCAATTCAATACTCCGAGGACAAATGTTCCGAAGAACCTGATTAAGCTCATATGATAAAGCCCAAAAATAGCCGACGATACAAGGATTGCATTTATCACTCTGTATTTTCCCCTGAAGGCCGTAAGTATATATCCTCTGAAAAGAAACTCCTCACATACCGCAGGCGCCACCACTATAAGAACGAACGCTTCGACAAAACCGAAATCCGATATCTGTTCGTTCAGAGAATTTAAGCTCTCCGCGCTCTTAACCATAAGCTTTGACAGTATATCACCTAACAGCGAGGCAAGGCAAGTCCCTCCTAAGCCCATCAGCGCAGCGGCTATAAGCTGCTTTAAGGCTACGGGATTAAGGCTGAATGTCATCTTCATATCCTTCTTCGTATACCACGCGGCCAGAAGCGGAACGCCGATTATGATAAACTGCTGGGACAGCAGCCCTATATAACCGTACTTTAATTGCATCGCGCCGCCTAAGTATATAACCGCGATTACGGTGATAAGAGCAACCAGCCACGCATCTCCCACAGCCGGCACACCGCCCTTCTTCATGTCCCTGCGTCGCTCAAATATCTGAACGGAGGCTCCCTCCTCGCCGAAGAGGATTGACTCGCTGTCATATATCTTAGAAAGGAACATAACCGCAAGAACACCGTAGACCACATTGCTCGCAAGCACAATGAATATTATCAGAAGATCATACTTGAATGCAAGCAGTTCCTTGACCAAAAGACATACATTTGCCACCGGAACAAGCGCCACGCCCGAATTCAGACTAACATTCGGCAGAAAGCTTAAGAAAGAAAGGAACATGACCGTAATCATCATGGGAGTGATAAGGTTGTTCGCCTCCTTGTAGCTTTTTGCAAATGCGGTGACGCACATGGTAAGCGCGCTTATGAATATCGCAAAAGCAAGCACACACAGTATGCACACAAAAATCACCGGGATAAATCTTACAAGCGAAGCTGAGCTCCCCATGCCCGTTGTCTTAAGCATCATCTTGTACATATATACTCCGACAAAGGCCATGGATAAGATGTTTAACGCAGCCGAGGCGAGTCCTATCGTTGCTACCGCCAGGAACTTGCTCACTATAAGCTCCCTGTTGGATATCGGCAGGGTAAGCAGGGTTTCCAAAGTGCCTCTTTCCCTTTCGCCCGAGGTGGTGTCTATAGCCGGATACATGGTTCCCATCAAAAGGCTTACCACAAGCATGAAGGGAAGTATCATACCCAGCAGATTGCCTGCAGTCTCCTCTCCCTTTGCCTCATCAGAGTAACCGTATTTTATGGGCGTTAAAACCGCATAGGCGTCAAGTCCCTCCTCGGCAAGCCTGCGCTTTACCAGGCTGTCTTTATATCTGTCTAACACAGTAGTCAGGTAGTCAGCCGCATACCCCGAGTTATTGACAGAAGAAAGGTAATGAATGGTATAAGAGGCATCATCCTTTTCGATATATGCATCTATCTCCTCCGCCGCAAGCGCTTCTTTCATATTATGGACAGGCACTATCGCAAAGGTCCAGCTGTTTTTACTGCCGGTATCATTTTTTAGCAGCTCAAGCAACTCATCGTCCGGAGTAAAGTCAAGCGCCACCTTATACTCTGCTGTGGTTATGCTCGTGCTTATGTTTGACATAACGGTAAGCGACACCACGAAAATAAGGGGATACAGAATAAGCGGAACAATGACCATCATAAGCACCGTTCTCTTATCCCTTAATACATCCAGTATTTCCTTTCTGTAGAGCGACTTTATGACACCGCTTCTCATCTACACATCTCCCATAATCTTTTTGAAAACCTCGCGCAGGTTTGCCGCCCCGTGCAGCTTAAGCAACTCTTCAACGCTGCCCGCGCTTACCACATTTCCCTTGTCCAGAAGAAATACCTTGTCACACAGATACTCCGCCTCTTCAAGATAATGCGTCGAATAAAGCACCGTCTTGCCGGCGTCTCTTTCATTTTTCATAAAATCAACTATCGCCTGACTGCTCAGGATGTCAAGTCCGAGGGTCGGCTCATCAAATATATATATCTCGGGATCGTGAATAAGACATCTTGAAATAGACGCTCTCTGCGTCTGTCCCGTGGAAAGCCTCTCGATACGGTTGTCGATAAAGCTTTCCATGTCAAGAAGCCTTGATATCTTCCCTATTCTTTTCTCGATAAGTGATTTGGGGAGTTCATAGAGTTCTCCGATTACGGTAAGTAGCTCTCTTACCGACAATCTGCCGTAAAGTCTTGTATTGCCGGACAGGTAGCCTATATGTTTTTTTTGCTCCTCCGGAGACGAAAGCCTCTTCCCCTCCGAAGTGATCACCACATTGCCGGAGGTGGGCTTCATAAGTCCGCCGAGCATACGAAGCAGCGTGGTCTTTCCCGCTCCGTTAGGACCTAAGATACCGACTATCTCGCCTGCATCCGCCGCAATATCAATTCCGTTGACGGCGTTGAACCTCGTCTTCTTACCGTGTTCTTCATTTTTGACAAAAGATTTGTATAGATTATCCGCTATAAGCATATCAGTTCATATCCGTTACATACGCCTCCGATCCCAGACGCATGCGTATTATCTTGTTGTTATACGATACCTTATTATAAGCAAGCTTAAATTTTGTAAATGCGCCGACACCGGCCCCCGGATCAAAGTATTTTGTCACCGGTTCCTCGGAGATGACACGGTAATCAATTCTCCAGTTGTTGAAAAGCTTCTCCGCATCATTTACATAAAAGAATTTGTGCCTGCGCTTCATAACGCTCGGAGCCTTCCTCATGTTGTCAAGAAGCCGTAAGTCTATCGTAGTGGCATTAAATACAACCTGGGCTCCCGGGAAGCGATCATGGATATTCTCGAAAAGCTCCTTGACCTGATGACGCTTCACGTATGAAAGCATGTCGGAAAGACAGAAAAGAATGCCGCAATCCCGCTTGCATACTATCTCGTCCAGCCACGAAAAATCAATTATATTTCTTCCGATGGTCTTCTCTCTCGCGCTTTCGCCATACAGCATTCTCCGCATGGACATGATATTATGCGAATCCACGCTGTACCAGAGCACTCTTCCGTTATCCACGCGCGCAAACCTGTTCCCAAGCCTGCAGCCCACATTGACTATGGTCCCGTTGGGATATTCATCTATA
This sequence comes from Lachnospiraceae bacterium, assembly GCA_017525525.1. Lineage (GTDB taxonomy): Bacteria > Bacillota > Clostridia > Lachnospirales > Lachnospiraceae > Coprococcus_C. Next base: position 19,697 of record JAFXSQ010000018.1, on the reverse strand, counting down.
AACAGTCTGACAAGACTGTCGCACGCCGCAACATTTGCAGCCAGCCTGATATTATCATACTCGCTGATTTTGGTCCTTATGTCCCTGAAATTGAACTTATTGTCGTACATAAATCTCTCAAGCCAGTCATCCTTCAGGACTTCAGGAAAATTCTTGCTCCACGAAGCCATGAGCTTTAGATTGAAAAGCTCATAAAGCGCGTAATCATTGGTAAACCTGCCTGTTATGGAATCCACAAGGAGGCCTCGCGCCTTCCTGGTCTCGGAGTCGTTGTTATAGAGCATGAAATTATGTCCCTCATACTCCATCTCGTAGAATCTCACATTGACGCCGGCAAGCTTTGCCTTCTGATAAAACGATCTCGCATAACAGTTAAGCAGATCCCCCGTTCCCGAGAAGATAAGAAGATCGTCACACAGATCCGTAAAATCCTCATATATCGGGCTGGTATACTCCGTCTTAACGGCATACTCCTTAACCCAGTAAGTATTGGCAAAATCCTTTATCCCTTCGCTGAATACATACCTGTCATCACAATCCTCGCCGTTTAAGAGCTGCTTCTCCAAGTCCCTGTCGAAAAACTCGGTGTCCATGGCAGGCGAAAGAAGTATGATCTGATCCGGTTTCCTCAATCCCTCCTTCCAAGCCATAAGCGCCATGGAGAGCGCAAGTCCCGCGCCGTGCGACGAACCCATAAGCACCATCCTGCCCGAGTCAACACTCAGCGAACAATAGCTGTATATCTTCTTGAGTGCGGCAAACACATCCTTACACCCGAATTCCGGCGCAAGAGGATAAAGCGGTATGAACAGCCCTGCGCCCGTGTCCTTAGCAAGGCTGACTATGTAATTAAGCTCAGCGCTTTCAATGCCGAAACAAAGATAACTCGAATAAAGATAAAATATATAAGTGCCCGAGAATTCTCCTCTCGGCATAATCCTCAAGAATTCGTTTCCTTCTACCGACAGCTCCTCAACCGTAAAGTCCTTTTCGGCAAATGCGGTTGAAGGCTTCTTATACTCTTTCTTCTTTTTTATGACAAAATCCTTTATCGCTTCGGAGTTTAATTTTTTCAGTGCTTTATTTCCCACAAAAAAGTCCCTTTCATCATTGACAATCAAGTTCTAAAATGATATGATATGCGAGCAATTGCAGTTGTGGCGGAATTGGCATACGCGCATGATTCAGGTTCATGTCCACGCAAGTGGGTGTGGGTTCAAGTCCCATCAACTGCAGTTTTTTTATGCCCAAAAACATATATAATTATAACGGAAAAAGGAATATTAAGCAATATCATATTCGGACAAGTTTACCCCATAAAAAGAAACCGATCTCATACCTAATATGAGACCGGTCCTTTTTTATTAACACACATATATAGGGGAAGGTGTGTAAATAGCTTTTTTAGTTGATAACACGTACTGCTCTGCACGGTGCGCTGTAGTATGCGCTTGATACGATGATACCTGTGGTTGAGTTGGAAGCGTGTACAATCTGTCCGCCACCCATGTAAAGCGCCACGTGCTGTATCTCGCCTGTACCGTGATCGTAGAAGAGAAGGTCGCCCGGCTGTATCTCGGCTAAGCTTACAACCCTTCCGCATGTCTGCTGACCACCTGCTCTCGGAATGGTTATTCCGAAATGCTCATACACTCTCATGGTGAAGCCTGAGCAGTCACATCCTTCTGTCAGTGAGGTACCGCCCCATACATAAGGGTTACCTACGAACTGAAGCGCATAGTTTACAAGCTCTGTTCCGAGACCACCGTCACTCTCAACGGAGTAATCAGGCTCTGAGTCCTCGCCTGCATAATCATAATCCGAAGTCTCTTCTGTGTCATCTGTGTCATCTGTATCATAATCATCCGAGGTGTAATCATCCTCATCCTCTGTATCCTCATCATATACCGCATTTGCTGTCGGCATATCATAAGAAATGATAATGTACTCGTTAAAGAGGTAACCTGTCATATCGTCAAGCGCAATCTGTGTCCAGCCTTCTGCGCTGCCGGTTACCGTATAGCTCTCGCCGTACTCAAGGATTGCAAGCTCATCATATTCTGTGCCTGCTCCTGCTCTCATCCTGAGGCCGCCTACATTTATTACAGCTACCTTTCTTAAGTTAGCCTCTGCATAAGCCCTTGCATCATCACCGAAGGAAAGAGCAAAGGTCTTAACATATCCGTCTATTCCGCCTGATGTAATATGTGTCCACTCATCACCGTACTCAACGACATCCACTATACCGCCGTCAGCGATGGTTCCGACTCTGCTTGCCGACAGACTCTCGCTGCTTCTGATGTTTACCGTCTCACCGGCTGAAACAACCGCCTTACCCGAGAAGTCAAACTGCGGCGCATCTACAAGATCGTCGTCATCATCCGAAGAAGCTTCCTCTGTCTCTTCCTCAGTAACCTCTTCTTCTGCTTCTTCCTTAGCTTCCTCTGTATCCTCAGCCTCGTCGGTTTCCTTCTTGTCATCCTTGTCCTTGTTCTCTACAAAGGTAATCTCCATCTGAGCTTCGGCTGCATCAGCCTTCTCAACTTCCTTTACCTCAACGGTAGCTTCCGGCGCTGCCTTTGTCTCCTCTGTGACAACCGGCTGCTCCTCGATTGCTGCGAGATATGCTTCATACTCTTCTTCGAAAGCATCCTCATTCTCCGCAACATACTTATCAACCGCTGCCGTTATGCTCACATTTGCATCGCTGTAAAGAACCTCTGCTGCCTTTGACTTGAAGCTGCCTGAATTGACAGAACTTGCGCAAAGTCCAAGTGACACTGCTATAAGAAGACCCCTTCTTATATTCTTAACCATTTCGAAAACCTCCGATCTAAAACCAAATCTCTAAAACCAAATCTCTAAAACCAAATCTCTAAAAAACTAAATCTGCGTAAATCCGGTGTAGTTAACATCTTTAATTACGCATTTCTTAAATTTGTTACGAATTTGTTACAAGCGGAGTATATCAAATGTTACATTTATTGTCAACACTTATTTTGCAATTTTCGATATTTCTTGAAAATAGGCCAAAAATCAGGTTTTTTCAAGTTCGGTTTACGACATAATTATTTAATTTATTATGTAACCTCGCTGTTGACATAAATCGAGCAGAATGATTTCACCATCCCCTGCTCGGTGCGCCGCCTGCATGTTACGAAGCAACAATTTACACTATACGGGCTTGTGCATAAAAAAAGATTCTTCGCTTCGCTCAGAATGACACAAGCATCTCTTCCGAGCAAAGCAAAGAATCCGAAACATTTTTATTATTAGAATAAGTATAGCCTTACAGCAGCTTCACAACCTCATCGAGCACATCCTTCATATGCTCATCGATAAGACCGAAATCCATCTCCTTATAGCTCCAGGCTGCCCTTCCTATGCCACAGCGGTTGAAGGTCTCATTAACAAGCCCAAACCACTTTAAAGTTTCCTGCGCATCGGCTAAATTGATAACTCCGTACTCGCCGCAGTAAAGCGCCACATCTCTTTCCTCTGCTATCTTTATCGCCTCGGCAAGGTACTTTTCGAAATACTCGATACCGAGTGAAGCCTCCGGATCAAGTCCGTCAGTCGGAACCGTAACCATTTCCAGGTTATTCTTTGAAGCCTCGGCAAGCTCACTGTAGGAAGCTCCCAGCGATATTCTGAAATCCTCCTTCATGCCCGGCACCCAGTAAGCGCCCTGGTGAGTGAAGATAAGCGGCTCATAGCAATGGAAATTATATACCACATTCTCATCATGAGGCGGAAGAAGATCCTTCAAGGACTCTATGCTATTGTTCCAATACCCGCCCACAAGTATCTTCACTGTCGGCGCAATCTTCCTTATCCTCTCTATACAGGTCTCGCTGATTCTGTTCCAGGTATCACATACCGCCTTGTCCGTAACCTCATTTAAGAGCTCAAAAGCAAGTCTGTCGCCTATGTTGCCGTAGCGGCGCGCGAACTCCTCCCAAAGTCTGTAGAAGCGCTCCTGGTAATCCTCATTCTCGAAGAAGCCGAACTCTTCCTCACCCGCATCAAACGAGAAGCCAAAGGTTTTGTGAAGATCAAGCACCATATTAAGGCCGTATTTCGAAGTCCACGCAAGCGCATTGTCAAGATAGGCGAAGCCGTCTTCCCTGTAAGTGCCGTCCTCATTCTCCACAAGCTCGTAATCAACCGGGACACGAACATGGTCAACTCCCCACGAGCTTATCCTCTTTATATCCTCTTCAACAATAAATGTATCGTGTCTCTCCTTTGTGTGATCGCACTGTGAAAGCCAGCCTCCGAGGTTTACACCGTGCTCAAAACCCTTCCATTTTTTCATTATACTGTATCCTCCTACCATTAAGACTCTTCGCATCGCTCAGAGTGACACGTGTCAATACCTCCTCTTTAGCCCTAAGAATCTTTTTCATAGTTTACTTTTGTTTTTTTCACATACCCCTGATTATACACTAAACAAAAAGCATTTTCTTATAAGCATTCTATTAAAAATACAATTTTCATAAACCTATATGGTCACATGCCCATTATAATCTCTCTTGCCGTTTCTTCCTCTACTTCCTTTGCGAAAACCCCCGGCGTAAACTCCCTTACCGAGCCTATGCCATCCATAAGCACGAAGCGAAGCTTTCCGTCTCTCACCTTCTTGTCAGTGTAAAGCTTCTTAACCAATGCCTCCCTGTCTATATAATCGGGAATCTCCGTGGGAAGTCCGGCTTTCTCCAGCAGGGCAACAACCCTCTCCATATCCCTCTCCTTCAGTAGCCCGAAATGTACCGAAAGCGAAGCTGCTGCGACCAAACCGATAGACACAGCCTCTCCGTGAAGCAGCTTGTAGTCGCTTAAGGTTTCTATAGCGCGCCCCACCGTATGACCTAAGTTAAGTATCTCTCTTAACCCCGCCTCTTTCTCGTCCTTCATTACCACCTCATATTTGATTTGGCAATTTTTTTCCGCTACATGCTCGCAGGGAGCCGGATCTAGATTGATTATCTCCTCCATATGCCTGTCAAGGTAGTCAAAAAATTCCGCATCAGCCATGCACGCATGCTTTATTGTCTCTGCAAGGCCGCTTACTATCTGCCTCTTTGGCAAAGTCTGCCATGCAGCTATATCGATATACACCTTAAGCGGCTGGTTAAAAAGACCGATAAGATTTGTGGCTCTCGGAGTGTCCACCGCAGTCTTTCCTCCGACAGAAGCATCCGCCGCCGCAAGAAGCGTAGTGGCATAATTGATAAAAGGCACTCCTCTTCCGAAGGTGCCCGCTATAAAGCCAGCAAGATCGGTAACTACTCCGCCTCCCACCGCTATTATGCAACAGTCGCGTCTGTACTCCTTCTCCAGCATGGCGTCCTCTATCATTGCCTTTGTCTCTCTCGTCTTGCTCTTCTCACCCTCGGGGAATACAAAAATATCAGCCTTATATCCCTCCTCAAGAAGCGCCTCGTATATCGGTCTTGCATAAAGCTCCTCGACTATGCTGTCCGTAATTACAGCAAATCTTTTAAGCTTTCCCGCAAGCCCTTCCTTAATATCATCAATCAATCTCGTTGTAAGCTCATATCCGACCTCTATGTCGTAACTGTCGTCCACCACCTTTTTCAACGATACCCTAAAGTTTCTCATAGTTCTCCCTTTCATCCACAGACTCTCCGCTTTGCTTAAGTCGTAACATTTCGTGTCGTTCTGAGCGAAGAATCTTATATCTTTAAATATTATATCCTACCCGCGCAAGCCTCTCTTCAAACTCCTCCACCGGAAGCGGTCTGTCGAAGTAGAAGCCCTGCGCAACATCACAGTTATTCTCCTTTAAGATGTCAAGCTGGTCATGTGTCTCCACGCCCTCGGTCACGCACTCAAGTCCCAAATCCTTTGCCATGGCCACAACATGCTTGAACATGATATTGGTCACGCTCTCCTCCCCGTCCTCCTCGGTAGGAAGGAAGCATCGGTCTATCTTAAGCACATTCCACGGTATCTCGCGGATCAGATTAAGCGAAGAGTACCCCATTCCGAAGTCATCCACCGAAGTGTAAACGCCCTCCATCTGCAAACCGTTTACGACCTTCTTTAAGTCACGAAATTCCACATCCGTCGTAGTCTCGGTAAGCTCTATCTCCACATACTCGTGAGGCGCCTCATTTTTCTCTATTATCTCCATTATATGCTCGAGCAGATACTCGTCTCTCAAGTGTTTTCTCGAGAAGTTAACGGAAACCCTGACAACCTTTCGTCCTTCCTTGATCCAGCGGCACAAATCCCTGCACACATGGTCAAGCATATAAAAGTCGAGCTTACATATGTCATTTGACTGTTCGAGAATGGGAATGAAATCTCCCGGAGGAACCATCTTGCCGTCCTTAAACCAGCGGCATAAGGCCTCGGCGCCGACTATCCTTCCGGACTTTACATCCACCTTGGGCTGATAAAACACCTTGAACTCCTCATTGCTCATGGCATCCGGGAATTCCCGCTGTATGCGCATAGTCTTATCCTTAAGCTCAATCATCTTATTGTCATAGAATACTATGGACTCCTTACCGCCGAGCTTCGCAACATTTGAGGCGCTTATAATGCGTTCCATGATCTGCCCGGGTCTCTCCATCACACAATCCTCAGGTATCACGAAAACTCCGGCGTTCGCCGACATCTTTACCTCTTTGCCCTTTTCCTTGTCATATATAACACTTTTTCCGTTTAAGATAAGGATTACTTTCTCGAGATGTTCCTTTTCGAACACAGATACAAAGTTATCTCCGCCCACATGACAGACTATGCCATCTTCGCCTATCTCATTTTCAAACATCTTGAAATAGCCACGCATGGCAATATCACCGTTGTCTCTTCCGATCTCACGGTTTATCAAAGTAAGCTGTCTTATATTGAAATGAATGGCAGCATAGTTGTTGATGGTCTTCATATCGATCCGCTGCCCTATATATCTCATGAACGAACGAAGATTGGGATAGTTCTGCTCGTCATAGAAGCCCATCTTCTCTATGGCGCGCTGAAGTCTGGTGCGCGCAAGGAAGCTTAAAACACAATTTGTGGCCAGACTGAGTTTACCCCGCTCTTCTTCACCGATGGTCACGCCCTCTTCGGCATACACCCTGCCCTTTACAACCGCACCCGTTTCGGTGTCCACGCGTATGTCTATGATAACCTCTCCGGGATTTCCGCCATCGAAACCTACTAAAATATCACCCTTGCCTTCCCGCTCTGCTCCACGGCTGGTATAAAACTCCGTGTACGCTTTACCCACTCCAAAAAGCAGGCTCATCTCCTTTATGGCATTAAGCAGCGTTCTCCGGTCAAAATAATGCGGATCCGTCATTGCGGAAACCATTTTCTCGAATATATGATAGAATTCCTTTTCTTTATTAATGTCCATAGTAATCCCCTTATAAATTCCCATACAACCCCATTAACAAAACACCCATACATATGGACATTATAACATATTATTATTTCAAGCGAAAGAACAAAATTATCTCAAATGTACTGCCCTTTCCGACTTCCGACTCCACCTTTATGTACCCATTCTCTGCCTCTACTATGCTTTTGGCAAGCGAAAGCCCGATTCCCACGCTTTCGGGGCGTGCGTTCTTGGCCTTGTAGAAGCGCTCGAAGATGTGACGCTGGTCCTCACCGGACATACCCTCGCCCTCATCGCGAACAGTGAACTTGGTATAGATGCTGTTTTGTTCTATGGATAAGTATAAGCCTGCGCCTGCAGGGCTGTGCTCCGCGCAGTTCTTGATTATGTTCGACAAGGCCTCAAGCAGCCATTTGTAGTCACCTGTGAATACTATTTTCTCCTCTGGTTTCTCATACTCCACATGCACATCGCGCACATCAAGAAGTATGCCAAGTCTTTTAACGGCGTCAGAGATAAGTGCATCCGCGTCTATCTCTTCTTTCTTCATGACTATCGTTCCCGCATCGAACTTGGCCAGCGTAAGAAGTGCATTGACAAGCTCTGATATCCAAGTCACCTGACCGGATATGTCACTTAAGAATTCATTTCTTATATCCGCAGGCATGTCCGGATCGTCACATATGTTATCAATCATTATATTCATTGAAGCGAGCGGCGTTCTGAGCTGGTGAGATATATCCTCCAGCGACCTTGAAAGCCTCTTTGTCTCCTCGCTCTTGTTCTCCGCTATCTCCTTTAGAATAACCGTAGTCTTATAAATCTCATTCTTAAGCAGCGACAGACTTTCCTCGGAGTTATCCGCAAGCATCAGATCATAATTCTTATCGTTAAGCTGCCTTACATAGCCGGTTATCTCTTCTATTTCTTCCGTGCGCCTTTTATCATGCTTCATGAACACAAATGTAATCGCGGTCATAGAAAGCAGAATAACCGCAAACCCCACCACCAAAACAACGATGAGAACCTTGTTCTGTCCCGGGCTCACATAAGCCGCATCATAACCGTAGATGTCGAGCAGTTCCGCGCCCTTAGCTGCATAAGCCTCTCCATCACTCGACTGTGAACCGTTGCCGTCCCTGTTCTTTATTACCTCTGCGAGCTCCTCTTGAGAAATATCCGGATAAAGCGTCTCCAACCTTCCCGCAAGCTCGCTGTCGGCTGCATAACGCGTCTTTGACAGCCTGTTTCTTGCATAAAAGAACATTCCGAGTATTACAAGTCCCGCCGCAACCGCAACTATTAAAACCGGTATCAGAACCGTTATCCTTGAACCCTTCCCTGCTTCACGCCTGCTCATCCTTGTCCACCCTGTAACCAACGCCCTTTATGGTCTGTATGATGTCCGCTTCGCCGAGCTTGTTGCGGATCCTCTTGATGTAAACCGTCAGCGTGTTGTCCTCCACATAGTTGCCTGCCGCATCCCATATCTTGTCAAGCAGCACCTCTCTTGTCATAGTGTGCCCGGCATTTTGGCACAACGTCAGGAACAGCTTGAATTCAAGCGGTGAAAACTCCAGTTCCTCGCCCTTGACGAACACACGGCTCTCATCGGCATTGAGCTCTATATCTCCTATCTTTATCTGTCTCTGATCCTTACCCGTCTTCTTCAATGCATTATTCATGCGTGAGACAAGCTCCTTGTTCCTGAAAGGCTTGATTATGTAGTCATCCGCGCCCACATCAAAGCCCTTTACGACATCATTTTCGGTGTCCTTTGCCGTAAGGAAGATTACCGGGATCTTAAGCTCCTCCTTGATGATCTTGCACAGATCATAGCCTGTGCCGTCCGGAAGCGTCACATCCAAAACCGCTATATCATACTGCTTGTCATAGAGGTGCTTCTTCGCATGCTCAAAAGATATGAACACACTCACATCGAATCCCGCCTGCTCCATAGTGTACTCAAGTCCCTTTATGATCATCGGACTGTCCTCAACCAAAATCGCCGAAAGTTTCATATCATTCTCCTTTTACAAAATAAATTTACAAAGTATGTTTCCTTATTGTTTCGATCATGTTCTGTCGGTTTATTTTAGCAAGAGAATAGCGCATTGTAAAGCCGACTATCAAGGCAACGAACAGGATCGATATGAGCGCCGATTTAACAGGAAGTGTATATACCACCTCATAGCGCCCTCCGAAGGCTCTGTTCAACAGATAAGATATAACCACTCCTATCGGAAGTCCGAAGATGAGTGATTTTGAACCGTACATCACGCTCTCGAGCCTGATCATGCGGTTGAACTCCTTGCCGCTCATACCCACGGATTTGAGCATGGCGAACTCCCTTGCCCTTAAGTTCATATTGGTGGTGATCGTGTTGATCACATTAGTCACTCCGATAAGAACGATAACCGTCACAAAGCCGTAGAGGAAGATGCTCACGAGCATGAGCAGGCGCTTCATCTGGTCGGCCTCCTCGGCTATACTCTTGTAGTATATACCGCTCATGTCATTGTCCGAGACCGTCAGCTCGGATATCTGCGCCGCAGCCGCCTTCGCATCCTTTGCTATGACAAATGCTCCGCTCGGCATGGTCGGAGGAAGCTCGTCGAAGTAATCCTCCGACACGATCAGATAACCGCCCTGCTCCATAAATCCCTCATAGCCGATGGGAACGCTGCCGGTTACCGCCGTCACCTTAAATGACCTTGATATACCGCCGTCCTCTAAATAATGTCCGTCATCGTCATAGTTCTCGATCACACCGCTTATCGTGTCACCTGCGTTGAGCCTGCTGACTCTGAACTCCTTGAATTTCCCGTTTTCGACAGTCGTGTACTTGTCCGACAGGATCACCTGTGAAGCAGGCTCATTTGACTTTATCCCTACGCTCTGTGCAAACTCCCTAAAGTCATCGGGCGGCATGATCACAAGCTTGGTATACATCATATCATCGCCGTATGAAAGATATGTTTTTCTTTCATCGGATGCATACTTTTCCGGGTCAGCCTGCAATACCGCTTCATGGTAACAGTATACTCTCTCCACATCCGGCAAGCCTTTAAGCTTCTCGTAGCATCTTGCGATAGTCTCCCGTCCGTCTTTGGACATAGGTGACAGCTCGTTGTAACTCATGCGGACCATGATGTCATAATTGACTTCCATATACTCGGTCCTGACTAACCCATAGCCAAGATCGATAAAAGAGGAAAGTCCCACGAAGGTCGCTATTCCCAAAACAAGAGAGATAACCGTTGTTCTATACTTCCTGCGGCTCCTCTTAAGATTCTTGCTTGCGATCACTCCTCCTATTCCGAAAATCTTTTTCACAAGCTTTCCTGTCCTCAGCTTACGGGAGTTCAGGTTTCCGCCTACCTCCCAGTTTCCGCGGATTGCCTCTATGGGTGAGATCTTTGCCGCACTTGCTGCCGGAAGCACACATGAAAGGTAAACCGTTACCGCCGACATAATCACAGTCACCACCGCAACCCACATGGGAAATGCGAAGTGCATCTTTACATTTACTATATCCAGTGCCAGGTAATTGATTATCGTGCACAGGATGAACATGACTCCGATTGCAAGCACGATTCCGCTGATCGTGCCTATCACGCCTATGTACAAGCCCTCCCTGAGCACCGTTCTTTTGATCTGCTTCCTGGTGGCACCGATTGAAGCAAGCATCCCGTACTGCCCGACCTTCTCCGAAACCGATATCCTGAAGCTGTTGCTTATGACGAACACGCTCGTTATGACGATCACGAAGATTACCACCGCTACGATCCTGATCAGGGTTCTCATAAGATCAGATCCTATACTTCCCTGAAATCTCGCAAGCTCGGACTTAGAATAGCCGCCGATTTCCTCCGTCTTTCCCTCGTCGGCAAGCTTCTGATAGGTGTCAAATATCTTCTCAGCATAATCACCGGTATACTTGGGCTTGTCAAAGACCGCAAATACATCTACTTTATCACCTGCCGCAGCAACCCCGTTACGCTCATCAAGAGTAACCGCCGTAAATGCGGGAACACCGTCAAACTCCTTGTTTCCGCCCATGTCCTTAGCCATGCCGACTATGGTGTAGGTCTTTTCGACCTTCTCATCCTTTATTACGGGAATGTACCGCTCTTCATCACCGTCATAATCAAGCTTTCCGAGCACAAGAGTCAATGTATCACCGAGCTTCAGGTCCATTTTGCCGAGCTTGTTCATCCTCTCGGATATCAAAAGCTCACTGTCATTTTCCGGCAGCCTGCCCTCGGTAATGTCCACCGAAATGATTTCTGTCGCAGCTTTGTCGAGAGCGAGCACCCGCGCATAGGGCAATGACTTATACTCAACCTTCGGAAGCCTTGCGTATCCAAGCTCACGTATTGTACCGGACTTTACCACATGCACATTGTCTTCGATAAGATTGAGCTGATCTGCCGGAACATCAAGAAACTGTGCATGATAAGACCCCTGTTGTTCGATAACACTCATCTGCATGCTTTTTACAAAGCTCGCCATCATACCCGCCACGGTACAGATTAAAGCCGCCGAAAGCATAACGCCGATAATTGTGACTACCGTTCGCTTTTTATTGCGGGCTATATTCTTCTTTGTGAATGTCTTTATAAAATCCATGCCTGTTCTAGTTCCTCTCATCCCTTATTATCTTACCGTCCTCGATGGTTATCACGCGGTCAGCCTGCTTCGCTATCTCAAGGTCATGCGTTATCATTATTATGGTCTGTCCGTTACCCTTATTTGCCGCAACAAGCAGCTCAACAATCTCATCACTCGCCTTTTTATCAAGATTGCCTGTCAGCTCATCGGCAAGAATAATAGCCGGATTGTTGATGAGTGCCCTTCCTATCGCAACCCTCTGCTGCTGTCCGCCGGACATCTGGTTCGGAAGATGGTCCTCCCTGCCGGTCAAGCCCATTTGCTTTATGATCCTGTCAACCTTCTCCGGATCGGGCTCCACTCCGTCTAAGTCCATCGGAAGAGTGATGTTCTCCCTGGCCGTGAGTACCGGAAGCAGGTTATAAAACTGATACACAAGTCCCACCTGCCTGCGCCTGAATATCGCCAGACTGTCGTCATCAAGCTTGTAGATGTCCTCACCGTCGATCAGCACCCTTCCGCTTGTCGGCCTGTCCACTCCGCCCAGCAGATGAAGCAGGGTTGACTTACCGCTTCCGCTGGCACCTATGATAGCCAGGAACTCTCCTCTCTCTACCGAAAAGCTTATATCATCCACGGCGCGGACCTCCTTCTCACCCTCGCCGTATATCTTGTTTAAGTGTTCTACCTTAAGTATTTCCATTTGTTTTCCTCTCTTTTTTGTTGATAGCGCCATAATATCATGCCAAAGTGACAATAAAATGACTCCGGAAATCATTTTTTCATTTCCGGAGCCTTTTTTTGTGTCACATTATTCTTTTATCCATGTGGTCATTCATTTTTCAATTCCTTATACAGCGCCAGGGTTTCATCCTCGGTCTCGTTGCTCACATAGTAAACCCTGCTGTCGGTTTCTATCCTTATACACACATCGATATCCGGATTGAGAAAAAGTCTGCAACCGGAATCCTGATCAACGTTGAAATTCCCCTTGGTCAATCCCGGCATGGAGGTTCCCACATTCCTTACCACGCTTCTCTTATCAAGGTCTTCAACAAGTGTGACATCCTTTATGCTGTTTGTTTCAAATACATACTCATCCCTTAACTGATGACAGATTACCTTCCCGTCCTCGGTGTACACATGTATCGGCGTCACCTCAAGAAATCCGAGCCACACCATGCTAAGCAGTGTAAACATAACTGCGCAGACGATAAACACTCCCAGCACCTTTCCCACGGGATGTGCCATATTTATAGTGCTTCCTATGCCTACTCTCTTCTCCACATTTAGCCTCTTATTGTTCTTATCATAGTAGAACAAGCCGAAGATCCATTTGTCATCATCGTCCACAACAATCGTGGTATCCTTTTTATACCACTCCTCAATCTTAGCTGCTTTGAACATATAAACAAACATCGAAGCAATAACGACCCCCATAAAAACTCCCGTCGTGATCACGTATAATATCTCCGACTTAAAGAGCATCATAAAACAGGTCGTTCCGAGCGAGAGCACCTCCAAGGCCCAAGCTGCCGATACCGCGATTCCCGTCATACATTTCTTTAGCGCGCGGTTATAGTTTGCATTCACCACGCTGTCCTCGGAGATTACTTCATTCTTCAGCCTGTCAAATAATATACCGACAGGCAGCATCAAAAGCCCCGTAAGGAAAAGAATCCCTGCCATTACGGTCATGGAAAACGTTCCTGCAGAGCCGTAACCGTCTATCGATATTACTTTCAGATCAACAAGAAGTGAAAAAACCAAGTTTGCAAGCAGCAACGCGCATGGAATCAAGACCGAAACCGGCTTAAAAGTGCGAACCGTATCTGCTGCCTTGATATCCGTAAGCTTTACGCCCGCCTCACCGTTCAGACCGTATTCTCGCTTAAGGGACTTTATGCCCTTATTACATCCCGCAAAAGGAACGAGCAGCAGGTATATGTAGAGAAATACATCAAGCACACAAAGCGTCAGATTAAGCGGCATGTCATGAAAGATGACAATAAGCGCGCCGATTACAACATAATCCACCGTTATGTTCATCGCTTTCTTTCTCGCAGAGTTGCAAAGCGCGGTTATCTTCTCCGCAATCTCCTCCTGCAGATACTCCTCGCGGTTCCTTATGCCGTAGAAGATTTTCTTCTTCCGCCAGTCCTTCGGATAAGCTATGGCTATTATTATAAGTCCGACCGGAAGAACCGTTAACAGCATGATCAGGTCTATCATTATAGTCATTTTTCTCCCTCCTTATAGCCTTCCTCAATTATACCTATAAGCTCATCCTTAGATACCCCCGAAAGCCTCGCTTCGGAGACTATCCTCTTTAGCTCCCACTTATTGGCATCACTTAACGCACCGGACTTTGACATCTCCGGCCTTACCCTCGCTCCGTTCTTCCTGTCCGTAAGGATGTACCCCTCGGACTTTAAGATCTGATAAGCCTTGCTCACTGTCATGGTGTTGATACCCATCTCAATGGCAAGGGCTCTTACTGTCGGAAGCTGTTCCCCCGCGGCAAGTCTGCCGTCGGAAATCCCCATAACTATTTGATTTCTTATTTGCTGATATATCGGAACGTCCGAATAATCATCTATCCGTATTACCATATCGTTTTCCTCTGTTATAAGACTCTTCGTGTCATCCTGAGCGTCAGCGAAGGATTTTTTATTCTCTACAGTTGCTTCTTTCTAAAAATCATTACCGCGCCGGCAAGCATCACTGCCGCGCTCACGCCCGCAATCACCGCAGCAGCCGTATAGTCCCCCGATACATTTTCCCCTGTTATAAGTGACATGCCTCCGGTAAGGAAGGTTGGAAGATACTTTGATACCGCCGGTATCATGCCCGCAAGGTAGATTGCAAAATATACTGCCGCGGTTCCTCCGAGCGCCCCCGAAACCGTCGGAAGCAACACTGCCATCAGCACAAAGAGACTTATCATCCACACTCCGTAGAGCCACCAGAAGAACATCGAAAGTCCGAGACTTGTCACACCCTCGCTGCCCCAGAAGTAAACCGTATAGCCATAAGTGATTCCCGTATGAACCGCAAAGAGAACAGTCCAAAGCAGGTTGAGCATGCTCCACTTTGACAGGACTATTCTATCACGCTTAAGTCCCCTTGTCACCGCGAAGATAAAACCTCCGCTCTTATACTCTGCCGCAAATGCTCCGCCGATCACAAGCACGAACACCATCATTATCATGGGCAGGTTCTTAAAATACTGCTCCCATGAACTTAAATTGCTGACCGTAACCTCGCCTATCTTAAAGCCCGACCTTTCCATCTCACCGGCAAGCTGCTCCATAAGCCATGGAGTAAGCTTTGCCATGGCCGGGTTGAGGATACCGAAGAAGATGAAGATCAATCCGAGTATTATCATTCTTCCTGTCCTCATGTATTCAGTTATCTCTTTTTTGATATAGGCACTCATTCAGAGATCACCTCCATGAACAGATCCTCAAGCGTAACCTCGCCGCGCTCAAGCCTCATCAGGGTTATTCCTTCATCCGCTATATACCTAAGTACGTCGGGCAGCTGTTCCGACTCTTTAAGCTTTAGACTGTTATGCTCGCCTCGTACCAGTTTACCGAACCTTCCTATAAGCTTCTTACATTCCTCATCCGAACCTGCGACAATCGTCACATCCCCCTGTCCGTGAGAACTCTTTATCTCATCTATCGTTCCCTCAAGGGCGATGCTCCCCTTTTCAAGCAGCGCAACCCTATCGCATATCTGCTCCACATCCGAAAGGATATGTGTCGAGAAAAGCACGGTAGTTTCTCCCTTTACAGCTTCAAGTATGTCAAGCAGTTCCCTTCTTCCAAGCGGATCAAGCGCGGATGTTGGCTCGTCGCATATCAGAAGCTTCGGTCTGTGGAGCAGCGCCTGCGCAACCCCGAGCCTCTGCTTCATGCCTCTCGAAAAACCCTTTACTCTCTTTTTTTCTCCCGCAAGTCCGACTAAGGAAAGCAACTCCTCACTCCTGCTCTTAATCTCCGCCGCCTCCATCTTCGACAGCTCTCCACAGAACTTAAGATACTCCCTCGCGGTCATATAATCATAGAACTCAGGAACATCCGGCAGATAGCCTACGCATCGATTCGTGGAAGCATCACCGTAACGCACCTTATCTCCGTCCACATACACATCTCCGCTGTCCGCGGCCAGTATGCCGAGGGCTATCTTCATGGTCGTTGACTTTCCTGCGCCGTTCCTTCCCACAAAACCGTACACGGTATGCTCGGGAACCGAGAAGCTTAAGCCTCTAAGAACCTCTTTCGTGCCGAAGCTCTTTTTCAACCCTTCAATCTTAAGAATATCCATCTTAAGCGTCCTCCTTACCAAGTAACAGATAAGCTATCGGCCCGATAAACTCCATTCCCACTATACATACAACTACCCAGAGCGCCCTGTTCCCTCTCTTGTAGGTATCATGCTTAAATATGTGCACCAGCACATAAGCAAGCAACGCAAACTGCACTATTACAAGCGGTATTAAAAACGGTAAAAATTCTTTGATATCTGACATAACGAAAACCTCCTTTTCTTCTTGAAAAAACCTTCTTAAAAACCTTCTTAAAAATTATTATAAATTCTTTTTGTATCATCTGTATTCTTTGTATTATGCTTTATAATACAGATGATACATTGAGTTCTTCATTTTGTCAATACCTTTTTTTGCCCCTGACAGTTTTAGCACTGCATTTTGCTCTTGTTTTTCCGGTTTTGGCTAACTTTTCCCTGGTTTTTGCTTTTTTGTTAGCCGTTCCCCCGAGTTTTTGCTCCAATTATTCCTATTCCGGCTAACTTTTCCCAGGTTTTTGCTATTTTGTTAGCCGGGAAAAAAAACTAGAAGCAACAGGGACGGGGGTTGGTGACGATTTCTCGTCATCAACTCCCGTCCCATGTGACTAATCTCTATACTCTTAAAGCCTGAAAATGCCGTACCGTCCGCCCGAACATTTAAGCTCATCCCCGACACCAACCCAAGAATCAGCGCAAGGCTTAGTATAACACCTGTAAATCGTTTAATTCTTTGTCTCATATAGTTTCCCTACTGTTAGTATCTGTTTCAAACATTTTTGTCTTTATATATATTAAACCGCCCTCCAGGGTCTACGGTTCCATTTTTACAATCACTCCTACTTCATCGTGACAGGAAATTCAAAGTACGTATCCGGATAAGGCTCATCCTTCAGCGTAAAATGCCACCATTCGCAATCAATGGGCACAAAACCATTTTCAACCATGAGATTGCGCAGCAACATTCTGTTCGAATACTGCTCCTCGGTAATGCCTTTATAATCCGGATGTGATATCTCCCCGAAATAATCAAAAGGACTGCCCATGTCAAGCTCCATTCCGGTATTCATATCAAGCAAGGTAAGATCAATCGTGCTTCCCCTGCTGTGACTGGATTGACTCGCAATATATCCCTCTTCAAACAGCTCCTGCTTTTCAAGCTCCGGATAGAAAAATGGTTTCATACGCTGGTCGAGGTCCTCAATCCCCCATAACACAAAATGCCTGACCGCGCGCGCAGGCCTGTATGCATCAAAAACCTTAAGACGGTATCCCATAACGTTAGCGCGATTACTGATTGTCTTCACCGCTCTCGCTGCCTCAATCGTCAGAAGTGCGCACGGAGCTTCGTACCCGTCCACACGGTCACCCACAAAATTATATGTCGAATAATATCTTATCTCCTGTACGATTCCGGGAACATAATCAGCGAGCAGAACAAATCCCGAAGAATCCATTGTTACTCTGTTTTTATACTCATCAGCCATATTTCTTTTTTCCTTTTTATCTACTTTTTGCGTTTTTTATTTTCTTTTACTACTTTTTAGTAGTTTTGTCAAACTGCTCATGTTTTGTCGCATTCAAAACGTGTCACGTTATCAATACGAGCTATACAATTACCGTGCGATATGATAACATCAAGGTAGCATTAGCAAAGAGTCTTAACAGGAAAGGTAATACAGGGTAATGATATGATTATTGACGAGATACAAGAAACACTTTTTTCAATGCAGGACATAAAATACAGAGATTTTCAGGCCGGGCTGATACCCGGGTATGAGCCTGACATGATGATCGGTGTAAGAACACCTGAGCTTAGAAAGTACGCCAAACAGCTTGTTAAGAGGGATGATACACAGGAATTTCTTGATAAGCTCCCACATAAATACTTTGATGAAAACCAGCTTCATGCTTTTATAGTCTCTGAGATGAAGGATTACGACAAGTGCATATCTGAGGTGAAGAGGTTTCTTCCGTATGTAGATAACTGGGCAACCTGCGATCAGATGTCACCAAAGATTTTCAAAAAACACAGGGAACCACTGCTTGAAGAAATCAATGAATGGATAAAATCAAAGGAAACTTACACCATAAGGTTCGGTGTTGGGATGTTGATGGAGCATTTCTTAGACGAGGACTTTGATCCTTTATATCCCGAGATGGTGGCGCAGCTAAGGTCTGAGGAGTACTACGTGAATATGATGATAGCATGGTACTTCGCAACGGCGCTTGCCAAGCAGTATGAGACGGTTCTGCCGTTCATTGAGCAAGGTAAGCTTGATGTGTGGACACACAATAAGGCTATTCAGAAGTCTGTGGAGAGCTACCGCATAACTCCGGAGCAAAAGGAATATTTGAAGACACTGAAGATAAAAAACAGTAAATAAGGCTTGTGCGTTAGTTTTTCGGGGCAGATTTTAGTCTCGCCGGGTTCGACATCAAAGAAAAAGTAGGCATCGGACATAAAGCCGTTCACTGAGGCCTCGCAAAATACAAGAAAAAAACTGCAGTGATATTCTCAAATACCACTGCAGTCTTCATTTCTGCCGGCGACCGGAATCGAACCGGTACGGATTTTACTCCGCAGGATTTTAAGTCCTGTGCGTCTGCCAGTTCCGCCACGCCGGCACGTGCATATGACGACCCGACCTTGTACACGACCAAGTCTAAGCTATACTTTCTTCAGACAAATACTTCCATGGGAAACCTAAAATAGGCAATACCGTTTAATTCCATGCACTTCCATATATGAACCGAAAAAGTATAATGCACATTTGTCATAAGAATCTAGGGTTTTCTTTTGACAAGCGACCCGGATGGGGATCGAACCCACGACCTCCGCCGTGACAGGGCGGCGCTCTAACCAGCTGAGCCACCGGGCCTCGCTATGAGCACTTAAGCGGTGACAAGCTTGCGCAGTCAGCGCCTTACGTGCGATGCATGTCCGTGCCCTTAGCGAACACAAGCTTGCGCAGTGTGAGCTTAGTAACGGACGCGCTATATACACACTTAGCGGTGACCGAAGCCATCGCTGAAAAATGCTTTTTTATAGTGGATGTTCAGGGACTCGAACCCCGGACCGATCGGTTATGAGCCGATTGCTCTAACCAGCTGAGCTAAACATCCATAGTTTATTGTTTGCCCTCAGGCAGTGACCCTAACGGGATTCGAACCCGTGTTACCGCCGTGAAAGGGCGATGTCTTAACCGCTTGACCATAGGGCCTCGCTAAATGGAAACTCCCCGAGTTGGGCTCGAACCAACAACCCCTCGGTTAACAGCCGAGTGCTCTACCATTGAGCTATCGAGGATTATAGTGTATCCTTTCGGACCAACAGCGGCCCTCGGAACTCGCCGAGTGCTCTACCATTGAGCTATCGAGGATTATAGTGTATCCT
>JAFXSQ010000017.1 GCA_017525525.1 Lachnospiraceae bacterium | reverse complement strand
CGTGTCATGACTTACGCGAAGTGACGCAGACCTCAATGCGAAGCGTTGAGGTGCCGGCCTTCGATGTCATAAGGAATCCACCGCAAGCGGTACCCCTTATGACGAAATGCGAGGGCTTGCGAAGCAACAGGAAGAATCTTAATTTTAAAGAATTATATAGAAGGGAAACAATAATAGCAATGAGCGAAATTAAATTCACAGGTTCAAAGGAATATGTTGCATCGCCCGAGCTTATCGAGGCGGTTGAGGTTGCGGGCATACTTGAAAAGCCTCTTTTGATAAAGGGCGAGCCCGGTACCGGCAAGACCATGCTTGCCGAGGCTATAAGCGAGGCCTTGGGCATGCCGCTTTACATCTGGAATATAAAGTCCACCACAAAGGCACAGGACGGCCTCTATGTGTACGATACCATACAGAGGCTTTACGACAGCCAGTTCGGCGAGGAAGGCGTGGATGATATCTCCCGATATATCAAATTGGGAAAGCTCGGTGAGGCCTTCAAGAGTGAGGAGCAGTGTATTCTTTTGATAGATGAGATAGATAAGGCTGATCTTGAGTTCCCCAACGATCTTCTCTGGGAACTTGACAAGATGGAGTTCTATATCCATGAAACGAGAGAAACCGTAAAGGCTAAGACAAGACCTATCGTTATCATAACCTCAAACGCAGAGAAGGAGCTTCCGGATGCTTTCCTCAGAAGATGCATATTCCACTACATCGCATTTCCCACCAAGGAGGAGATGGATGAGATAGTAAGAGTTCATTTCAATTCTATTGACGATCATCTTTTGGAGCAGGCGATGAAGACCTTCTATTGGATAAGAGATATTAAAGAGGTCAGGAAGAAGCCTTCTACATCAGAGCTTATAGACTGGCTGCATGCGCTGATTCACGGCGGCTGCGACCCGGATACTCTTGAGATGAAGCTTCCGTACCTCGGAGTTCTTGTCAAGAAGGATGAAGATGTGGATATTGTAAAGAAGAGAAGGTTTTAACTCAATGTCATGACTTAAGCATAGCTAAGAATCTTATTTAGAGGATAATAAATGTTTACAGACTTTTTATACACATTACGTGATAAGGGCTTGAATGTCTCCACTACCGAATGGATAACTTTTATGGATGCGCTCGACAGGGGGCTTGTCAATTGCACCCTTGAGGGACTATATAACCTCGGACGCATGACCTTGGTCAAGACAGAGTCTGACTATGATCGTTATGACATGGCTTTTCTTGAGTATTTCAAGGATGCACATTTCGGTGAGGATGAGATACCTGAGATTATCATGGAGTTTCTTAATAAGGGCGATATGGATACATCAAAGCTCAACAAGGACCTTTATGCCTTTGATGTCAGGCGTGAGATGGCAGAGACAAAGCGTATGTTCCGTGAGCGCGTGCAGGAGCAGAAGTCCGAGCATAACGGAGGAAACTATTGGATAGGAACCTCGGGCGGTTCGGCCTTCGGACATCACGGAAGGAACCCGGGAGGTCTTCGTGTGTCGGGCAAGACCGGTATGCAGTCTGCGTTTCAGGTTATAGGCGAGAGAAAGTATCAGGATTTCAGACATGACAAGACCTTGGACATAAGACAGTTTCAGATGGCCTTCAGGAGGCTGAGACAGTTTTCGACAAAGCTTGACATACCCAAGACGGAGCTTGATTTGGACAAGACCATAGATGAAACCTGCAACAACGGAGGCATGCTTTCGCTTGAGTTTGACAAGCCGAGAAAGAATTCTGTAAAGCTTCTTTTGCTTTTTGACTGCGGAGGAACTATGATGCCCTTTGCCGAGATGTGCAACGACCTTTTCCAAGCCGTTCACAAGGCTAATCATTTCAAGGATGTTAAGACCTATTATTTTCATAATTGCATATACAGCAAGGTATATAAAGATGCGGAGTGCGAGCTCGGCAACTGGATAGACCTGGAAGAGCTGTTCAGGAAGACAGATAAGGACTATAAGGTTGTCATTGTCGGCGATGCTCAGATGGCTCCCGAGGAGCTCTATGACGTGAACGGAAACTATCGCGGACCGAACGACGGTATGAGCGGATATGAATGGAACAAGCTCTTCAAGACCAAGTATAAGAAGATAATCTGGCTTAATCCCCGGTACCACGGAGGCTTGAATTCCCTCGGCTGGATGGAAGCGGAGAGAAAACTTGCGGAAATCTATGATATGTTTCCGCTGACTTTAGACGGTCTTAAGGACGGGATAAGCAAGCTTATGGCACCGAGATAAAATTATTTATTGTCATCCTAAGCGTAGCGACGCAGACCTCAATGCGAAGCGTTGAGGTGCCGGCCTTCGATGTCATAAGGAATCCACCGCAAGCGGTACCCCTTATGACGAAATGCGAGGGCTTGCGAAGCAACAGGAAGGATCTTAACGGGGGACAAGATGAATCAAAAAGAGAGACGGACTATAAGTGAATTGATGGATGCCTATGGGATTAAGGATAAAGAGCCGGAGTTTGCCGAGAAGCTTACAGACCTAATGCTCGGGAAGGATGTAGTGATTGAAAAGCCTGAGCCAACGATTAAGCCGGAATCAGTCAAAGAGCCGGAGCCTTCACAGGTTACCGTTGTTCCGGTTGAAACACCGGTTTCAATACCGGCAGATGTGACGACAGAAAGTCAGGCTGAACCTGAAGTGTCTGCAACACCTGCAACACCGCCTGCTGAACCGCCGGTTATCACTCACATTACCGGAATAAAGAAGGACTCCGAGAAAGCAAAGGGAATAGGACTTGTATTGGACGGAGGCGGCGGAAAGGGCGCTTATCAGCTCGGTGTGATTAAAGCGCTGACCGAAAACAACCTCCTTGAGGACGTAACCATGCTGGCAGGCTCATCTATAGGCGCTGTAAACTCCATGCTTTACACCATGGAGGATATAGACCTGATGTACAGGGCATGGGATGAGATAACAATGCTTACGCTTTTTGATATCAGCTCAGATCAGCTTGCTTCGGGTAGTCTTCATTTCTCAAGAAATGATATGATCAGGCTTTGCGACAAGTATACTGATTATGATAAGCTTAAGGCATCAAAGTATGACATATATCATACCATTGCCAGAACTTCCGGCTTTCCCGAGAAGTATGATGCCGAGTACGTGAGAATCAATGATCTATCACATGATATGATTAAGCAGGTCCTTATGGCCTCGACCGCTTTACCTGCGGTATATGATGCCGTGGAAATAAACGGCGCAAGATACCGTGACGGTGGTCTTGCCGACAACACGCCGATAAAGCCTTTATACGAGGCCGGTGTCCGTTCGTTTATAGTGATAAGCCTTAATTCAAACAAGGTTTTAGATGAGAGCGCATTCCCCGATGCTCATATCATTCACATAAAACCGAGCCACAACTTAGGCTCAGTTCTCGACGGAACACTGAACTTCTCGAAAAACGAAGTTAAGTTCCGTGAAATGCTCGGCTACAAGGACGGCCTGAGAGCTGTGAAGACGAAGTTCATGCAGGATGAGATGTACATCCGCATGGAGCCTGTTCTTGCCGAGAACGACTATAATGACATCGTAAGGCAGCTTCGTATCGACACTAAGTACGAAAGCCTGAATACAAGCGTAAACTCTAACATAAGTAAGTTTGAAGAGATAGCCAAGAAATATGACAATTTTTAATATGTTCGGAAAGAAAAAGAAACCTACAACAAAATCATACAACCCCGAGACCGAATATCCCATGATACGCGCCAGTATCTGTACCGGTGAGAAAACCGCCGGCATAAAGGATAAGACCACCGGACACATCCGCGACACCCGCCTGATCAGAAACGACGATGAGCTTGACGGTTTTATGCGGGAGTTCGGCATAGCGGACAGGAGTATGATCAAAACTGAATACTGATATACTTTTGTGTGCAGACTGCACACCAAACGTATGTCCATACAAGCTATAATCCTTTAAAAAGGAGGGCTTGTTCATGGAAAAGAAAAAAGGATGTTTTACTTACATCGGAATGGCGGTTGTTGCGCTTATTATAATAGGAGCGATAGCAGGTGTCAGTCAAAAGAACAAAGAAACCAAGATCGATAATTCAAAATCGACTACAGCTGCAACTCAGGCTGACGGCAGTACTTCCGCAGGTGCCGATACTACGGCGGCAGCAACCGAAGCAGCACCGCAGGAGACAGTAGTAAAACCGGGCGGAAGCTTTGAGTATGATAACCTTAAGGTTTCCTTTGACGATGAAAATATTGATTTTTCTGTTGAAGACGACAAATATGGCTTACATACTCCGAAGGACGGGTTCAAGTATATGACAGCAACCTTCACAGCTACAAACACAGGCAATGAAAATGATAAGTACATTGGAACACATGAGTTCGATTGCTACGCAGACAATAAGTCTTGTGATCAGACGTATATCTCAAGTGTGAGTGACTTTATTAATACAAATCTTTCCCCCGGAAGAAGCGTTACATTTACGATAATATGTGAGGTTCCAAAGGATGCAAAAACTGTTGAGTTAGAGTATTCGCCCATGCTGTCAGATGAAAGAGTGGTAATTCAACTTCAATAAAGACAAAGCTGCGCCGTGTACGGAAATGCTTTCGTGTACGGCGCATTTTCATATTGCGGCATTGGCTGATTTGGGATAAAATAGGATACATGAGTGATGAAAACAAGAAAACTGAATTGTTACCCGAATTATGGAATGAAGATGATTATATATCCGGGATGTATGATTATCTGGGTGAGGTGCAAAAGAATAAAACTGTTTATCTTGTAAGGAGCAGAGCTGATGGAACGGTTTATGTTCTCAGGGTTTTGACCGTATTTGATGAATGTATTTATCGTGCATTTAAAGAATATCCGATCAAAGGAACTCCAACTGTTTATGAGATATACAGGACGAAGCTTTCCGGCGAGGATTGCCTTGTAGTTATAGAGGAGTATATCAGAGGGGTAAGCCTCCTTGCTTTTATTGAGCTTAAAGCTATTGATGAGCTAGTGCTGCGAAGTATCGCCTACCAGCTCGCCGTTATATTAAAAGAACTTCACAGTCTCACGCCTCCTGTAATTCATAGAGATGTCAAGCCTGACAATATTCTTGTAATGGGCGATGGAACGCTGATTCTGACAGATTTTAATATTGCCAGGAATAAGACCGGTGTAAAAAGTCGGGATACTCTTATTATGGGTACGGAGGGTTATGCTGCACCCGAGCAATTCGGCTTTGCCGAAAGTGATGAGAGAACGGATATTTACGGCTTCGGAGCTACTATGCGTGAGATTCTTTCCATTACCGGAATTGATTATCCCAAAATGTCTAAGATAGTAGACAAATGTACCGCCATTGATCCGGATGACAGGTTTTCGAATATGCAGGAGCTTATCGATATGCTAACAGGAAAAACAAATGCTTCGAAGCTTGAAACGATGTTGGTCGATGATAACAATATTTATAGTGAAAAATCAGGTCATCCTGTAAAAGATCCGTATGCTTTGCCGGGCTTTAGAAGAGGTGTTCCGTGGCACATGATAGTAGCAGTGCTGGGGTATTTTTCAGCTGTATACATAAGCCTCAGTCTCAAGATTGAAAGCATAAAAAACGAGATTGCGCTTAATTTTGCGCGGGTGTCTTTTTTTGTAGGTTTTATGGCTATTATTTTCTTCTCGTGTGATTACCGCGGTATGCGCTCTAAAGTCAAATGGATGCAGGGATTCTCAAAGATAGGCAAGATATGTGCGACTATACTTATAGATATTGTTTTGTTTATTGTATCATTTGTTATTGCAGAGCTTTTGGTGCTTATCATCGGTTTGGAGTAGGAATGAATAAAAGGGGATTATAATGATAGAAAATAAGAGAACCTCGGATCTTCTTGAAATACTGAATAATACAGATTCTGAGGAAGGTTTGAAAAGATACGTACAGGACACAGCAGATTATGCTGTGACAGACTTCCTGAGTTATTTTATAGCTTTACTTGATGAAAATGGGATAAGCAAGGCGGAGCTTGTGAAAAAGACCGGGATAGAGAGGACATATCTTTACCAGTTATTGAACGGTCAGAGAACACCCACACGGGATTATCTGATCACCATGTGTATTGCTGCAGGTCTGAAACTTGAGCAGGTAACCAGATGCCTTGAGCTTTCACAAGAAGGGATATTGTATGCAAAGAATAAGAGGGATTCGGTGTTGATTTATGCCATAAACAGGGCGTATAATGTGATGCAGACTAACGAGCTTTTGTTTGAGATGAACGAAGAATTGCTCGCCCCGCAGAAGAAGACCAGGGAGGAATGAAAAATGGGTACATTTTCAAAGTTGAACCGCTTTCGTGAGGCGGGACAGGAAGCAAATGTAGTAAACACCGAAAAATTTGGACAACCGAAGAAATCACTGTTTACGACAAGTAAGTTGATATCTTTAAAACGACACATTGATGTAACAGACAATCTCGAGAATGTGGTTTATCAGGCGAACACGAAGGTCTTTACTTTATTAGATAAAACAGACATCACAGACGCTGCAGGAAAGCAGGTTGCTCATATAGAGAAAAAGTTTTTAAGCTTCCATGAGCGTCATTATGTGACCATGGCTGACGGAACCAAGTTTGAGCTTTCGAACGAGTTCTTCAGAATTATCAAAGATATAACGAATATAGAAGGCTTGGGCTGGCAGCTCAGAGGCAATATACTCGGTCTTAATTTCGAGCTTTATGATGCTACTGACAATATCATAGCTGTGATATCACAGAAGCTTATCTCTCTTCACGACAAATACTGTATGGACATTTATCAGCTTGACAAGGAACAGATAGTAGTAGCTATCCTTATTACCTTACAGCACATGATCAAGGACAGGGAGAACAACCAGGCTGCATACTCCGGTTCGAATTAAAATCGGGACTGTATTTATAATTAGACTTGATTATAATGAGTGTATCTATGTTAGAATAGCGTTGTATGAACATAATAATTAAAAAAATTTGAGCAGATGCAATATACAATACAATTGCACGGATAGTATGTGTAGAAACAAAGGAGGTTAAACAATGGCTAAGGAAACATTAAGGCTCGAGCTTGACGAAAAGGGCAATGTTAAGAAGTATAACATGACAGAAAAGGATATAAAGACACTCACGGAAAGGAAATACGCAGAAACGGCAAAAGCCATCGCGGAAACTATGAAAAAGAAAGGATGCGATAATTGAGTAACTGCTATGTATTCAAAAGTACTAATTTTCTATTGACAGTCGACTGCAAACATGTTATTATGATAGATACTTCTCATCAGGGAAGTTTTTAGATTCTTATTTCATAGGAAGGTAGATGATAAGTTGATAAGGGCTATAAGTCTGTCCTTTTATCAACAAGTCAGGTACCTTTTTTTGTACCCAGCTTTCTTAACGTACTTTGACAATTAAATACCGCTCCGGCCGCTACAGGCAAAGTACCTGCCGGAGGGACTATTTATGCACACACCCGCTTAATGAGATAGTCACTTCGTGACAAGCGGGCGGCACAACAAGTAGGATGCGACTGCGTCTTACCTACTTGAATTAAAAAAACACATTTACATTTTTAAAAGAAAGGTGGTATGTCCTATGTTTAGAACAGATTACAAGAACCCTATGACTAAGATTTATCAGCTCGAGTGTGCTATGACCGAGGTTATGGCCGATATGTTCCACAGAGTTATCTGCAACTCCAGAGGTCTCGACAAGCTCAGGCTTTACTACGCAGACCTTACAAGCGGCACCAGGGAGAAGCCTAACTGCAGTAAGCAGTGGAGTATGGAGGAGACCATGGAGCGCCTGATAAAGCGCGATGTGGCAGCAAACATCGAATTTCCGGGCATGAGCGTGTGCAATGTGGCTTTGAGGCTTCACGAGCGCAAGGACGGCACACACGACTTTATATATACAGACGGCGTATATGCCTTTGCAATACACCTTGTAACAGAGGTTGAGAAGATAGACGACTTTACGGAGAAGATACGTCCGGTGCGTATCGAGTGCCGCAACCTTGAGCTTAATAAGGCTGCATAGTCAAATATTCTTGTCCGGCGCAGCGAAGAAAAATGGTCTTAAAAAGATCCTTCGCTGCGCTCAGGATGACACATTTCAATTTACTTTTTCATCATTTGTATACTTTGAAAAAGATATAATTATTCGAATAAAAAACATAATAAAAATCCACGGAACCCCCATATTTTACTTGACTTTTCGGCGTGAGAGTAGTATATTAAAGATAAGTATTTGTTCGCAAAACTCAGGTTTTAAGAATAAATATGCCTTATAAAACCGAGAGTAGCGCCGTACGCATTTCCGGCGGCAAATTCTATATTTAAGGAGAAATGATCATCATGGCCGAATTAACTTATCACGAACAGGTTGAACTCGAAAGTCTCGAGTACGTCGACAACATCACCCGGCAGATGCCCCGTTATGTGACAACCTTTTTCAGAGGCATTTCACAGACACACAGTCCAAGAACGCGTCTTATGTACGCACGTGAGATTCAGCATTTCTTTGATTACATCGTTGAGTCCTGGACCGATTCCAAGGTTGAATCATATATGGACATATCCTTGGATTTGCTCTCTAAGGTCGATCACGAATTCATTGAGGATTATCTGTATCACCTTCAGCATTACAGGGATCCTCGTACGGGTAAATTACGCAAGAATTCCGAGGCTACGATCAAAAGAAAGCTCTGTGCAATAAGCGTCATGTACAAGTATCTTTATAAGCATGATATGGTGACTCAGAACCCGGTATCCAAGGTCGATATGCCCAAGCTTCATTCCAAGAACATTGTGCGTATGGATGCTGCCGAAACCGCGAATTTCCTCGATACGGTCGAATTCGGAAACAATCTTACCGAACATCAGCTTGCGTTTCACGAGAAAACACATGTTCGAGACCTGGCTTTATTGACCCTGATGTTAAGCACCGGAATCCGTATATCCGAGTGTGTCGGCCTGGACATGAATGATGTCGATCTTGAGAACACTTCTTTAAAGATCATCCGAAAAGGCGGCAAGGAAGGTATCGTATACTTCTCTGACGAAGCCTTAGGCCCTCTTAAAGACTATATCAAGGAAAGAAAGAAAATCGACGCCGTAAAGGGCTCTGAGAACGCTCTCTTTCTTTCAAACCGTAAAAGTCGGATTACGGTCCGTGCTGTCGAGAAAATGGTACGGAAATACGCAGGTGCTTCCGTCCCATTAAAGAAAATAACTCCTCACAAGCTTCGTAGTACCTTCGGTACGGCGCTTTACAACGAAACCGGCGATATTTACCTCGTTGCGGACGTCCTCGGCCATAATGATGTCAATACTACCCGTAAGCACTATGCCGATATGGATGATTATAAGAAGCGAACCAACAGGAACAAGGTCGAGCTTCGTGAACACAGAAACAATAAATAAACAGTAATTATATTATGTAAACTATATCACGGATCTAATCAAAAATCAATAGATATTTTAAGAAAAGGCACCCAACTTCGAAAATTGGGTGCCTTTTCTATGTGCACGACCGCGTAATGTAATCAGCCGCTTTGCGGCACGCGGTCGGCACGGCGAGTAGGGTGCGACTGCGTCTTCCCTACTCGATTATGCACACGCCCGCGTAATGTAAATTGTCACTTTGTAACACGTGGGCGGCGCAGCGAGTAAGGTGCGACTTCGTCTGTCTTACTCGATTATTCTCTTTACTTAGGATTAGCTCCGTCTTTTGATTTGTCATAGAAGCACTTGGTCCTGTCGGACGTGAGCTTGAAGCTCTCTCCCTTTCTTACGAAGTTAACCTGGAAGGCCTCGAGCTTTCTTGCGTATCCGGCAGAACCTGCCTTCTCTCCACTCTTAGCCCATCCGAGCCAGCCAAACTTCTCTGAGTAAGCTCTGTAGTACATATCGTAGAGTGTTGCAACCTGGCCCGAAGCATTAAGCTGTATCATCTCTACTCTTCTTGACATACCCTTGGTACCTGCGTAGGTCTTTGTATCCGCTGTGGTTGCCCACTGTGTCCAGCCAATCTTTTCTACATAGGCGCGATACTTGACTTCACCGGATACGCCGGCAAGCTGCATTTGGATTGTCTCCATCCTGAGATTATCGGTTGTTCCGGCCATAGTCGATGCTGATGTACCTGATACGTTGGCTGTAGACCATGACATCCAGTTCTTCTTCTGTACATAAGCTCTGTACTTAAAGTTGATCTTCTTGATAAGGAACTTCTTGGTTATGGTACCTGAGTAGTCGCCCTTACCTGTGATAGTTACCGTAGCTGTACCTGCCTTAGTGTTATTGGCATATGTTACATCATAATCGGTACCCTTCTTAAGCGTCTTGCCGTCAAGTTTAACTGTTACGGCAGGTGTGATAGCCTTACCTGTGTAAGCTGAGGTCTTAAGGCCCGATACGGTGGCTTTCTCAATCGAAGTACTATGGTTGATACCCACCAGCAGGTAAGTTCCCGTGCTTTTTACGTTCGCACCGATTCCGGCACTGCTGAATTCGGGGTCAAATGAACCGGCTTTTTTGTAGTTTTTAAGCTCATACCATACATATTCATCACAGCGTTCAAAGGTATTCTCGTCCGGTCTGAAAAACAGCAGGACGTCTTTATTGTTAATAAGACTGGGGCCGTTGCCGTTGTCTACCATGAGCATCGTGGTAAAGCATGCAAGAGCTTTCTCGTTGGCTGCCAAGGTCTTCTCTACTTCAGCCTTGCCGGAGCCGGAAAGCTCATCATATACATAAGCTTTATAGTCGGTGTAATCATTGAAGTAATCTTCAAACTCAATTACGAAGCTGTCCTTTGCGGCAGCGCCTTCGCCGGTTGCACTGTTATCGGTTATCCAAACAGGTTTATTGTATGGCATATTGATATATGTGTCTATTTTCCAAGTACCGCTGCCATTGTCCCAGAATCCGACTTTATAAGATAAGAAAGATGATTCGGTCCAGGAGCCGTCATAGTCCACAAATGCAGCTATTGTATTCTCGTCATATCCTGCAGCCGCAATCCTCGGATCCATGAAATGAATGCCTTTTGCATCGAATTCTGCGAGAGTTTCGTCATCGGCAGGTGTGAAATAAAACGGTGCATCCGTAATCTCAACGCCGTTTTCATAATACTTATAGGAAGCAATCGCTATGAATCCGTCCTCATACTTATCGGCGTCGTAAGTGCATTCAGTATGAAATTCTCGATTTGTTATCTCTTCTCCCGGATTATCATCTTCGGTAGTGTCGCTTTCTGTGCTGTCACCCTCAGTTGTATCATCCTCAGTTGTATCATCCTCAGTAGTGTCATCTTCCTTAGGTATGATCACTTCTTCAAGTGGTGTAGTAAGACCGGTGTTAGGATCGCTGTAGTTGCCCTCGGAGTCAACCCATACAGGGTAAAGCTTTTTAACATCCTCGTTACTGAGATAGTAGTCCAAACCGTAGGATTCTGTATAATATGTTCTGTCATCACCAAAGCCGTAGAAGGCATGTCTTTCTTCTGTACCGTCTTCATCAATCATATAGTACCAGCCTGCAACGGTGTATCCGTCTCTTACCACATTGAAGTCTTCGTTTAAGTTGATTGCACGCGAGGTTCCTGCGTACACATATTTCTCTTCGGACGGTACGCTATCGAGCTCTGCAATCCACTTAGACTGTCCTTCTACCGTTCCTCCGTTTCCGTCAAGTGTCATGGTATCGCCCTCTATGAAAAGAGCCTTCAGAGTGTAATCGCCATACTGCGAATCGTAATCAGAAGTTAATTCATAATTATAGGCGATCATACGCTGTCCTTTGACGTTGTAGTCATTGTCATTATAGAATACATTCAAATCCAAAGAAGGCGTGTATCCGCCTTCTTCATCAGCGGTTATGTAGTATTGCCAGAAGTGCTTTCCCTCTGCCACAGGACAAGGGAAGTAAAGTGTATACTTGTCTACATTATTTCGAATCGAATACTTCTTCGGAAGAAGTGATTCGCTGCCCTGCCATGTTGCGTCGCTATCCTCAGTTGTATAGCTAAAGTAATGATCCACATCAACATATTTATATTCCATTGAATGCTGTCTGTAGTAGATTGAAAGTATAGCCGCAGGTGCTCCGCCGGACATATCAAAGACCTCAAGCTTGTCATATGGACCCCAGCCTGCCGAACCCGCGAAACGAATGATGCTGTCGGAATCGTTTACAAACCCTACCTTAGCTGTTCTTTCCGATACCTCCGTCTGATCAGGGATAGCATTTGTCTCGTAATCGGTTCCGTTTGATTTGATTGTACCTACCTGATAGGTAGCTCCGTTAATAAAGCTGCTTTCGGAAAGCTCCTTCTTCGGAACATAGGTGTCATCCGGATCGTGAATCGGTAGAAAGTCCACAGTTCCCGATCCTTTCAATTCCTTTTGACCGTAGTATCCTATTTGCTCGGTAAGCTCAATCTCATCCGGAGTAAACACAACCGTATCTCCGGGAAGTATCACGTATTTTTCAGGTCTTTCCTGATAAACGTAGCACACATCCTCATACGGAATATTGAGATTCGTGAGAGGAATCTCTTTGTTTTCAGGGAATTCGGTCAGATACTTGTCTTCGGTTGTCGACTCGCTTTCCGACTCTGTTTCGGCTGCGCGGGCCGGTACCGGAAATGATGTCAGAGTGAGCGCAAATGAAGCTGCCAAAGAAACAGCGGCAGTCATAAGCTTCTTTCTGAAAATAGATTTCTTCTTCATATCATAACCCCTTTCTTTTGTAGATTTTGTATATCATTATGTGTTGCTGAATTGAAAACAGCACTATTACTTTTTCTTTTTTCCTACGTTGGCAGCCATCTCGGATACTTCAGCATACTGTTCCTGGCTTATCCTTCCGGCATACGCGCTTACTCTAACCTCTTTAACTCTGAGCTTATTCTTTAACGGGAATATTACCTGAGGGTCCACAACCAGGAAAACTATGGAACCGTCTGACAGCTTCACTCCGTTCGTAAGCATGTCGGCCGGTGTAAATTCATATACCCTGCCCGCAATGTCTTCTACTTCTATGTTAAGATCATTTACGGCTATATTATCGTTGTCGCAGGGATCGAATCTTAATACCTTTACCCAGTCCTTATCGGCAAATTCAAATCGCCATGTACAGGAAATGATCTTCTTTTCGTCATTGTCATGCACACATTCGGGCCTGCAGACTTTAGCTGTCTCCTCGGAGAAACCGGTTTTTCCGTTGTCAATGTAAAGCTTTGCTTCGCTGCCGTTATTAAAGTCGCGCATCCTCGTCTCTATGGCTTCACTATAGGACTTGTTCAGATTTTTCAAAACTTCGATATAGCCGCCTGCATCGTTTCCTCTGAAGAAAATCACGTTGTTAAGCTGCCTTAACATGTGGTTTAGGTTGGTAATCTCCATGGCTGCTCCGCTATCCGATAAGATCCAGCCCGGATAATAACCTGCGGCCTGTGCCGAGAAAGGATATATCCTCTCCACCGCATGAAGTATTGTTCCGTCGTCCGCTACGGGCTCCTCCGGAAAGTCATCATAGGTCCACTCACGGGCAAATAGCGGCTTTAAGGCCTTGGCTCTTGCAAAAAAGAACGAACCCAAGGGCGCTATCGGCTCCTTGTCCTGCTTTATCGATACATCTATCCCGAGTTCTTTGGCAAGCTTAGCTGTATTCTCGAAGTTTGCGCCCCACTCGAGTCCGAGGGTAAAGTAATAATCAGAGTGATTTGGCGGTGGTGGGGAAAGAAGTCCGGCACGCTGGTTTTTCTCGAATACATCAAGCACATTTCTCACATATTCTTTTGATTTGAGTGTATTTTCAAAGCACTTGTACGCAAAAGAAAGTCCTATGGAACCCGGTTTACTCTGTCCCGCCTTCTTGTCATGCACATGGCATATATAATCATAATCATCTAAATACGGTCTGAATTCGACTAAGAACGGCCCCACGTCCCTGCCCCGGTTCGGCACTACTCTCACATCGAGCTTTCCGGTACATATCTTCGAAAAGGCAGCTTCTATCGCTGCTTTCTTTTCCTCAGTGTTAGTGGTCACATACATATCAGTGCCGTCCGGCATGGAGGCGGCGTAACGCGCGCACTCATCAACCAAGTCTAGAAAATGTATATGCATAACCAAGGCTATTTTCTTATCCGAAGCGGCGTTGTCATCATAAGCCTTTGTGGATGAAAGCACATAATTCCACTGAAGATTCTTCTTTAAGTCAGCCTGATTCTCCACTCTGAGAAGGTTGTCCCAAATCAGGTTCACGTCATAATCGGTTTTTTCATCTAAGAATTTATAAAGCTCATAAGCCTCCTGTCCGCAGGACTCGTTTAATATGACATCATAATCCTGCATGAAGGATCTGCGCTTGAATATGGGGCATTTGTATTCGTCCACCATCCGTTTTGCCATGCCGACGGCCGGCTGATAGCTGTAAGGAGCAAACTCCTTAGCGTCGCAGTAAACCTCCCACTTAAAGCCTTTGTCCTCAAAATGCTTTGTAAAGCGGCTTTCGTGGTTGATGACCGAATCCAAATAACCTTTTATCATGGGCATATTGTCCCAGTAATCATGAAACGCGGCAGAATTAAGCAGCGAGCTTCTGACCGCTATAAAATGGGATTGTATATGGTCGGGGATATAACCGTCCGGAAGTCCGCCCCAGGGATCGAAATCTGTCTTGTAGAACTGGGTTATGCCCCAGAAATCAAGGTCCTTCTTTGACATTGCGCTGAACATATCACTGAAAGGGTACACCGGTCCCATCATGGTAAAGTTCATAAGGATAATCTCGTCATATACAGAAAGCTTTTCCCAGCCGAGACTGTCCAATGCAGTCTTGTAAGCCCACACATCAAAGCCCTTGTTCTCTCGCTCAATGACCTTATCTGTATAGGAATTAAAAGTCTTTCGTCCCGCATCGTTCAGCTCGCCGTTGACGACAACTATAATGTCACTGACATTCTTCTTCATATCGTCAAGCATGTAAGGGATATAGCTATCCACAACCCCATTCCTGTCATAAAAGAAATATATCAATAATCTGTTTGGTTTATCTTTAAGAACCATATTATATCCTTTCTTACTCTTTCCCAATTCCCCGCAGCTTTCTTGCGGGCTCTGTTACTTTTTATTTGAATCAGTTCTCTTTCCCGATTCCCCGCAGCTTTCTTGCGGGCTCTGTTACTTTCCATGAAGTCGAGTTTCTCATGGCGTTAAGCTCGTTCTCGGCCTGCTCAAGTCTTTCCTGAAGCTCGACAACCTCTCTGTAATCCTCTTCGATTATGTTCTCCTTCTCGGCCTTCAGGCTGTTTCTCTCGGGGAAAAGTCCGAACAGCTTGTCAAAGTCATCCTTCATTCCCTTGCCGCAGGTCACAAGCTTGTAATTGAATACAATCTTTTCTGTACCTTCATGTATATCATCAGTTATGATATGAGGATTGTCCTCTTTGAAAAAGATTACATTATCTTCGTATGAAATGCCGCTGTATATATACGCCGGCTCATATTCCTCGCCCGAAGACGTATAAGCTTTTACCGAAATCATCTTGACCACACAGCTTTGCTGCGCCGGACAGTAAAGGAGTGTCTTGATCTCATCATTTACACCAAGCACCGCTTTTGTAACTCCGTCTTGGCTTTGTTCGGTAATCAACTGCCTGCTTTCGGTGGTTTCGTCCTTCTTTATCATGATTACCGAAGGAAGATTCTTGACCATCCGGTCCGCTGCGCCGGGCATATCCAAAACCGGACGCCCCATAATCTCATATAGCTTCCAAAGCGGAGTGTTGTTACGGATAATGAAATTCTGGAAGCTTCGTTCCATGGAGAGGTACACCTCCTCCAAAGACCTGTCAACTCCCATCATGCTGAAAAGACTCTCTATATCCATGTCATTAAGAAGCTTATCTCTTCCGGTATAAATATAGTAATGAATCGTCCTGTAAAGCACGAAGTTGACCGGAATCGGGAAATCAAAGCTCCACTCGTAATCAATGACAGTCCACTTGTCTCCGTTTACAATTATATTCGGAAATATCATGTCTATATTGCTTATCTTCATGGACTTTGCCGGTCCTGTGTAGGCATTTTCACCGAATACCTCGTAATACTTATCCGTAGGCACAAAGTCCTCTTTGGCCATGTTCCACACTTCATCCTGGTATTCCATTACCATTCGTGAGAACAGCCCATTATCTTTACTATGAAGCGCTTCATCCAACTTACTTTCCAAAGTTTCACCGGAAATGTACTCAAGCTCAAGTCCGCTTGAAGTCAATCTGCTTTTGTTTATATCAAATATTGTATTTTCGGCCTGAGTCTGTAAACCTTCGTAGAGCTTATCCATCTTCCTGATATGCTCTTCCCCGGCATCACTTGTTCCGACCTTATACACCTCTCTCCTGCCGTCCTTCTTATATATATCGGTGCGTATTTTATAAGCTGGGTTTCTGTCATTGGAAAACTTAGAGAAGATAATTCTGTCGTTTTTGTCACTCTCGGTACTTCCCGCAGACACAAGAAACGAATTCGAGAACATCTCGAACATACCGTCATCTATAAGGTTGTTGAACACTCTTGTCTCGTCGAAAAGGAGCATCCTGTCATTGTCGAAATTTCGAAAATTGTTATTAAGACTGCCCTTTGAGGGAAGATACTCGTCTGAATATATCGACAGAGGCAGCTTGTAATCAGGATATGGATAATAGTAATCTACGCAGGGTAAGCCAATGCTGTCTAACAGCTTAGTCAAACCGTTCTTCGAAAAGGTCTTTACGCTGTCAACGCCGACATATCCCTCCAGGCCACTCATAAAGGTGGCTATGTGGTCCTCTTTACAGCCGGCCCAATATTTTAATCCGTACTTGTTCTCTATTGCGATTATCAGCCTTCCTTCAGGCTTCAAATGCTTCTTTATGATAGTTAAAAACTCCTCATAGGGCTTATCCGAAGCGATGTAGCTGGCCGCGTATTCAAGCACTCCTATAAGGGTAATGTAGTCGTACTGCTTTGTTAACGTCTTCTCTATGTCCTGGAAATTACCCACAAGTATATTGATATTGTCCATTCTTTGGTGTCTTGTGGCGTTGACTAAGCTTCTTGCTTTGGAAAGCTCTATGCAGTCCACATGTCCCGCATGTCTTGCAAGTGTTCCCGTGATTGCGCCGCAGCCGGCGCCTATCTCAAGAACCTCATCCTCCTTTGTAAATGGCAGAAAGTCAACGATATTGCCTCTTATATCGGAAAGATGATACAGGATGGGCCAGGAGCGTCTTGCGGTAATAATGTCATTATAACCGCTCTCGTCCGTGTTTTGTACAATCGAAAGAAGCTCCTCCTCGGAGCCGTCTTTGTAGAGGTCTTCACCTCCGTATAATGTATAATCAAGGGAAACCTTGCCTATGTATTGGATATTATCGTTCAATTAATACTCCTTATTTTAAGATCCTTCCTGTTGCTTCGCAAGCCCTCGCATTTCGTCATAAGGGGTACCGCTTGCGGTGGATTCCTTATGACATCGAAGGCCGGCACCTCAACGCTTCGCATTGAGGTCTGCGTCGCCACGCTCAGGATGACACTGATTTATTCTAATACTTCAACCTTAGAATTCATATCA
Organism: Lachnospiraceae bacterium; assembly: GCA_017525525.1. Taxonomy (GTDB): domain Bacteria; phylum Bacillota; class Clostridia; order Lachnospirales; family Lachnospiraceae; genus Coprococcus_C. The sequence continues at coordinate 104,349 of JAFXSQ010000017.1, read as the reverse complement.
TAAAATCCGACTGTATCTTTGTCTGAGATCACGTTGATATTGCACACATCATAAAGTCTGTGATATACGGCAAAATCGCTGTCCTTGTAGCCGACTACGCCAAACGAAAGAAGGTAATTACGTCCCTGAAGGTTCATATTCTGTGTGAATTCGACAACCTTGACCGAGCCCGCCTTTACCGTTCCGAAGTCAACCTTTTCGTACATTGTATTCGTGCCCGTAACGTCAGTTCCCTGCAAGTCCTTTATGGTAAATGCAAAGATGGGTTCATTTATATCCTTATGGAATTCAACCTTCATTCTTATCTTGAATTCAGTGTTCTTTTCGATGTTATTGGTGATGCGGTTCTTCTCGTCAATTATCGCGAAGTCGATTATCTCTGCGTCTTTGTCGCCGTAGTCAAGGACGTTCGGGTTCTGCATAAGGATGTTCTTCCACAGCTTCTTTTCATCGGAACCAACCTTTTTCTCTGCCATTTGTACAGATTTGTCATCAATCTTTGAATCTGCTTTGGAAGCCGGCTTTTCCTCCATATCATCTATGGTCGGCTGCTCCTCGCCCTCGCTTCTGCCTTCTGCCTCGCTGACTAAAATCTGCTTGTAGAGGTCGACTATCTTCTTAGGTTCACCCACATCCACCATGTGTCCTTTATTTAGCAGGACTACCTTGTCGCAGTACTTCGCGATGCTTCCCAGGTCATGGCTTACCATCAGGATGGTCTTGCCGGCCTCCTTGAACTCCTCGAACTTGTGGTAGCACTTTGCCTGGAAGAATACATCTCCGACCGATAAAGCCTCGTCCACAATAAGTATCTCCGGATCTATATTGATGGCCACGGCAAATGCAAGTCTTACAAACATACCGCTGGAATAGGTTTTCACAGGCTGGTGAATAAAATCACCTATATCCGCAAATGCAAGTATGGTAGAAAGCTTTGCATCAACCTCCTCGCGAGTATATCCCATCATGGTACCGTTTAGGTAGATGTTCTCCATGCCGGTATATTCCTGGTTAAAACCTGCGCCGAGCTCAAGCAGAGCCGATATCCTGCCCCGGACATCAACCTTTCCCGAGGTGGCGGAAAGCACGCCGGTTATAATCTTTAAAATAGTTGACTTACCCGAACCGTTGGTTCCGATTATACCGACTGTCTGCCCCTTTTCGACTTCAAAGCTTACATTGTGGAGCGCGTAATGCTCCTTGTATTTCTTCTGCTTTGTAAGCCCCAAAGCCTCCTTAAAGCGATCGGAGGGTTTGTCGTACAGCTTATATAGTTTTGTTACATCATCAACCTTGATGGCAATGTTGCTCATTTGTTAACTCCAAGTTTATTAGTAAGCGCCTTCACTTTCGTTCATGATGACACTTCTTCAGAATTACAATACTTGTGTCATTCTGAGCGAAGCGAAGAATCTTTCATTATCTTCTCAATCTTAGTCTTATCTCCCCAAACAGCCGGAGAATCGTAGGCTCTGTCGGGAAATGCGCCATAGTTAAGCTTTATGTCAAAACCATGTTCCTTTATAAAACTCTCAACCTTTTCTCCTAAGGATACAGGCTCTCCCGAACAGCAGTTGATTATGCCGTCGACCTCAGTCTGTGTGGCCGTTGTCGCAATCTGTTTTGCAAGCTCGGTAACGTGCATAAAATCGTATTTATTCTTACCGGAGGTAAAAGGAAACTCCTTCTTTCCTTCGGCCGCCGCAGCAACTATCTTGGAGAAAATTGAATTATTCTTCAGGTCGTCGCCTAAGATGTAATAGCCCCTAATCCACTGGCAGCACGCGCCCTTTTCCTTCGCTTTGAGCAAAGTCAGCTGCCTTAAGGTATTCTTGGCTATGGCATACAGTGAAATCGGATTACAGGGCGTGTTCTCATCTATCGCGCCCTCATGGTAACCTACCTCGTGCATGGAGCCCATAACCACTATGTGCTTCAAACCGCCCTCGAGCATATTTCTTATAAAGCCAAAGTGCATCGGAAGATCATTGATATGGCTTAAGTCATTGTGCACAAAGCCGTTTCTCCAAGCGAGATGTATAAGAACATCAGGAGAACCGGATTTAGTGTATATATCTTCGGCACCGCTGAAAATGTCGACATCGCTTCTTACAGCCCTTTCGTCCACATCATCATATCTTATGTCAGCGGCGATAACCTCGTGCCCCATTTCAAGCAGCTCCTTTACCACATATCGCCCTATATAACCGTTTGCGCCGGTAACCAAAATCTTCATTCTTATTTCCTCCGTTAAGACTCTTCATGTTGCTTCGCAAGCCCTCGCATTTCGTCATAAGGGGTACCGCTTGCGGTGGATTCCTTATGACATCGAAGGCCTGCACCTCAACGCATTTACTTCTGTTTATTATAACACATCTGCAAAATGTACTTTTAACTTCTGGAACACCTTGTAACCGAATACGTAAAGCAATATTATCGTAGTCCAGAATATCATGGACCATACAGGTCTCTCCCAGAACCATTTCTTTACAAGCAGACTGTCTCTGAAGCCGCTTACCACATAGTATACCGGGTTCAGCTTCATAACCTTGTCGAGCTTCGGCATCAAATCCTGTATATTCCACATAATCGGAGTGGCCCAGATACCTACCTGAAGTATGATGGATATAATCTGGTTTAAATCTCTGAAGAAGATTACAGCCGCGCTCGTAAAGTATGTAAGCCCGAGAATAAAGGCATACATACAAATTATGTAATAGATAACCTGTATCGTGTAAAGATCCGGATAATACCCGTAAAAGCACTGGAATATGATTATAAATGTAACGAAGAACAGGTGTATGAATATAGCCGAGGTCACCTTGACTATCGGGAGTATGTCTATCTTGAACACTACCTTTTTGACAAGATAGCTATATTCCATAAGCGCATTTGTACCTGTTCCCAAAGCCTCTGCAAAGTAAAACCAGGGAACAAGTCCGGCCATGAGCCATAAGATAAACGGATGCTCCATGGTTTTTCCCGCTCTAAGCCCGATGTCAAGCGCAAACCAATACACAAGCAGCATGATGATGGGCTGTATAAAGGCCCATATTATCCCGAAATAAGACCCCGCATATCTGGTCTTGAAATCATTTTTTGACAGATTCAGGATAAGTCGCTTGTCGTGTAAGACAATCCCTGCCATGCCGAAAAGTACATCCTTGAAGAGTATCAAAGCGAGCGCGCTTATGTCAAACAAAACGACAAGAACCGTCTTTTCCTTTGCGGACATATTCGTGCCCAAAGCCAAAACAAGCGCATCAAAGATGATCGTTACGGCTATAAGTATTAAGATTAAAAGCTTTTTCTTCTTAGTCATATTACAAAACAAATCCTGTTTTTATTTCCGGTATCTTACGTTATCTAAACGAAATACGCGCACAATTATAGCTTAAATCAGACGATTATACAACTATATGAGATGCAGATGCGATTAATATGCATTCACAAAGCCGTAGCATACCTCGTCAATAGTCTTTCCGTTCTTATCATAGAGCCTGAACAAGGTCAGGTAATATCCGTACTGTGGCTGCCATATGGTCCAGAGCGTTTTTCCATCCGAAGGATTGGCTCCCTTTTTAAGCTTCTTTGCGCCGGTCCTGTGAACCCAGCAGTTGGTAACGCCCTTTGAATAAAGGGTAAGGTCCATAACGAACATTTCGTACTTGTATTCCTGGTTCGGATTTTCGTAGGACTCAAAGCCTATAAGGTATCCGCCACCCTCGCCCCAGTATGGCATCTGGCACTTATCCTTGATGTAAGGATGATGCGATACCGCGCACATTGCGCTTACGGCCTTTGAAGACTCGGTTCCGACATTCTTGGCCTTGCAAAGCACGGTGTATTCTCCGTATTCCTTTGGCTTCCAGGTAATCTTCTTTGCGCCCTTTGTCCATTTCTTTATGCAGGTCCAGGTTTTTCCTTCATCCTTTGAAGCATACCAGGCAAACTGAACCTTGGATACGTCCGAATAGTTTGTATTTGCGGTTAAAACTATGCTCTTTCTGTCCTGTGAGGTAATGGATACACTGTTCAATGTGAGTGCCTGAGGTCCATCGTTGTAGAGGCTTGAGTCAGTGATACCCGACTTATTTACCGAGTAGAGAGCTGCCGTAGCCGCAACAAGGCAGGCATTGTAATCTATAGCCACCTCATTACACTGGTAATCATCGGTTGTGTCTGAATAAGCGCCGCCCTGCTTAGGTCCGCCCACCAGCGCTCCTATCAGAGTATGCGCATGAGGGGTTGTACCCTTGGTGCCTCCGGTATAGCCTGTAGCCGCCCTGTGATGCGGGTATTTAACGCTGTTTGAAGAGTAACCTGTTACATAGCAACGGTCATAAGCATTATTACCGAGTATGTAAGCCATTTGCCCCTCTGCCCATGAGCGATATGTAGACGAGCCGGTCTTCTTGTCGTAGAGAAGTCCAGTGTATTGCAAGGAGGTGTTATACCTAGCCGAACCCCAGGAGTCCACGCACACATATCCATCCGGATTCTGTCTGCCCATGTAAGCATTCATAAGATTTGTGAACTCCGCTGCTCTTCCGCTGTAATAATAAACCGCAGGAGCTACATTGTCCCAGCCGAGAGGCCACCAGATGTTCTGAGCCTTGCCCTCGGTTGAATATCTGTCATACTCATTCTTGTAATTAGAGTCTCCGGTTATGGTATAAAGAATAATGGCTGCAAGGCAGTAATCATCAGCCCAGCCTGATGAAGCGTAGAAGCTTCCGGCTGTCTGGTTGCAGGCCTTGTTGTTATTCTTTGCAAATTCAAAAAGCTTCTTGGCAGTAGTCAGATACTTGTCTCCGCCGAAATTCTTATACTGCATGGCAAGAGCCGCAGCCGAAAGAGATACTATATCGGTAGAAGGCGCAGATGAATTGGCGAAGAATATAGGTCTCGAGTTCCTGGCGCACACCTGATTTTCGGGAGCACCCCAGTAACCGTGATCGAAGCCTCCTCCGCCCTGTCCGACCTGCACGCAGAAGGCATCTACATTGCCGTTTGCGTCAAGCACGGCGCACTTAACAAAATAATCGGCAAAATGAGTTGTGATAGTCTTAAGATGTCCCGCCTGTCCGGTTGCTGTATATGCGCTCATGTCGGTATCGTAGCTCATCCCGAGAAGAAAGGCCGCATAAGCCTCGGGAAGTCCGAACTTTACATGGTCGCCCGCATCATGGAAACCGCCGGTTAAGTCAACCGTAACAGTCTGTCCGTCGCTTCTTGTGTAGGTTGCGATGTCGTTAGTGTGACAGTTGCCACGCCAGTTAAGCAGACTCTTCTTGCCTACTTCTTTGCCGCACATATTTGCGTCGTAGAAGTATAGTGAGCTCTGAAGCAGCTTTGCGTAGTTGATTTCGGCATAAGCCTTAGGCTGATAGCCGCCTGTCTCAAATATTCCGACAAGCATTACCAGACATAACACCAACGCTACAATTCTTTTGATACATCTTGCTTTTTTCATCCCGTACCTCCTGTTTAAGACTCTTCGCTCAGAGTGACACCTCATGTCATCCTGAGGACGATGCTTCTTCTTATTTAATCACTCCTGCTTTTTTTAAGTCCTCTATGAGCATCTGTGTCCGCACCTTCTCACCCTCTGTGTTGCAGTGGTAAAGCGCGTCATACATAAGCTCCTCGGGGAACATGTAATCCGATGGGTCGCTTATGAAGGGAATACCTATCTTCTCCTCTTCCTGTCTTGCAAATATCCGGAAGTCCTCCTTATCACAGACTACAGTGTTCTCTATGATTGGCGGAGCCACGAAATAAACGGAGGCTCCTTTGCTTTCCACAAATTCTTTGTATTCCTTGAGATACTTTACACTGTTCTCGGATATAACAGCGTCCTTTAAATCGATTCTCTCAAAATTGTCTTTTATGGCCTCGTAGTCCATCTTCTCGTTTCGTTCATAGATGTACTGGGACGTCACCGGATCAAAGGCTTCTCTCGAGTAGGCTCCCGTCGGCGGAATGTGATAATTTTTCTGCGTCGCATAGGTGAAGAGGTATCCTAAGAAGGATGGCCATTTTCTAAAGGGGATAAACTTATAAAGCTCTATCCTGTCATCTATTCCGGTCATGATCAGCTCCGTTCCGACCATATCAAAGCCGTTTTCCGGATACCAGTTGTACTCGTAGCCCAGAAGCACTATATCCCCGGGATTGATATTAGCCTTTGATATCTCAGAGTAGAATATGGGGCCGAAGCCGGCGTGAAGTCCGAGATTAACCACCTTTTTCCCTGAGGCCTGCTCGAGCATGGCCTGGTCAAGCCCAAAGGTCGAGCTGCTTCCCGCAACGAAGATGATCTTCGGCTCATTCGTATTAATCAGCTGATCATACTTATCCTGTATCAGGCTCTGGTAGCTTTGGTGAAATGTTCCGCTCGGGAACTTTACTATCCCGACGAAGATAAGCGCCATGAATATAACCGCCAGCAATGATGTACTTATTGCAAATTTCAAAAATTTTTTCATTTTTTCATCCGTTTTAAGCTCCTTCCTGTTGCTTCGCAAGCCCTCGCATTTCGTCATAAGGGGTACCGCTTGCGGTGGATTCCTTATGACATCGAAGGCCGGCACCTCAACGCTTCGCATTGAGGTCTGCGTCGCTAACGCTCAGGATGACACTGTGTCATTTATATATTAAAATTTAAAGTATAAAAACTGTGTATTCTGTTCCGTGCTTCCCGAGAAAGAAGCGTATATCCCTATGCACAGCACCAAGGCAATAAGCAGGGTCTGCAGGAATACGGGTTGTTTCTTAAACAGCGCATACTTCCCGCTTTCGTCCTTTCGTGCTATCTGAACCGCTGTAAATATTCCAAGACCTAACATGGTAATAAAGGTCTTGGCTGTATCGCCGCCCAGGTTTAGCAAATCAGGATTTAGCAGCCTGCTCGGTGTAAATATAAGCATATGCCTGATTATGTACAGAGACTCATGTATTCCGTTCCTGAAGAATACCCAGGTAATAGTGATAAGCATGAACACTATCACCTGACGGATAAACCTGATTGATGTGCATTTCTCATCAACCTGTATCTTCTCATAAAACCTGCTCTTTGGCTTTTTAAGGATCTGACCTATCACAACGAAGATTCCGTTTATCACGCCCCAGGCGATGAAATTCCATGCGGCTCCGTGCCAAAGGCCGCTTATGAAGAATACTATCATAACGTTGAGGTACTTCCTCAATACGCCCTTTCTGTTACCGCCGAGGGGTATGTAGACAATCTCAACAAACCACTCGTTTAAGCTTGAATGCCAGCGGTTCCAGAACTCTCCCGTCGAGGTTGAGATATAAGGATTGTTAAAGTTCCTGTCTATCTCAATGTTAAGCATCTTCGAGATGCCTCGTGCCATATCGGAATACGAAGAAAAATCCGCATATATGTAGAGTGAAAAACATATTGCGGCTATAAGCAGATAAGCACCGGTATAGCTTTGGTAATCATTGTAGACCCTGTCTATGATCACGAGAAGTCTGTTCGATACCATGGTCTTCTCAAAGAGCCCCCAAGAAAAAAGGATAAAGCCCGCTATGGCGCGGTCTGCGTCAAAATCGCGGGGCTCCTTTAACTGAGGCAGCAGATTTCTGGACTTATTTATGGGACCTGAAAGAATGGACGGGAAAAATGCGACAAAGGCCGCATATCTTATCACGTTTCTCTCTGCCTTAAAGTCCTTTCTGTATATATCGCTCAGGTAGGTTGTCGACATAAAAATGTAGAAAGATAAACCTACCGGAAGGATAAGATTTAGAGCGGCAATGTCCGTAGAGAAAAGCTTGTTTATATTGGCTATGGCAAAGTTGGTGTACTTAAACACAACCAGAATGCTTATATTTAATATAAGGAACAAAGCGTAGACTCCACGGGATTTCTTCTTCTCTAAAGCTATCCCTCCGACGTAGGTAAGCAATGTCGTCGCTCCGAGGATAATAAGGTATTTCAGGCTGAAAGCCCCATAGAAAACATAGCTTCCTACGAAGATAACCGCATACCTGAACTTCTTCGGAGTAATATAATAAACCGTGAACAATATTACAAAAAACAGTAAAAATCTTAAGCTGATAAAATTCATTTTAAAACAATAATATCATCAGTATGCATTTACAAAGCCGTAGCATACTTCATCTATGATATTGCCTTTCTTATCGTAAAGTCTGAAAAGTGTAAGGTAGTAGCCGTACTTGGGCTGCCATATGGTCCACATGGTCTTGCCGTCAGAAGGATTGGCGCCCTTCGCAAGTCTTATCGCACCCGTTCTGTGAACCCATGGTGAGGGTGAACCGTTGGCAAGAAGGGTTAAGTCCATAACAAACATCTCATACTTATAAGACTGGTTCGGATTGTCGTAGGATTCAAAGCCTATAAGGTAACCGCCGCCGGGACCTGTGTAGTAAGTCATGCACTTATCCTTGATGTGAGGGTGGTACTCTATCTCTATCATATATTGCCCGGTGGAGGAAGGATTGCCGGGAACTCTGTACTGTACGCATAATGTATAGGTTCCGTACTTCTTAGGCGTCCAGTTTAGCCACTCGTTGTTAAGCTTCCAGTCGCTTATCGTCTCCCATGTACCCTTTTCCTCATCCTCGGCGCGTTTTGCAATCCATTTGAATTCTACATCACAGGAGCCGTTGGTCTTGTAGGTCATGCCGGCTGTAACCCCGTTCTTATCAAGCTTCTGTACGAAGATGCTTCCCTCGGTTACCGAATAAGGAGTTGACTTTGTGAGGACAAAGTTGCAGGTTGCCTTGCCTGCGGAGCTCGAATTACCGACAACCCTGTAATCACACCGGAAGGTATAATTGCCGTAGCCCGAAGGTGTCCATGATACAAGCTCGTTATTCAATGTCCAGTTCTGAATAAGAGTCCAATTTGAAGCGCCTACCTTCTGTACATACCAGCGATACTCCACATCAATATTGCTGCTTGATTTTGTAGCGTTCAGTCCGGCCTTCACACAGGAAATGTCCAGCTGCCCGATATTGATGCTGACATTCTTTAAGGTGCCGGTCGCGCTCTTCTTAGAGTAGGTAATTTTGTCTGTCCACTTAGAGAGTCCTAAGGTTTTTAAAGCTGCATCCGAATACTTGGTAACACCGGGCTGGTTCATATATTTGAATACATTATAGGCCTGCTTATGCTTACCGGTCGAGGTAACTATTCCTAAAGCGTGTCCCTCGTGTATGGAGGCTGTGCTGTCCATCCAGGTAGAAAAAATAACCGCATCTACCATGCTGTCTCGGTCACCTGCGTAATAGGTATAAGCTATCATTGCAGCCTGCTCTGCCTCACCGATTCCCTTGGAGTCAAAGCTCTGCTCGGAAAGAATGATTCTATGTGTGGTTCCGTAGGTCTTCTTCACATAATTGGTCAGCTGCTCAAGGTTGACACCACATATATAGCTTGTGGCCGAGTCATGCCTGAGCCATGAACCTGCCTGCTTTGAGAGCATCGAGGTCTCCATGTTAGGTGGATATGCGTGAAAAGCCAGGTTCCACTTCTTTCCTTTCTCCTTTGCGGCAAATGCATCAAGGAAAGTCTTTGTAGGTATTCCATCGCCACCATTGTCATTCTGCCAGTTATGTGTAAGTGAGATGTAAGCCTTCGCGTAAGGAGATTCATCTTTAAGTGCCTGATACAGAATGTCAAATGACTTCACGCATACATCCACGTTTATGTTCTTATCTTTTGTTCCGGTATGGTTATACTTTGTCGGAACATTTGCCTCGTTGCCTATGATCCAGTTTTCAACAAAATCCTGTGAATAAGAAAACTTTCTTGCAAGATAATGAAACGCTGCTGAAATCTGTTTTCTGGCATTGGCATCGTTCACGTTAAGAGCTGTAAAATAAACACCCTGCACTCCTCTTGCACCCGGGTAAATAAGATTCTGAAGCCCAGGATCGGAGTTTTGCTGCATAACCAAAACAAGAGTAACTGTTTTTCCCTCATCCACAAGCTCCCTTATCCTCCACTCGTAGAATATCAGGTAATCATAATAGTGGAACTTATATGTGTTGCCGCTTGCATCGGTGTACACATCAGGATTAACTCCCGGTGTCGCATTGCTGCTTGTCCAGAAAAGCTGGGACATATCGAGATTTAGAAGTACATGATCGATGTTTAAGGCATCCGGGTTAGAGTCCCTGACCGCCGAATCCTTATCTCTCCATTCAGTACCCTGTATACCTTTCTTGGTCTTAGCCTTGCCTACATCCTTTGCGGTCGCCTTTGTATAATCAGTGTCCGGATTAAAGGTTTCGTTAATATTCGATAAAGCCTTTGCCTTATATACAGGCACGCAGAATGTAAATGCTACAGCGAATGCAACGATCAAAGCAGTGATCCTGCTGATTTTGTTAATTGTTTTATGCTTCATGTGTTGCTGTTCCCTCCTGTCCGTTAACTATCGCATGCTCGTAAAGCAGCTCTGCATGCTCGGAAAAGCCGAGGTCCTTCCAGCCTTTTAACACTCTGTTAATAACAGTATCCCTATCCTGCTCCATAAGCTCCGGCAGGAATACAAAGAACTGGTTCGGCTTATTCCTCATCATAAAATCGCTTATTCTTAGGTGTTTTTTTAGCATCTCACCGAACGCATCGTACATGCCGTTTAAGTTGCTTCCCAAATACTCGGCATGTTTGGGGATGATGGTAAAGAGCGCTTTGTGCGCAACCCTGTTGTATCTTTGCAGATAACGGTGCATGAAGCGGTACACACTGATGAAGGCCTCCTGGCTCAAACAAAGCATGCTGTTGGCCTCTCCTCTCTCATCCATGATTTGAGAAAGTCTGCTTAAGGAGTCGAGGCTGGTTAACTCATCACCGGTTTTACCGTCCTCTCCGTTGAAGACAGCGTAGCCGTGGGTACCGTTTTTCTTAACGTAAGAAAGCGCCTTGTCGGCCTGCTTTATCAGGTCACTATAGTCTCCGCCTATATCCGGAATAAATACGGCTCCTGCCGACACTCCGAGAGGAACACGGTGATCCTCGCCCAAGTATTCTATCGAAATCTCAGCAAGCTGATTGTTGATACGACTTACAATATTATCTACAACACTGTCATAAGGGATATTCCTTCCGAAGATTATAAACTCATCTCCGCCTATCCTGCCCACCACATCATCGGCTCTTAAGTTTCTCTTTAGTATCTTCGAGAAGGCCCTTAAGATATTGTCGCCCATATCATGCCCGTACACATCATTTACAAGCTTAAAGCTGTCTATGTCAAGGAGTATAAGCGCGCCCTTCTCGGTACGGCAAAGTCCCTTCATCTCCTCTATAGCGCTGGCCTTGTTCAGGAAGCCGGTAAGCTTGTCCACATTTGCATCCTTTGACAGATTATGGATGGTCTGATTGTTCCTGAGAATATTGGTGATTCTTCTCAAAAGAACATCCTTGTTGAAGGGCTTTCTCACAAAGTCAGCAGCGCCTAAGGCAAGACCTTCACTCTCTATATTCTCAGTTTCATCCGCGGTAAGGAAGATAACCGGTATTTTCCTTAAGCCCTCTTCCTCCTCATACTTTCGAAGGTTTTTCAATACCTCAAAGCCGTCCATCTCCGGCATGCGGATATCAAGCAATACAAGATCGGGATGATTGCTCTTAATAAAGTTAAGAAATATCCTTCCCGACTTTGCCACGCTTACCTTGATGTCGTTCTGTATAAGTAATTCCCTTGCAATCTTTAAATTGGTTACATCATCATCAACAACCGCTATCCAATACGACATGTTGTTTTGTCCTCCCGTAAATACACCCCTTATTTAATACATTATTATTTAAGACCGTTGTCAACAAACTCCTGTATAAGACTGATATCCTTGCCGATTTTTGCGGCGATATTCTCCGCGCTCATTCCGGCATCCTCATACAGAGTCTTTATCCTGATTTTCTCGTCATCCTTTAGAGACGGCTTAATATTAATCTTTGCTTCGGTTTTGTTCTCTGTTTGGGCTTCCTCTTTTTCCGCAAGCTTTTTCTTGTTAGCCTCGTGTGTCATCATAAGCACATTGAGGTCATTCATCATGGCCTGTGATTTCTGTTTATTCTTTTTGCTGATCTTTAAACTCTTATTGACCGAGTAAGCGCATAGTATAACTGCCACCAAAAGTAAAAGCACAAAAAGTGTTCCGCCGCTTATTGCAAGAATCATGTTAAATCTCCTGTAATTTATAAACTAAACTGATTTATGATATCCTCGAGCTGCTTCATGCTCTCTTCGTTCTCTCGAAGTCTTTCATAGCCCTGGGTGTTGGCCGTCATAGCCTTCTCCGACTCTGAAGCAATACCGTAGATAGAATCCGTGCTCTCGCCTATCATGCGGTTGATTCCGTCTACCGAAGCGGATATCTCATCTATACTTGAGTTTAATTCCTTGGTCGCATGGTCTATATCTCTCATCATCGCGCGAAGCTCGGCGGCATCTCGCTCATAGCTTTCTCCGACCTTCTCAAGCTCACTGTAATTGGAGATAACTGAATCTCCGAGGTAACCGGTAGTGGTCTTTACGCACTTCGTAAGGTTATTTACCGCATCGTTGACTTCGTAGATGATTGCATCTATCTGTCCTACTATCTCAGCTGTCTGAGCCGAAAGAATACCGATTTCAGAAGCAACAACCGCAAAGCCTCTTCCTGCTTCTCCCGCACGGGCTGCCTCTATACTTGCGTTCAAAGCAAGCATATTGGTCTGATCGGATATCGAGTTAATATGCTCTGTCATCTCGTTGATGCGCTTAACAGCCTTTGACTGCTCAATAGCTTTCTCGGTATCCTTTAGGATGCTGTCGTACATATCTCTTGTCGAAGCTGAGGATGCCTTGGTCATCTTCTTTAATTCCTCTGCCATCTCGGATATATTCCTTGCAGTCTCTCTACCCGTATGGATAAGGCTGTATATCTTCTCTGAGCTTGCGTTAGCCTCGTTTATCTTGTTCAGGATGTTCTCCGTGGTAGCAGAGGTCTCCTCCATACTTGCAGCAAGCTGTTGGGTGGTCTCGGAATTGGTTTCGGACATCTTGTTATTGTCAGCCATTATTCCGTCTAAGTCTTCGGTACTCTCGGTTATTGTACTCTGAACCTGACGCATGTTTTCTACGATCTCATGGAGCATGCCGCGCATGTTGACTACAGAATTAGCCATCTTGCCGAGCTCGCTGTGCTCCATCATCATGCTTTCAAGCTCAGGATTGTATTCGAGGTGAAGATTGGCCGTATCATCTATAATGCCGACCATCTTGTTTATCTTCTTTGATATGCTTACTCCGACGAAAAGTCCAAAGACTATCATGACTGCTATAACCAAGAAGCCGAGCACTATGAGCATATATCTTAAGCCTCTAGCCTGAGAATAAATCTCTGATTGCGGAGCTGCAAGGCCAAGTATCATACCGTTCTCAAGCTTTCTGTATGCCACCCTGTAATAGGTCTTTCCTGCCTTGAACTTTATTAATTCATTCTCGGCTTCGCCGGCAGTTATCTTGCTGTCAAGCTCTGTCCATCCGTCTCCGAGCGAAGAAAGCTTATCTCCGACCTCAAGAGATTCCTTGTAAAGAACGGAACCGCTTTTTGTAAGCAGAAAAGCGCTTCCCGTGTCATACATCTTAACCTGTGACACATCCTGAATAAGCGTATTGTAATCGATATCCATTCCTACAATTCCGACAGAAACGCCGTCCATAAATATAGGCACCACATAGCTTACCATGTAGACATTGATATTCTCGTTCAGATATGGATCCATCCATATCGGCGCACCGTTGTTTACCGGTATGTAATACCATCCGACATGTGTAAGATCCGATGGATCATACATAGAAAAATCAGTAGGCGGTATGCTGTCGAAAGGCTCCGAGGTAGAATTCCTCGAAAGGAAGATACCTGAAGTCGGATCGGTGAATTCAGGATTATATCTTACATAAGCTGTAATCGCGCCTTCGGTTTCCTCTGCAAAGCTGTAGCACATACCGAGTATGCTGTTTGTATATTCAGTGACATAATCCGCATCCGTCTGAAAACGCTCAAAATCCATGCCCTTTACGACTATATCCGCAAATGTATCGACTGACTGCTGTATGCCCATAATCTTTGAATTAAGCTTGCCGCCTTCAATACCCGCTGAAAGTGTCATATTCTCTGAAGCTTCGGTGTCAGATATCCGGTTAGCATTCATTATGCCAACAAGACCTATAACGGCAACCGAGAGAAAGACCGCAAGCGAAACAGATATGATAATCTTTACCCTGATAGATTTCATTTTGTATCCTCCCTAATAAGATTCTATGCTAGTCCTCTATGCTAGTCTTTAATGCTAGTCTTCTATGCCGTCGATATACTGCATTATCGCATCCACAGTCTTATCCAAGCTCATCAGGCTGCTGTTGATAAATACATCATAAGTTTCCAGCGCGCCCCATTTTCTTGAGGTGTAGTAATTGTAGTACGAGGCTCTGGCCTTGTCCTCACGGCCTATCTGTGTTTTGGCCTTGTCCTCGCTTAGACCGAAACGCTCGGCCACATTCTTAATCCTGAAGTCAAGAGGCGCATGGATAAAAAGCCTGAGCAAGTTCGGGTTATGCCTCAATGCATAATCCGCACATCTTCCGACTATGATACACGGAGAATCCTCCGCCAATTTCTTGATGGTATCGTATGTAGCTTGAAAGGCCTGCTGGTTGAGATTGACCTGATAGCCTGTATTAGAAAAACTATAGCTGTATGGATCCATAACAAGATTAAAAAGAAAGCTTTTGTTAGGGCGCTCATCAAGGTTTTTAAGCAAATCCTCGGAGAGACCGCTTGCCTTTGCGGCCTCGTTTAAGAGCTCCTTGTCATAAAACTTATAATCTAATTTCTCGGCAAGTCTTTTGCCTATCTCACGGCCGTTGCTGCCGAATTGTCTGCCTATTGTGATTACGGTTTTTGCCATGTCACCACCTCCAACACATATATGGTTTATTCTACCATTTTTTTAGTGTTTACGCAAGCGTTTGTGACATTAGAAAACTACGCGCAAGCTCGGGATTTGAGGGGTAATAAAGATGCGGAAATCCGATGCATCCGAACCTTGAAAGGTGGCTTGAGGAAAATGAATTTCCACCGGCTGGTTTAACCGCCGTAAGGTCACTTCCGGGATAGTCACTCTCAAAATAATGAAACTCATGCCCTCTAATACTGTCTGTTCCTTCAGGAAGAAAAATATGCTCTTTGTCGGTATATGAGGCATACCCGAATCTGACAAGATGTCCCGTAAATCTGCAGGCTCCCTTAACAACGCCGACCATGGGAAAAGCGGCACCGTCTTCGGTAATGAGATTTTCGTGAAGATACATAAAGCCGCCGCATTCGGCAAGAACAGGCATGTTATTATTAAGCTTGCTTCTGATATCTTGAATAAGGCTTGTGTTCTCCGAGAGCTCTTTTGCGTAAAGCTCGGGATAGCCGCCGTAAAGTATAAGCCCGCTTATTCCTTTAGGGAGTCCTACGTCTCTTAAGGGCGAGAAAAAGACAAGCTCGGCGCCCGCTTCCCTTAATACCTTTAAGTTATCCTCGTAGTAAAAGCAGAAGGCTTCATCTCTTGCTACCGCGATTTTCACATCGGTAAAGGGCTTTTCGAAAAATAGCGGATGTGAGTTAGCGGTATTGTTATCAGCTTTATCAATAGCGCTTATCGCAAGGAGCTTTTCAAGGTTTAAGGACTCGTTTAAGAGCTTTGCATTTTCCTTGATTATTTCGCTCAAATGCTCCTTTTCGTGAGGGAGCTTCAAGCCTAAGTGACGACTTTCAAGTACATTGCCGGTGATGGGCATTGAACCCACAACCTGTATTCCGAGTTCTCTTTCTATAACGGGTGATATCTTCTCGGCGTATGTGCCGGATATGCGGTTTAGGATAACGCCATTTATCCTGTGCTCATCATCCATGTCAAGAAAACCCTTAATAAGCGCAATAAGCGAGTGCCCCATTCCGCGTGCGTCAACAACTAAGATTATAGGTATATCAAGTGCGCATGCAATGCGGTAGCTTGAAGCCTCGTTATTCTCAGGCGAAAGCCCGTCGTACAACCCCATTACGCCCTCAACCACGTTTATATCACTGTCATTATCTGCCTCAAAAAGCTTTTTAAGCTGAAATGCATCCGAGAAAAAAAGGTCAAGGTTTCTGCACGGAACCTTAAGAACCTCCCGGTGAAACATCGGATCTATATAATCCGGTCCGCACTTAAAAGAGCTTACTTTGGAAAACTTTCGCTTGAGCAGCTCCAAAAGCGCGCATGTAATTGTAGTTTTGCCGCATCCGCTCCCGGTCGCAGCAATCATAATTGCTTGTTTCATCGATGTCCTCAACAAAAAATTTATTATATTTGAATCAATCCGGCGTATAGTCCGTTTTCTGTTATTTCTATACACTCCTCGGCTTTTGCCTCCCATACCTTTTCATCAGGGTATGACAGATTATATCCAAGGAAGATGCGAACATTCTTTTGGGAAGCTTTTATCAAAGTCCCAATCTTGCTCACATCCTCCGCACCCGAGGTTATGAAGAATATCTTATCTGAAGATGCAAGCTTTACTTCAAACTCTTTTTTCCATACCTCTTCATGAACTCCGTGCGTGCTGATGATTGCGACATCCTGAGAAGACACTCCGAGTCTGGAACAAAGCAATGACAACGAAGATATCCCGGGTATCATGGTAACATCGATAAAGCTAAGACTTTTAAGCTTGCTATATAGCTTAACTCCTCCACTGAAAAATGTAACATCCCCGGAGAACAATATGCACACCCTTTGTCCGCCTTTTTCCTGTATTGATTTAAGCTCGGGGATTATCTCATCGGCCCTGTAGCTTTCGTGCAAAACGGCCTTGGAATTAAGCCTTACCGCCGTTTCAAGCATCCTTTTTGCGCCGAAGATGTGTTGTGACTCTTTAATCAGTTCCTCAGCCTGCCTTGTGAGAAGCTTGGGATTACCGCAGCCTATACCTGTCAGGTCAACTTTAAGCTTTTCCTCTTCAAGCTTTAGATCAAGTATGTCGGATAATCTCTTAATAACAGAATTCATGTTCATGCCGAATGGGGTAACCTTATTATCCGATATTCCGTTTGGCTCGATGTTTTCAACAGCGCTTACCGGACGCTTTATTACATGAGCGGTTATTCCTGTTTTTATCGCAGCGGAAAGCTTGGCGTCCTCTCCGCCTTCTTTTCCGCTTTCTTTTAAAACCATGTGCTTTATGTCATATTGTTTTATGGCAGCAATATTAGTCTCCTCGCTAAACGGACCCTGAGCCGCAATAATCTGCCTTCCCGAAAGACCGTTATCATAGCAGATATTCAGACTTTCGATACTTGGAATGACTCTGGCATATAGCCTGTTTTTCAAACCGTCATCTTTGCAGAATAAATGAAGCTCCTTGCTGCCGGTAGTGAGCAATATATTTCCTTCCGTGGATGTTAAGGCAGCGGCACATTCTGTCGCATCCGAATAGACGTGCTGTACCGTTAAGTCCGTATTTTCCCGTTCAAGCCTAAGGTACTCAATCCCGGTACCATTCAAGCTTTTTTTTATCGTTTTCGTTACAAGCTCGGCATAAGGATGCGTTGCGTCAACCACAACCCTGCACCCGGTTTCTTCATAAAGCTTACGCATGCCATCCTCGTCAAGCTGTCCTATGTGAAGCTTTATCAGGTTTGAGGGCTGCATGACAGCTTCTCCGTACTCTGTCGCAACACAAACATCGCAGGGTACATAAGCCCCTGCTAAGCGTTCGGCCAAAAGCCTTCCTTCGGTTGTGCCGGAGAAGATCAATACACTGCTCATATTCGATAATTCCTGCTTGTTATAAGCTTGTCCCCTTTGATATAGCTTTCAGAATTCCCTATGAATACGGTCGTGAACATATCAACCTCTTCAAACCTTAATTCCTCTAAGGTGAGTGTCTTAGCCCTTGTTCCTTCACGACCGATATTTTGAACATAACCACATGCACAGTCTCTCTTTGCACCGGCGGCCAGCATGATGTCACAGGCTCTTTGCAGATAATCCTTGCGTTTTTTGCTCGAAGGATTATAAAGCACCGTTACAAAATCGCCGTCTGTGGCAGCCTTCAGGCGTCTTTCAATTACCTCCCACGGTGTGAGAAGGTCGCTTAAGCTGATTATGCAATGGTCGTGTCCTAAAGGTGCACCTAAAACAGCGGCACCGCTTAAAGCCGCGGTTATCCCGGGAATAACAACCGGCTCGATATCTGTATATTCATTGAGCATTTCGTACATTGGCGAGGCCATGCCGTACACGCCTGCATCACCGCTGCAGATCAAGGCAACGGTTTTTCCTTCCTTACAAAGCTCGTAGCAAAGTCTGCACCGCTCGACCTCCATGCGCATACCGGTGGTTCTGTATTCCTTATCGGGGAATATCTTCTTCATAAGTTCAGCATAAAGCGTGTATCCTACGATAACATCTGCTTTCATAAGCGCTTCACGCGCCTGTGCGGTAAGGTATTCCTCATCTCCGGGTCCCATGCCTATAATGTATATTACTCTTTCCATCGCTTTATCCTTACTATTCTTTTAGCTATCGCAACCGTAACTCCGTTCTCTGCTTGCTTTTTCAATATAAGCTCTCCGCTCTTTCCGGCAGCGCATACGGCTGCTCTCTCACACACGTTGTCAACCCCTGTTATATCTTTAACAAACTCGGACTTTGTGAAATCACCCTCGATCTCACGCAGTCTTTCCTCCGGATAGGTCTTAAGCCTTAGGCCTTTTTTTGCGGCGCATTTTAGCAGACCGTACTCAGCAACCTTAAGATCTATGCTTGCAATTACGGCTACTTCGCCGCAGTATGTATTTAATCCCGCAAGGTTCAGGCATTTGTCAAGCTGTTTTTCAATAGTTTCAGCCGATATCCCCTTACGGCAGCCTATGCCCACCGTATACTCCTTAGGAATTAGCAGCAGGCTGCACATATCCCTGTCGCCTTCATCGAACGAAACTATAATATCCACCGGCTTTTCGGGCGGATACGCCTTGATGGCAATGCCCTCAGGAACCTCATATGAGTTGAAACCTATGTCCGGCGAAAGACTCATCTCTATAAGCCCTTTATCTATAATTTTTGATGATACAGCCTTGATACCGTCACGGTTATATATCCTAAGTCCGTTATACTTCGCGAAAAGATCGGCGGCAAACAGTTCATTTACATCGGTTGAAGTAGTCAGAACAGCTTCTCCGCGGGTTATACCCGCAAGCTCTTTGGCAAGCTTGTTTGCTCCTCCGATATGCCCCGAAAGAATCGGTATCACATACTTGCCCTTCTCATCAATCACAACTACTGCGCTGTCGATAAACTTATCCCTTACAAGCGGCGCAATCAGCCTTACCGCTATTCCGCATGCTCCTATGAATACAACCGGAACAGCCATCGCAAAGCTCTCTTTAAGGAACTCGCGCGTATCCTCACCGGGAAGCTTGTGGTCGACCTTGAAGCATTCTCCCTCATATGCTATTTTCTCGGCTAATCTCTCGCCCTTTTGGGTAAATGAGACAACCCTGATAAGCTGCATAACAATCCCCTTTTATGAATAAAGCTTCGACCTGTCGTAATCAACCGTATCTATCACATCTCCGACAAGAATAAGAGCTGTTTTATTAATACCCTTCTCTGCGGCTTTCGCGGCAAGAGTACCCACGGTGCAGATAATCTTTTCCTCCTCGGGCCAGGTTGCTTTGTAAATAATGGCCGCCGGAGTATTATTGCTGTATCCACCCTCGACTAACCTCTTAGACAATTCCTCAAGCATGGAGGCGCTTAAGTAAATTGCCATCGTAGCATGATGCGCCGCAAAGCTTTCTATGCTCTCCTTGTCGGGCACGCCACCTGTCTTGCCGGGCATTCTCGTTATAATAAGTGACTGAGATACGCCGGGAAGCGTGAATTCCAGATTAAGGCTTGACGCTGCGCCGAAACAGGCACTCACTCCCGGAACCGAGTCATACATTATTCCGAGCCGGTCAAGCGCGTCCATCTGCTCCCTTATGGCACCGTATAGGCTTGGATCGCCGGTTTGAAGTCTGACCACCTCTTTTCCTGCATTTACGGCCTCAGCCATAATTCTTATCAATTCATCAAGATCCATATCCGCGCTGTTGTAAACAGTCGCGCAGGGGCAGTATTCGAGCAAATCTTTGTTGACCAATGAGCCGGTGTAAACCACTACATCAGCCTTATTTAACAACCTTGCGCCTTTAACCGTGATAAGGTCCATAGCACCCGGACCCGCTCCGACAAAATGAAGCTTTATACTGTTATCACTCATAATTCACCTGCTTATTCTTTATATCATGCATTATATTATCCAATAGCTCAGACGCGCCGGCGGTCTGTCCAAGAAGACCGAACACATTTGAAAAGACCATGCATTCAAGCTTAAGTCTGCCTGCAGCCCTTGCATATAAATGCTTTTCTATCCTGTACATAACACGGTTCATAAAATGCTTTATCTGTCCCGCTTCTTGGATTATATCCAAAGCAGCATCCGTCGATACACAGTCGAGAATTCTCAAAACCGTATCCCGGTCAATGCCGGCCTCCATGGCCGAAACCGACATAAGCTCCATACGGCAGTCGGCCACCTTCGAGTGGGTATTCATTATGCCTCCGGAGACCTTGATAAGCTTTCCTATATGTCCGCATAAAAGCATGGATTTATATCCCTCTTCAGCTGCCATGTCTATCGTGTCACCTATGTAATTCGAACACTTAACGGCATTGTCAAGATTAAAGCCATATGTATCCTTAATAAAATCTGCTCCGTAATTACCGGGTGTAACGGCAATCATATCAAAGCCGAGAGTATGCTTTTGCCTTAGCTCAAGCCTTATAGTATCGGTTATAGCCTTTTCACTCATGGGCTCAACGATACCGCTGGTGCCGAGTATCGAGATGCCGCCCTCTATCCCAAGCCTTTGGTTAAAGGTCTTCTTCGCTATCTCCTCACCACCCGGCACGGATATTATAACCGACAATGCTCCGCTATAATCAAAGAGCTCCTTAACCTCACTTACACTTTGTTCTATCATCCTTCTCGGAACGGAATTAATCGCTGCGTTGCCAATCGGCTGATCCAAGCCGGGCATGGTTACACGGCCTACTCCTTCTCCGCCGTCTATTATAATTTCATTGCCGGAAAACATGCCTGTATCCTCGGCGCTTATAAAGCTTACTTTAGCAAAAATCAGCGCACCGGTTGTAACATCGGGGTCATCGCCACCATCTTTTCTTACGGCACAAGAGGCACTTTCTTTATTTATCGTTACATTCAGGAGCTCTGCTTCAAAGCTCCTTCCTTCCGGAGTGGCTATACAAATATGCTTTTTTTTAGTTCCTGTAAATAGCATATACGCTGAAGCCTTAGCCGCTGCAGCCGCGCAGCTTCCGGTAGTAAATCCCTGTCTCATAAATTGTCCTCATTAAGATCCTTCGTCACTTCGTTCCTCAGGATGACACTTTAAGCGTATAAAGAAACGCATTTATAATAGCGGCAGCGACATTGCTTCCTCCTTTTCTGCCTCTGTTGACTATGTATGTCATATCGGTTTCGATTATAAGCTCCTTTGCCGCCTCGACATTCACAAAACCTACCGGAACTCCGATAACCGCAGCAGGCGCAAATGTACCGTTGTCGTACATCTCGCGTATCTTTATCAATGCTGTCGGAGCATTACCAACAGCAAATATAACCGGCTTTTTTATCATAGCGGCTCTCTCCATGCTGACTGTTGCTCTTGTCACACCTCGTGAAACAGCTTCCTTTGCGACATCCTCATCTGCCATAAAGCACTTGACATCAATCCCTAACTCCGAAGCCGCCTTCTTGTTGATGCCGGCCCAAGCCATATTCGTATCTGTGACGATTACTGCCCCCGAACATATAAGCTCCGATATTTTGGATACCGCATTTTCCGAGAAAGCCAAAGTTTCGGCATATTCAAAATCTGCGGTTGTATGTATCGCGCGCTTTACTATGAACTTTTTTTCCTCGGGAACATAGAGATTTCTTTTCTGAAGCTCTTCTTCTATGATTTCAAAGCTTCGCCGCTCTATATCCCCGGGAAGTATATGTTCTATGCTCATTTTTTTGCTCCGTTAAGATCCTTCGTCACTTCGTTCCTCAGGATGACACTAATTCTTTTAACATATCAATAAGCACAACATTTTCCTCATGACTTTTAACCGCTATCCTGTAATACCCATTCTTCAAGCCCGGAACAGTCGATAAATCCCTGATCAATATTCCCTTCTCAAGCAGCAGATCATATAAAGGAAGCTTACTGTAAAACATGATAAAACAGGTGTCGGAGGGAAACACCCTGACTCCTGCTTTGACCAGTTCATTAGACAAAAAGTCTCTTTCCTTAGACACTTCTCTTTGCGTCTCGGAAGCATAATTAGTAAGGCGGAGCAATCTCGCGCATAATTCTCCGGAACGCTGCGCTATTATAGACATATTCCACTCCGGAAGAAACGCCTTTAATCCTGTTATGTTTTCTTCAGCACAGATGCAATACCCTATACGCGCACCGGGAAGTGAAAAGAGCTTTGTGTAAGAGCTTATTACGAATAACCCCTTATACTCATCGATATGCGGAACCATGGACTTACTTCCCTTGGTTAGGTAATGAAAGCTTTCATCCACAATTAGATATGTTCCGGTTTCCAAACACTTATTGAATATCTTTTCTGCAAGAGCCGGCCTTATATATCTTCCGGTCGGATTGTTCGGATTGCCAAGCATCACAAGAGACAAATCATCTGTTATCACTTTAAGAATCCCTGAGTCTAATTTGAAATCCTTATCCTCGGAAAGAGCGTACTCCCTGCTCTCACAATCTTTTATAGAGTTTAACACATGGCTGTAGCCTGAAAAACCGGGAGTAACAATAAGCGCACTTTTGGGCTTGAGCATGCGAACCAACGACATAAGCAGCTCTGAAGCGCCGTTACCGCCGATAACCTGCGAAGGTTCCACTCCCTCTGCCTTGGCAACCGCTTTCTTGAAAGCTCTTTGATAATAATCAGGATACCTGCCCGACAGAACCGCGGCCTCCAAAACCGCTTCCCGAACCGGCGAAGGACACCCTAAGGGATTCAAGTTTACCGAGAAATCATATTCGATATTATTTTTATCATATATATCACCACCGTGTAACATAATGAGTCACCTTGATATTTTGATTCTTGTACTTATTGTTAAGATTCTTTTTCTTCTTTTTTTCGGATACGGGCTTTGCATATTTTTCAAAGCCATCCCAATCATCAGGAAGGTCTTCTCCCTTATGCTCCGACTGTACATTGATATCTTTTTCTGTGTCGATATAAGGTCATTTTTTTCTTGGAACGCTTTATATAACTGTTATCCATCTTTAATCCTCGCTTTCTGATTAGTGTGGTAATAAGCAATAGTTACATAAAAAATATTATACCAAAAACTAACATAAAAGTCTTGTTTTTTATATATTTCTGATGTATAACCTCACATTAAAAATATAGCCGCCACGCTGACTAAGGCGCATACGATCAAGCTTATAAAATCGGTAAGATACATCAGTTTTATACTTCTTTTTATGTCTTCAACTTCTACATCCCTTATATTGTCTCCTATGTAAGGCTTTTCCACGAGCTTTCCGAAGTAATATGACGGTCCGCCGAGCCTTATCCTCAACGCTCCCGCGCACACACTCTCTGTCTGTGCCGAGTTAGGACTCTTGTGGTTATATCTGTCACGTTTAAATACCCGCCATGCATCAGGTCCGGAGTATACTCTTCCTCCGATATATGCTGCTGCTATCATAAGCAGCGCACTTATTCTCGAAGGTATATAATTAACCACATCATCTGTCTTTGCCGCTGCACGCCCGAAATCCATATAGCGTTCGTTCTTATAACCCACCATAGAGTCCATGGTATTTATTGCCTTGTACATAAAACCGAGCACAGGCCCGCCGATAAATGCATATATTATAGGCGCTATAACCCCGTCAGAGGTATTCTCTGCCACTGTCTCAACAGCTGCCCTCGTTACGCCCGCCTCGTCCAGCCTGTCAGTATCCCTTCCGACTATCATGGATACTGCTTTTCGTGCATCATCAAGCGTGTCATGGCTTAGAGCCTTGTACACCTTCATGCTTTCTACGGATAGGCTCCTTGCCGCAAGAAGGTAACAGGTAAGTATTGCTTCGACCGCAATACCGGCATAGATATGTGTTAGATAAGCAGCAACACAAACAAGAGCGACGGCCAATCCGGATGTCAGTGTTACGATTGTACAAAGCACGCACCCTGCCCGCCTTTTTTTGACAGGCGGATCCTCTTTCCTAAGCAGCTTTTTTTCCAGCCCGCTTATCATTCTGCCTATAAGCCTTATCGGGTGCAGAAGCGATGCCGGATCGCCTATAATAAGGTCAAGCGCTATCCCTATAAAGAAGGCTGCTGTATGACACAAGATCAATCCCTTCATCTGTAACCTCCATCGTAAGTTTATAGCCTTCACAGCAACTGACCTGAAAATCAAAATAATTCTTTCCGGTAAGAGAGCTCATCACGGACATTATATTGCCTCCATGACAGACAAATACAATCTGTTCATAGTCCCCCGCGAAGCGCTTGATATTTCTTGCAAATGTATCAAAACTCCTTTTTATGAAGTCCTCCCTACTTTCTCCGCCCGGAAAGGAAGAAGTCCCACCCGAAGCAAGCCAGGCCATATAATCAGTATTGTCCTTTAATTCCAGATGGTTTTTCCCTTCAAAGTCACCGAAATCAAT
This sequence comes from Lachnospiraceae bacterium, assembly GCA_017525525.1. Lineage (GTDB taxonomy): Bacteria > Bacillota > Clostridia > Lachnospirales > Lachnospiraceae > Coprococcus_C. The sequence goes on along the minus strand of JAFXSQ010000017.1, from coordinate 79,491 downwards.
CTCGCTTATGTCTTTGTCCGTAACAGCCGGAATGTCAGGAAACAAAAGCTTTGCAGAGGTTACACACCTTTTTAGTTCACCCGAAATCAACAGGCTTTTTTTGCCTGCAGTATGTTTTCTGAGTGCCTCAGACAGCTTTTTGCACTGTTCTTTTCCTGCCACACTCAAACCTTCATCAGACCTGTTCCCTATATAACGTTTTTCTTCATTTCCTTTTGTGAGGCCATGTCTGACAAGAAGGCATTCAATGGTATTATTCATAGAATTCTCCGAAACAGATAAAAAGACTAAAAGTTACAATGATGACATATCAATTCAGAAGCCGCAATTGCGGTCAAAATAAGTGTCTCACATACGGTAATATAATACCCCGCCGTATCTCCGGTCACTCCCGAGAACTCTCGCATGCACATCAATACGTAATATACGGAAAAAAGTATTACTGCTATCACGCTGAGCACTCCTGCCAAGGGATATAAAGCTATCATCACTACGATCCCGGCGACAAGCTGCAAACTAATGATTAGCTTATCCGAAGCTGATACACCGTCTGTCTCACTGATAAGCATGCCGTCCTTACGCGCTCTTTTAACACATACGGAAAGCAAGGCGCAGGCAGCGCGGACCATAAAGAATGAAATCGAACACAGATAAAATGCCGTTCTTTCTTCTGCCCTAACCAAAACACTCATGGCCGTAAGCCAAACAAATCCGAGCATGACCAGTCTTATGATTGCAAATGCACCGATATGCGGATCCTTCAGTATCTTAAGCTTTTCTTCCGGGCTCTTGTATGAGTTTTTTGCATCTGCCACATCCATAAAGCCATCCACATGGAATCCTCCTGTCAGGACAAGCGGTACAAGTGTGTAAACCGATATCACAAACAGCTCCGGAAGGCTTTTTCCGGAGAATAAAAAACTAAGTCCGAATATTATCAGTCCGATTATCGCTCCGGCAACCGGAAGAAAAACTATAGCCTTCCTTCCGTCCTCGGCTTTAAGCTTACCTGCCGGTACAGGTATTCTTGTATATAGCGATAAGGCGTACAACAAGCCCTTAATATAGCTCATGCAGAATAAAACCTCCTCGTATAATATGTAATGGCACGATTGCTAAAGCAATCCTGCCCAGTCTTATGTCATAAGGAATCCACCGCTTCGCGGTACCCCTTATGACGAAAGTCGGTGCGATGCAAAATTATGACTTCGTCATAATCGCACCTCCCTCGTAGATGTAGCATCTGTCAGCCCTTGATTTGAGCGCTTCATTGACCTTTTTTACAAGTCTGATATATTTCACGGTTTCATCATCATAACTGCTGTCCGAAGCATCGAATTCATTAGATACTATATACAGGGCTTTACATTTTTCGGAAAATCCGACTATATCTTCGGTTATAATATCGCATAATTCTTCCGTGGTTTTATTGATATATTTATCCATATGCATTATATTCCCGCACAGGTTAGTCAGGCACTCCAATAGGCAGACGTGAGAACCATCGTCATTAAGCTCATCACCGATCTCTTCAAGCTTACCCGGGCACTCAATCGTCCTAAATCCCTTCCCTGCCCTGAGTTTTCTGTGTTTCAGCACCCTCTGCCTTCCCTCCTCACCGTAGGGAATCATGGTTGCGATATATACACGTTCTTCTTTTATACTGTTCTCAACCGTCAACTGCTCGGCCAAGGCTGACTTGCCGCAGTCGGGAATTCCGATTATAAGTGTTATCATCTGTTATACCTCTCGTAAGCAGCTATCCCCGCTTCTTCAAAATGTATTCCGTCACGGTATAATGCAAGCGCCATATCAATAAGCGGAAAGAGCATCAATGCGCCCGTGCCCTCTCCCAAAGCCATATTACCGTTGATAAAAGCTTTTAGCTTAAGCTCCGACAAAACAAGCGCCACGCCTCTCTCTCGGCCGTTATGCGAGGCTATAACATAATCCTTTGCTCCGGGCACAAGATACTCGGCAAGAAGCGCTGCCGTAAGACTTATAAGACCGTCGGCAACTATCGGAATGTGATTTATAGCAGCGCCTATATAAAGTCCGGTCATTCCGGCTATCTCCAATCCGCCTAAGCATCTCAAGGTTTCATAGCCTCTATCAAACCCGGACAATTCTTGCAAATAAACATACTTTTTAAGTCCGGTTTTAATCACGTTAAACTTCTTTTCCAAACCGGTATCATCTAAGCCAGCGCCTCTGCCTGTCAGCAATGAAGCATCCTTTTCAAGTAATGAACACAATACTGCAGAGGATGAGGTCGTATTCCCTATTCCCATCTCTCCGGCTGCAAGTATGTCAACACCCTCATATATAAGCTCTTTAGCTATGTCAATCCCGCATGAAATTGCATTAAGCAGTTCTTCTTCGCTCATGGCGGGTTCGGATAAAAAGCTTTTTGTTCCACGGACCACCTTCCTGTCAATCACTCCAGGGATTTTGTCTTCACAGTCAATGCCTATATCAACCGGAACAACTCTTACTCCTGCGCTTTTTGCCATGACATTTGCAGTACTGACACCTTTCCCGAGGGAAGCCGCAACAAGAGACGTAACCTCCTTGCCGCACTGACTTACGCCTTCATTAACGATTCCGTTATCCGCACAAAATACGACAAGCGTTTTGTTATCGGCGCACGGTATTATTCTTTCTTGAATCGCGCCTATTCTGCAGATAAGAGCTTCAAAGTCCCCCAATCCGTCTAACGGTTTAGACAAAGCATCCCAGCTTTGCTTAACGGCATTGTATACTTTACTGTCAGGCTTATCTATTTTTAATTCTTTTAATTCATTCTTTGTCATAATTGTCGTGTCATCCTGAGTGCAAAGACCGAAGGATCTTATTCTATTCCAAGTATATCATACAACAGGCTCATATCCATGTTGTCTTCTATTATCTTTGCAAGACGGTCGAAATCAGCTTCCTTAATGCTCACATAATCCTTTATCCCGGATGTATCAATACTTATCCCTTTCTTCTTCGCAAGAGCCGTTATAACGCCGCAAAGCACCTCTGCCTTATCGAAGAAGCCGTGCACATAGGTGCCGCAGACGGAATTAATACAAAGTCCCGAGTCGTTCTCAGTGAAGCTTATGCGCGAAGGATCTTTGCTAACAGAATTACCCATATGTATCTCATATCCCTCGTAGCAGACACCGTCAAGCTCTGAGAACATACCATCGGAGCCCTTTATTCTTCCGCTTACCCGAACCTGTCTTTTATCACCGGCAAAGACGGTATCAACCGGCAGCAGTCCGAGACCTTCGATATGTCCGCCGCCTTCATTGTCATCCGGATCCGTTATAGTCAAGCCGAGCATCTGATAGCCACCGCATATTCCGATCACAGGGAATTCATGCCTTGCATATTCTTTAATCGCCCGGTCAAGTCCTTTGGACCTTAACCAATGCATATCCCCTATCGTATTCTTTGTTCCGGGAAGTATAATCATATCAAAACTATCTATCTCTTCCGGTTTGGTAATATACTCAAGCGACACATCTTCAAACTGTGCAAATGTATAAAAGTCCGTGAAGTTGGATATGTGCGGAAGTCTTACAACCCCTATCTTAATCTTTGCCTGAGCATTGCTTTTCTGATTCAAAATCTCCGCAAGCGAATCCTCATCCTCAAGACTGTGGTGCATATACGGGATAACTCCCACAACCTTTATACCGCCTTTTTCCTCAAGCTGTCTTACTCCCGGTTCAAATACGGCTTTATCACCGCGGAATTTGTTAACTATAAGTCCTTTTACTCTTGACCGTTCATCATCCTCAAGCAGATCAAGGGTTCCGATAAGCTGAGCGAACACACCGCCCCTGTCGATATCACCGACAAGCAGCACTGGCGCGTCAAACAGCTTTGCTATTCCCATATTAACTATATCATCAGCCTTTAGATTAATCTCGGCAGGTGAACCCGCCCCCTCTATAATAATAATATCCGCTTCCTCTTCAAGCTTTGCGTAAGCTTCTTTAATAAGCGGAATAAGCTCCTTCTTGTATGAAGAAAACTCTGCCCATCCCATATTCTTAACAGGTCTTCCGTTCACAATAACCTGTGAGCTTCTGTCACCCGTCGGTTTAAGCAGGACCGGATTCATATAGACACTCGGTTCAGTCTTACAGGCCTCCGCCTGCATGGCCTGCGCCCTGCCTATTTCATAACCGTCTTCTGTAACAAATGAATTGAGAGCCATATTCTGGGACTTAAAGGGTCTTACGCGATAGCCTTTATTCGTAAGAAGACGGCACAGCCCTGCTGTAAGCAGACTTTTGCCTACCCCGGACATGGTGCCCTGAAGCATAAGAACCTTTGTCTTTCTGTTAGCGTTTTCCTTATTGATTATACTTGATCTGACACCACAGGCACTTCCGATGCTGCCGTATAACCTCACATAATCGCCCGGCTTCATCGAAAAAAGTTTTTCGATATAGTCAGGCGTAAGAATATCCTCCGAAGCCCCTATCCTGTCAATCCTGTTATCCTCAGTCACAGATATAACAGTATCCGCAATACTCTTAGCAAGGGTGAGCTCATGCATGGACATCAACACGCCGATATTTTTCGACTTAACCATAGCTTTAAGTGTGTCAGCGAATTCAAGCTTATGACCTATGTCAAGAAAGCCTGTCGGTTCGTCTAAAATCATGTATTCGGGTTCCTGCGCCAAAGCCCTCGCAAGAAGAACTCTCTGCTTCTGCCCATCACTTAAGTTGTTAAAGGGCCTGTCCCTAAACTCAAAGGCGCCCGTATTCTTCAGGGCTTCGTCAACTGCAGTTATATCCGTCTCACTTAAGTTACCCAGAACGCCTGTAAACAGATATCTCCCCGCGCTTACGACATCAAAACAAGTCATAAAACCTGTATCCGGCCTGGATGTGAACATAATAGACATAAGCCCTGCCCTTTTCTTTAAGGGCAGCTCATTTAAATCATCACCGTTTATACAAACCACACCCGCTAAAGGCTCAAGCACCGAAGCAACCGTCTTTAATATGGTACTCTTCCCGGCACCGTTTGGTCCGACCAGACAGACAATCTGTCCGGGCTTTACGGTCAGGGTTATGCTCTCTATTAGCGGCGTATTATCATAGCCCACGGTTAAGTTTTGGGTTTCTATGTTTTTCATATATTGTACCTGTTAAGCTCTATGTTCCTTTTTAACCAGCATGGATATCACTATCGGCGCTCCGAACACAGCAGTAATTGTGCTTATGGAAAGTTCTGTCGGATATATAAGTCTCCTTGCAACAAGGTCACATACTAAGCAAAACAGCGCCCCCATCAGGAATGACGCGCTTATCAAAAGCTTCGGCTTGGAGGTCTTAAACAGCATCCTCGCCACATGCGGTACCGCAATACCGACAAAGGAAACCGGCCCCGCAAATGCCGTAACCGTTGCGGAAAGCAGGCTTGAACAAACTATCAGAAGCTTTCTGAAAAGCTTCACATTCATACCTACACTAAGCGCGTACTGCTCGCCGTAAAGATAAGCCTCTATACCTTTGGACATAAAGAAGATCATGACAAATCCCGCGACAACAACAGGAGTAAAGCATATCACATTACCCCAGGAAATCGACGAGAAGCTGCCCATGGTCCAGCTATGGAGGTTTACTATGTTCGTATCATCCGCAAATGATACCGCAAGCTCCGTTACCGCAGAACAGATATATCCTACCATAACTCCACACACGATAAGCACGGACATGCTCTTAACACGGCCCGCAAGAAAGATAACTATCCTTGTTACTATCAGAGAACCGATGAAGGCTGCCGCAATCAGCAATATCGAGCTTAAGCGAAAGCCGCTCAAGGATGCGGAAACCATAAGAAGCGCAACCATAAGCTTTGCTCCCGAGGATATGCCAAGCACAAAGGGACCCGCAATGGGATTGGCAAAGAAAGCTTGCAACGCATATCCCGACAGAGAAAGCGCGCCTCCTAGCACAAGGGCTGCTATAGCCCTGGGTAACCTTATATCCCACACAACGGTACCGGTTACACTGTCCGTGTCATGGGTGAAAAGTGCAGTAAAAGCCTCGCTGATGCTTATACCTTTACTTCCTATCCCCAAATTCAGCGCAAATGCCAAAAGTAAAAGTATTGATATGATAATGTACAGAAATATATGTCTATTTTTCATATAGTCTTATTCCGGTTTGTACAAAAATGTAACCGTTCCCGTGTCGGTATTGTTGATGACCTTGTACATATCTTCGATTATAACCGCAATCTTACTGCTCTCCTGAAAGAGGTTCATATTCGTGCACCACACATTACCTTCTTTCACAGCCTTAAAATCCTTAAAGAGCTCATTTTGTGAAAGCAGATCATCCATGGTTTCAAAGCCGCCGTATATGGTACTGTTGTAGATGATTATATCGGCGTCAACCGCATCCCTGTAGAAGTCCTCCCAGTTAAGCTTAACCGTAGACAGGGCGTTATCATCTTCGGGAGTTAATGTGGAAAATGCATAGCTTCCTCCTGACATATCTATCATGCTGCTAACATAATCCTGAGGCTTTCTGACATTTACATATCCGTTCGGAGATATGCTGAAGAAAGCAACCTTTTTCCTGTTGCCTACTTCAAGGCTGCCGACAAGCTTATCTACCCTTGAACATTCGTCATCAAAAAAACTCACAGCTTCATCGTACCTGCCAAGAAGAAGTCCGTAAAGCTTTATCCATTCAAGCCTTCCTAATGGGTGCTGCTCATAGCTTGATCTCTCAACTAAAACGGGTATGCCCAGTCTCTCAAGCTGTTCCTTTATCTTGGGAGTGTGGTATATCATAGTGGACTCTATTGCAAGCTCTGTTCCCGTAGCCAAGAGCATTTCATAATCAGGAGCGCTGTACTTGCCCGCGTAAGAGATACTTCCGCTTTCAATGGCATCCCTTATCTCAGGAATCGCATAATCTTCGGCCTTTGTGCTGCAGCATTTTATCCTGTCAAGCCCATCAAGCTCTCTGACTAAATCCATGGCCGAGGAAGCGGCCATATATATGCTTTTCGGTTCCTGTTTTATTATAACTGCATTGTCTATTCCGATAGACAATAAAGCGCTCTCATCCGTTCCTTCAGGAAGAATAACATAATCAGAACCGTCCTCTATGTGGATATGCTTTATCCCGTTCTCATACTCGTCTATCGAAAACTGGGTAGCGTATTTCAACTCCAAGGAGGTATAGTGCGGATTGTTGTCTGTTACTGTATTCTGTACTGCTGTTGACTCGTCGGATACACCGATGCTCTTATCACCGCAGCCTGTCAGCAGAAACGCAAGTACAAGGACTAAAAGGCCTGCCAATATTTTAATTGATTTCTCTCTGTTTTTATAACCCATAAATTCAAACCAGCCCACGGCATAAATGTCGTGGGCTTTATTATGTGCACGACCGCGTAATGTAATCAGCCGCTTTGCGGCACGCGGTCGGCACGGCGATTAGGGTGCGACTGCGTCTTCCCTACTCGATTGCGCAGGTGCACCGATATGTAGATGTCAGCTTAAGTTGACCGGTGCACCGCGCGCGATTAGGGTTCGACTGCGTCTTCCCTGATCGATTTACATGTTTAATTAAATGAAATTGTATACTCTATCTCATGCGGCGCACTCATTGCCGTGGTATCCGCAATGACTGTCACCGGCTCGGATATATTCTTAAACGGTATCTCAAATACCGAGTTTCCTTCGGTATTGACCGGAATGTACTTTTCTCCGTCCACTATCATGTAATCATAGTGAGGACTGCTCCATTCAAGCCTTACAACATAGGCATCGTCCTTTACCGTGTATTCGGCCGGGGATTTAATGCTTGCTTTTCCTGTACCGCCTTCTAAAGTGATATTTACCGTATCCGCGGTTTCTCCGGACACACCTTCCGTAGAAGCATCTTTCACGCCCAAAGGCTCTTCTTCAACAGCGGGAACGGGGTTAGATACCTTAACCTTGTGGTCATACCACTTGCCCTTCTCACCGATAAGCGCAAGGTCAAATTCCTCATCAAGCACCGGAACAGGCACTTCAAATGCATTAGCATCTTCGGTAAGTCCGTCATCATAGGTCACACTCTCAACCGTGTGTTCAATCAGCTCTGCGCCATCTTTTTTTGCATCCTCGGCAAGTCCAAGATAAAGCTGCTGTATCTTGGTAGAAGGCATAACGATATATATCGTGCCTTTTCCATCCTTTACGGTAAGCAGCCCCTTATTGTCATACATCTCATTGATGCGAAACATAGAGCTGTCGGTGTCAAAATCCGCAAGATATTGACCGTCGGCCAAGTCAAGCTTTGATGGATCCTTTTCAGACTTATCTTCAGCTTCGGTGGTTGTTTCCGAAACAACTTCCGTATCCGTTTTTTTCTCTGTGGTTTTGGATTCTTCGGACACAGTTGCCGTAGTGGCAGCCGTGTCCTTTCCCCCGTCCTTCGCGCCGTTTCCGCAGCCTGAGAGCATCAGGCAGGCGGCCAGACACATAAACAATCCGGTATTCCTGAAACCTATCTTCTTTTTCATAAAGTATAAAATCCTTATCTTATTTTTTTGCTTACTCAGCTTCCATAGCAGCCTTTACATGCTGTACATAGAGCTCCTTAACTGCGTCAATTCTTCCTAAGCCTGAAATCTGAGATGAAACCGAAGTGAACTTTCCGCTGTTAAAGAACATGGACTGCCATGAATCCTCGTCCTCGCCTGCCATATCGTTGTTAGCGTGGTCACCTGCAACAACCATAAGCGGACGAAGGATAACCTTAGTATAACCCGCTTCTGCAACTGCGTCTATAATATTTTCACATGAGGTCTCCTCGGGTTCGCCCTCAACTGTTCCGATCCATACATTCTCATAGCCTAAAGCCTTCATCTGGCTCTGCATCTGAGTGTAAGTAACCTTTGCTGTGTGAGATGTACCGTGGCCCATGAATACGAATGCAGCTCCGTCTTCCTTTGCAGCATCAAGGCTGTCATACTCGGATTCCTTAACTGCCTCGTCAGTAACTGCCTTTGCAACTGCTTCCTTGTCAGAGTTGATTTCTTCACCAGTAGCTCCAACCTCACCCAGGAGCGGCTCTGATATCTTCACACTCTCGAACTTGTCAGCATATTTGTCCACAGCCTCTTTAAACTCGTCATACTCAGCTCCGTGCATAAGATGTGTGGGCTGAACAACCAGGTTCTTAACTCCGTTTGCTACAGCGCGCTCTAAAGCCTGCTCGACATTATCAATCTTCTCACCGTCACGCGCCTGTACGTGGTTGATGATAATCTGTGCCGTAAACGCCCTTCTTACAGACCAGTCCGGATTACTCTCCTCTATAGCCTTCTCGATACCGCCTATATCCTCAACACGGCTGTCGTTAAAAGATGTTCCGAAGCTTACTACAAGTATCTCGTTCTCACCTATATCATCTGCATTTCTCGGATCATCCTTTGATGCATCGCCTGTGTCTCTTCCGAAATAATCGGGATCGGCCTCCTCGCCTTCAACAAGCTCCTTTTGCTCATCGGTAAGCGCATCCCACGCCTGCTTAGCTGCAGCACACTGTGCATCTGTATCCGGTGTCCACTCCTGTACATATATAGCGTCAATCAATGCAACAACCTCATCAGCTGCGGCCTTGTCGGCAGCGGCCTGATCCTCTGTGGTTGTCTCTTCCTCGGTAGCCTCAGTAGTCTTTTCAGCTTCAGTCTCCTTAGCCTCCGTAGCAGCCTCGGTTGTTGTAGCTGCGGTTGTCGCCGTTGTCTCTTCCTTCTTGCCACAGCCTGCAAGCAAAGCGGCTGTCATGGCGGTTGCAAGGACTGCAGTTAAAACTTTCTTTCTCATTTTTGTTATGCCTCCGTTTATATTATATTTCAAACATAAAAAAGCCCTGATTCCTTTAAAGGAATCCAGGCACATAAAAACAAAGGCTTTTTAAACCTTCCCTTACGGCACGACCAATTACTCGTGATCTTATGTACCAGACATCAAGGCAGGTTTCCCGGCTTAGCCTCATCATTCTTAAGCCGCCTTCCCGGATTGCTCCAGTGACATAAATGGCTTAAAAACTCCGCGTCACGGTGACGAGTTCGCACAGGACTTTCACCTGTTTCCCTTTTACCCTTTGGCCTTATGCTTAAAGCATAATCAAAGGCACCTCAAAGCTTTTCGTTATGTTTTTCACAAATCAGTAAGATACTCGCATATATCTTAATTGTCAAGTGTTTTTTACGAGGCCGGCGAGAATATATTCGAGTAGGGAAGACGAAGTCGCCCCTACTCGTGCGCGGGGCACCGGTCAGCTCTAGCTGACATCTACATTACGGTGTCCCTGCGCATCCAGCTCCATAAAAATAAAGAGGGAATAAATCCCTCTTTATTTTTATGGAGCTGGCGGGAATCGAACCCGCGTCCAAAAGCCCTTCCATTACAGCTTCTTCCGCCACAGCTTATGTTTTATTATTCCCTCAACCGACCGCCCACAAGCAGGCTGACTGCCTCGGTAGCTTCATAGATTTTCTGCTATCTCAAAGCTTTGACAACAGAGTTTTCCGCATTCGTCGACGCCGGTGTGCGGTCTGCGGACCTCCCGCTCCTGACGAGCAGCGCCTAGGCTGCTAACGCGTAATCTGTATCAGCGTTTATTTTTAAATTGTCCGTTTTAACGTGGTCAGACTCCACGGACGGCTACCATAATTTCTAAGCTCCTGTCGAAACCGGTACAACCCCGGAATTGCGTGTCATCCTGAGCGCAAGCGAAGGATCTTATTTGTTGTTATTTAAGATTCTTCGCTAACGCTCAGAATGACAAATTTTGTTAAACGGTAACAACCGTTTTAATAAACTGATTACTGCTCCGTAGTAACCTGTTCAAAATCTGTAGCATCAAGTCCGATTTCATCCATCATCTCATCCATGTACTCTGTATCCTCACTTGATGTGTCCTCGGAAACCTCGGCATCGGTATCTGAAGCCTCAGGGATGATTCCGCTGTAGTTTCCTGCCCATTTCTGGTTAAACCAGGTATCATAAGCCGTTGCGGCAAATGTAGCGTTGGCATCTCTGTTTTTTTTGGATACCTTGTAAAGTCCTTTACCTACGGGATAGCCTATGATAAGGCCTGCGAGACATGCACAGATAACTACTGCGGCAGCCTTCTTTGCCTTGGCTTTCTTCATATTCTTTTCCCTGTTTTTCTTCTCTTCCTTGTATTTATCGACCTTTGCCTGACTCATTGTTACATCTCCTCTGATATTATTTATTTCAAATTTGCGCTTTGAAGCAGCATTATGCCGCCACAAACCCGTACGCATAATTATTACTCAAGATTTCTTATCTTGAAGTCCCTTGCAGCTTCTCTTGCCGCATCCTTTTTAGCTATATCCTCACGCTTGTCATAGAGCTTCTTGCCTCGCGCAAGACCTATCTCTATCTTGACAAGACTGTCCTTGAAATAAACCTGAAGAGGAACTATGGTGTAGCCCTTCATCTTCTGCTGGCCAATCAGCCTGTTTATCTCAGTTCTGTGAAGAAGAAGCTTTCTTATACGGAGAGGATCGCGATTAAAGATATTGCCCTTTTCGTAAGGAGCAATATGCATTTGGTATACATATACCTCACCCTTCTCAACCCTTATGAAGGCCTCCTTGATACTGCACGAGCCCTGTCTTAAGGACTTGACTTCAGTACCTACAAGCGCTATGCCTGCCTCAAAGGTTTCTTCTATAAAGAAATCATGATATGCTTTTTTATTGTTGGCTATAAGCTTTACACCCGTCTTCTTCGCCATACATATATCTCCTGTTTCAAGACTTATCTATATTACCACTAATTATCGAAAAATCAATGCTTTTTTTGATTTTATCACATTTTAAGACCTTGACCCTTACCTTGTCACCCAAAGTGTAGCGGTTACCTGTCTTCTCGCCGACCATGGCATACTCGTCCTCCTTAAAGAAGTAGAGGTCGTCGAACATATCCGCAACCGAAGCTGCTCCTTCCACCGTATTCTCAAGCTCTACGAACACGAAATTAGAGGTTACTCCGGACACGACACCGTCAAACTCCTCGCCTATGTGCTCGGACATATACTCTATCTCCTTGAGCTTTACCACCTCACGCTCAGCTTCTTCGGCGCGCCTCTCCTTGATGGAATTATCATCGCTTACCTGCCCGAGAATCGAATGATAATGAGCAATGCGCTTTTCATCTAAGGTACCGTTGATATTCTCCTTGATTATCCTGTGTATCTGCAAATCCGGGTATCTCCTTATGGGAGATGTAAAGTGGCAGTAATACTTGCACGAAAGTCCGAAGTGCCCGCTGCACACAGTAGAATATCTTGCCTGCTTCATGGAACGAAGCATAATCTTGGATATGAGAGCTTCGTAGGATTCTCCCTCGATGGCCTTTAATATCTTCTGAAGCTCCTTGGGATGGATTTCATCCCGCGAAGGCTTTGTAAACACACCGAAATTATTCAGGAACACTCTCAGGTTATCCATCTTCTCGGTATCAGGCTGTTCATGAACTCTGTACTCGAAGGGAAGCTCCTGCCAGAAGTAATCCTCGGCGATGGTTTCGTTGGCCGCAAGCATAAAGTCCTCGATGAGCATGGTTGCCGTATTCCTGTCGTAAGGCTTTATCTCTACAGGTTTTCCGTCCTTATCGGCAATTATCTTGGTTTCGGGAACATCGAAGTCTATCGAGCCTCTCTTTTCCCTCTTCTCACGAAGAATCCGTGACAGCTCCTTCATGTTCTCAAGCATCTCCATAAGGTGCATATACTGCATCACCGGAGCATCGTCCGTCTTGTTCAAAAGCTTATTCACATCCGTATAATTCATACGGTTATTAACATTAATCACACCTTCAACTATACGGTGATCAAGCAGCTTACCGGTCTTGTCAAAGCGCATAATGCACGAAAGCGTAAGCCTGTCGACATCATGGTTAAGTGAACATATACCGTTGGAAAGCTTATGGGGAAGCATGGGTATTACACTGTCCACAAGATAGCAGCTTGTACCGCGCTTTAAGGCCTCCTTGTCAAGGGGTGACTTCTCCTTCACATAATGCGTAACATCAGCAATATGCACTCCTAAAGTGTACACATCATCCTCGATGGTAAGTGTAACTGCATCGTCTAAGTCCTTTGCATCCTCTCCGTCTATCGTGATAGTCAGCCAATCACGCATATCCTCACGGCCTTTAAGCTCTTCCTCCGATACCTCCTCGGGTATCTCGTCTAGGTATTTCATAACATCCTCGGGAAATTCAATCGGTATGTCGTAAGCCCTAACCACGGAGATCATGTCTGTCTTCGGATCATTTACATGCCCTATAATCTCGATTATCTTACCCTCTGGCGACTTGCCCTTGCTGCCGTAACTCGTCAGCTCACACACACACTTATGTCCGGTCATGGCGCCCATGGAATCCTCGCCCTGGATGAAGATATCGTCAGCTATCTTCCTGTTGTCAGGGATCAGAAAACCAAAGCCCTTCTGCTTCTCAAAGGTACCTACAATCTTCGTAAAGCCTCTCTCCAGGATCTTGACTACCTTAGCCTCGTGACTCTTGCCCGAGCGCGAGCTCTCCCTCGGCTCGATAAGGACTTTATCACCGTGAAATGCATCCATGGCATCTCTTGCGGGAACAAAATAATCCTCCTGCTCGCCTTCAACCGCAACAAAGCCAAAACCCTTTTTATTTCCTATAAATGTACCCTCGATAAGCTGTACATCCAAAGGCTTGTACTTTCCCTTCTTGCTTAAGTGTACCTTCCCCTCATTGATAAGCTCACCCAAAGCCTGCTCAACCTCCGACCTTTTGTCGGACGGAACATTCAACACAAAATATATGTCTTTGAGCTTCATGGGATTATACTCAGGTGAGTATATGAACTTCTCAAGCCTTTCTTTAATGTTGCTATCAATACTATCGTTGTTTTTCTCTTCCATATTGCACATCCCCCAAATATATATTATCGAGTAGGTAAGACGCAGTCGTAACCTACTACTCTGTATAAGTTCGACAACGGAAATCAAAGATTTCCTGTCTCACTTATCGCTGCGCCACACGCGTGCCGCAAAGCGGCTAATTTCATTACGCGTGCGTGTGCATATAATTATTGTAAAAAAGGGTTCCTGTATAGGAACCCTTATCTTTTAGCCTGATTACTTAATAAACTTTGATGAAACAAGAAGCGCAAGTATCATGAATAAAGCGCCGAGGAACGCGGTAGCCTTATTTAATCTTGCCTTCTTTGACTTGCCCTTATTCTGGCTCCAGTAGCTGTCTACCGATCCGGTAAGCGCACTGGTAAGTCCGTTATCCTTGCCTTCCTGCATCATTATAAGAATGGAAAGGACAATCGATATCACCAAAAGTACTATTATAAGCGCCGTCTTCAAGATAAAACCTCCAAACCTACTAAAACTATTAATGTCATGCTGTACACAATTCTGCACAACACGAGATATATTAGCATAAGAAACCGTATAAATCAAGAGTTTTTTAATATATTTTTTCCTTTCGTACGGTGCCCTCCGACAAAAAGAGCTCATCTCCTATCTCCTTGTTGGACAGGCCTCTGGCGACACCTTTCATATCGTGATCCGTTACAGTTTACGCTCTAATTCTCTTCTTTGATCTTGATGCTGTTTTTTCTCATCGCATTAAATGCATTATCGGCAAGGTTTCCGCCTTGATTCACAGGATTGTCTATGATCTGATTTCTCTCCTGCTTGATCCTCGAGAACATTTCCTTTCTTCCGAGCTTCCTGTCATCCTCACGGGCAATCTCCTTTTGCTCGGCGTTCCGCGCTCCGAAGTTATTGATATCCACATGCCATCTTGCATTGGCAGACTCGGTCTTACGCTTCCTGTTGATGGATGCGACATACCGGTCGATCATTTCCTCGGTTCCGTGAGCATAGGTCCTGACTATGGCGATGGCATCCAATGCATTTTCAAACCTGGCCTTGCCGTCCCAGCTTGACCTCACGCTCTTCTTATCATCCATATACTTAAAAGCTGCGGTTATAAGCCTTAAGTTGGCATCTGCGATAGCATTGATATTCGCATCATAGTTTTTCGAAAGAACGATCTGCGAAGCATCCCTCACAGCCCTGACAAGAGCCTGATATTCCGCACTTCTCACGGAAGGATCTATCCTGTTCATCATATTGAACTCAAGCTTTGTCATATCCTTGACATACTTCTTCATATTCTCCTTTTTACACGATCCTCAACCGGCAAATCTCATAATCGCCAAGTCCGTTGCTCAATCCACACCAATGTATAATATCTTACCCCGCCGACACAATTCTGTCATGATTTCTAATCCTCTTTTCTTTTTCCGAACAGAGCCATCTTTCCCTTTTTGTCCGGAAAAAGCTTATCTGACAGCGCCTTTACGGCCTGATTATGTCTTCTGATAAGTATCTTTGTATCCGGTCCGTACTCGGCGGCAGCGCTTCTTATCGCGAAACGGATCAGGTTTAGCAGATCCATCTTAGCATTGGGTCCGCTTGCATATAACAATACAGGCATTAATAAGCCCGAAGGAAATCAGAAAAAACAATGCCACTACATTTATCGAGACAGATGTAGCATCTGTAGCATTAAGGTGAAGATGATCACTCTCATAGGCTACGCCAATAGTTATATTATGGTCTGCTGTCACGTCAAATTCGACATCCACTTCCATAAATAGCGATCCTCCTTGATTTTATTTTTTATTGTACCAAAGCGTTTTCGCGGTGGCAACCTAGATTTCCCGTGTTGTACGATCAATCTTCGTCATCGAAATCTTCATCTTCCTGACCATCGTATTCTCTTCGAATATCTCTGTATTCCGCATCGGCTCTGTCGCTGATCGGCTTCTCTGCGCCAAAGAAGCTTCGGATGTTTTTCTTTGCATTCATGAATATCCTTTTTAAGATAAAACGGGTTCTTCTGGTATCTTCCAGCCAAATGTCGCTGACATATTTATCCGGGCGTTCCGGTCCGAACTTGTTCCTCAAAAAGCGGCAGAGGGAATGTACCGAATCCTTTACGGTTAAAATGGGTGTGCCGAGCAAGAAGAACAATGTATTCAAATTTATAAGTCTTGCATCCGAAAGACTCGTCCACCCGTGAGTCATGGTGTGCTTATTAACTTTGATATTCCAACGCTTTTGGCTTCTGAACAGCCTGAAGATCCCGTTTGTAACCATGGACAGTCCCTTCATGGCCACCTTTGCGGTTTTGCCAACAAACTCGATAGCATTTGCAGCGATCATGGTAGGGACTGCAAGTGTACGTAATGCTGTTCCACCGGCTAAGTGGTATGCCGCAAGCCCCCAATTTCCGATATCCTTGATCAGAGCACCATACCATCCTAAGTGCAAGCTGTTGTTCCGGCCTTCTCTTCTCAGGCGTTCGTGACGCTTATCTATATAATCCTTATTCTTGAGCACGCCGTAATAGGTGGGGTATATTCCGTGAGAAGCATCAAATTGTACTGACTCTTGTGTATTGTAAAGCTCGCTTCTTGTCTCGGAGAGGCCAAACTCCCGATTGTCGGCTTGAAGCATATCGGCTACGGCTTTGACCTGCTTTAAGCGGGCCCTTCCTCTTCCTATCTTGAACCAGATACATTTTCCGGAGACATAATTAATAAGCGCGATCTGAACCCGGTTGTAAGCTTCTCTTAATGTGTCTTCATCTTGAAGTGTAAGACCGCTACGTCTTTTTGCCAGCGCTTGGTAAATATCGGTTTCATATTCGAATCCGGTAGTCCCTCTTTTGTGAATAAGCTCAGGCCCTACGTTTGCTTTTCTCTTGTCCTTCCTATAGCTGTCAAGTATTTCCTTCTTAACGAGAAGGTACTGCTTCAGCGCACTTTTAAGCGCAACCATTTTTGACGAATCTGCATCGTTGATGCTGACTCCCTTAAGATCAAAGCTTATGCCCAATTTGGTATAATCCTTGGTTTGCTTCTCGTTACGGATAAGCTTTTGTTTACTTGACAGGGATTTTTGTTTGATCTTATTTTTGGGTACTATCAGGCTGACCTCGTCTTGATCAACATCCTTTTTGCTTTTTGTTTTTTTGAATGCTTTTTCGCTTGATTCATCACTTATTGAAATATTGCTTTTAAGTGAAGATTTGACGCTTTGCTCGTCTTGCTCAATTATTGATATACTTTTCTTTTTATCTATACTCTCTTCTTCGTAAGAGTTGTTGAATGATGATTCGTCCATGACATTAGCCTCCTTTTTAAAAATGTATTGGCAGGATTGTTTCATGTTCGGGCTTGTTTTACGTATATGAATTCAAATGCTCCGTGATACGATCCGTTATTGTTTCCTCCGAAAGCGACGAAAATTCATTTTCGTCGTAGCTGTATTTACCGGTAAGCTCTGCTTCTTCCCTGAGCTTTTCCCACTGCTCGGTGGATAAGGTCTCTTCGGGAACGAGCGGAGCAAGTATACCCTCAAACACAAGAGCTGTTTTAGCACCGGGAAGCTCCTTTCTGAGTAAGCTGTAGCCTTCCTCGGAGGCAATATGTATTTCAATCATGGAATCCGTCTCGCCCCTTTCGGTGCAAGCATCTGTCGCAAAATGAAGCAGGCGGGTTACCGTTTCCGGCAAAACCATTTCATCCTCAAGGTCGGGGCAGAGGAAATCTACAGTGTAGGTTCCGTCATAATAGCGGTGAGAGAGAAGTAAGGAGTGTAACTCTCCGTAGTCAAGGTAAGCGCAGCTTACATCTTCATCATAATACCCATCGGAATCGGAAAGGAACTCTTTGTAGTAAGCATCATTGTACTTTGCAAGGAATTTCCTTAACAGAGTGTCCTTATTGCTGCCGAGCTGCTTTAAGCTCACGATCCCCTTGGTCGAGTTTTGCATATATTTTGCCTTTGAGGCATCCTCAAGAGATATGTAATAGTTATTGCCGAAAGACAGGGAAAAGCTCAGCTTCCAAGAACTAAAGAACTCTTCGGTACTGTCAAACTCATCCTCTATGGCCTGAGCGTAGGCGTCTCTGTATTCTTCGGTAGTTCCATGAGGCATATAGCTTATGGTGAGCCTTGAAGCCGGATCTTTAAGCATCGGGCGGACAACCGCGGCCATCAGCAGATTGGCGATTCCGTGTGACCTGAAATCCTCGTGAACATAGATATGATCAAGCCTTATCACCATATTATCGAGCACAGGAGCAGTCTCTATCCTGTATACCGCGACTCCTGCGGCATAGGTTCCGTCTTCCTCGGTGCGAAGCGCTCCGATTGCCTTCTTCCTTCCGTAGAAGACCTCGTCGTACTCCTTGTCGGAGAGCAGATCGACAAACGCATCGATATTATCCTTGTTTATCGCTGTTAACAGAGGGTGATATATTTCCTCAAATGTATCCAAAACCTCATAGGCGGATAAAAGCCGTTCTTTTCCGAAGCCCGAGAGCGGATTCAGCACCTTGGCCATGCGGATCAGACAATCGATCAGCTTCAGGTATCCATCCTCAACCATTTTAGCATCATCATGGCTTTCTTCCGAAGCTTCCATTAATGCAAGCATTGCGGCAGTGGTCTGAAATTCATCTATAAGAGCGTCATCAAATTCAATTCTTTCTGCAATATTGTAGGCATTGTTATAAGAATCGCTGATCTGCGTCAGCAGCCCGGACAGCCTGTCGGAAAGCTCAAGCTGTTCCTCGGTAGGGTTTCCGTAATCACCAAACAATTCATCAAGATTAGTACTATCCATCTTTACCTCCTTAACTATAAGTGTTGCCTGACTTATAAGTGCAAAATAGCACATCTGAAGTCACAAAACTAATACATTCATGATTCCGTATCAAAATCACAGCTCTAATTCTCTTCTTTGATCTTGATGCTGTTTTTTCTCATCGCATTAAATACATCATCGGCAAGGTCACCGCCTTGATTCACAGGATTGTCTATGATCTGATTTCTCTCCTGCTTGATCCTCGAGAACATTTCCTTTCTTCCGAGCTTCCTGTCATCCTCACGGGCAATCTCCTTTTGCTCGGCATTCCGCGCTCCGAAGTTATTGATGTCCACGTGCCATCTTGCATTGGCAGACTCGGTCTTACGCTTCCTGTTGATGGATGCGACATACCGGTCGATCATTTCCTCTGTTCCGTGAGCATAGGTCCTGACTATGGCGATAGCGTCCAATGCATTCTCGAACCTGGCCTTGCCGTCCCAGCTTGACCTCACGCTCTTCTTGTCATCCATATACTTGAAAGCCGCGGTTATAAGCCTTAAGTTGGCATCTGCGATTGCATTTATATTCGCATCGTAGTTTTTCGAAAGAACTATCTGCGACGCATTCCGAACGGCTCTGACAAGAGCCTGATATTCCGCACTTCTCACGGAAGGATCTATCCTGTTCATCATATTGAACTCAAGCTTTGTCATATCCTTGATATACTTCTTCATATCAGCCTTCTTGAATACACCGTACATATCATTCACCATATGTCTGTTAAGAGAAACGGCGTTATCCTTGGATAAGAGGGATTTCTTAAGCTTCTGATATGTATACTTCTCCCGATTATCCTCTCCGAAGTATGAACCGGCGATACTCTTGGCCCTGGCTTTAAGCTCCTTGACAGAGAATCTCTTACCCTCGTTTTCAAGCTGTACCGCTGCTAACGAGTAGGATGCATGCACCAGCATTTCATTATAACCCATCTGTGTATTGCGATGGTTATTCACCGCCGCATGTACAGCGTCATAGTTCCTGCATCTGCCTATATCCCTGTTAAGCGCATCCGTTATCCTCCGGCTTTCTCTTGCCTCAACAACCTGATTATTATCCTGGTTATTGTCGACTATCTCTCCGTCATTCTCCCCGGCGGCGGCATCAACAGGATCAAACTTCTTTCTTTTATCAATGGTCTTGAGCTCTTCGTCGACATTATTGATTCGCTTGATGAAGCTTTCGATGTCGTCGATATACTCCCTGGATGTCTTAATCCATACAGCTTTACCGGCCTTCTTCTTGTACTTTTCTACTTCACGCAGGAACCCGGGCATCTGATTAGAATTAAACGGTGCAAAAGCAGCAAGCTTCTCTATCTCCTCACCGGTGGTCTCTGCCGGAAGCAAATTGAAGACAGCATTGATCAGATTAAGATTAGTGCTTCCTTCCACTAATTTGACTCCCTTCGAAGCGAATATCTGAACAAAATTGTCGTAAGATATAGTTCCGTCTTCAAACGTCTTTGTCTTATCCTGGGCAGTAACCCTCTTCTTTCGTACCTCCATATAGGCTTTCTTGAGCGTTGTCCTTCTGGCCTTTGCATTTGTTTCCAACGCCTGGATATCGTCGAGGTTCTCGCCTTCTCTCTCCAGATCTCCGAGCTGCTTATTATACTCTTTAAGCTTTTCCTCGATCTTTTCCTTTTCTTCCCGCTCTTTCGCTTCCTTAACCTTAGCCTTAAGCTCACGCTCTGCATCTAAGGCTTTTTCCTTCGCGAGATTTATGGCATTATCCTCCTGCTCGCTCCTTGATGCCTTACACTCCTTGTATGTATCGTTGCAGAGCTTTACAAGACCTTCAAAGGAATCCGATTCGGATATACCTGCGAACCTGTCCGAGCCGAGGGCATCAAACCATTTCTGTGTAAAGCCGGTAAGATCCTTCTTTCTTACTCCCTCCTCCATCTCATCCGCAAGCTTATCCACTTCATTGATCAGCTTGAACAGCTCTGAAGGTGTGATCTTGTCTGCATCTATCGACGCAAGCTTGGCAAGAGGCTTTAGGATATCCGCATAAAGGGTCTTATCCACGAGCGTATCGATGATATTCATCGCCTCCTGCGCGAGATTGCAGCACTCCTCCTTATATTCATACACCTGAGTATCGAGCTTTCTTACTGCATCAAGACGGATATCCGACAGAGCTTTGGTATTTATAAAGCTCTTTATCTCGTCCTTGTCGCCAAGCTCAAGAAGTATATTTCCCTTATCATCTCCCTTAAGCGCCTTGGATAAAAGCTTATATTCGTTGAAGGTATCCTTCTTTATGCTTCCGGATATGATCTCAGCTTCCCACTTATTGATCTCAGCGGGCTTAACCTTAAGCTTCTGCTTCTTTAAGTAACGCTTGAAATTGTTCACAGCCCAGACATAAGCATCATCCTTATTCGAAAGCGGATCGGCCACCGAGTCTGTGATCGAGTCAATGATCATCTTATCCCTGACACTTCTTATCATTCCGACTCCGTTGCCCGCTGCTCCGTATTCCGGATCCTTAACTATACCGTCCTTCAGATTGAGTACCTTCTTAAACAGGCTGCTTGTCTTAAGCTTTCCTGCCTGTTCCTTTAATACGGACTTAAAGAGCGATACGGATACAGCCTTGGTCTGCTTGTTCAAAAAGGCTTCGGCATAGCTTTTTGTATCCTGTTCGGTAGCATACTTATCGCTTTCAAACAGCTTTATGAGCTCTAAGGTTTTCTCCTTCTCCGGCTTATCGGAAAGGCTTGCGAGAAGATCCTTCTCCGCACTCGAAAGTGCCTTAGCCCTGCTTGCCTCGAACTTTTCGATCAGCTCGGCCGAATCCTCAAGAAGAAACGATTTTTTGTTCTTCTGTATGAAGCAGGACGCCCACCTTATCATATATATCTTATCCGTTGCAGTCTTAACGGCTGCGGCTTTATTTGAAGCAAAAGGAAATGCTTCGAGCATATTTTTATAAACCTCTGCCTGAATCTGAGCATTCTTTTTATCCTTGGCATCGGCTTTGGCATCGATCCGGGCCTGAGAGTATCTTGCGAGAGCATTACGCCTTATCGCTTCGATCATCTCGGCTATGCTTCTTTCGCTCTCTTCCCAGCCGAGACTCACTACATCGAGTGGCGGTTCCTGCTGCTTACTTACCCTCTCCTTGGCAAGCCTTATCCTTTCCATCTGCTCCGGAGATCTTTCCGTATTATAATTCTTATATGTATCATCACATATCCTTATAAGGCTGTTTACGGAAGAGTCATTCACGATATGAGAGAAATTGCTCTCATCCATGCGTTTTATCCATCTCTCGAAGAAACTATCAAGCTTGGCAACGAGCTTTTCGTCCGCCTTGCCGGATTTTTGCAGGACTTCTATGCTTGCGTCCAGTTCATCAAGTGTCTCATGGAACACAGACAGCGAAGTCTTGTTCTTGTCAAAGTTCATCAGCTTATTGAGTGCTTCGCGCGCACCGTCAAACTCCTCGCCCTTTAGCTCACCCTTAAGCTTTAAGGCCTCATTTGCGGCCATAGTGCCCTTTTCCATAAAGTCATATATCTGCAGCTCAAGCTTATCGGCCGCTTCAAGTCTGATATCCTTTATGGCTCTCTTCAGCTTCACGCCGCGCGGCTTTCTTTCGTTCTTGTCGATCTCAAAAGTCAGATCGCCCTGCGGGATCGCGCCGTCCCATACCTTGTAAAGAAGCTTATACTCATGGAAATACTTATAACCTATCTCTCTCGCTATCAGTCTGCGTTCTGTCCTGTCGAGGTAGGATTGTTTGATCCCTTTTTTACGCATAATGAGCTTCAGTTTTCTTAAGGCATATATATTGTCATCCGCAAAAGGCACCAGCGGATTCTCAAAATGCTTGCCGATCGCACTGATGATAGCATTGTCTCTCAGACTCTTTATCCTTCCTGCTCCGGCAGATTCTCCGCCCAACACATGTGCAGTATCTTGATCCATATATTCTCTCATAACTACTGCCATGCTGTACACGCCATAATTACCGTTCTTTAATGCCAATACCGGCGCTTCCAGCCTTAACAGACTTTCGTACAGGCTGCACAGGCTTTCGGCGGAAAACTTCTCCAGGTAGTCTTCGGCGAAGCTCTTATCCTTTACGCCCGTATACTTATCATTGCTGATGATGTTCAGGATCTTTTTACCGTACTCCTCAGACTTTCCTTTCAGGCCGTCGATTTCTTTCTTTGCGGACTTCTCTAAACCTTTTATGATAGTCTCTTTATTATCCGTAAAGTTCTTTATGATATCCTCTCTGCCGCTGAATATAGGATCTTTCCCGTACTTTTCAAGAAAAGCGACTGTCCACTGTGCATACTGAAGCTTCATAACCTCACTGTCCGCAACCGTAACGTTATCTATAGGGAACGGAAAAGAGTTATACATAGTCTCATAATAGACAAACTTCTCTTTATCCTCGTC
The DNA here is from genome assembly GCA_017525525.1 of Lachnospiraceae bacterium. Lineage (GTDB taxonomy): Bacteria > Bacillota > Clostridia > Lachnospirales > Lachnospiraceae > Coprococcus_C. The sequence goes on along the minus strand of JAFXSQ010000017.1, from coordinate 56,292 downwards.
TGTTTGAGCCATTTGGGCACTTGCATATCTCGAACGGGTCTGAAGCCTTAAATACTCTATAAGACGAGCCATATCCTTTTCGCTTTCATTCCAGCCCTTATCCTGCAATTTGTTCATAAAGTCTGCATTCCTGATGCTTATGTCAAAACGGTCACCCTTGTAATGCTCCGGGAAGTTCTGACTTATCGGCTTCTTGGCATATTTATCAAGGATGGTCTTTCCGTTCTGAAGAAGTGTATCAAGCAGCTCATTTTTCGCTTCGGAGAGCTTTTTCAAAGCAGCTTCAATACCTGTTTTTCTCTTCTTCGCAGAACCGTTGTCAGCTGCGGCAAACAGATCCTTTATCCTGCATACCACTTCCATATAACTGTCCGCAGCCTGCTTCTCAGCCGGATTTTGGCAGATAGCGGAATAAACCTCTGTAACACTTTCACCATTTTCCGATGACATAAAGAGTCCGTCTTTGACTATATCAAGCAGGTTTTTAAGCTCAGGATAAAGGCTGCACACATACTTAAGGTCCGCGCCGTCAACATCCGCAAAGTACTCCATCGACCTGAAAAAGTCTGCCAGCGTGTCCTGCTTCTTTTTCTTTGCCTCATCGGCTTTAAGCTTATATGCGGCTTTAAGCCCCGATAACTGCACGGCAAGGCGTTTTTTCTTATCTTCATCTTTTTCATCCTTGACCGCATCGAAATAGCCGGTGCCGAGCAGCTCATCCTTAAGCATCATATCTCCGGCAGCTTTCATAAAGTCAAGCTTATATTGTAATCTGTCCGCAGAAGTCTTCGTATTCTCGGCATTCCTGTAGTCTGTTACCGCATTTCTTTTTACGGCACGGGAAATAGCAGCTTTTGCTTTCTCGCATAGGTCAGCATCAGATTTCTCAAGCTTCCTTAACGGAGTAGAAATCAGTTTTTTCATCTCTTTTTCGCTGAACAGTCCCGAAAAACCGAAACATGTACCCTCTAAGCATTTGTTAAGAAAGATTCTATACTGTTCATAGTCCTTTGCATCGTCTATATCAAACAGCTTCCTGTCTGCAAGATATAATTCTCCCACAAGCTTGGTCTTAAGCCTGCGCTCAAGGCTTTGAGCATCATCCATCACAGTATTAAATGCATATCCGAGAGATGAAATCTCGCTTCCGATCTTCTTATCATCATATAATGCATCACCATAGGCGGCTTTGAATGTGTCCGCATAACTTCTTGTGGAATCAATGATACTGTTTATCGTCCATGTGGTGAAAAGATCGCCCACGATGGCAACAGCCCAGAATTTTGTGAATCTGATCCTGTCCGCTGCCTCGGCACTCTCAAAGAGATTGTCCTTAGGAAGCCTTACGCCCTCTTTCTTCAGGCTCGACATCGCTTTGGAAAGCATACCTGCGAACCACTTTGTACACTCCTCGTTTTTCTTGATATTTCCCTTCTTTTTAAGATTGGCAAGGAATTCATCACCGATCGCCTTCTTTTCCTCCGGTGTTTTGCCGTAAAGATCGTCAAGCGAAAGTCCTTTCTCCGATATGGCATATATGAACATATATCCCGAGAGGTCTGCAGGATCCTCCTCCATGAAGCCTGCTTCCTTCATCACTGCCATATATGCGTCCTCGTCCCCGCTCATAAAGTCCATGAACTGCAATCCGCGCATATATGGATTTTCTTTGTAAAAATCAGGAGCTTCTGCCGCTTCCTCGGCTTCTTCCTTGTCATTGACCTTTATTTCGTTTTCATTTTCCTCATTTTCATTTATTTCGCCATTTTCACGCTCTTCCATCTCCCGATAGATGGCAGCGATAATTTCATCTGTTTCTTTTATTTTAGGTTTTTTCTCCTGTTCCCCGGGTTCATCCTGTAAAGCGTCGAGATTAAATGCATTTCGATCGGCAATATAATATTCTTCGACTTTATTATGGTTTAAGCCGAACTGCTTATCCTCTTTATCTGCCTCTTTCTTTACTTTCTTCCTGGCAGGTTTCCTTACCTCATCCCAGGCCGCGGTTTTCGAAAACTTACGCTGCCTTTCTTCATACTCTAAGATATTCTTCTCTCTGTCTGAAGCCCTTTGGTCGGCTTTTAGCCTCTCCTCCTGTACTGTTGCTTCATATTCTTCCTTTGTCTTTATCACACTTAGTGAAAAATAGTTCTTTGATCTTTTAAAGTCTTCATTACCGTTTCTGAGATATGCGAACGTCGGTTCATAATACAATTCTTCAGTCCCAAGCGCACACATTATCGCTGCTTTAGTTTTCTTATCCTCGGATTCCTCTGTATTACCGATTGACATCTTCATGGTTAAAAAGGTTCTGATATCGATAGTATTCCATGAATCAAAGCCCTTCATTGTTATCCGAAATCCTCCGTCATTTGAAGGAGAACGGTGATGCTCTATCAATTCCTCATGCTTCCAATTATGAGCCTGTTCCGAGAGCACAAGTCCTGCAAAAACCTCGTCATACTTTCGTGCAAGCGTCTCTATACGGGCATCACCGAGCTTTCTGATCAAATCTATCGAGAAATTTCCCTTCTGTATAACCTTTTCACCTTCGGGACCCTCAAGCAGATCATACAGATCATAATTGGCACTCGCATTGAACCCTTTTACCTTTTCAAACATCTCTTTATCGTGATAGATTCCCATGCAATTATATACCTGGTTCTTCTTTTTCTCCGAATCGAGATATTCCTTTACTTCATCTTCTGCAGGCTCGGTCAAAAGCCCGTTTATCTCATCCTCGTCGAGCTTTAAGTCATCAAGCTTTGCATATTTTGATTCCGTATCGAACTTTTTGTCGATCAGGGACATTCCCATCCATCCCCTGTTTTCCAGGCCTCGTAAAACATGCTCGTTTGAAGAAGCCGCACCTATATCGGCACCATAGAAATCTCTCACAAGCTTGAGTTCAAGCACGGCTTTATAGTATGCTTTTTGCTCCGGCTTCTCTTTCTTGTCGCGCAGCTTCTCATTTGCGACCAAAACAGTAGCCAAAGTCGTAAGCATGCTCATATCACGGGAAAATATCTGATTATTGCCTTCAAAAGAAGTTTTATACATAGCTTTGCGAGCACTGTTTTTTTCTTCATCCACACCGCCGTAAGCCTTTACAAACTCTTTGCCTCTGTCGATTCCGTAAGTATTGCTCTTATCAGTCAAACCTACTCCGTAACTGTCGGTCAGCACCTCGGTATAAAGCTGAAATCTTCTTCCGTACTCAGCGGCATACATAAAATCACTGCCCTCAAGCGTCTTTATTCTGTCTATGCTTTCAAGCTGCTTCTTCTCCGGGAATTTCACACCCGAACCTTTAAGCCCGGCTACAGCCTTTGCAAAAAATGCACCGAACCATCTCACATTCTCGGCCGCAGCTTCTGCCCCGCCTTCCATCTCTCCGATCACCGGTCTCTTTTCAAATACCTTTGCCATCTTCTCGGCATACTGCACCTTGTCCTCATCTGACAGCTTCATTATATCTGCGACAGTCATACCTTCCTCCGCAAGAAGGTAGCTGTCGCACAGAAAGTCGATTGATGCTTCCGACCCTTCGATCACTATACCTGTTTTCTTCAATACCTCTTTAGCTTTCTTGCTAAGCCCCTTGTAATCAGCCATAATCTTTCCTCCTATGTATATAACAGATATTTGTATGGTTTTACTCCATCATCTCTACTTCTCCACCGTAATACTCGTAGCCGATAACTCTGAAGTTTTTGGGGGATTTTTCATCTTCCGTCTTCGCCTGCTCTTCCGATTCCATCATCTCCTTTATATGAGTCTCCATAGCATCCCATTTATCTTATCTGACTTATTCTTATACCTCAACCCCGGTATATGGACGATTTTATCATATAAAATGTCACAGATATGACACATTGGAAGCCTTTGCTGCTCCCATATTATTTCACCTCTATACGTCTTAAGAATTCCGCTGCACTCTCACCCGACTTTCTGTACAAGGTTTCCCGGTCAAATTCGAGAGTCTTTCCGGATTCCTTCTCGTAATCGGATACTCCCTCTCTTATTACATCCGCTATCATATCCATCAGGTCTTCACTTCCGTTCTCGGCATAGATTCCGTACACATCATTCCTTACGTGCACCTTTACTACCCGGTGCGGAAGCTCCTTTTTTATGATAGCAGCCATCTCCGATTCCATGTTCTTACACTTTATATAGATAACGCTTGTATAATCCTTTCTCCCCTCAGCCACAAGCTCCTTCATATAATCAAAGAATGCAGAGTTATAGAATCCTCTCTCCTCGTCATAATACTGCCATCGCTCCGTCATAGAGAAGAATATGAATATCAGCGCCGCAGCAAAAGACAACGGGCCGAGATTTATCCTAACCACATACTCCGTCAGAAAGCCTATCGCCACCGGTATCAAAACAAAAGTCAGATGAAACCTGCGTCTGCGGTCAGCCTTCAGGTTATGCCTGATTATCATAACGGCCGTGATAAGTATATATACCAGCTCCAACACCGGGACGATGTAGTAAACAGTATGATATTTCAATAATAGATGTGAATACTCAAACATAAAACCGGTAAACCAATTTACGAAAAGGCATATTATAAGCACCGGAATAGGTATGAAAAACGGCCAGTATCTCCTGCGCAGGTAATCCGCGCTTCCATATATCGTAAATCCAACAAACAATATCCACTGATACAAAAGAAACAATACCGATATCTCTATAAAGCTGTCGGCAAGAAGCTTAAACATGAAAAAAGATTCGGGCGTGGTAAAAGGTATGGCGACGGTAGCAAAGGCAAGCCCCGCATAAACCAACACGTTTATACCCATGCCGAAAAACAGACGATCACCCGCGTTATGCCGTGAGTGAAGACGCTTGGATAAAACAAGCAAGCCAAGAACTATCATGAAAGCAAGAAGACTTATGATCGCACGAATACTCACATTACTACTCAACATCTTTCTCACCTCCCTGCTCTTTGAAAAAAGCTCTGTTCATCGCTCCTACGAGCGTGTAGATAAGAATGACCGCAAACAATATGGAAGCCATGGATATTCCCGACATGATCTTATTTAGAAAATAAACAAATATGCCGTAGATGCCAAACATCACTATGCCAATCTTGTTGACCTTCCAGAAAAGAATCTGTCCGATGATCAGATATATGACCAGACCTATGATAAACAGATAAAAATAACCCGCAATATTAAAAGCTCCGACTCCGCTATCCCGATCAAAAGAATGACCGTCTCCCATCTCGACGACACTGATAAGGTCACTTGGTGTGAAGGCTCCCGCCCTTGGATCCACATAGAAAATAAATTCACCGAAAATATTTGCGATGATGAGTATCGTCATAACCAGCGCAGGAACAGCCGCAGGCTTGTAATACTTCCCTACGACCGTCTCGCCTTTGACTAACAGGCTCATCAGGTAAAGAACATAAGCATAGCACTCAAACGTAATAGTGAGATAAAGTAAGGTCCCGAATATCCTTACCAGAATTCCGGTGCACGATACGGAGCTCTGATTCAATAGGGATATCGCTGCATCAGACACCGCCATTGCCGCATTCAGGATAAGCATCACAAAAAATAGCTTGTCACACAGCCGCCCTCTCTTGCGATAAACCCGCGTATAGATAAGCATACCGCATATAAAGAAAAGTGCTATTATATCCAGCAGTATCTCGGTCATATTCTTATTGTTGATATGCAAAAGTCCGCCGGAATAGGCCACGTCAAACACAAAACTCTCTTCATCCATAGTTTATGAACCGCCCCCTTTTTTCTCTGATCGAGAATATCTTTTGTATATAGCTTTTACCTGCAATATTTTATCATATACCAAAGAATAATTACAGTTTTTTTTTACCGCAAAGAAACGGTTGCTGTTTTGAGCGTGATGCAAACCTATTTTATTCAGATTTTTCTTGAAATAAAAGACACAAATCTGTATAATGTTGCATAGAAAATTTTAATTTTGAAAGGAGACTTTCTAATGAAAAAGTTCATTCAGGAATTCAAGGAATTCGCCTTAAAAGGCAATGTTATGGACATGGCTGTCGGCGTTATTATAGGTGCAGCCTTCGGTAATATCGTTACTTCCTTTACCGAGAACATCATCCAGCCACTTATCAACTGTATCGGTGGTTCAGAAATCGGCGGCGTTATCGAGATCGGAAGCACAGGAAATTATATCGCTTACGGCGCATTCATCAGCGCAGTTATCAATTTCCTCATCATGGCATTATGTATATTCCTTATGGTAAAAGCCGTTAACAAGATTACGTCTATCGGCAAGAAAAAGGAAGAGGCTGCTCCTCTCACAAGAAAGTGCCCCTACTGTTTCGGCGAGATTGATATCAAGGCTACAAAGTGCATGTTCTGTACATCAGATATAGAGGCTGAATAAAAGCAAAAAAATACCCGCATTGCCGATAAGGCTTTGCGGGTATTTTATTACTCTTCTATGTCATTAGTAGCAAACGATTTTTCCGAAATCTGCCTTAAGTGACGCTCCGCCAACTAAGCCGCCGTCGATATCAGGCTGTGCGAAAAGCTCTGCAGCATTGCCTGCGTTAACCGAACCGCCGTACTGAATGCGAACTGCCTCTGCTGTTGCTGCGTCGTACATCTCAGCGATGCAATCACGGATACCCTTGCATACCTCCTGAGCCTGCTCAGTGGTTGCAGTCTTGCCTGTGCCGATTGCCCAGATAGGCTCGTAAGCTATAACAAGCTCCTTAACCTGATCTGCCGTAACGCCTACAAGGTCTGACTTAATCTGGAAACGAATCCAGTCCATAGTCACGCCCATCTCCCTCTGCTCTAAGCTTTCGCCACAGCAAAGGATAGGTGTAAGTCCTGCCTCAAATGCTTTCTTAACCTTCTTGTTAAGGAATGCATCTGTCTCGTTGAAGTACTCTCTTCTCTCGGAATGTCCGATGATAACATACTTAACGCCTGCATCCACAAGCATCGGAGCGGATATCTCACCTGTATAAGCGCCCTTGTCCTCAACATACATATTCTCAGCGCCAACCTGTACATTTGAGCCCTTAACAGCCTCAACAACAGGAACTATATCGATTGCCGGTACGCAATAAACAACATCTACAGCGTCATTCTTTACTAAATCCTTTAACTCATCAACAAGCTTTACAGCCTCTGACGGAGTCATATTCATCTTCCAGTTACCTGCGATAATCTTCTTTCTTGCCATTTTTATTCTCCTTTATAAGATTGTGTTCGCTAAGGTCTCACTTGGTGTCTCCAACTAAATTCGCGCTTCGCGCTCATTAAGTTTTCGACACGTAAGTTAGAACTAAGCTCGCACTTCGCTTTGCTCGTGTTCGCTAAGGTCTCACTTATCGTTAGCTGCTGCAACGCCGGGTAACTCCTTACCCTCAAGGAACTCGAGGCTTGCGCCGCCGCCTGTGGAGATATGGCTCATCTTATCGCCGAAACCAAGCTGATTACATGCTGCAGCCGAATCACCGCCACCGATGATTGTTGTTGCTTCTGTATCAGCAAGCGCCTGTGCAACAGCTATAGTACCTGCTGCAAGTGTCGGGTTCTCAAATACACCCATAGGTCCGTTCCAAACAACTGTCTTAGCTGTCTTAGCAGCCTCAGCAAAGAGCTTTCTTGTCTCCTCACCTATGTCAAGTCCTTCCATGTCAGCCGGGATTGCATCTGAAGCTACGGTCTTAACCTCGATAGGTCCGTCAATCGGATCGGGGAAGCCTGAAGCAATAACTGTATCAACCGGAAGAAGAAGCTTCTTGCCGAGCTTCTCAGCCTTCTCTATCATCTCCTTGCAGTAATCAAGCTTTGTATCATCTACAAGAGAAAGGCCAACCTCCTTGCCCTGTGCCTTAAGGAAGGTATAAGCCATACCACCGCCGATGATAAGCGTATCGCACTTCTCAAGAAGATTTGAGATAACATTGAGCTTATCAGCAACCTTAGCACCACCGAGGATAGCTACGAAAGGTCTTACCGGATTCTCAACTGCATTGCCGAGGAAGTTAATCTCCTTCTCCATAAGGTAACCTACCACCGCAGTATCGACAAGTGAAGCAACACCTACATTTGAGCAGTGAGCTCTGTGAGCTGTACCGAATGCATCGTTTACGAATACATCACAGATGCTTGCGAGATCCTTTGAGAAAGCCTCACCATTTTTAGTCTCCTCAGGTCTGAAACGGGTATTCTCCAGTAAGATGACATCTCCGTCATTCATAGCTTCAACAGCAGCCTTAACATTAGCGCCTACTACCTCGGGATCAGCTACGAACTTTACTTCCTGTCCGAGAAGCTCTGTTAATCTTGCAGCAACGGGAGCAAGTGTCTTAGAAGCCTTGTCCTCCTCTGTCTTAACCTTACCCAAGTGCGAGCAAAGGATAACCTTGCCGCCGTCAGCGATAAGCTTCTTTATGGTCGGAAGAGCTGCAACAAGACGGTTCTCGTCTGTAATCTTGCCTTCCTTTAAGGGTACATTGAAGTCGCAACGGCAGAGAACTCTCTTGCCTGCAACATTGATATCATCTACTGATTTCTTGTTAAGTGACATTATAAATATTCCTCCTGATAAAAATTTAGGGCCCGGTCCTTAATAGACCGGACCCTTTAGCATCTCCGACTAAATTCACACTTCCCTTAGGTCGTGTTCATTAAGTCTGCGATGCATAAGTTCGAACTAAACTCATGCTTCGCATTCGTTAAGGTCTCACTTAGCTCTTGTAAAAAATTACGCTAACTCTGCGAAGTACTTGATTGTTCTAACCATCTGGCTTGTGTATGAATTCTCATTGTCATACCATGAAACAACCTGTACCTCATAAAGGTCGTCAGCGATCTGGCATACCATGGTCTGGGTTGCATCGAAGAGTGAACCGTACTTCATACCGATAACGTCTGAAGAAACGATCTGATCCTCATTGTAGCCGAAGGACTCGCTTGCAGCTGCCTTCATTGCTGCGTTGATGTCTTCCTTTGTAACTCCTGCCTTCTTAACAACAGCTGTAAGGATTGTTGTAGAACCGGTCGGTACGGGAACTCTCTGAGCAGAGCCGATAAGCTTGCCGTTGAGCTCAGGAATAACAAGACCGATTGCCTTAGCAGCGCCTGTTGAGTTAGGAACGATGTTTGCAGCGCCTGCACGTGCTCTTCTGAGGTCGCCCTTTCTGTGAGGTCCGTCAAGGATCATCTGATCACCTGTGTAAGCGTGGATGGTGCTCATGATACCACTCTGAATAGGAGCATAGTCGTTAAGAGCCTTAGCCATAGGTGCAAGGCAGTTTGTTGTGCAAGAAGCAGCAGAGATAATCTTATCATCAGCTGTAAGAGTCTTCTCGTTTACAGAGAATACGATGGTCTTAAGATCATTACCAGCCGGAGCTGAGATAACTACCTTCTTAGCGCCTGCATCGATATGTGCCTGTGACTTATCCTTTGAGCAATAGAAACCTGTACACTCAAGAACTACATCTACGCCAATCTCTCCCCAAGGAAGATCTGCTGCGTTAGCCATTGCATAAATCTTTAATTCCTTACCGTCAACTGTGATAGTGTTTTTCTCATCATCTGCTGTAACAGTGTGAAGACCTTCACCAATCTTTCCGCAGTATCCGCCCTGTGCTGTGTCAAACTTAAGAAGATGCGCAAGCATAGAAGGCTTTGTAAGATCGTTGATTGCAACTACCTCATATCCCTCAGCTCCGAACATCTGTCTGAAAGCAAGACGTCCGATACGACCGAAACCATTGATTGCTACCTTTACTGCCATTTTTTTACTCCTCCTGAAATATAAGATTTACGGAAAAATCCATGTGCCTATGATACCTTTTTTTTGCATAAAATTCAAGAGTAAATTACGGGATTGTTACAGTTTTTTTAAACTGGCTATAATTACGGCAACAAGCCACAAGGATTATTGGCCCGGCTGCCTTCTGGTACCGCCGGGAATATAGTTTGGTTTGTGTAGACTTGTTGCCTTACTTTGTTGGATAAAAATAAGACAGAGAATTAAGCTTCCTGTCTTACCTTTTATCTTTATCAGTTTTAATTCTGTAATTGAGTGATTATTTTAGAAAAGTATTCCGGCAGCGGGGATTTGAACTCGAGATACTCCTTGGTTATCGGATGTTCAAACCCGAGCACTCCGGCGTGGAGTGTCTGGCCCTCGGTTCCGGATATTGGGATTTTTTTAGGGCCGTATACCGTATCTCCCAGAATCGGATGCTTTATGTAGGACATGTGAACCCTGATTTGATGGGTGCGTCCGGTCTCCAAGCGGCACTCGATAAGGGACATGTTTTGTCCAAGGTTTGCGATAACCTTATAATGAGTTACCGCTCTCTTGCCCGAAGGGTCCACAGCCATCACCTTCCTGTCGGCCTTGCTTCGCGCTATGCCGATGTCGACCGTGCCCTCGATGTCCTTAAAATGATTATGACATATCGCGGTGTAAACCCTGGTAATGTCGTGAGCGGCGAATTTCTCAGCCATAACATTATGAGCCGAATCGTTCTTGCAGCACACAAGCAGGCCTGTTGTATCCTTATCTATGCGATGGACTATACCCGGACGAAGCACGCCGTTTATTCCGGAAAGGGAGCTTCCGCAATGGAACATCAAGGCGTTGACTAAGGTGCCCGAGATGTGTCCGGCCGCAGGGTGAACCACCATTCCCTTGGGCTTGTTCACTACTATTATGTCGTTATCCTCGTAGAAGATTTCAAGGGGGATATCCTCCGGAAGTATGTCTACAGGCTCAGGCTCGGGAAAGCTTACACTTATCTCCTCGCTGTCCGAAACCTTATAACTCGGTTTGACTGCTTTGTCGGAAGCCTTGACAAGTCCGGCCTTGATAAGCCTTTGCACATAAGACCTTGTCAATCCATCAAGAGCATCGGCAAGGTACGCATCTATCCTTAAACCGGCATGTTCCTCGTCGCAAATAAGGATTTCATTTTCGGCAGCGTTATCACTCATCTTTTGTCTCCTGCTTTTTCTTAAATGAAAATGCCTTATCGAACTTTTCGTCATCAAAGAAAAATATAACTGTTATGGCCATCAATATAAGCGAAACCGTCAGATACACATCCGCCACATTGAAAACCGGGAAGTTGATCAGACAAAAATGGAAAAAGTCTACCACATAACCCTTTGATGCCCGGTCTATCAGGTTGCCAACAGAACCCGATATAAAGAATATCAGCAAAATACGGAAGAACAGAAAGCCCTTCTCCTCCGCTATTCTTGTATAGACATAAAATGCGAAAATGAGCACAAGCACAGTAACGATAATAAATATTATCCTTCCGCCCTTGAAGGCTCCCCATGCCATTCCTTCGTTCTGAACATAGGTTATGTTGAACACCCCGTCAATGACAGTCTTCGACTGACCAATCTCATACCCCGAGGATATGATAAACTTGGTCAGCTGATCTATGGCTGTAAGCAGCGCGATTGCAAACACAGGTATTATATAAAGCTTTGTCTTGGTTGTACCTTCCATTTATTCTAAAAACCTTTCCCTAAAACAATATAGCACCTAAAAAGGTGCTACACTGTTTTTTCTCTTAATGATATACTCTATACTACTTTTTCTTTTTATCGGACTTTGTCTCGAACTTGCTCACGGCATTCTTATCCTTCTTTACCGGAGGTGTTCCGTCAAAAGGATTATACCTTCCGTTCTGCTTGCTCGGATTAAAGGGATCCACAAAATTCTCACCGGCTGCAAGTCCGGAAGTATACACAGCGCTTGTGCTGTTCTTGTCAGCAACATTACCGAAAGCTGAGTTCGGACCACCGCCGCCTAAGCCCATGTTCGGATCTCTCATCTGAGGGTCGCCGTTAAACGTACCGAAGGACGAATTATCCATGGCGCTCGGCTGATTTGCGGCAGCCGCAGCCGCGCCGCCTGCGAGAAGGGCAAATGCCCTGTCGTCTATGTAGGACTTGGTATCAAAATCAGTCTCCTCCATAAACTCAAACTGCTTCTTTAACATAGTAACAAAGTTGGACTTATAAGCTGCGTACGCAGTCTTCAACTCCTCCATCTCAAGCTTAATCTGCTCAAGTCTCTGCTCGGCATCGCCCAAGATGTTCTTTGCTTTGTTTCTCGCATCAATCTCTATGTTCTTTGCTTCGTTTGTTGCCTTAGATTTCTTTTCCTCAGAGTCCTTCTCCGCGAGCAAAAGCGACTTTTCGAGTTCGGCTTCCTTTGACTGATACAACTGAAGCTTATCCGAAAGGACGCTTACCTGCTCCTTTAACTCCGCATTTGACTTATAGAGCTTTGCATAATCGCGCTGAACCTCATTGAAGAAGCCAGTTACATCCTTCTTGTCGTAACCGAGTCCCACATGAAAGTTCTTCTGCTTGATATCCATAGGTGTAAGCATATATTGTTTCCCCCTGCTTTAAGCTTAACCGAGGCTGGGTGATACAGCCTCACTTAATATCTCATCTCTTAAATCCCCTGTAACCTCTATTGTATTCGGCGCTGCAATGAAAATGTTGTTGGAAATGGGTGAAAGTGACCCACCCATTGCATAGCTTGCGCCATACACGATATCTATAACACGCTGAGCCAAAGATAATTCCATGCCTTCCATGTTGATCACGATTGTCATGCCATTGTTAAGGAAATCGGCAACAGTCTGTGCATCTCCCAAATCAGCCGGCCTTATAACATATACTTCGCCCGCCGGTTGAACGGTTCTTCTCGGTCTCGAGTTTATATCAACAAGCTTGTTTGATGCAGATGTATAGGTTCTCTTCTCAGGTTGCGACGCAGGCTGCTGTGAATAAGAGGGCTTCGGCTGATATGAACCTGCCGACTGCTGAGGCTGCGCTGAATAGCTGCTCCTGGACGGCATTGATGTCGATGAGGTAAAAGGCTTTGAAGCCGGGGCTGCTGATGCGGAGCTGTCTACCGCTTTAGCCGCATTCCTCTTGGCAGCCTTCTTCTGCCTGGTGTACTCGTCATCATCATCGTCTTCGTCGAACAGATCGTCCTCGAACTCGTCATCATCATCAAGATCTTTAATTTTGAAAAAATCTAAAAAGCCCATGCTCTCTCTCCTTATATACTATAATCTCTCTCTCCGAATATTGCTGTGCCGACGCGAACTATGGTCGCACCTTCCTCAACGGCTACCTCGTAGTCGTTTGTCATACCCATCGAGAGATCATTCATATCGACATTATCAATGTTTTTTGATTTGATGTCAAGTAATAATTCGTGCAATTTATGAAAATGTACACGGTTATCTTCGGGATTTTCCACAAAAGGCGCTATGGTCATAAGTCCCTTAACCCTTACATGCGGTAATTTCGATATCTCTTCGACAAGAGGAAGAACCTCTTCACAGGCAAGGCCGAACTTGCTCTCCTCCTGCGCTACATTCACCTCTAAAAGAATGCTGCAGATACAGTCCTTCTTCTCAGCCTCCTTCTCGATAATCTTCGCAAGTTTTAAAGAATCTACCGAATGAATAAGCTTTACCTTGTCAACTATGTACTTTACCTTATTTGTCTGAAGGTGTCCTATAAGGTGCCAGTTCACCGGAGTCGAAACATTCTCATATTTATCGTCAAGCTCCTGAACCTTGTTCTCGCCGAACTCGTTCACTCCGTGCTTTATCAGCTCCTCTATGTCGCTTAAAGGTTTTGTCTTGCTGACCGCAACCAGAGTCACATCCTCGGGATTTCTTCCGCTTTTAACAGCCGCGGCCTTTACCCTTTCAAGCACATTGTCGTAATTATCGCATATCATTATTATTCACTCCTTTAAGACTCTTCGTGTCATTCAGTGGACTTTTAGCCCCGAAGACTCTTTTTTCACAAACTTTATTCAAAATCCACTTTACAGTACCGGTAAACTATCAATACAGCGTCTGGTTTTCTTCAACCTCGGACGCGTTAAGCACGATATTGTCGTAGGGCTTTACATTCTCATTGGCCCTAATCAGAATAAAGCCGTCAAGGTCCTTCTTCCTGGTTATCATTCTGAACTCGGCTATGCCTCGGTTGGCCGAGTACACGCCCTCTAAGTTATCATACTCCACAAGCGACAGCGCTATGTTTTTACCGCTGCTTTTGTTAACTATAACATCGGTATTCTCAAAGCTCTGCGGACTTACGTAGTAATAGTCTTCCTCTTCCTTCTCGTAAATGGTAGGATCCACAAGCCTTTCCTGCCTTGAACCGTCGTTGTCGAGATAGTCAACCACGAGCTTATCACCCTCGAAATAATCCTTGGGTATCTTGTAGACCTTCTTTAACGCTAATGCGGAGTTGGGTATCTTAATACCCGTATCGTCCTCAAGCAGAAGCTCAACATTGATAAATCTCTCGCCGGAATAATTGGTAAGATATTTATTGACGCTTATACAGATATACTTTCCGTCCGCGCCGTTTATCACCTCGAAGGGCATGCTTATGTTATAGCTTGAATTATTGATCTTGAAGCGTACATAATCATCTCCCGAAAGCTTGGAAACCTGTTCTTCGGTAAGAGGCGCGTATATCTTCCAGCTCTCGTTCGGAATAAGCTTTATCACTGCTTCGCCTGCGCTTACCACATCGCCCGAAACAAAGTTTTTCTTCTTGTACTTTGACTTGTCGAATATGCTCATATTGATATTCGAAGCATCAAAATTCTCGTAGCCGTCGGAATAATAAGCTATTATGCCGCTCTCCGGAGCATTTACCACACCGAGGGTTACGCCCTGGGACTTCGCCTCCTCAAAAAGCACCTCGGAGGTCAGCTCAAGCACCTTGCTTTCCACGTTCTTTTTAAAATTATACGCCTCATAGAAGGTATTATCCGAATAATTGTTCTTATACATGGAGATAAGCTGCCTTATGTTGGTATAATCGTCTTTTGTCAAAAGCTCGTCATACCTGCCGGAATCCGAAAGCTCATCGTAAATCTTGCCCGAGGAATCAATCGAGCAAAGCGTCGAATGCTTTGCGGCCTTCTCTCCGTCCGAGAGGAAATAGCACACATAGCCCGAGGTATTCGTCGTGATCAGCATCTCGTCGCGGATTGCGATGGCATCAAGCATAATATTGTTGTTGATATCGCTCTTGGAAACCTGATATACGGTAACCGGCTTTCTTCTCGCCGTGATTATGATATTGACAACCGCATAGATAAGGATTGCGAAAACCACAAAGACCGCTACATTGAAATTGATTCTTTTGTTTATCCTTACAACTTTTTTCTTACCCATTTATTTATGTCCTGTTTTAACCAAACTGCCTTTTATTTATGTCATTTTCGCAGCGCATGCCCAAGTCTGTTCCGGACAAAGCGCTTTTTTATTATATAACCATCCTTATTGATAGTATCTACTCTAAACAGAGCGCCTTT
Organism: Lachnospiraceae bacterium; assembly: GCA_017525525.1. Classification (GTDB taxonomy): domain Bacteria; phylum Bacillota; class Clostridia; order Lachnospirales; family Lachnospiraceae; genus Coprococcus_C. Next base: position 40,914 of record JAFXSQ010000017.1, on the reverse strand, counting down.
ACCATGTAATCATATAATTCTATTCTGTCGTCTAAGGTGGCGCCGACGGTAATATACGTATGACCGTCTTTTTCAAGCACCATTGCGAGCGCATAACCGGCTCCGTCTGTGGTTCCGGTCTTCCATGTGTGGAGCGTGTACCCCGCCGGGAGCTGCGCCCTGTCCGTAAGAAAGAGATTTGTGGCCGAGGTAATGTCATCTATCACATTGCCGTTCTCGTCCTTATAGCTGTATTCATATTCCTTGAATGCATCGATTGTATTAAGAAGCTCATGCTTTGAAGCTTCCCTGATTATCAGATACATGTCATAGGCCGTTGAGTAGTGGTCCGGATCGTCAAGTCCGTGCGGGTTTTCAAAATGCGAATTAGTAGCGCCGAGACTCCATACCTTTTCGTTCATTTTATTGACAAAGGCCTCGGGACTGCCGCACAGATACTCGCCTAAGATAAGCGAGTAATAATTATTCGAACCGATCATCAGACCGTACATCAAATCCTTCATGGATATGGTGTAGCCGGGATAAAGCGATGGCGGTTCAACCCCGTCATAGCTTAAGTCGTAATAGGTTTCAACCGTAACCTCATCACTTAACGAAACCTCTCCGCTTTCTATGTAATCACAACAAACAAGCGCAGTAACAAGCTTGGTCATACTCGCGGGATACATGCGCCTGTGTGCGTTCTTCGCGCATATTATCCTTCCGTCGGTATCATCGATACATAAGAAATACTGAGCATCCGGGAAAAGAACACTCCTTGTGTCATCATCCCTTGCAACAATCGTATCCTCAGAATCGTAGGTATAAAAACCTGTCTCCTTCTCCTGAGCCTTCAAAGCTGCTTCCGAAAACGAAACCTTGTCTTCATACTTATCATCCGTACTGACGTATTTAACATGCACGGCAAACAATATTATGATGCATAACAGCACACCGATAAGCTTTATCAGTGTGTCCTTAAGGTAAATCATTGTTTAAATAGTTCTCTCCAGTCCAGGTCGCCGTGCTCGAGCGCTTTGATAAGAAGCTCGGCCGTGGCCAGATTTGTCGCTATCGGTATGTTATGCGTGTCGCACAACATAAGGATATTCGAGAGATCGGGCTCGTAAGCCTTTCTCTCCTGCGGATCCCTCATGAAGATCATAAGGTCGAGAGTGTTGTTCTCGATCATGGATCCCAACTGCTGCTCACCACCGGTATGACCTGCGAGGAATTTGTGAACCGTAAGGTTGGCCACATCCTCAATCATCCTTCCGGTAGTGCCTGTTGCATAAAGCTCATGGTGCGACAAGATACCCCTGTAGGCTATGCAAAAATTCTGCATAAGCTTTTTTCTTGACGCATCTGCGATAAGTCCGATATTCATTTTGCAACCCCTTGTTATTCTTTGTGTAAACTAATATTCAGTAACATACCCACCCCGATTGAGAGACTTAGCAACGACGATAGTCCGTAGCTGATGAACGGCAGCGGAATACCCGTGTTCGGGAACACGCCCGTTGCAACCGCGATGTTGATAAATGACTGAAACCCTATAAGGCACGCCATTCCGGTTGCGATAAGCATCCCCTTCATGTCTACCGCTCTTCTCGCAATCTTGATACATTGTAACACTATTGCAAGTATAATTGCAATAATAATTATACTTCCGATAAACCCTAATTCCTCACCTATGACAGAGAAGATAAAATCCGTCTGCTGCTCCGAAATAAAGTTGGAATCCTTTACCTTGGCTATGGAGGAATTATTTATACCCTTTCCGAGCAGCTGTCCCGAGCCGATGGCCATGATTGAATTATTCTGCTGAGAATAATCCTCACTATACTGCGCCGGGTAGATAAACTGCAGGATACGTCCCACCTGATACGGCTGTAAAAGCTTTTGATCGGGAAGTTGTATGTACCACAGGAAGCTTCCGGCAAGAGGTATCAGGATCAGCAGCGCTATGCCTATAATCTTGTAGCTCAGGCCCGCCACATAAAGCATTACAAGCATTACCATGGTAAGACATATCGTCGTGGAAAGGTCAGGCTCCATAAATATCATCAAAAGGCAGAAGCCGACAGATAATGCGTAAAGCGCCAGGCATCTGAAGGTATTGACTGCCTCCGACCTCTTGTACTTGTCAAGCAGGGCCGCGACAAAGATTATCATAAGTATCTTCGTGAGCTCCGATGGCTGGAACTGAATTCCTCCCGAGCCACCGATCATCATCCATCTTGTAGCATTGTTGACATTGACGCCGACAACCAGCACAAGCCCTAAAATGACTATATTGATTATGTAGAAAACGACATAAAACTTACATATAAAGCTGTACTCAACGGTTGACAGGAATATCATTATAACAAATCCCGTTATCGCTCCGGCCACATGCTTGTACAGATAATCGGGCTTTGCGCTGTTGACACAGACAACTCCTATGGAGATTATAATCATGACAAGTATGAGCAATGTAAAATTATAGTCCTTAAGCTTAAACTTCGAAAACACTAATCGCTCACCTCCAGAGAAGCGCCCATCTTTTGTCCGACAAGGGCATCCCTGTCGAAGATATAGGCGTACACGAAGCCGGCAAGCTCTATGGTATTACCCGAGTTATAACCGTTTTGTATGACTGTGGTAACAGTAACCTCGGGGTTGTCATAAGGCGCATAGGATATGAACAGCGCGTGGTCAGGCTCTGTCTGGCTTTGCTGCGCGGTACCGGATTTGCCGGCAACAGCCACATTGAGCCGCGTGATAAGGCCTGTGGTATTATAGTCTATAACTCTCTTCATTCCGTAGTGAACCGTATCCCAGGTTAGCTGCGATACATTTGTCACCTGATTCGAAACCCTTGCGCTGTTATCCCTGACAAGCTTGCCCTCATAATCGGTCACCTTGTCGATAAGCGTAAGGTAATAACAGGTTCCGCTATTGGCGACTGTAGTTGTGTATCTTGCAAGATGTATCGGAGCAAAGAGATTGTGTCCCTGTCCGATGGCGCTTCGTACCGCATCACTGTCCGAAACCTGTGGGGCGTACTCATCCACCTCAACACCGGAAAGGTCACCGAAGCCGAACTCATCGGCATACTTTTCAAGTCTCTGAAGTCCGTAAGCGTCATTGTAATAACCGTTATCCATCGCAAGATTATAGCCCACATGATAAAAGTATACATTACAAGAGTTCTGTATAGCGAGCTCGTCGTTCATGCCGCCGTGTCCGTAGGTATTCCAGCACCATGCCGATGGCTCTATCAGATCAAACTCGCCTGCGCACAGATAATAATCGTCAGGTGAAACCACGCCCTCCGAAAGACCTGCTATAGAAGATAAAACCTTGTAGGTCGATCCCGGTGCTGTCTCAACCTGTGTTGCCCTGTTGACCATGGGTGATGTTCTGTCGTTTAAGAGCTGATCGTAGTACTCTCCGTCTATCTCGTTAGTCAGTCTGTTGTTATCATAGCTCGGGTAAGAAACCATGGCTCTTACATCTCCGGTCTGTGCATCCGTTACAACGATTGATCCAGAGCAGGGCTTTAAGGCAAGCATAGCCGGAGTTATGCCTCTATTCTGCAGTTTCCTTCTTATAAACTCGTAAGCTCCTATACCGTCCGCCGAAAAGAGTTCATAGTCTGCATCATTTTCCTTGTTCAAAACGCCCTGGTCATAGAGAAGGTTGACCACATCCGAACCGCCTATGATACCGCCTCTGACCATAAGCTCTATCACAAGCTTTGAGAATTCCTCGTCCTTTTCAAGTCCTTTTAACACATAATCCGTCAGATGCCTGTAGATCTCATCATTGTCGTAATAATCAACATTATCGGCTATCTTTGATATATCGATTGCCTCGCAGCTTATGCAATACATAAGATAATCATAAAGAGCTGTCTTGTCATGTGTATAATTGTAGAACTCATCGCCCTCGCGGTCTATCTTGGAATTGTCTAAGATATTCTTATTTACCAGATAACGGACAATATACTCCATGTACTCCTTATAATCATCATCAAGGAGTTCGAGAACGGTATGCTCCCTGTTAAGGATATCATCAAGTCTCTTAAGCACCGATGACTGTGTTTCCGTAAAGCTTTTGTACACGCTCTTTTCAAGCTCTGTGGCATCGGGCTCGCCCATCTCTTTCATCTTGATGTAATTATTGTCAAATAACGCAAAGTAGACATCGGTTATGGGTATCGATGCATTCTCCGTCTTCTGCTCCATGGTGCCCGGAGACAGGTTCTTTAACAGTATGGCGATAATCTCCTGCTCAAGCATGTCATAGCAATACTTCTGGAGGTCTGAGTCTATGGTAAGATAGATGTCATTGCCCGCAGTCGCGCTTCGAACGCTAATCTTTTCTATAACCTTGCCGAGGTTGTCGACATACATAGTTTCACTGCCGGAGGTGCCGCGAAGCTCGCTTTCGCAGTAGCGCTCCACGCCAAGCTTTCCGACCATTTCCGAGCCCGCATACTTTTGATCGTCGGGAAGCTTCTCATTGTATTCCTCAAGCTCCTCCTGAGATATCGGGCCTATGTAACCGATGATATGAGCAAAATAAGTCGCGTCATTATAACGTCTCAAGGATTTGACCGACACGCTTATTCCCGGAAGCTCATCGCTTCTCTCGGTTAGCGCCGCATTGCTCTTATCGGATATGTCATAGGCAATGCTTACGGGCATGTACTGTTGGTATCGGTTCATCCATAGTTTATAACGGCAGGCGCATACCTTGTATTTTAATTCCATATCATAGTCTTCGGGTATCTCGAACATATCCTCCCCGCAGAGGAAATTCATTACATCCTCCGCTGTCGAGTTCTTCTCATCATCCGAAAGCGAGTCGAAATCCATGGATGAATATACATCCTTTAAGAAGCTCTTTTTTGAATTTTCCGACACGGTATATTGATACTTTCCGTTCTTAACCTCAATGGGAAAATCAAAGGTAAGCTTGTCTCCGTTTTTCTCTAAGATACGTATGGTATCCTTCAATATCTCGTCCTTTAAGATGTTCTCGTCTATTCCCCTTTTTGCGGCAAGCGCCGTAAGCGCCGGATCATTTGCAAAAACTACGGAATACGAAAGCTCATTGTAGGCAAGCAGCTTTCCGTTAACATCATAGATATTTCCTCGCACGGAGTCGATGGTCAGTGTTTTCTCGGATTTGTATATAAAATTCTCCACATGTTCCTCACCTTCCACAATCTGCAACACAAAAAGCCTTCTTGCAAGTATGCAAAAAAGCACAATTATCAAAACTGTGACAGGAAAAAGCCTGTGTTTTATATATTCAAGAATGGCATCCTTCAAGGATGCCAGCATTTCCTTAAGCATTGGTCTTTTCCTTATTCTTCTCTTTTAAATGCTTGTTGACAAACACAAATATCTTATACAGCACAACGGTTATAATCGCCGTATAAAGGGTTTCGGGGAGTATAATCCTTGTAAAATACCCCTTTAAGTCGAGCCTGTTCATAAGCATAAATGAGAATACATATATGCTCATGTTAAAGAGAAGTTCATCCCCGATTATCACGATTAACGGAAGCATTACATCTTCAACCATGTAATTCTTGTGGAAGAACCCGTTCATATAGCCGATGATCATGTAAAGGAACATGAAGGGGCCGAAGACACTCATATACAGGCAGTCCACCAGAAAACCGCAGAAAAAGCCGGTCAGCATGCCTTCCTTTCTTCCTCTCATAAGACCGAAGGACATGGTAAGGATGAGCATCAGGTTAGGCGTTATGCCGTCTAAGTCACGTACCCCGAACAGGGTCGACTGCATCAAAAAGCATATAAAAATTAAAAGAGCAAGTGTTATAACTCTGCGCATATATCATTCCTCATCTATTATACTCTGCTTCTTGTCGGTGATTATCAGAACATCGCTGATATTGTCGAAATCGCAGGCAGGCTTAATCAGAGCAGTCATTGTAAGGTTATTGGAGTCAAGTGTATAACTCTCGATGTAACCGATAAGCAGTCCCGGATGATATCTGTCTGAGATATCCGAGGTAAGCACCTTATCACCGACGGAGACACTTGCGTCCTTATCGATGTTGCTTACCACAAGCACACCATCCTTATAAGTATTAAGATTACCCTCGACGGTACACAGTGCATCCGAAGGAATAAGTCTTGCGCTTATCTTTGAGCTGTCGTCTATAAGAGATCTGACCTTGGAATACCCCGGATAACAATCGGTCACAAGGCCTAGCAGTCCTTCGCCGTACATTACATTGGCTCCTTCAAACACTCCGTCGTCACTTCCCTTGTCTATATAAAACTCCGAAAACCATGAGGATGAGGTTTTTGAGAATACATGAGCCGCAGTCATATTCAGCTCGGGATAATTCTCCTGAAGCTTATACAGTTCCTGAAGATTCTTTAACTCAAGACTCATGGTCTGATACCTTGTAAGCTGTCTTCTCGCCTCCTCAAGCTCTTTTTTGAGCTCCTCATTCTCGCGGTTTAATTCATCTATCTTCTTTAAGTTCTTAAGCTTTGAGTCGGTCCACAGGCCTATCTCGTTGACGCCCTTTTGGAAGGGGGCTATGATCTTTCCGGTGTAGAGCTTAATCTTCGCCATATGATCTCCCGCAAAATACGAAAGCAACAAAAAGGCGACACAGACTATCGTCAGTGCCAGAAGAAGGTATTTCGGGGGGATGTCTTTTTTACGGTTGTTTTTGTACATATAAACTACTTGTGCGTTGAATTGCTGTTTACTGTTTTTTTACACGGAATGATATACTACCACTTTATTAAATCTTTTTCCAGCATTTTTTGTACGGAAAGCATTATTCCGTACATTGCATGGGGGAAGGTGAGGCCACCCTGGAAATATACTGCGAAGGGTTCCTTCATGGGGGCGTCGGCGGAAAGCTCGATTGAGGCGCCGCCGGTGAAGGCTCCGGCTGCCATGATGACGGGATCGTCGTAGCCGGGCATATCCCAGGGGATAGGCTTGACGTAGCTGTCGACGGGAGCGGCTGCCTGGATGCCCTCGCAGAAGGCTTCTACAAGCTCAGGGCTGCCGAGCTCTACTGCCTGGATGATGTCCGTTCTCTCGTCATCTCCGGCGGGGTGAGCCTTGAAGCCGAGCTTCTCGTAGAGCTTGGCTGCGAAGATTGCGCCCTTTAAGGCTGCTGCGGTGACTGTCGGAGACATAAAGAGTCCCTGGGCTATCTGCCTGGTCACGCCGAGCGAGGCACCGACCTCCTTGCCGAGTCCCGGACTTGTGAGTCTGGCTGCGGCGTTTTCGATGCATTCCTTAGTTCCGCAGATATAGCCGCCTATAGGCGCCAGGCCGCCACCCGGGTTCTTAATCAGCGAGCCGACTATCATGTCGGCGCCGACCTCCGAGGGTTCGGCGAGCTCTACGAACTCGCCGTAACAGTTATCAACCATAACTATTACATCAGGCTTGATGCCCTTGATAAAGCTTATCAGCTCTGCAATTTTGTCAACAGTGAATGAAGGGCGCACATCATAGCCCCTCGAGCGCTGTATCTCAATAAGCCTTGTCTTATCGTTGATAGCGGCTTTTATACCGTCATAGTCAAAGCTGTAATCATCCTTTAAATCGACCTGTCTGTAGGTCACGCCGTACTCAGCAAGTGAACCCTTCTCGGGCCTGATTCCAATCACTCCCTGAAGTGTATCGTACACGGAACCGCAGGGCGAAAGTATTTCGTCGCCCGGCCTTAGGTTGCCGAAAAGCGCAACAGTTAATGCGTGGGTGCCGCTCACTATCTGTTGTCTGACTAAAGCGTCCTCTGTCTTGAACACCCTTGCATATACCCGTTCCAAGGTGTCTCTTCCGGTGTCGTTATACCCATAGCCCGTCGAGCCTGCCAGGTGTTCTTCTCCGAAACGCTCCTCTCGCATGGAATTAAGTACCTTTATCTGATTTGCAAATGCTATCCTGTCTATTTTTTCAAAACGGTCTTTTAAACTGTCTAATATATTAGTCGAAAGCTCATATACTCTCTCATCTACTCCCGCCGCTATGATCATGTCCTTTATACTGTCACTCATTCTATAATACCCTTTTCATATAATATATCTTTTATAAACTTTAGCTGCTCATCCTCTGTCGTAAACGCATCCTTGTCGACACGAATCACGTCTCTTTCGCGCTTAAACCATGTAAGCTGCCTCTTGGCAAAATGCCTCGTATCGCGCTTGATTATCCTGACGGCCTCCTCAAGGTCTAAGCTGCCGTCTATGACATCGAAGAACTCCTTATAGCCGAGCGCCTGCATGGACACGCTTGAACGGTCAAGCGTGTACTTTTCAATCAGGCTCTTTACCTCATCATACAGGCCCTGCTCCATCATCTGATCGACTCTCAAATCAATTCTCTCGTAGAGCTTTGCCCTGTCCATATCTAACACGAAATATGCAAAATTATAAGGACTTTCCTTAGCGCTTTCCCTCTCGTTATGCTCTGATATCTTCTCACCCTGATTATGCTTATATATCAGGGCCCTAATTACCCTCTTAATATTATTCGGGTGTATTTTCTCTGCCGCTTCGGCGTCCTCGTTTTTCAGTAATTCATACAGCGCATCGGAGCCTTGTTCTTCACATAGCTTTTCAAGGTATGCGCCGTAGCCGTCGTCCTCCTCCTCACCGAAGTCGACATCATAGAGAAGCGCCTGTATGTAGAAGCCGGTCCCTCCGGTTATAAGAGGTATCCTTCCCCTGCTCCATATATCCCGGCAGCACTCTAAAGAAAGCTCCTTAAAGCGAGCTACGTTCATATCCTCCGTCGGATCGAGCACATCTATCAGATGATGCGGTATGCCCTGCATCTCCTCCGACGTAATCTTCGCAGAGCCTATGTTCATATCTCTGTAAACCTGCACGGAATCCGCCGATACTATCTCGGCATTGATTTCTTTAGCAAGCCTTATCGAAAGTCCGGTCTTTCCCGCGGCGGTAGGCCCGGTTAAAATAACCATACTCTTTTTATCTGACATTAAACTATCCTCTTGAATTTCTTCTCAAGCTCCTTCTCACTCACGGAGATAATTGTCGGTCTTCCGTGAGGACAGGTGTACGGGTTCTCGAGAGTCAGCAGTCTGTCGAGCAGGTTCTCTGCCTCCTCAAAGCTTATCCTCGTGTTGCCCTTTATAGCCGCCTTGCACGCCATGGATGCAAGCTTTCTGATGAAGACCTCGTTGGACATATAGCCTGAATTCTCGATAAGAGAACCGACAAATTCCATGAACATATCCTTGCCGTGAATATCATAGAGATTACTCGGTACCGCATTGATCTTGAACTCATTTCCGCCGAATTCCTCTATGTCATAGCCAAGCTTCATGAATAAATCAAAATTATCCATCACCGCCTGCTTTTCCGCATAGTTCACCGTAATTATCATGGGCGGAAGAAGCTGCTGTGAAAGTATCTTCTTTTCCTTCAGGTTAGCGACAAAGGCCTCGTAGTTTATCTTTTCATGAGCCGCATGCTGATCCATGATGAAGAGATTGTCCTCGTATTCGATAAGCCAGTAGGTGCCGAAGACCTGTCCGATTACCCGATGCTTCTTTCTTGCCTCGCCGGTCATAAAGTCCTCGTCAAAGACCGTGGTCTGTTCCATCACGACCTTTCTGCCCTTGGCATCGTAGGATGAAAGCTGCGGCTGCTTTGTCGCGTTTTCCTGCTGTTCGGACTTTATCGCCTGCTGCGTTTCCGTTTCCTCGACCGCTTTCATTGTCTGTACAGCTTCATTTCTCACCTCAGGCATATCAAGCGACGCAGCTTCGGAAGTGCTTCTTGTAAATGTAGCGGCCTCCCCCTTCATAAGCTTTTCAAGCTCACCCGTATCCTGTTGCTTTTCCTCTTCCTTGAGAGCATTCAGGAATTTGTAAGAATCGCTTACTTTATGCGCGCTTCTTATGGGTTCATGTGGAATTGCATAATTGTTTTTGCTCTCGTTTATTTCCCCTGTTCTCTTGTTCTCAAAGGGCTCCGCAGGTCTTGCGCCCGTATTCATGGCAGCAATCCTTCTTGCTTCCTCAGCCCTCTTTTCATCATTTATCTCCCTTTCGGTAGACGGCTTTGTCTTCGGTATAAGGTCCTTGTTTAACAGAGCCTCCCTGATGCTGTTTGAGATAACCGTGAAAAGCTCTTTCTCGTTATCATACTTGAATTCCATCTTGGTCGGATGAACATTTACATCGATTCTGTTAGAAGGAAGCTCAATGTATAGCACCGTGAAGGGAAACTGATGCTGCATCATAAAGGTACGGTAGCCCTCCTCTATGGCGCGGTTTACTATGTTATTCTTTATATATCTCTCATTTATAAAGTAATTCTCATAAGATCTGTTGCCCCGGTTTACATTCGGCCTGCCGATAAAACCGGACAGCTTTATCTCCCCTGACTCACCGGAAACCGGAAGAAGGTTTTGGGTTATGTCCCTTCCGAAAAGCTGGTATACGGTATCCTTCACGGAGCCGCTTCCCGAGGTATCAATCATAACCCTGCCGTTGGAGATAAGCTTAAAGGCAATGCCCGGATGCGAAAGTGAAAGCCTCTACACTATGTCGCTTATATACGAGCCCTCGGTCATGGCAGTCTTTAAGAATTTCTTCCTGGCCGGAGTGTTGTAGAATAAATCACGAACTATAACCGTGGTGCCCGAAGGAACTCCGACATCGGCAAACTCTCTGTCGACGCCGCCCTTAACCACATATTTGGTGCCGACCAAATCATCATAGGTCTTGGTTATAAGCTCGGTCTCCGAAACGGCTGCGATAGTCGCAAGAGCCTCCCCTCGAAAGCCCAAGGAGCCGATGTTCATCAGGTCCTCCGAGCTGTCGATCTTGCTTGTGGCATGACTTACAACCGCAAGCCTGACATCAGCTTTTTCTATTCCCATTCCGTTGTCCGTAACCCTGATAAGCGAACATCCGCCATCCTTAATCTCTATGGTGATCGCGCCCGAACCGGCGTCTATAGAATTCTCCAAAAGCTCCTTTACAACCGAAGCCGGCCGCTCGATCACCTCTCCTGCGGCTATTTTGTCTATTGTCTCTTTGTCTAACAGTTTAATCATATTATTTCACCCTATAAAGATCCTGAACGAAGCCCGAAGAATCTTATTAGCTTAATTTAATCCTTGCCTTAAGCTCGTTCAGATACTTAAACGCCTGCATAGGCGTCATATTGTCTAAGTCAAGATCAAGTATTTCCCTTTTGACCACATCCTCCGATGAGGTAATCGATAAGGAAATCTGATCATAGGCTTCCCGCTTATCGAAGGAACCTTCGCTTACCTTCTTTGCGTTCTGAGAGATATCCGAGGCAATCAGCTCGGCGAGTATCTCATGCGCCCTTTTTAGAACAGGTTCGGGAACGCCTGCAAGCCTTGCCACTTGTATACCGTAGCTCCTCGAGGCTCCGCCCGGGATAATCTTTCTTAAGAATACGATGTTATCCCCTTCCTCCTTCACCGAGATACAGAAATTATGCACCGAAGGAAGTCTGCCCTCAAGCTCGGTAAGCTCGTGGTAATGCGTAGCAAAGAGAGTCCTTGCGCCGATCATATTCTTGTCGGCGATGTATTCGCACACAGCCCACGCAATCGAAAGTCCGTCAAAGGTAGAGGTACCCCTGCCTATCTCATCTAAGATAATCAGGCTCTTTGAGGTAGCATTTCTTATGATGTTAGCAACCTCGTTCATCTCTATCATAAAGGTAGACTGTCCCGAAGCCAGGTCATCCGATGCACCGACTCTGGTAAATATCCTGTCGCACAGCCCGATATTCGCACTCTGCGCAGGCACGAACGAACCTATCTGAGCCATAAGTGTTATAAGTGCGGTCTGCCTCATATAGGTCGACTTACCGGCCATATTGGGGCCGGTTATTATAGATACGGCCCTGTCACCGCAGTCAAGATAAGTGTCATTCTCCACAAAGGTACCGGAGGGCAAATTAAGCTCCACCACGGGATGCCTGCCGTTCTTTATATCTATCACACCTTCATCGTTAAGCTCAGGCCTTACATAATTATTCTTGTAAGCCACGTAGGCAAGCGAAATAAGCGCATCTATATAAGCTATCTCACGTGCCGTAGCCTTAACACGCCCGAGCTGAGCGCCCACGTTGTCCCTTATCTGCGAGAACTTCTCGTATTCAAGACTGTGAAGCCTGTCCTCGGCACCGAGTATCTTGTCCGACAGGCTGTTAAGCTCCTCGGTGGTGTATCTCTCGGCGTTTACAAGAGTCTGCTTCCTGATGAAATAATCCGGCACCAGACTCTTAAATGAATTAGTTACTTCAAAATAATAGTCAAATACCTTATTGTACTTTATCTTAAGACCTTTTATGCCGGTCTTCTCGCGTTCCTTTGTCTCAAGGTCCGCAAGCCAGTTCTTGCACTCGGTCTTCGCATTTCTTAGTTCATCGATTTCCGGCAGGTAGCCTTCCTTGAAGATCCCTCCCTCATGAACCGTAATAGGCGCGTCCTCGGATATGGTATCCTCCAAAAGAGTATGTATATCCTCAAGCCCGTCGAGCTGCTCGCTGAGCTCGTCTAAGATTGGATTTGCAAAAGACTTCAAAGTCCTCTTTATATCCGGCAGATATTTTATCGAAGTCTTAAAGGCAAGCATATCCCTCGGGTTTGCCGTGCGCAGTGATATCCTCGTCATAAGTCTCTCAAGGTCGTAAATCGTATTCAGATACTCCCTGACCTCATCGCGGTCCATCATGGACGAATTAAAGGCGTCGATGATGTCGTAGCGCCTGTTTATCTCACCCGCTTTAAGCAGCGGCTGCGTAACAAAGGTCTTAAGCATCCTCGCGCCCATGGCAGTCTTCGTTTTATCCAGGACAGACAGCAGCGAGCCCCTCTTTTGCTTGTCCCTCATGGTCTCAACAAGCTCAAGGTTCCTCATGGCTACACTGTCGATGATCATATATTCGTCTACATTGTAGAGCGTCAGCGTGTTGATATGCTTTAAGCTGTCCTTCTGTGTTTCATGCAGGTATTTGAGCATGGCTCCGCAGGAAAGGACGAGCTCATCATAGTCCTTTATGCCGAGTCCCTCTATGCTGCTTACAGCAAAATGTCTCTTTAATTCACTTTCACATGACTCTAAATTAAAGTAATGCGCCGGTGCCTGCTCGGTCAGTATTCCAAGCTTATCCGGAAGATCACCCAGGTCAAGTCCCGCCGCGAAGAAGTTCTCCCCGTACATAAGCTCCGACGGAGACAGCTTGGCTATCTCATCGCAGACCTTGCCCGCATCGCTTATGCTAACACATTTGAACTCTCCGGTAGAGAGGTCGCAGACCGCTATTCCGTATCGGAAATTAAAGTAGCAGCCCGTCATAAGATAGTTATTCTTCTCGTCGCTAAGAGCCTCCGTTGATAGATTAGTTCCCGGAGTAACAACCCTTATTACCTCTCTTTTGACTAAGCCCTTGGCAAGCTTAGGGTCCTCCATCTGCTCAGCAATGGCAACCTTGTAGCCCTTTTCCACAAGTCTGTTTATGTAGGTGTCCGCAGCATGATAAGGGACTCCGCACATGGGAGCCCTTTCTTCCATACCGCAGTCCTTCCCCGTAAGTGTAAGCTCGATCTCCTTTGAGGCCGTAAGCGCGTCGTCAAAGAACATCTCGTAGAAGTCGCCCAATCTGTAGAAAAGTATCGCGTCCTTGTATTCTTTTTTAGTATCTAAGTAATGCTCCATCATCGGAGAAAGCTTACTCATCTTTGATTTCTCCCATATAGTAAAAGCCCTTGGCTTCCTTCATCAAAACCTTAACCGTACTGCCTATAATTGAGGCGTCTCCCTTAAAATGTACCGTCACATTTTCTGAGGTTCTTCCCGTCACAAGTCCTTCCTCCTGACGGTTCTTCTCCTCCACAAGCACATCGCACACCCTGCCTTCAAAGCGCTTCATCTCTCTGTGAGCGATAGTATTTACCTTATCAAGAAGTCTGTCAAAACGGTCCTTGATCACAGCCTCGTCCACCTGGTCTTCAAAAGACGCAGCCGGAGTGCCTGTTCTCTTGGAATAGATAAATGTAAAGGCCTGGTCATACTTCACGCGCTCAACCACATCAAGCGTGTCAAGGAAATCCTCTTCGGTCTCTCCCGGGAATCCAACTATGATATCCGTCGTGAGAGATATATCAGGAACTGCTTTTCTTATCCTGTCGACAAGCGCCAGATAACTTTCCTTTGTGTAGCGCCTGTTCATCTTCTTAAGCACATCATTCGAGCCGGACTGTACCGGAAGATGTATGTGCCGGCATATATTCTCGTGAGTTCTGATAACCTCTATAAGTTCGTCCGAGAGGTCCTTCGGATGGCTTGTCATGAACCTCAACCGTTCAACACCGGGTTCCTCGGCAACCATCTTTATCAGTTCGGGAAAGCTCATGCCCGTAAAGCCGCCGATATCTCCTCCGGCTATTCCGTAGGAGTTAACATTCTGACCGAGAAGCATGATCTCCTTCACGCCCGACTTAACTAAAAGTCTTACCTCGTTCATTATCTCCTCGGGAGTTCTGCTGGTCTCGCGGCCTCTGACATAAGGAACTATGCAGTAGGTACAGAAATTATTGCAGCCGTACATGATGTTCACGCCTGCCTTGAAGCCGAACTTTCTCTTCTGAGGAAGCGTCTCGACTGCGCCCGCATGAGTTTCCAAAACCTCTATAACGCGCTCTTTGTTTACATAATACTTATACAGTAACTCTGCAAGTTTGTAAATATTAAATGTACCGAATACCACATCCACATGACGGTATTTATTTTTTATCGCCTCTATGACATGCGGCTCCTGCATCATGCAACCGCACAACGCAATCACCATATCCGGTCTTCCTCGCTTTATGGCCTTGAGCTGACCCAAGTGACCGTACAGCCTGGTGTTCGCATTCTCCCTAATGGTACATGTATTAAGAAGCACAAAGTCCGCGCCGTCCTCTTCCCCGGTCTCTTCGAAACCGCAGGCCTCCAATATACCCTTAAGCTTCTCGGAGTCATGCGCATTCATCTGACACCCGAATGTAGTCACATTATACGTGAGTGTCCGCCCAGCCTCTCGGCTCTTTTCCAGGACGAGCTTCTTCATCTCGTCCATATAGTAATATTGTCTGTCCGGTTCCTGCTGCGGAACCATATTATTGTTATCCATATTATCCTCTTTATCGTTAATAAGATCCTTCCTGTTGCTTCGCAAGCCCTCGCATTTCGTCATAAGGGGTACCGCTTGCGGTGGATTCCTTATGTCATTGAAGGCCGGCACCGTAACGCTTCGCATTACGGTCTGTGTCACTTCGTTCAGGATGACACATTCTTTACACAGCGGCCATCCTCGCTATAATCTTCAACCCGTCGCGCCAGGGATGTGTTTGAGGGAGCATTTCAAAGCGACCGAAAACATATCCCCAGGCAGACGGGCCAGTAATTACACGGCCGCGTCACTATAGCCTGTTTATTTCATCCAGCCACAATTTGGACACTGCATCAGACGGCATCCTCAGATCCCCGCGCGGCGAAAGCGCCACGGTACCGACCTTAACTCCGTCAGGCATGCAGCTCCTCTTAAACTGCTGTGTGAAGAACCTTTTATAGAACATCTTCATCCATTTTAAGATATCCTCACGGCTATAGTCCTCTTTGAACGCATGCTCGGCCGCTAAGTAGAATATCTTAGCCGGCCTGAAGGAGAACCTCATCATGTAATAGATAAAGAAATCATGCAGTTCGTAAGGACCGATGTTGTCCTCCGTCTTCTGACTTATGTTTCCGTTCTCATCCGGCGGAAGAAGCTCCGGACTGATCGGAGTATCTGTTATATCCTTTAAGATTACGCTCGCCCCTGGGAAGAGGTCAAGGTCTGCTACCGTTTCAATCATCCAGCGGACAAGCGTCTTCGGTATCGATGCATTTACCCCGTACATGCTCATCTGATCACCGTTGTAGGTACACCATCCAAGCGCAAGCTCCGACAGGTCTCCGGTGCCGACAACTATCGCGCCGGTCTTGTTAGCGTAATCCATAAGAACCTGCGTGCGTTCCCTAGCCTGTACATTCTCGTAGGTTATATCCTTTACCGTCGGATCATGCCCTATGTCCTCAAAATGCTTCATGCACGCTTCTCCGATTGGGATGGTGTGCACGTCACAGCCGAGAGCCTCCATAAGAAGCGTAGCGTTATTCTTAGTCCTCTCCGTGGTTCCGAAGGCCGGCATGGTTATGCCTGTCAAGTTTGAAGCCTCAAGTCCCATCTTCTTTAACGCAGCTGCGGCTACAAGAAGCGTAAGCGTCGAATCCATGCCTCCGGATACGCCGACCACCATCTTCGGACCCGTAACAGAAAGTCTCTTTACAAGTCCCGCAACCTGCATTGCAAAAATATCCCTGCATCGCTCAAGCCTGTCGTCCTTTGAAGAAGGCACGAAGGGATGCTTCTTCACATTCAGATATGCTCCGTCGCAGTCATAAAGCTTGCCTGGGATAAATACCTCCCTGCAGGGAAGCGAAAGATATGCCGCAGAATCCCCGAAGGTTTTGTTCTTCAATCTGTCTGCCCTCACTCTTCCGAGATCGACATCCGTTATAAGCATATAATCATTGTCGCAGACATCCTTGTTCTCCGCAAGCACACGACCACACATAGATATGATTCCATGCCCCGAGAAGCAAAGGTCCGTAGTGGACTCTCCCGCGCCCGCCGAAGCATAAACATAAGCCGCGATAAGCTCTAAGGACTTATCGGACACAAGTCTTCTTCTTAAGGCCTTCTTGCCTATGGTCTCATTGCTTGCCGAGAGATTAAGGATAACCTCCGCTCCGCCCTGCGCAAGCCTTACCGAAGGCGTAAACGAAGAGAACAAATCCTCGCATATCTCCACACCGAGCTTTATGCCGCCCACGTTGTAGATAAGGTCCGCTCCCACAGGTATCGCATACTCATTCTCCTCTCCGGCAAATACGATTGAGCTTATGTTGTCATTCAATACATCCGCGGATGAGGTAAACCATCTCTTCTCGTAGAATTCTCCGTAATTCGGCAGATAAGTCTTAAGGGTTATGCCCCATATCCTGCCGTTGTATATCGTAAACGCTCCGTTATAAAGCTGTCCGCCTATCCTGACGGGCGCGCCCACCGAGAGCACAAGTCTCAAATCCCTTGTTTTGTTCGCTATCACTCCTATCGCTCTGTCCGAAGCATCAAGAAGAGTGTCCTGAAAGAACATATCCGCGCAGGTGTAGCCCGTAACCGCCATCTCGGGAAAGCACAGCACATCCACCTTGCCCTCTACCGCATCGTCTATCATCATCAATATGCGGCTTAAGTTGTAATCAACATCGCAAACCTTAACATCCGGCACACAGGCCGCAGCTCGTATCAGATCGTACATTCCTATTCCTGCCTTTCATCTAAGTCTTTTTGAAGTCCCTCAAGGTAATGAACAGGCGCTCCGTGAAGCCCTCTTAAAAAGTAGTCATCATCAAGCTCGAGATACTTTAAGTTGTTCGGGTGCCCTTCCTTTACCCTGTCAAGATATGCTTCAAGCTCCTTAAACCTCATGTAATAAAAATCATTTCTTGCTGAAAACATCATAAGAACAAAGCTCACTCCGCCCTGTTCCTCAAACTCACGCATAAACTCTATCTGGTGCTCATGGATATTCCTTAAGGAATAGGTGTCCGTCGCGCATTCCTTTGCATCAAAGCACACCGGAACTCCCTGCACCACACCTATGTAATCAACCGTGGAGTCCTTCTCAAAGAACGCCTCGGATATCCGCCCGCGCTCCTTATCTATCTTCACGGGAGTAATAGGTGTGGGAATCTTCTGCACCAAAGCAAGCTTCTTTTCCCTGTATATCTCATTGGTTAAGTTCACGAGCTCCTCTAATGTCGAGCCCCTTAAGCCCCGTGAATTCCATGTAGCCATTTATCCGTCTCCGTTTTACTTATATCAAGCGAAAGCTTCTTTGCCAGCTTTTGAAAATGTATCGGCAGCCCGTCGCTTATAACATGCTCCTTATCGTCGATAACACCTGCCGGTATTACCACGGTTCCCGCATGCAGCAGATGGTGCTTTACGCCGCAGGAACGCGCAAGATTAATATCTTCTTTGGATGAACCGTACTTGGCATCTCCGACAACCGGCATGCCTATGCTCTTTAAGCTCGCTCTAATCTGGTGTGTCTTTCCGGTTTCAAGCTTCACAAGAAGAAGGCTGTAACTGCCGTTTGTATCAAGGGGATAAAGGTGTGTAAGCACGCGCTCCGCTTGATTTAAAGCTTGATTTAAAGCTTTATTTGATGCCTTTTCACTTACAGTAGAGATAAGCCCTTCTCTTTCTATGTATGCCTCAACGGTCTTCTTCCCGTCAAGCTTTCCGCGGCATACGGTAAAATAGTATTTTTCTATGCTATGGTCTTTCAAAGCCGCCGAGAGCCTTCTGCTCCCTTTAGGGCTTATGCCGCACAGGACTATCCCTGTAGTATTTCTGTCTAACCGGTTAGCCACGGATGGTTTAAACCCGGGCTCTGCCACCCTGCCGCTCTTTTCATAATAAGCAAGCAGGTCATCGTTTAACGAGTGGTCCTCCGCCTTTGCTTTCTGCGTAAGCAAGCCCTCGGGCTTTGACACCGCTAAGATGTCGTCATTCCCAAAAAGGATTTTCAAGCCTGCCGCATCACCCGAAGCTTTTCCATTCAAAGCTTTTTCATCGCAATGCTTCTTTTTTATAAAACCCTCTATCGTATCCTCGGCCAGATACAGTTTTACGCTGTCGCCCTCGCTTAATCTTTCATCTCCCGAGGCCTTCTTATCGTTCAACACGATATTCTTCTTTCTGAGCATCTTGTAGATAAATGATTGCGGCGCCGCATCAAGATACCGTCCGACTAATTTATTTAATCTGATCCCCTCGTCCGAGGAACTTACCTTCAACTCCCGCATTATGAACCAATCCTCCAGCCGGCGAGGTATTTGTTCTTCACGGTGCCACGGTTATTCTTTCCCCAGCCGAGCGGAAAACCGTGAACCGAAACCAGACATGTTCCGTCCTTAGCGCCAAGCTCATCCACCTCTATGGTTTCGCCTTTAAGGTATCTGGCAACCCTCTCGTCACTCTCGTCAAAATCGACCACATTGTCATACTGTCCTGACTTCAAGGCCATCGCAAGAGCCTGAGAAGGCTCAAAACGATTCTTCTTTTTCTCACCGAGCAAAAGTCCGCACCTTACAATCTTTAGTCCCGTAATCTCCGGAAAGCTCTCCGGTATGTAATAAACCTTATCACCTGCACACTCAATCCTTGCCTCATTTAAGTCCATATCCACATGAGACAAAAACTCCTTAACCTCAACCGGAAGCTTAGCGCGCTTCACATGATAGTCTCCCGCAAAGTTCTCCCCTGTCTCACCCTTCTTTTTCAAAAGGCAGGCGAAATGCCCCTCGCCCTTTACCTTGTGGGGCCATATTCTTACTGCTTTTTTAAGCTCCTCGTTCCCGGTATCGCCCCATTCGGGGTGGCCGCCGTCGAAGCCCTCGTACTTTTTGATTTCAATTATCTCAAGGTCACTGTCCAAAGAAAGCAGCCATTCAATCGATTTCTCGTTCTCCTCAGGGGAAAATGTACAGGTAGAATATAGCATCATCCCTCCGGGCTTAAGCATCAAAATCGCATATTTCAATATCTCCCTTTGAAGCTTCGAACAGTCGGCATTGCTGCTTTCACTCCATGCAGCGCATAAATCCTCGCTTTTCCTGAACATTCCTTCGCCCGAGCAAGGCGCATCCACAACTATCTTGTCAAAATAACCGGGAAATCTTTCCGCGAGCCTGTGAACCGGTTCGTTGGTTATTATGGTATTCTTTGCGCCGAACACCTCAAGGTTTTTCAAAAGCGCCTTCGTCCTTGATGCCGAGATGTCATTTGACACAAGAACTCCGGTGCCTTTAAGCTTGGCGGCAAGCTCGGTTGATTTGCCCCCGGGCGCCGCGCACAAATCGAGCACCCTGTCCCCCTCTTCTACGGGAAAGCTTGCTGCGCTTATCATGGCAGAGGACTCCTGAATATAGTAAAGCCCCGCCTGGTAGAAGGGGTGTGTCGCCGGACGTTCATCCTGAAAATAAAAACCGTTCCCGGCCCAGGGAACGGGCGTTAAGCTAAATGGTGATATTCTCAAAAATTCATCTGTGTCAAGCTTTAAGGTATTTACCCTTAAACCCTTATGCGCCGGCTCATTTAACGCAGAATAATAAATATTATAGCCTGTGCCGAGCAAACCTCTCATATTCTGTTCGAATTTTTCTGGCAGCTTCATACTTATCTATTCTTCTTCGTAATACTCGTCATCATAATACTCTTCTTCGTAGTATTCATCGTCATAGTCTTCTTCATAATCGCTCTCGTATCCCGCATCATCCGACACTTCGTTAGCTTTATTATCGTTCTCGTCATCATATACACTCTGGAAATCCTCACTATAATAGAGGTCGTATATGTTGTTTAACGGGGCGGGGTCGACGTTGACTCTGGTGTCTAAGTACTCATACATGCGCCTGCCCTCTTCATCCTCCGGGTATTTTGCCACGTACTCTTTTGCAAGCTTATATGCATCCTTGAAATCCCTGTTATTCCTTAATGCCGCAATCTTCAGGTACTCAAGCTGCATCCTGTGGCTGTCATCACTTAAGGCAAGACCGTTGTCTATATACGGAACCGCAGCCTCGATATTGTCATTTTTGGTGTAGTAGACAGCGGTCTGGTAATAAAGATATGAGGTATAGCCGTATTTCTCTATATACATATCCATGTATTTCTTCATGTTCTCAAGGTCGCCCTTTTTGTCGCAGCAAAGAGCGGCAAATATCGCGAGCTCTGTGTAGCCTTCATCCACCGCTTTGACAAATGCATCGAAGCAGGTATTGTACTCCGCGCACGAAAACTGAAACAGAGCATCATTGATCTCGATAAGCTCCTCAAGCCTGCTCTTCTTCATAAAGCTTCCGTATTTGTAATCGAGCGCATCCCTGTAAGCCCTTGAAGCGCCGGCATAATCCTCAATCTTTGCCAGGCTGTCGGCGCGATACAGACAGATATCGGCGTTTAGCTTTGAGGCAAACCACTGCTTTTCTGCCAAAGCCTCCTCGAATTTGGAAGCCGCCGCCTTATAGTCGCCCTGCTGATATAAAGTAACTCCTTCGTTCCTTAAGGCCTTCTTGTCGCTTTTAACATTCTTTATGGCTATAAGAAAAACAAAAATAAGCAGACAGTAAACGATCAGGTTAATCGTAAGAAGCCGGTTTCTCCTCCTTCTTGCGTTCTGTGATCTTTTACTTCTGCTATTTTTGATGTCTGTCTGTGACATAATTACTCCTGCTTAAGGGTATCTTGTTTTGATGTTATTTCAATAATGTATGGAACTCTTCTAATGTCAGATCGTTCTCAGACATAAACTTCGCAGCATCCTTACCGACATATCTGAAGTGCCATGCCTCGTAATTAATACCCGTTATACTTTCCTTATCCTTGGGATATCTTAAAATAAACCCGTACTTCACACAATTCTTATGAAGCCATACTATAGTTTCATTCTTATCATCAAAATCATCCGAGGTTCCCTGTTCCTCGCCTGTAAGGTCAGCCGCAAGACCGGTTTCATGCTCGGAGAAGCCGGGCTCCATAATAGTCTCCTTAGTCTTCTTCCTTGCATCCTCGTCCGACATACCGTCGTCTATATACTTCTGAACCTGAACAATAAATGCGTTCTCCTGATCCTCCTTGCTTCTGTAGCAGGATAAGATCTCATAATCATGGCCGGCGCTGTTAAGATCGCCCATCATGGCATCAAAATCATCATATATACGCTCGTCTATGATCTCACCGCAGTTAAGTGTGTGTTTCTCAAAAGTATAATCCTTAGGAATCTCATTTTCCTTATTTACGAGCACGAGATAATCCTTGTCCTTCTCGTAGATCTTCTTTGCTTCTTCGACCAGCTTTTTATGCGCCGTAACGGCCGGATCCTCCGTGGTTGTAATTCGCTCCGTCGTCTCCTCTGTCGTTGTCTCGGTCTTGGCCGCTCTCTTCTCTTCAATCTTATTGCCGATTGACTTGAACGCCCGCCCCATAAGCAGAATAAACACTATGAGCAGAATAAAAGCCATAATCGTATAAAAAAGCACGCTGTAATCTTTAGCCTTGGTATGACGAACCAAAAACCTTATATATCTTTTCACAAATCTCTTTACCTTCTTATAGCCTCTTTTTACTTTTCTTTTAAAGCCATACCAAAAATCCTGAAAGCCCATTTTCCGCACCCCGTATTAAAGAATTATAATGTCAAATGTTACTCTTTCCCATATCTACACAATCTAATAGAGTTTAGCACAAGATATAGTAAAAGACAACACATTTTTCTTCTTGAGAAACTCTCTCAACACTTATGCAATAAAGAAGAATTTCACTATAAACAGCGCCGAAATCACGTATGTCAGCCACGGCACTTCTTTTTCCTTATGGGTAAATACACAGATTACGGTGTAGGAAATCAGTCCTAAACCTATGGCATGTCCGATAGAACTTGAAATCGGCATCGCAATGAGCATGATTGCAACCGGAACCAGCTCCTCTATCTTATCAAAGTTTATATTCTTTAATCCGCTCAACATGATAATACCTACATAGATGAGCGCTGATGAAGTTGCGCACGCCGGGATAACGCCCGCAAGCGGCGCGATGAAGATGCATGCCAGGAACAAAAGTCCTGTTGTTAAAGCGGTCAAGCCCGTGCGTCCGCCGGCCTCTACGCCCGAAGCAGACTCCACGAAGGTGGTTACGGTAGAGGTACCTGTGCAGGCGCCTGTAACAGTGCCTATTGCATCTGATAAAAGAGCTTCCTTCATCTGCGGCATATTGCCCTTATCATCAACCATGCCTGCCCTAGAAGCAGTACCCACCAGTGTACCGATGGTATCGAACATATCGATGATACAGAAGGTTATAATCAATGTCAGTGCCGTAAAGAAGCCTATATCAAAAAAGGTTTTAAAATCAAATTTAAAAAGTGTCATTTCCGCAAGATCTGAAAAAGGCGGAAGCCATGCTGCATTCTTCAGGGACGCAAAGGGATTAACATGAAGAAGAACCGCCTGACCGATCCAGTCGATAACAGACGTTGCGAGCATACCGATCAAAACGGCAGCTTTTTTACCTTTATGGGCAAGAATGATTATAATAAACAAACCTATGAACATATTAACCACGGTCAGAGCCATCTCGTTGTATTCGGCTCCCATACTGTCCTTTAAGACACTGGGTGTCAACGCACCGAAGAAGTCTCGCATTACATAGAACGGAGTACTGTATCCGTTTCCCTCGGCATAGATCCCCACGTTGGAACCAAGACCGATATTCATGAGCATAAGACCGATTGCGGGAGAAATACCCAGACGAACTCCGACAGGAATGGCATTTACGATCTTTTCGCGGATACGAAAGACCGTGAGAATGACAAAAACGATACCCTCAATCAAAACAATACAGAGTGCGGCCCTAAAGCCCGCTAAGTAAGAGACGCCAAGCATAGAAGAGATATTGCCGGCAACAAGCGCAAAGAAGCTGTTAAGTCCCATTCCGGGCGCCATGGCAAAAGGCTTATTTGCTATAAAGGCCATACTGAACATACCGATTGCGGAAGCGATACATGTCGCAAGAAAAACCGCATTCCAAAGCGGACTGCCCACATCGAATCCTGTCAGCAGATTCGGGTTTAATGCAATGATGTAGGCCATGGTCATAAATGTGGTAAACCCTGCCACAAGCTCCGTGCGCACATTCGTGCCGTTTTCCGATAGTTTAAAGATTTTTTCCAAAACAAATCCTCCCTTCAGTTCAAGATCCTTCGCTACGCGTTAGATATAACATTCAGGTGTCATTCTGAGAGGAGAAACGCAAATGACGCAACACCTCCTCTTTAGCCCGAAGAACCTTTTTATGTATCACTTTACATTGTCCTGCCCCTCTATTCATCAGTACAAGACACAGTAACACGTATTATAACATATCATTACTAAACAAGAAAGTATGATATATTCATTATGTCAAATATAGTTACTATTCACAGCCGCGTAACCCACGACCCGTCCGCTGCGCGTCCGTCGCGGCTGCGCCGCTTATGGTCATGGGTATGCGCGAAGTTACTGCTTCGCAGTATTATCAAAAAAGCAAGTGTTGGTTCTTATGTGCAAGCACAACGAACATACACTTGCTTTTTGATAACTGTGAATAGTAACCAAATATAGATTATGTGTTTATTTGATTTTTTGTGTAAGAGCATTATATCAATAGTTAAACATACGACTTATATTTAAGAACAATTAACTAAAATTTGACATCAGTCTCATTTTATAATAATATAGAAGGGCTTTTGTGCAATTTTTTAAGAAAGGGAGACATTAAAATGGAAAGCTTTTTAGACAACCTGACAGAGGTCAATGACGTTGTCAACACCTTTGTCTGGACCAAGTTTGGCGTGTGGCTTCTGATTGCGGTCGGCATCATCCTTACGGTAATCACCGGCTTCTTTCAGGTAACACACATAGGCCACTGGTTCAAGAAAACCATCGGAAGCCTCTTTGACGGAAAGGTTAAGGCTCACACAGGCGAGAAGGCTTCAATCTCACAGTTCCAGGCACTTTGTACCGCTCTTGCGGCTACAGTCGGTGTCGGAAATATCGCCGGTGTATCGGCTGCTATCGTGACAGGCGGCCCCGGTGCCGTATTCTGGATGTGGATGGCAGCGTTCTTCGGGATGATGACCAACTACTCCGAGAATATCCTCGGTATCTACTTCAGAAGAAAGAATATGCAGGGTGAGTGGTCCGGAGGCGCCATGTACTATCTTCAGGACGGACTCGGAGGTTACAAGGGCATGAAGCATGTGGGCAAGGCTCTTGCCATCATCTTTGCAATCTGCGCCGTTCTCGCATCCTTCGGAATCGGTAATATGGGACAGGTCAACAAGATTGTGCTTAACTTTACCAACTCCTTTAAGGTTAATGCCCTCTCGGATGTGGTGCTCTACACTTCGGGCGGAACAGATGTAACACTTTATATGCTTATCGTAGGGCTTGTAATTATGCTCCTCGTGGGCGTTGTAGTCATCGGAGGACTTCAGAGAATAGCAAGCGTAGCCGAGAAGATTATCCCCACCATGGTTATCCTCTATGTAATCGGATCACTTGTGATTATCTTTGGAAATATCACACGCATCGGTGATGCCTTCGGTGCCATCTTCTCCATGGCCTTTACAAAGGAGGCTGCATGGGGCGGCGCAACAGGCGTAGCCTTCAAGACTATAATAACCCAGGGCTGTAAGCGCGGAGTATTCTCTAACGAGGCAGGTCTTGGTTCATCGGTTATGGTACACTCAAACTCAAATGTAGTTGAGCCTGTAAAGCAAGGCCTCTGGGGTATCTTCGAGGTATTCGCGGATACCATAGTAGTATGTACCATGACAGCTCTCACTGTACTTACCTCGGGAGTTATCGACCTTGACACAGGACTTCTTCCCGAAGGCGTATCAGACTCTACACTTGTTGCCGAATCCTTCAACACTGTATTCAGCGTAGGCGACTTCCACTTCGGAAAGTACTTTATAGCACTTGCGATACTTCTCTTCGCCTTTACTACAGTACTCGGCTGGTCCCACTACGGAACCAAGGCTGTGGAGTATCTCTCAGGAAAGGCTGCGCCGGTAGTAACCAAAATTTATAAAGTAATTTTTGTACTCGCCATCATGGGCGGCGCGCTTCTTACATCATCAATCGCATGGGATATCTCTGATACCTTCAACGGCATGATGATGATACCGAACCTTATCGGTGTGCTCGCTCTCGCGCCTCTTGTAATAAAGCTCACAAGAAACTATGTACAGCGCCGTATCAAGGGTAAGACGGATGTAAAGCCTATCCTCTCTCACTTCCCCGAGATACAGGAGGAAAACGCAAAGAAAATCGCAGAAACCGGAGAAGAGTAGAACATAAAAAAACAAGCGGCTTCAAAGAATCAAATATTATTCTCGCCGCGAGCGGAAAAAAATCAGAGTGCATCACAAAGCACTCTGATTTTTTTAGTAGCGGGATAAGAGAGACCTTAGCGAGCTTGCGAGCTTAGTTCGAACTTATGCGAAGCTCGAGCCAGAAAATTCCTGCCGCTTGTTTTTTTATGGATTCTTATTAGTTGCGTAAGGCTTCGTGGTCTTGCCGGGGGCTGCCGCGCCCTTTTCAACGAGTTTTACCTCAAAGCCGCGGAGCTTGTAGGCAAGGCCGGATGTGCCTGCGCTCTTTCCGTTCTTTGTCCAGTCAAGCCACTTGTACTTGTCTGTGTAAACCTTGTAGTACACGTCATACATATTGGCAAGCTCACCGTAGGGCTTGATCTGTACAGCCTCTATTCGAAGCGACTTACCCTTGGTGCCTGCGTAGGAATCTGCGATTGCCGTGTCGGCCCAGAAGGTCCAGCCGAGCTTTTGAACATAAGCCCTGTACTTGATACCGCCCTGTACGCTCTTGGCGCCGTTAAGCTTGAGCTGTATCGTCTCCATCCTAAGGTTGTCCGTCGTGCCCGCAAGCACGCCGTCCTTAACCCATTTCATCCAGTTCTTCTTCTGTACATAGGCCCTGTAGCTTACCGATGCATTTACTATGTTAAAGGAAAGCGTAACGCTGCCGGTGTATAATCCCATTCCGGTTATAGTCACAGTAGCTGTTCCGGCCTTTACGTTGTTCTCGTAGCTTACCTCATAATCGGTTCCAGGCTTAAGTGTATAATCGCCATCCTTTATAACGATTGCCGGCTCTATGGCCTTGCCTGTGTAAATCTGAGGCTCTATGCCTGTCACTTCAAGCTCATCAAGATATATTCTTGTGAGTGTATAGCAGCCAAAGCACGGAATTCTTTTGTAACCGGCTATATCCGTCTCAAAATCCTCGTTCGTAAACGAAGTCTTAATGCCGGTTCTTACATAATCGGCGCCGTTTCCGGATACGATTATCTCCCCGCCCGATACACTTAAGAGATAACCTTCATTTGCTGTATTATTCATGAGAGGAAGAAGGACCGGGCTGTCATCCGAAGAGAAAGTTTCTACTCCGTAGTAATAATCCGGAATACTTATGTCAGATATACATTCAACCCTCCTGCAGAGACTATCAAACATTGCGGTGCCTGTTCCCTCACCTGTAACAAGAGAAGCAATTACATTTATAGGACCGCATACGCAGCTTAACCAGTCATCCACAATTATAGAATTTATAACATTCGTATTGGTTCCTCCCATAATTACAAAGTTATAGTAACTAATCCTCTGATCACCCAATGCTACAACCGTACTGTTAATAACGTTAATTCTGCTTGAATTATTATAGATGACACCGTAACCGGATGAATTCTTCTGGAATGAACAGTTAAGTAATTCTACATCAGCTTTATTATTTGTGCATATAGCCCCTCCGGATGCTGCCTGACAGTTGAAAAATGATGTATTCTTAATCATGACCTTTGCACCGTCGGCATAGACTGCTCCTCCGCGATACTTGGTCTTGCATAGTGCAAAAAGGCATTTGTTCATAATAAGCGTTCCACCGTTAACGAGGATGGCGCCACCGTTGGTATCACTGTTACCGTAAACTAAACTCATATTGTTTATATTGAGTTCTCCGGTCTTATCAATCACAAAGCACTGAGTTTTATTTCCACCGGACAGTGACACAAAACTCTCTTTGCCGTCAGCATTTATATGAGTACCGTCTATGGTAATCCTACCGTCTACCTTTAAAGGCTCTTGAAGCGTAATTTCATCCACACCGTCAGCGAAGGTTATCTTACTTCCCGGATTTGTCTTTGCATATTCAAGCGCCTCACGAATACTTGTAAGACCATCAAAGGCGTCAACTATATCTTCGGCAGTTGTAACAACAGGTGAAGCCTTTTCCTTTATTAAGAACGCCATGATTTTGTTCTCATCTGTATATTTTTCTCCAGCAACTGAGTATTCTACTTTAAGTACAATAGATACCGAACACGGGAAATCTTCCATTGTGTCCCATGAATTGAAATAAATCTCATCGGACTGCTCACCGCTCTTTAAGGCTACAGTCTGCGGACCTTTAAGCTCAATCTCATCTCCCTCGAGCTCAGGTACGGCAACTATCCGATAAGTAATCACCATATCCTCTTTGCTCGGATTAATCATATGAAAGCTCAGGTTCTCGTCCACACTCTTTGCATCCGGGCTTATCTCTATTGCATCATTAGGGTAACCATCGGCAAAAACGACATTAAAAGCATAGCTCTTTACATCATATTCAGGTGTCTCAAAACAAACCTTTATTTTATTGTTATACCTTACGGTCAGTCTGAAGCATACCTTGGAGCGTCGATCGGCATTTATAAAGAAGGTCTCGGGGAGAGTCCCCGGCTCCATGTCCTCAGGGTACACAAAGCTCTTATCGTCATAATCTGACCAATAACCGTCAAAATCGAGGTAGGAGGCCTCAAGCTTAAAATCCTTACAGTTTTCTATAAGCTCAGAACCTATAATACCGTTATATTCAAGTCTTACCGCGCTTAGATCATCAGGGTTCACAGGATCAATTTCGGCCGTTATACCCATGGCTGCCACATCTTCATAATTCTCTACTACAGTGAATTCCTTTTCAAATTCGTTATTTATGTAGAGTGCCTCCGTTATATCCTTTGCCCCGTTGACTACAGCCTTAACCTTGTAGGTTCCGGGCCTGATATTATCATATTTAAAACCGTAATTTACATCATGATATTCAGTTTCCAGCTCATGTTCACTATCCTCATGCCACTCCTGAAGCAGGTTTCCGGCTGCGTCATAGAGCGATACATCATACGGTACGCTTCCTTCAAACTTTACATCACCGAAATTATTTATTACAGGGAATAAGTATATATCTCCCGCAAGCACCTTGTCAGTTTTATCACCGGAGCAATAGTTATTATTGCAGGGGATAATATCGGTAATTGCAAGGTCCGATGTATTGTATCTGTCAAGTGTGGCCTTCTCATCGGTTTCTTTTTTTACAGCCTCCGAGTAAGGCTTAAGAATAGTGAATTCATCAATAACACCTTCATTGATTGAAAAGGTATCGAAGTCTAATTCTATATCTTCAAACGGAGAAAGCTTGCATAGAGTAAAGGAGTTATCCATGAGAGCTCTCTCATCTATCCATGTTGCCGGTCTTGAATTATCAGAGTCAGTCACGATAATGCTGTCATAATACCCTTTTTCATCCTCACTTAAGGATTTATCGATTATCACGCCACAAAGTGTTAAGGCATGACCGTCGGAAATTGACTTATCTTCTTCAAAATGCAACACACCTAACCCAACGGCACATCCCGACTTTAAACAGTATACTACATCATGCCACACATTTTCCCAGTTGTTCTTCGCATATATGTATTCACAATTCTGACCAAAATCATACTCTTTAAGGAAGGCTCCGCTGTTCTTATAATCCTTCAATTTTTGACGGTTGTCGACTTCATTTAACGTGGTTCCGGTCATAAACCAGCTTATACCATAGATTGTAAAAAAGCCATCATCTACAAAGTGTTCAGCGAACAGATCAAATATCTCATCTTCCGAGGAAAAGCCGGCAGCAGCACCCCAGCCCGAATAATGAAGCATATTGGAAGCCGATGCTGCCCAACAGAGAAGATTGTCACCGCCCGATAAATCATACTTCTTTTCGGCATCGATTATATCAAGTGAAGAGAACGAAACATTATCCCCATTATTCGCTATAATCCTGTCACAAATATCATCGACAGCCGCTGCGGTAAGTCCTGTTAAATAGCACTCCTTTGTGGTGCCCGGTATGTCAAACGTAACGGCATAATAACCGTTCAGTCCTTTGATATCCCTATCTCCGTTGCTTTGCACATTCACGGTCTCTACCAAAAGCACCGGCTCGTTATCGATGCTTATCTCATAGCTTTCGACAGATCCGCTCATGTTTATCGCCTCTAAGCCTTCGGCGTAGACGACACTGTCTACCGTGTCAGTCGCACCGTTAACATAGGTGACGGTGGTATCCACGTCCGTTACGGTATCCTCCTGAGCGTGCGCCTCAAAATTCGGGGCACCGAAGAAAGCAGACAGACATAGGGCAACAGATGTAATTAACAGTTTCTTCTTTAGTTTCTTCTTTAGTTTCATCCTTCTCCTCCTTAATAATACATTAAATGCATTCAATATATTTAATGCAGAAAAATCAAGCGACCAATACCCTTCAACCCGTCGCGCCAGGATGGTTTTCTCAGGTGTCCTTTCACAGACACCTGAAAAACCATCCCAGGCAGACGGGCCAAATACTAAATATGTCGCTTAATTTTTATATTTATTGTACGGTTATTTTTCCGGCGTCGTATACTTTGCCGCCGACGATGACGCGTAATGCGTACTCACCTGAGAGTTCCTCTTCTGTTGATATAATGGCTGAGAAGCCTTTTTTATTGGTCTCAGTATCTGTGTTTTTATCGGTGCCGTCGACACTGTTCATAAGTTTGGTCTCGTAGATTGGGAATGCCTCGAAGGTACGCATGCCCTCGCTGTTCTCGATTTCTAGGTATACGCGGCTGTCACCCATGTCGGTATCGTATGCGAATTCACCGTATATCCTTACGCCGTAGCCCTCTTTCTTACAGATTGCGGTACATGAACCGCCGCTGGTTGCGGCATCGGGTGCGGCAGCACGGACAGGTGCGTACATAAAGGGCGCTGTCTGAACTATCCTTGAGAGGTTTCTCTCAACAATCTCGTAGCAGAGATCCGTGCCATCCTTTATGGAGTTTACATCCGGGCAGTCGGTTCTCTTGAAGGCTGCGTTCTCGTAGTTATCAATCATAAACGGAAGCAGTGCTCTTCCGAATGAATCACGCACCATGTAAAGCGAGCTTCCGTCCTTTATGTCCCTGTTTATGGTTACGAAGTAATCGTCACCCTGCTCCTTATCGCTCATGAAGTTAAGTAGCTGCTCCTTTGTGTCCCTTACTCCCGCAGGAGAGGTGAACATGAAATTGTCATATTTGATATCATAATAATACTGGTAGTCCATATATCCGCCCGCCGGATAAAGCAGCTTGTCAAGGTCTGCTCTCCAGTCCTTTGTTTGGGTAACCGCTGCGGATGAGTAATCCTTACAGCTGCCTTTGAGCATATTGGTTATGGTATAGTATCCAAGCAGAGCTCCCTTATAGTTCCAGTGAGAGTCTCTTCTGTGATAAAGCCCCTCTGCCTTGTGCTCCCTTAAGAGCTCCTTCATGTCGGCAAACTTCACATTGTAGTTTTTAAGCTCATTTGTGAGCCTCGTGAGGTTATTGCTCTCTGCCTTCCTGTAGCAGGATGGCATGTATTCATCATATACGCTCGCCTTGTTGGGCATGGGAACAAAGAGAAAATGTCCTCCTCTATCCTCGATATTCTCCTCTATAAGCGAAAGCGTAACCGCCGCTGCCCTGATCTGGTCATCCGTCATGGCATTCGTATCCATGTAGTCGGCACTCTCCGTCTCGTAAAAGAGCCAGCCATCCTTGCCGACGATCACATTTGATGATGGCGCGTGAAGCAGCTCGGACTTTATCGTGTTTGAAGCAGCAAGAAGCTCCGCCCTGTATGGTATGCGGTCATTGAGCCAGGACTCAAACTGATTCGAAAAATCCACATTCAGTCTGCCTTCTGCCATGTAAGCCGGGAATTTGGTCAATTCCCTCTTTTCAATCTCTCCGTTGTCAGGTGCCACAGGCATAAGGCAAAGAGGAGCTGCGCAGATAACAAAGAATATGATTATGTAAATGATCTTGAATGTTTTCTTCATATCTTCCCCCCCTTAGAACCTGAAATAGATAAACGGATTATACTTGCTCGACACAAGTGACAGGATTGACAGCGCGAAGATAAGAAGCGAACCCGCGTAAGCTATATAGCTTCCCGCAGCAGCAAACTTCGTGGCGCTTACCTTCTCCTTGATCAGTCTGAACACAGGTGTCGAAAGAATAATCGCAAATACAGCAGCTATTATAAAGAGCAGATTAGTGCAGGCAAATATCTGTGCATTTACGGCAGCACTGCCTGCATTTCCGTTGAACATATCCGCGATAATGCCAAGTCCCTGCGACAGTGTATCCGCACGGAAGATGACAAAGCCGAGGATGACAACCAGCATGGTATACACATGCCCTATACCTTTAAACCACTTCTTCTTCGTGGGGATTATCTGATATGTCTCAAGCATCTGCATAAGCCCGTGCCACATGCCCCACACGATAAAGGTAAAGTTCGCACCGTGCCAAAAGCCGGTTAAAAAGAACACGACAAGCTTGTTTATAACAGTCCTTGTCTTACCCTTCCTGTTGCCGCCGAGGGGGATGTATACATATTCCTTAAACCAGGTGGAAAGCGATATGTGCCATCTTCTCCAGAATTCCTGTATAGTTCCCGAGATAAAGGGATAATCAAAGTTTTCCCTGAAATCAAAGCCGAAGACACAGCCAAGACCGATAGCCATGTCACTGTATCCCGAGAAGTCAAAGAATATCTGCAATGTGTAGCAGACAGCACCAAGCCAAGCCGCACCTATGCCCACTTCCGCCGGAGCAAAGCTAAAGACCGTATCCGCCACAAAACCCATCTGGTTTGCAATAAGCACCTTTTTCCCAAGTCCGAATATAAATCTTATAAGACCTCTGCTCACCCTGTCGGCTGAGAATTCTCTTTCCTGAAGCTGCGCGGCTATATCCTCATATCTGACTATAGGACCGGCTATAAGCTGCGGGAAGAAGGATATATAAAGAAGCACGGAGAATGGATTCTTCTGAACATACTCCTTGTTTCTGTACACATCTATCACATAGCTTAAGCCCTGGAAGGTAAAAAATGAGATACCTATAGGCAGCCTGATCTGGGGAACCGGTATCAAAAGCCCGGTGATGTCATTGAATATCTGAACAAAAAAGCCTGTATACTTATATGCTATAAGCAGACCTATGTTTAAAAGTACAGCAAAAAATACTGCCGCTTTATCATGCTTTTTTCCTGCCGCAAGTCTTCCGAACACATAGTTTAACACTATGGATATGAGCATGATCATAACCGCTACCGGTTCACCGTACGCATAGAAAGCTATACTTGCCGCAACAAGTATAGCATTTCTGATGTGTATATTCCTGAATAAAGCGTACAGTATGAAAGTAACCGGCAAAAACATGAATAAGAATGTCACCGAACTGAATGTCACTTTTTTCAAGCCTCCTGAATTATAATTGAGTAAATCCTTTTATCTTTTATATCATTTGTCGTCATATATTGCCGCTAACTGTGGATTTCCTTTTCCGTCCTTTACCATCTGAACCTTATTTCCGACATATGAAGTACTTATATAACTTGTCGATGTTATCTGTCTCCTTCCTCTTTCATCCTTTGCAAGTGTATGAATCCTGTCTCTTACTTTCCCCCAGCCGGCCTGATCCGAGATGAATTTTGAGACAAATTTCTTATTCTTTCTTTTTTGCTCTCTCTCAAAGGCAAGCCTCTTCTTTATGACATTCTGAACTCCCTTGAATCTGTCCTTTAACGCATCCCTGTCTGTTTTGTTCAGAATATCCGCCATGAGATAATCGAGCATCTCCGGCGTTACGGAAAGTATCTTCATCGCAAGATTTTTATCCATAGCAGGCATAGTCATATTGCCTTTACCGTCCTCTATGGATTTTAGGCGCATGCGGTTTTTCTTCTTTAAAGTCTTATAATCAACGCTTCCAAAGCACATATCATTATCTATACCTTTTATCTTATTGACGACAACCTTACCATCACCCATTGTTGCCTCTACGGTATAGTTGCCGGCATGCCTGTCTGTCTGGAAACAGAGCACGTCCAAGACCTGAAGTGAGCACAGATCTCTCAGGCAGTCCTCGGAATACATAAATGTCTTTCCTTCTTTCCTCTCAACTTCAACCTCACTATCAACCTTGTGGTTGCTTTCCATCTTGAGGTATGAGTTTATCGTATTATTACCTGCATCCTCCATCTCTATGCATCTGTGTTCCTCGCCGTCTATGACCACATCCTTCATCTCGGATTTTGCAACAAGGTTGCCTATCCCGAGGAATTCGGCAAGTCTTGTCGTTGCCACATTTCTCTTCGACAGGCTGTCTCCGGGTTCTATTTTTATTGCATTTGTTGCTATGCTCGAGCTGTTCATCGCTTTAAAAAGGTTTTCTGCCATTTTATAAGCGGTTTTGACTATCAGCCTGGCTTCGTTCTCAAGAGCCTTGTTACCTGTCTTTTCAGCCTCTGTTATATCGTCGTCAGCCTTCTTTAGTATCCTGCCGAAAACGGTAGCTTTATAGGGCGCTTCCAGCATTCTGTTCATAAAGCTCTGCTCACTTCTCGTCATAGTCTTCAGGTGTTTCAGCAGATCATGAGCATTTTCATAGGACATCGGATTGCCGAGCATGCTTGTCGAATTGGTTGGCGCACATTTTTTTAAAGCACTGACAAAGGGCTTGAAAAGTGTATCTTTCTCCAGCGAGATCACCTTAAGCTTCTCATCAAGTACCTCTTTGGGGACATCCTTTAAAGACTCACTGGTCCTTTCGCTGTACAGTTTTTTCTTTGCTGTAAGATCCTCGCTGTAGGCTCCGAAAATATCGGCACCGGAAAATGAAACGACCTTTTCTTCCTTCTTCAGGTAACTTTTAACTCCATTCTTTTCTACTATGAACAGATCTGAGGTTCCTGCTCCTCCTCTTGTTATCTTGACCCCGTTTCCGGCAATTATCCTTTCTCTTCTGATAGTGGCAAACACATCAAGCCATGAGGTTTTTCCTGCTTTATGCCTGTTTTTCTTAAAGTCTCCGGCTCTCTTTTCGAACATAACAGATTCCTTGGAGACCTGATCATACATGAGCGATACAAGCTCCTTGCGAACTATACCCTCAGCACGGCTTGAATTATGGGTTCCAATGTATTCCGAGCAGGCAAGAGACGCTCTCCTCAATATAGATGTTATGCTGTTTACCTGAGCATCATACAGATCATCCGTTTCGGCAACCTTCCACGAAAGAACCTGCTGCAGTTCGTCAAAACGGTCAAGAACAGCCTGCATCCCGGGCGAGTGCTTAGTCCTCTTTGCCTTCTTTCCTTTCACGAGATACTTTGCTTTCTTCAGCAGCTCTTTCGCGTCAAAGGCAGAAAGCTTATTCTTGAACTCCTGCTCCTCCTCCTCAAGATTCTCAAAGAACTTTGTACTGCTCTCGGTTCCTTCCATATCGGTCATTTTCTTTCTGTCAGCTTCCTTGAACTCGTTCACACGCTCCAAAACCATGCCGCGACCGGTTTTCTTCTGTTCCTCTCTTGCTTCAGAGACAGAGTTTCTGCCCATAAGCTTTTCCCGCTCTTTGAGCTCATTGATCTGTTCTTTGTAGTCTTTCTTTTGAATCTCTTCCTGCTTATCCACTGTGTAAAGACTTTTTCCGAACACGCTGTCATAAAGATCAGTCTTTTTCTGAGTGTCAAAAGTAAATGTTTTTTTGATATCCTGCTTTTGAAGATTACTATCCATCCCGTTCTTTCTCCTTTACTCAATCCAATGATTTTATCCACTCCTGCACATAAGCGCCTTTTTCTTCGTCGTATATCCTCTCGTTAAGTGAGATAGGTGTATATCCGTCGTATTTCAGACGGTAATACTCGGGCGCAACCTCTTCAAGAGTTCCAACCATGGTAATACGGACATATCTTATACCCATATCACTCAAAAACTCCTCTGCCTCCGCCAGGAGATCCTGCTCTTCTTTTCCGGTGACTGAACTTCCCAGATAGCTCACTTCCTCAGGGTCATCCTCTGACCTTTTAAAAGCTGCATAAGCCTTGCATGCTCCATCTTCAAATTCCCCGAAGTAAATCAGGTCTGGTTCAGCTCCCTCCGGTATGTCTTTGTCATTTGCATCAAAAAGTTTATATTCCATAGCCATCCTTCTCAAACAATACGGATTATATCACGGATAAAGTCACACAAAATGCATAGAAAAAACAATTTACAGCTACTCATTTTCCTCTATCACAAAATCTGGGTCTCCCTGTTTATCATAGCTTACCCTAAAGGAATAGGCTTGACCTTCGGGTCCTTCAAGCTCAAGCCGTACCTCGCCGTTTTTATAAATCTGAAATACTATATCAGGGTTACCTGACAGATCTTTGGTAATTTCAGCGTCTATCACCTCCGGGTCCGAGGACTTAACTGTCCATTCGGATGTGACAGCATACTTTTCAGTATCAAAAGCCCCGTTTACCCTAAGAACCGGTGAGTGATCCATGTGTAAATAAATAGCCAGTCCTACCCCGAATACTACCGTCATCGCCCCTGCTACAAGCCTTGTCTTTAAGTCTCTTAAGATTGCAAAAACAAAGAGAAGCACAACACCGAAGCAGTAAATGGCTCCGCCTATATTGTTGCCGATATCACCGTCTATACAGTTTTTTACGTAAGCTATTCCGGGAAATGTCAGCAGAAAAAGTGCAACCGAAAGTATGATTGCAGACAGGATATTACCCTTTTTTATATACCATGCGATGAATCCTCCCGGGAAGGTAAGCAGGGTGATCATAAACCAGTATCTGTAATACCCAAAAAGCTTCCATCCCATTTCCGCAAAAGGCACCTGAACGAGATACACAAGCGGCTGCGAGATAATGAAGAATACAAAGGTTTTAAGTGCGGCTTCCAGCGGCTTCTTACAGTTGACTATAACAAATACGGCAGGAAGTATCCATCTTTCTTCGGTCACGGCGATATCGTGATACCATGATGAAGGCGATACAAGCAGGGCTATAACGCCTGTATATACACCCATGACCACAGCAAAGGCTATAACCTTCCACCACTTCATCTCTATCTGACCAAATATTTTCTTTACTACGCTCAACTTCTAATCCTTCCTCGTATAATATGTAATGGCAAATCAAATTGATTCCGATCAACTCTGGGGTACGATCTCATTGCTGTCCACATAATAGTAAGATATGTCACCGCCGTCTGCAGGCTTTACGCCTATATACCACTTCTCCTGATTTCTTAAATATGCCTGCTCAGCCGATACAATCTCTCCGCCTCCGAGATTCTGGAGGAGGATATCCTCTGCCTCAAGCGCTGTCATGCCGCCGTATCTATCCTGACCGTCCTCGTAGGCCTGCATATCATCTCCTCCGACGACAGCTATAGCGCCGGACTCACTTCCTCCATACTTGCAGCCGTCCTCGTTTACATAGACATAGTAGACATCACCCTTACTGTCATCTAAATCCTGAAAACCGACAAGCCAGTGATCTTCGCCGTCGTATGAACTCTTTTCAAGAGACACGGACTTCATGTTCGACAGTCCCTGACTTTCAGCCAGATAATCCAGTCCGTCTACGATAGCACTCTGTGCCCATACTCCTCCATATATATTCTCAGGATCGATACCGGAAGGAATCTCCTCGGTTCCGTCGTTAGCTTCCGTATCACCTTCTGTTTTTTTCTCTGTCTTTTCTTCGGTATTGTCTTCCTCTTTACCCTCGGTACTTTCTTCGGTTTCTTTCGTATCCTTACTCTCTTTTTTCTCCTCTGTCTTCTTGTCGTCCTTCTTCTTGCTGTCCTTGCTGTCGTCCTTCTTTACTTCCTCCGTGGTTTCCTTCTTCGCAGAGGTGTCACTTGTCTTGCTGTCTCCGCAGCCTGTAAGCAACATAGCTGCTGTCATTGCTGTCACGAGTATAAGTGATATCTTTTTACGCATTTTAAAACTGACCTCCATTTTTACTAAAAGCAGGTGCATGATAATCATGCACCTGCCCTATTAAAGTGTTATTAATTCTTTATCTTACTTGTCTGCTATAGCTGCCTGAGCTGCTGCAAGTCTTGCTACCGGTACTCTGAACGGTGAGCAGCTTACATAGTCAAGACCGATCTTGTGGCAGAACTCAACAGATGAAGGATCACCGCCGTGCTCGCCGCAGATACCTACGTGAAGCTTCGGGTTAACCGGCTTACCGAGCTTGATAGCCATCTCCATAAGCTTGCCGACACCTGTCTGGTCGAGCTTTGCGAACGGATCGTTCTCAAAGATCTTGGTATCATAGTAAGCGTTGAGGAACTTGCCCGCATCATCTCTTGAGAAGCCGAAGGTCATCTGAGTAAGGTCGTTTGTACCGAAGCAGAAGAAGTCTGCCTCCTTTGCGATCTCGTCAGCAGTAAGTGCTGCTCTCGGGATCTCGATCATGGTACCAACCTCATACTCGAGCTTAGCGCCTGCTGCAGCGATCTCAGCGTCAGCAGTCTCAACTACTATCTTCTTGACGAATTTGAGCTCCTTAACCTCGCAGGTAAGCGGTATCATGATCTCAGGCTTTACATTCCAGTCAGGATGCTCCTTCTGAACCTCGATGGCTGCACGGATAACTGCCTTTGTCTGCATCTTAGCTATCTCAGGATAGGTAACTGCAAGACGGCATCCTCTGTGGCCCATCATCGGGTTGAACTCCTTAAGAGACTCAACGATAGCCTTAACCTCATCAAGTGTCTTGCCGAGGTCATTTGCAAGCTTGATCTGCTCTGCCTCCTCATGAGGAACGAACTCATGAAGCGGAGGATCAAGGAATCTGATAGTAACCGGGCAACCCTCAAGAGCCTCATAGAGTGCCTTGAAGTCTCCCTGCTGATAAGGAAGGATCTTGTCAAGTGCCTTCTCTCTTGCTTCTACTGTGTCAGCACAGATCATCTCACGGAATGCAGCGATTCTGTCTTCCTCGAAGAACATGTGCTCTGTACGGCAAAGACCGATACCCTCTGCACCGAGCTCTCTTGCCTTCTTAGCGTCTGCCGGTGTATCTGCGTTTGTACGAACCTTGAGCTTTCTGAACTCGTCAGCCCATGCCATGATACGTCCGAACTCGCCTGCGATCTGAGCGTCTACAGTCGGGATAAGTCCTGCGTAGATATTACCTGTGGTACCGTCGATAGAAATCTCGGAACCCTCGTTAAATGTTGTTCCTGCAAGTGTGAACTTCTTGTTCTCCTCATCCATGTTGATGTCACCGCAACCGGATACACAGCATGTACCCATACCACGGGCAACAACGGCAGCGTGGCTTGTCATACCACCACGAACTGTAAGGATACCCTGAGCAGCCTTCATACCTGTGATATCCTCAGGTGAAGTCTCAAGACGAACAAGAACTACCTTCTCGCCTCTTGCAGCCCACTCAACAGCGTCATCAGCTGTGAATACAACCTTACCGCAAGCAGCACCCGGTGAAGCACCAAGTCCCTTGCCGAGAGGTGTGGCAGCCTTAAGAGCTGCAGCATCGAACTGCGGGTGAAGAAGTGTGTCAAGGTTACGCGGATCGATCATAGCAACAGCCTCTTCGGGAGTCTTGTGTCCCTCGTCAACGAGGTCACATGCGATCTTCAAAGCAGTCGGAGCTGTTCTCTTTCCGTTACGGCACTGGAGCATGTAAAGCTTCTTGTTCTCTACTGTGAACTCCATGTCCTGCATGTCATGATAGTGATTCTCAAGAGTCTCGCAAACCTCTAAGAACTGCTTATAAGCCTCAGGGAACTCTTTCTCCATCTGAGCGATCGGCATAGGTGTACGAACACCTGCAACTACGTCCTCGCCCTGTGCATTGATAAGGAACTCGCCCATAAGCTTGTTCTCACCTGTAGCAGGATCTCTTGTGAATGCAACACCTGTACCGGACTCGTTGTTGAGGTTACCGAATACCATAGGCATTACATTTACGGCTGTACCCCATGAATAAGGGATATCATTGTCACGACGATATACATTTGCTCTCGGGTTGTCCCATGAACGGAACACTGCCTCGATAGCAAGCTTTAACTGTGTAACAGGATCTGAAGGGAAGTCCTCGCCGAGCTGGTTCTTGTACTCTGCCTTGAACTGCTCTGCAAGTTCCTTTAAGTCAGCTGCGGTAAGCTCTACGTCGAACTTAACGCCTCTTGCTTCCTTCATCTTATCAATCAGCTGCTCGAAGTACTTCTTTCCGACCTCCATAACGACGTCGGAGAACATCTGAATGAAACGTCTGTATGAGTCATATACGAAACGCTCGAAAGCGGGATCCGGGTTGCCTGCGATCATAGCTGCAACAACCTCATCGTTAAGACCAAGGTTAAGAATTGTATCCATCATACCGGGCATGGAAGCTCTTGCTCCCGAACGAACCGATACAAGAAGAGGATTCTTGAGATCGCCGAACTTCTTGCCGTTGATCTCCTCCATCTTCGCAACGCCCTCCATAGCCTGAGCCATGATCTCGTCGTTGATCTTTCTGCCATCCTCGTAATACTGTGTACATGCCTCAGTTGTGATGGTGAAGCCCTGCGGAACCGGAAGTCCGATTGATGTCATCTCTGCAAGGTTGGCACCCTTGCCTCCTAAGAGATTACGCATGGTCATGTCGCCTTCGCTGAACATATAAACCCACTTGTTTGCCATTGTCTGTTCTACCTCCTGAAATTAGAAATATAATTGTGTTAAGAACCTTGTTCCCTGTTCCCAATACACTGCGCAATATTATACCACAAGAAAGAGAAATATCAAAGATGTTTTTTGAATAAAATGTTACTATTCACAGTTATCAAAAAAACAGGCAAAGGTACGTTGTGCTTGCACGGGAGTTTGACAGTTGAATAGATGTAAAAATACCTCGCAGACCGCTTCAGGTCTGCATTTTTTGTGTCAAACTTTCTGTATTTGCCTATTGCAATATATCGCAATGTATGTTATAATAAGGCATAAGGAGGTTTTG
>JAFXSQ010000016.1 GCA_017525525.1 Lachnospiraceae bacterium | reverse complement strand
CTACTCGGTGCGCCGCCCGCGTGTCACGAAGTGACAATTCACATTACGCGGGCGTGTGCATATAAAACAGCGAGGACGGCATCGTACGCATGTCGCCCTCGCTGTATGAGCTGGAAATAAACAATTATAATATAACAGACCACAAAACAGCTTTCAAGTTCCAAACGGTACCGAATATGTGTGTTAAGTAGTTAGTCTTTCTATATCTCATCATTTTTTCACATACGGATTTGCCGTTTTTCCCGGAGCCTTGCCACCCTTTGGCACAAGCTTTATCTGTACCGCTTCAAGACGGTAGCCGAAGCCTGCTGTTCCGGCGGAAGCACCGTTTTTTGCCCAGTCCATCCAGCCGAACTTCTGTGCCTGCACACGATAGTAGACATCATACTTCTTGGCCATGTTGCCCGTAAGCTTAAGCTGCATGGTCTCAAGCCTTAGCGACCTTCCCATGGTGCCTGCTGTCGCGCCGTCAGCACTCCACGGCTGCCAGCCAAGCTTCTGTACATATGTCCTGTATGTAACTCCGCCTGCTACGTCCTTCTTTGAAAGCTTCACCTGCATACCCTCAAGACGCTTCGCCTGTGCATAGGTCCCTGACACACTTCCGTCCTTAACAAAGGATTGCCAGCCGTAGCTCTGTACATAAGTCCTATAGCTTATATCTGCGTCTGCAGTTTCATCCTTCACTATCCTGAAAGTCTTTGTAACCGTTCCATTGTACAGTCCCATTCCGATAATCTTCACACTTGCCGTACCAACCTTGGTGTTGTTGGAGTAGACTATACTGTAGTCCTTTCCGTTCTTAAGTATCTCACTCCCATACTTAACCGACACAAAAGGCTTGACCGTGCTTCCGGTGTAGGTTACATCCGGTATGGATGCGATTATCGCTTTTGAAATCTCTCTGTACTCCGGCGCCGTGAAAGGTGTGCCGAAGGTCGCATTGATTTCGGTATCAGGCTGCCCTACTATCCTTGCATAGCATATGAACACGTAATTGCCGGACTTTTCAGGTGTCCAGTTGATCCACTCGTTGTTCACAGTCCACGGACTCACCTCAAACCACACCCCCGCAGATTCCTCGCAAGCAAGCCACCTGTACTCGATATCTCCGTCAACAAGCTCCTTGTTATCTATAACCATTCCCGCGACTATCAACGGCGATGTCTGAGAACAGTATATACCCGAGGTGGTTATGGCTCTGGAGATAGCCTCAAAGCGGATGTTATTTGCCTTCGCGTACTGTGCAGCATAGGAATTTTCATGTGCGTAGATTGTAGCATTCCAACCCCCAATTGCTTTCTCGCCTATCTCTTTCACGCTGTCAGATATAGTAATTTTTTTTAATCTGCCACAGTAGGCAAACGCCTCTTTACCAATCTTTGTCACCGTGTTCGGTATTTCAACCTCGTTAAGGTCATTATAAATCGAAAACTGATCGTCCGGAATTTCCGTTATACCCCTTCCTATCACAATCCCTTTGATTCCATTACCGGGAATCTTGCTATTAAGCGCACCCGTTCCACTTATCGTTAGGATTCCGTCCTTCACATCCCAAGTAGCGTTCTCCCCTATTATCATGTAGGACTTTTTGGCAAATACACCAGTATCCGAGTCTATAGTATAGAAGTTGACCATCCCATCACCTGATGCGTAGAAAACTATCTTTGAACCTTCTAAAACAGGGTGGCAATCGGAAAGCGCTGCCGCTACCGTAAACTCCTTTGTTAGCTTGTTTCCGTCTCCGTCCACAAAGAGATAGTGCAGTTCATGTCCGGACAACATATCATTGAAGTCTGCATCCTTTTCAGTGTCGTATTCCTCCCAAGACACTAAAAAGCGATTATCACTAATTTCAGTAATAAACACACCCTTAAATTCTTTAACACCGTTGGTATAACTCGTGAGCCATTTTATTTTAGATTTCTTTTCCATAAATGCATTTTTAGGTGTGACCGAAAGATATATATTATTTGTTTCATCTGTCGTTCCGTCCACTACCTCATAATAATTATTTTGATCGATTGAAGTACCTATGCAGAGAGTATTATTTGATGAAAGTGCAAGGTCATCTACTGTTGCACAACAAGCTATAGCCCAAGAGGATGTACGCGTTCCACCATACTTGAGCAACTCAAGAGACTCCGAGTAATCAAAAAAACCACTTGTCCATTCTTTTGTTGTATCATGTCTCCTTATCTCTGTACAGCGACCACCCTCATTCTGTTCAAGGAAATACAAATAGTCACCATCTGATTTAAGATACTGTGCAAATGAATGATTCAAATTACTGGAAACTATTTTTCCTTTCATAACTGATTTATCTATCTCAATCAACAAGTATCCCTGATGTCCTTGCCCTACTTTTGCATCCACATATCCCACATGACCGGTAGCAAGATAAAGCTTCCCCCCTACCTCAGTCATCTCCACGCAGCCTCCTTCAAACGGGAATCGGACCTTGCCGCCATAAAGCTCAGGATTACTCGTAATCTTCGCAACCCCCTTCTTCTTCCATTTTTTATCGTACTTTGTAACCCTGATTACCTCTGCATCATCCTTCTCATCCTTGTTAGGCTGACCTTCGACGATGTAATACGCATCCTCTCCTGCATAGAAACCTCCCCACCAATCTAACTCTATGTCTATTGCCTTTTTGCTGAGCACATTAAATGACTTATCAAGATACTCAATCCTGACACTATTACCATCATAATATACCCTCATGTATCCGTCTTCCGTGACAATCAGTCTTGAATATTTTATCCCGTATACATCAAGATTATCCCTAATTCCCGGAAGCGATGTGCCATCGGCCGCCTTTAAGCCTTGCTCCGGTATCACAATCAGTGAGAACACAAGCGCCAAAGCAAGTGCAATCACCGCCAAGCTTCTTCTTTGTTTCACACAAGTAAACATACCTCTCCTCCGTTTATCCTCCCTTATTTAGTATCCGTTACATACTGTTCATTTTCTTTGATGAATGCCACTGAATCATATGTGTAACTATATACCGAATTATACCAAAATACATCGTGTTTTACAAGGCAGCGAAGCTTTTGCATATATCAGTCAATAGTTTCTCATCTTCTTGGACAGTTCTTCATCACACTCAAACACCGCATTTAATTCAGCAAAGCTTAGGTTTCCTATCTGCGGTGTGCTGTATTCGCTGTTGTATAGCAAATGAATAAGTCCTAACACCAGATTAATCCCTTCACTTATAGCCCTCTTTGAGCAACCGAATTCCGAAACAAATGTTTTCCATGCATATCTCCGCTGTTCCATCGGAGTGTAGACCAGTTCAAATACCATGATATACGCCTTCGGAACAACATCTACCAGTCTGTTGTAAGCA
Source organism: Lachnospiraceae bacterium (assembly GCA_017525525.1). Taxonomy (GTDB): domain Bacteria; phylum Bacillota; class Clostridia; order Lachnospirales; family Lachnospiraceae; genus Coprococcus_C. The sequence continues at coordinate 240 of JAFXSQ010000016.1, read as the reverse complement.
ACGCACACCCGTGTAAGCTGCGCTAATCTTTCTCTAATGATATTTATCTCCTTTTCAAGCATATCCAACCGTTTGGACGCATCGCTCTCGTTAAGCTTTATGTATGCATCAAATACAGGATCATGAATGTGGTATGTTTCACTAAGTCGAAGCTGCGAAATATCCCGAGCCCTTAAAAAGCTTATTTCAACATCACCCATAGCATCATAGTGTTCATTCACCACCTGATCAAGCCTGCTT
>JAFXSQ010000015.1 GCA_017525525.1 Lachnospiraceae bacterium | reverse complement strand
GTTCGTTCGTTCGTTCGTTCGTTCGTTCAATTATGTCAGATCTCCACATTCTTGTCAAGTCCCTTTTGCACATTTTTTTAAGAACTATATTAGCAGAATACAGTCTATCTGTCAATCGCAACGGATTCTAGAATACTAAATCGTCACAACTAAAATATGCACAAATCATATCAAAAATCATCAATTTCTTCAACCCTGATGAAGTTATCTCAATATATAAGAACCATTCACTATAGAGTACTAATCTAACAACTTTTACCCATTTGGGTAAAAGTTGTGCACAATCTATTTTCTCATTTTCTCCTCTTGTTGCTTCTTCTCACCCTGCTTAAGCCTCTCCTGCTTCTTCTCACCCTGCTTAAGCCTCTCCTGCTTCTTCTCCGCCTTCGCCAGCATCTCCTCAGCCCGCTTCATCTTTACCTTATCCACATACAGCTTCTTCTTGTACGCATCCACACACTCCATGACATGCTCCGCGGTCTTATCCATCTTATATAGCGCAACCGGGCTCACACCTGCGGAAAGAAGCCGCTCATAAGCCTCTATAGCCTTCCGTTGCTCATAATCAAATGTTACACCCTGCGCGTAACATTCCTTATTCCTAACAAAGTCAACTATCACCCTCATCTCCTCAGCGTACACCCCACACCGATCCACGCACCCCTTTGCGTATTTACGAATCACATTCAGTTCCCTATCCGCAGCCTCAATGTAGTGCAGATACACTTCAGCGTCATCGGTGTTTTGTATGCCCTTTTCAAGCAACATACGCACAGCTTCCTCCTTCTGTGCAAACTCGAGGTTCCACCGTTTCGTCCGCGTAACCTTTATCCGCTCTGTCCTAAGGAACACATTCCAGTCCTCATACATGCGCGACAACACCTCTCGACGGTCAACAGGGCAGTAAGCTCCTGCAATCATCTTCTTTATGTTCTCTTTCGTGTATGTTGCGTGGTCAGGCGTGAGGATATACGCACGCACCACCCGGTTCCTTCCGGGAGCAAAAAGCCTCAAATGCTTCCTACTGTCATCAACCTTGTAGCCCTCAGATTGCAACAAGACCAGGAACTCTTCGTAGGAACTGGCCTGCATAATGCACCTATCGATATCAGCTCGGATCCGGGCGTAGGAATAGAAAGATCCTTCGACTCGCTTCGCTCGCTCAGGATGACGCCTGTCATTCTTCCATGCCCCATAACTGTTGTACTCCCGCTCCCCCGGCTGCGTCACATCTATCTCTGAAAGCCCGCGCTCGCGGCACAGTTTATTCACGAAGGGCTGAATCAGCTTCGCCCAGTCACCGTCCTCGTAGCGGTACTTCCGCCCGCCCGCAAATGGCACAGAGTTGAACACCACGTGCACATGAACATGATCCTTATCCACATGCACCGCATACACCGACTCGTAATTCCTAAGGAAATCCTCGCAGAACTCCCGCCCGATCTCCAGCGCCTGTTGAGGCGTCACGCCCTCATCCTTCGGAAACGCTATGATGTAATGATACCCCTGCCTGTCCCTAAGCTTCCCGATCACGGTCTTTGTCTCAATCATCTGGTCATACGCAGTCTGCGCCAGGTCGCCACCGTTCAGCAATATGTTGCTCACACCCACGAGCTTCCCTCCCTCGGTCTTCGCTCCATTTACGATATAATTCAGCGCTTTTTCCAGCCCCTTGTGCGAGTTCTTCTTCCCCTTGCGCTCGCCTATGTTCATCAGTTTCGTAATCGCCATTACCTGCTCAACTCCTTCAATAGCTTCACGATCTCTTTCCTCATCTCGTACAGCTCCGCCCTGAACCCGTCGATGATCCGCAGATCCTCACTTGTCACCTCGATTGTCGTGTTAGCCTTCTTCGCAATCTGGTTCACATTATTCCCCATCCCAGAAATGTTCCGCAGTATCTTCTGCAAACTCTCACGGTCAAGCTGATAAGTGCTCTGGCTGATCAGCCGCCGCATATACTCCTGCTCGCTCAGCCCGCACTCGTCACTCTTCTCCTTCAACCGCAGCGCAGTCGCCTCATCCATCCGCAAATGCCTGTCGTAGTTTTTGCTCATAATTACCTCCTTTTTCTCCTCGGTCCACTCCCGGTCCATGTTTTTAGCCCCGGTCCACTCCGGTCCACATTTCTTATCTTAAATGCCGAAACTGGCAAGATACGCACCTTTTGTCCCAAAAGCCGCACCTTGTTAGGGGCCCGCCCCTAATACCCCCTGCTCCCGCAAATAACCCTCGAATTTGTTCATCTCTTCCTTAAGCTCTTCAACAGAAAAAGAGCTCTCTGCGTCAAGCTTCATCAGCCCGCTGCAGAGAGCATCCATCTCATCGATTATCTGCCGTTCCTCCTTCAACGACTTATTCAATTCTGTTATTGTCTGTTCACTGAAAATGTTCCGGTTCTCCATCGGCTTCCTCCTCACTAAGATCCTTCGCATTGCTCAGGATGACACAAGCGTGTCATTCTGAAGGCGCATGCCCGAAGAATCTTTTTTGATCAACTTTACGCAATCTATCAATTCATCTTTTCAGCCCCAATGAGTATTGGGGCTGGCTTTCATTCACCATCTGCAGATACTCATTTACATCCTTTGCCTCATAATCCTTCAGCAACTCCCGCAACGGATTGTCCTCAACCTTATATCCATGATTTGTTAATACCTCCTTCAACCTCTCTCCCGCCTTTATCGCAGGTGCATCATCGTCTAACATAATAGACACTTCGTCTATATGCTCATATTCCCTCAGAAACCTGTACAGCGCCCTCGGCGACAGACACCCAAGCGCCACCTTGCTGCTCTTGTCCTCCGGGTAAAGCGACATATAACTGAGCATATCAATCGGAGCTTCAAACACTGTCACCTTATTTGAGCCTGCATTGTGCAGCGGAAAACCATACGACTTATCCGAACCCGTGACATCCGCTTTGAACTTGCTCGCCGGAACCGTACTCCGCTGGCTCGCATATCTCGGTACCTTGTTCTCATCATATGTCACGAACACACAGTTATGATAATCCGCCGACTCATACAACCTTCCCCTCCGCAGGAACGAGTTCAAGACCGCTATGTCTATCCCCCTCGTCTTCGTAAGGTACGCTATCACCCTCTTGTTGTCTGCATTCGCCTGCGGTAGCACAAGCTTCTTTTCTTCCTCATCTTCCGCGTAAAACGCAGCGAAATCATCACCGTATGACAAATGCTCACACTGAGGCAAAACCCTGACTTGATCCGGCATACCATCGGTCTCGTCTCTTCTTTTAGTGGCAGCATTCGTTCCACCCTTCACCCTCTGCCCCGTCTCCTTTGCAATCTGCATTTCCTTCCACTCCTGCTTCCCATAGTTCTTGTCATACCCCGCCAGCTCAAGCAGGTAGTCTATCGCCTCCTTCGTTTCCATATTCATATACCCTTCGCAGAAATCAATCGTTGTACCCGTACAGTGCTCGCCCGAACCAAGCCTCGAATAATGACAATAGCTGTTCGTATTCGGGAATATCACAAAGCTGTCATGCTCCCTCAGTATATATTTGCTTCCTCTCTTAAGCGGCGTGTACCCCGCATGCACCACCAACTCCGTAAGCGGTACGCTCTTCGCTATCTCAAGTCTATCTTTGCTCATATGCATTTCCTCCTTAACACAAAAAGAAGCCGAAGTGCTTCTCTCCGACTTCTCTGTTTAATTCTGCAATTCAAATCATTTTCTGTTAACGTCTATTCCACGTGTATCTTCCCGTATAACCCGTTACTCTTTTCGGCCTCTTCAAAGTCCGACTTCCTTAAGACAAATTCTGCATCACGGACAATTAATCCTGTACTTAGATCCGCCATACCGAACTCATAACTATTCCTATCTATGTGTGCGAAACCGTACAATTCAATGAATTCTTTATTCTCATCCATGAATTCAAGGGGTTTTTCTGTTCTTACCTCGCACTCGAATACATTTGCCAAGGTCACAGCCTCCAACTCCGATGACGCTATCAGAAATCTATGCTCTTCATCGATACTAACAAAGCGGAATCTGTATCTACCTTTACCTATATCCCTTATCTCTAATTTTACAAGATCCTTAAGATTAAAAATCATAGTCAGCCAATACGGATATTCCGGGACGAGTTCATCCCGAAAGTAGTTCTCAGGAAGCTTAGACTTCACCCTCTCAATACCCTGGGATATATTCTCCTGCACCTTCACGTCTCCGTAATAATCAAGCATCTTCCGACGAAGCTTTATCGCATAATCTGCCTCAAGGTATTTACCAAGGGCTGCCTCGTAATTCTCCCTGCGTTCATATATTGCACCCATCCTGAGCGCCACATCTGCGAATTTCAGATCCTCTCCATCGCAGTAACGCGGCTTTACTTCGTTATACAATGCATTTATCATATATGCGGCCGTGCCCTCTGATTGTTTACACCCTTTTCCGTCAAGGAACATATCAGCCAGCTTATACCGTGACTCAACTATCCCATGCAAAGCACCCACAGTAAAGAACTCGAACGCCTTCCCATACTCCGGAACACCACCGTTACATCTCCCATAATAATAAATGTAACCCAGCGTGTTCGCGTATATAGCGTCGCTTGTTTCCTCATACAACTTCTCAAATATCCTACAGGCCTCATCCCAGTCACATTCGTACAGCCTGTCCCCACCATAACAGCTGTAGCCTTTAATGCGCATGGCAGCGGGATCATTTTCAGCACAGCCCTCATCAACAAGGCGTCTGAGAAGGTCAATCTTTTCATCCGGAACATCGCTTATGCTGTCGGCAAAAGTAAAATAAATCATTTCTCTCTGTTCCTTGGTGTACTTCCACTTCGACACTTCGTGTTTCCTGTTGAATTCATAGTACTCAGCCATATGAATCATATCAGCAAGCTGCTCTCTAACCCATTCCTGTGAACAATTTCTAACATCGAAAGTCAAATCGTCAAAGGCGTTACTCATACTTAAGATTAACTCTTCTTCATCCTCAACCCAGAAGAAGTTCCCTGTATGCATAAGGCTAAGAGCACCGTCATAACAATCGTCAATTTCCTCTGATACATAGCCATACCAATTGAAAATAGTGTCGATATCCACATCCGCTTTAAGCATGTTCTCGCATGCGGCAACAAGATCCTGATAAGTTGGCTTGTATGTAACGCTATACTCATCATCCGGGTATGAATAATCCCACTGATTGCCTTCTGCCTTAAACAAATGCTCTACACCGTCGAATCTTAGTATCTTTTTAAGCTGTTCCTCCTCGCTCATCTTTCCCCCTCCTTCTCCTTCAAATGTCTAGTTGACACGCACCTTCACCTCGTGTATCTTTTCCGGATCCGCATGCACCTCAATACACTTCTCGATGTGCTGCTTCAATATCTCTAAGTCGGCCTCACTTATGCTGTTATCAACGACCATGTTTACTATTATTTGCTGGTAATGTGTCATTTGTCTCCGTCTCCAATCCATTGTTTTTCCTCCTCGCATTGTATCAGATGTGGTAGGGTAAGTCATTAGGGAATTTGCTTTGTCGGCACTATAAAGGGAGCCTCGGTATCCGAACCTTAGCTCCCTTAGTCTTTTCAATATGAATTTGTTTTGTATCAACTACTTCGGATTAGCTACGTCCTTACTCTTATCGTAGAAAGCTCTCTTCCTTTTATACGAACTGAGCCCGGAATACTTCAATCTTTCTTCAAATTTCTTCAAACAGTACGCACTATACTCAACAGCACCGCCAATGCCTGTAAGCTGCATCTAAATAGTCTCCATACAAAGGTTGTTTGTGGTTCCTACATATACAGCAGTGTTAACATCTGCGCATCCCCCTGCAGTCTCCCCTGTCTTATTTGGTTTAATTTGCACTATTTCTTTTCCAAAACTATGGATTCCCCGTCTTTGGAAAAGGTTATCTTTCCATTCTTATAGGTTCCTTTTAACGTACTATTCTCAATTACCATCGTCAAATCGCTTCCGTCACGCATGTATGTTCCTTTTGTAGTGCCACCGCTTCCCTCAGCCATTGCTACCGTGCATGTTACCGTTCCATCTTTAAATTCGAAATAGATTGCACCCTCATCACTGCTCCCAATATCCTCTCCATTAACCGAAACCATTTTGTACGTCCCTTCAAACCCTGAAAACAGACACGCTGACAGGCTCAATGCCATAGCAACTACCAATATAACTGCAACAATTCTTTTCTTCATCTTAAATCCTACCTTTCATTTGATTATTGTGTACTCCACTGATAATACTGATCCACACTTTCTCTGCTTATTTTGTAGTATCCGGGTTCTATATAAGATGACAGATCAAAATATGTATTGTACCATGCTTCATATTCCGCATCATCTGCTACCCGCGGTTCTCCTATTGTTCCTTCTTTTATATAGTATATGATACCATTTCCGTCCAAATCATATTCTTTCGGGAAAACCATGCCGTTAAATGTCGGATATTCATTTCCGTCCCACGCATCCGCACTCCCTGTAACCAAATATGTTCCTGTTTCATAATACCACTCATACATAGTAACAGGTGTAAATCTGCCTGAAGGCACTTTTTTTTCATATGAAGGGTCAATGACCACTCTCTTCATATATTGGGGATGCAGATGAAATTCTCCGACAACATATGCCCCTATAGAATCACGATAGCCGATAAGAAACTCTTTCCCGTCCCCCGATGCCAGCATTCCCACTCTGATCAATATGCCATCAGAACCGCAGTATTCGGATCCCATTGCCGTGAACATATTCCCCTCGCTGTTGGCTTTTATTACCTCCTTATCAGCCTCCGTGGTATAGTCTATTCCTCCTACCGTAAGTATATGGTTTTCAAGGAAATTATCGAGAATTTCTTTGTATGCCTCATATCTCCCGGCATTCTGCACTACAGGTTCCGTTACTGGTTCATCCACAGAATTATCATAGCTTCCGAATTCCCAATCCACATTTTCCTTTATAATTGACTTAAAATCTGGTTTGTATATGGCTTGATTATCTGTTTGATTTTGAAACCATCTTTGATATTCTTCATCATCAACCGCTCTAGCTTCGCCGGGATTACTATCATCCATGATGTAGAATATCTTTTTATTGCCATCGATATCATACTCTGCAGGAAAGATCATTCCACCATATTCCCAAACATAATCTCCATCCCAGCCATCAACCCTTGCAGCATACTCATAAGAATCCGTTGAATCTATATGCCTATACATTGTGTATGGCCAAACTGCGGCACCTGCCGGCCCCTGACTATGTGAATCATACTCCATTACAAAACCGATCGGAAAATCGGGGGTTCCATAAAAATCCCCTTGGCAGTACACACCTATATTATCCCGATAATCTACTAAATATGTTCTCAAAGCAGCATGCGGCAACGACTGTATTGAAATTATCAGTTCTTTACTTCCGTCATTATCTATATCAACAATAGCAAATGTGTTTGAATCCGGATTCATTTGAATCATTTCTTTTAAGCCCTCACCTGTATAGTCATAACCGGCAACTACAAGGCTATGTGATTCAATAAAAGTATCAAGTATTTCTTTGTATGCCTCATTTTGTTTATCTTGCGACGATCTTTTTGCTTCAGTAACAGCCGGCGAAACTTCTCCGGAATCATTGTTTGCTATATCCTTATTGCCCACATCCGTTGCAGTCGTATCAAATGTAAAGCTCTTCGCATTATCGTTCTTACCGCCCTCCGTACAGGCGGTAAGAACCAATGCCCCCAATAATAAGACTGACAGAATAACCCGTTTTGATTTTATACTTCTTTTCCGATTACTCATATTTCACATCACTCCTATTATTGAGAATGTTTATTTAGGATTAGCTCTATCCTTAGTCTTATCATAGAACACTTTCTTTGTTCCTCTGTTGAAGCTCGTTCCTTTTGTCACAAACTGTATTTGGAAGGCCTCAAGCTTTCTTGCATATCCTGCAGATCCTGACTTCTCTCCGCTCTTAGCCCAACCGAGCCAACCAAACTTTTCGCAGTATGTTCTGTAATACATATCGTACTTAGTAGCCAAGTTGCCGCTTGTCTCAAGCTGGATCATCTCCACTCTCCTTGACTCGCCCTTGGTACCTGCATAGGTTGTTGTCTTCGCGGTAGTTGCCCATTGGGTCCAACCCTTCTTCGCACAGTATGCTCTGTACTTAACAGCTCCGTCTATACCTGAAAGCTGCATCTGTATAGTCTCCATGCGTAGATTGTTTGTAGTTCCGGCATATACAGCAGTGTTAACATCAGAGCCTACACCTGCAGTTTTCCAAGGCATCCAGCCTTTCTTCTGACAGTACGCTCTATACTTAAGAACCGGTTCGCTATCGTCTTCGTCTGAACCCTTAACTATAATATGAACCTTCCTTGATACCCCGCTTCCGTCAGCGGCCGTAATTACAATATACGCCTCGCCAGGAGCAACCGCTGTAAATGTACCGTCGCCGTAAACATATACAACATCTGCATCTGTAGATTTGAAGGATACCTTAATGTTAGTAGCATTCTTCGGAAGTACACTCCATGTTATCTTTCCATCCTCCATCGGTTCTAATGTAAACTCAGACGGATTAACAGCAATGCTAACCACCTTGATATCTTCATCCGGATTCTCGGTAATTACCGGTATTACCTCCTGCTTCTTTATAACCTCACCACACACGGAACAGTGGCTTCCTTCTGTCAGTCCGGTCTTTTCCGTAGTTGCAGCAACTGCCTTATCTACGACAACAGTGTGTCCCTTTGCCTGTATTGCTTCGGTATAAGAATCTCCACAGGTACATGTAAAGGTCTTTACGCCCTCTTCTGTACAGGTTGCTTCTTTGGTTACCTTCGAGGTATAGCTGTGTTTATGAGCCTCTTTTTCCTTATATCTTATCTCAACAGAGTTAGCAGATGAATCCTTGGTATCTACCCAATCAGAATCCTTGGTATACTTATATGACTCAACCTTAACTCTGTCCTGATAGTAATTCCACTTGTACCAGGCCTGGCATCTGGCGCCGTGTGTACCATTTGACCCGTCACAGGTTACGCCCGACTGACAATAAACTCTTCCACCGCCATCTGCCCAGTCAAGCAGATAATACGGATGAGATCCGTCCATTCCCTGTGATACAACCCTCACACCGTACCTACTCGGATCAATGTCATCATAGTGAACGAACTTGCCTGTCTGCTCGTAATTACCTTCATTTCCGGCATTTGGTCCACAGAAATGGTAATACAGGCTCCTTACAAGAACTCTGGCATCCGATGTCGGAAGCTCCTGCTCTGTCTGGTATACATCGCCCGAGTTCTGCCATTCATTCTTTACTGTCGCACCCTTCGTCCAGCCGCTTCCCGGCGAATCCTTCTGTATCTTCTCATAATGATTTTTGTACTGAATAATATAATCATCGGCAGTTACGTCAGAAGGAAGAACCTGGCAGTGATAGTAACCATCAGGACCTAATACCGGAACATCCGGAACTGTGATGTCAATCTTAGCGTTTGTGTAATTGCCAAAGGTATCATATGCATATATATGAGTTTTATAAGCACCATACTCATTGTTATGATCCGAAATCTTCACTACAAACTGATAAATGCCGTTTCCCTTATCAGTTGCCCTTACCGCAGTACTGTTCCCCCAGTCTTTATCAATATCGTCCTGATCATTCTTCACTGTCCAAGTAGGGCACTGTACCCTTGCTATTCCGTTGTTATCGGTTGCCTTGCACTGAACCGTATAACCTGTTGAATCTACACTGATAACCTTTGCATCCGTTATAACCGGAGTCGTTCTGTCGATATAAACAGTTTGAATAGGCTTATTTGAAGAATTCCCGGCAGCATCATAAGCATAAATATGCGTCATATAATTGCCCTGAACTGCTCCCGACTTCAGCTTTGATATCTCTACTCTGCAGGTTGCCTTTCCTCCGGAAACAGTACCAACAAGCCATTCCGCATTATCTCCTATATGCTTGTCACTGTTCCATGACGGGAACTTAACTGATGTAACACCCACATTATCACTGACAGAACAGGTTACCGTGTAACCGTCTTTTGTAATATCTGTTACTTTAATATCACTGATTGTAGGAGGAGTCGGATCAGTCGGTGTTGGAGGAATCGGGTTAGTACCATGATATACCACATAACTCGGCCATAATTCATATCCACCCGAACCATGTAAGTTTCGATACTTTACAAGATTTTCAGTATCGACATTTGCCTCATAAGCATAAAACGCATCTCCTCCTGCAGAACCCATATAAATCAAATAATGAACTGCGTTTCCATTTCTATAACACTCAACGTAATCACCTACTGAAGCTATAGAATTCAGATTCGAACCACTGCTGCTCGAACAGCTTTTAGGCGATTTTCCAAAAGTATTATAAAACACATAATTTGCAAACGCCCAACATGAATCTCCATTTCCACAGGCAGCGCAAGCATTTTTATCCATTACATATAATTGACAATATGTGCAATAATTTCCGTATCCAAAATTTGTCTGTCCGGGTCCACAAGGACCTCCTGTATTACTGAAATAAGAATTATTGGGATATTTATTTGCTATTTCCGCCAATTTGCTTTCTACTGCCGACGCTGCTTTAACACTAATTGAGCCAGCAGGCATCAGACCAAATATAAGCATCATACATAATACAAACGCTACCAAGCTTCTTCTTTTTTTCATCTCGTTCCTCCATCAATAATTATTTACTCCAAACAAATTTATCTTGTTACTCTATGCTCTACTTATCACCGTCCTTCACTTTATCGTAGAACGATTTCTTCGTTCCCTTGCTAAAGTTCATTTCTTTTGCCACAAAATGTATCTGTAAAGCCTCCAACTTTCTGGCATAGCCCGCCGAACCGGACTTTGATCCGCTCTTTGCCCAACCGAGCCATCCGAACTTTTCGCAATAGGTACGATAATACATATCATATTTTTCAGCCAACTCACCTGTAGCCTGAAGCTGTATCATCTCAACTCTTCTTGATTCACCTTTTGTACCAGCATAGGTTGTGGTATTTGCAGTAGTAGCCCACTGTGTCCAGCCCTTCTTTGCACAGTATGCTCTGTACTTAACAGCTCCCTCAACGCCTGTAAGCTGCATCTGTATAGTCTCCATACGAAGGTTGTTCGTAGTACCTGCATATACAGCAGTGTTAACATCAGCGCCTACTCCTGCAGTCTTCCAAGGCATCCAGCCCTTCTTCTGACAGTAAGCCCTATACTTAAGTACTGGTTCGCTATCGTCTTCGTCTGAACCCTTAACTATGATACGAACTATCTTTGATACCCCGCTTCCGTCAGCTGCCGTAATCACAATATCCGCCTCACCAGGAGCTACCGCTGTGAAGGAACCGTCGCTATATACATATACAACATCTGCGTCGGTAGACTTGAATGTTACCTTAGTGTTCGTGGCATTCTTAGGGAGAACACTCCATACGACCTTGCCATCTTCCAAAGGATTAAGCGTGAATAATGCTGGATTAACCGAAATGGTTTCAACCTTAATGTCCTCAGGATCCTGTGCATTTACGGTAACTGTACATGTTGCTTTAACTCCATTAGTAGTCTTGGCAGTTATAACCGCGGTTCCGGCTGCGACTGCGGTAACCTTACCTGATGATGATACCGTAGCTACACTCTTATCCGATGATGACCACGTGATTGTTTTATCTTCTGCATCTGTCGGAGATACTGTCGCGGTAAGTGTACTTGTACCTCCTATTTCAAGCGTAAGCTTATCCTTGTTCAAAGATACTTTCTCTACTGTCTTTGGAGTCTCTTTTTCCTCCCATACAGCATAGAGGGTTATGTTCTCATCCTTTGTATATGCATCACCTGCAGAATATGTCGCAGATGTAGCACCAGACTTCTCTGACCAACCAAGGAATGAATAACCCTCCCTTGAAGGCGTCGTCGATAAGATAGTTGCATCCTCTTTGTAATTCTTAACAGCCGAAGATGCTGTTGAGCCGTCACTCCAAGTTCCACCATTACCTTCGTAAGTAATGGTGTATTCAGCTGGAATAAACTTCCAGGACTGGTTAGCATTTCCGTGATACGGGAACTGTTGAATCCTAGTTCCGTTATCTATCTTTGCACCTGCCAAATCTACCAGCATTCCACTGGCCTTATTCCAAATCTGGAAACCACCATTTACTTTATCCTTTGTAATAGCCCATTGTTGAGCTAAAGAACCATTATCATCATAAATTGTCAGTGGTTCCCGTAATGTTGAGACACCGTATTGTATTTCGACACTTTTCCCAGATACTACATTCTTTATTTTATAGTAACCATCTGTTAATTTTGTTATATCAAATGCATTATATTTACTATACTCATTACTTTCCCATAGAGCTATCCTTGTCCCATTTTCAAGATCACCCGTTGTTCCAGGTAGGTCAAATTCCTTCTTTGTATCAACGGAGCTAACTATCACATATCTTCCATCTGCAAGTGTCTGCTCCGGTTTGTAAGGAATAAACAACCATGACTGGTTATCCAAATCATGACTTGAATATATATAAACATTTGCACCATTTTCAAACTTACTCGTATCCAAAGAATGATTTGCTCCACCACATTTTGCCTGAAGTCTGTATCCGTTTCTTTCATTGTATTTAATTGTCCACTTTTGTGCATCGCTTCCATTGCTCTCATGAATACTAACATTCGAACCATCTTCTGATTTGCCTCCATATACATCAAGCGCCATATTAGTGTCTTTTTGAGTAATTGTATAGTATCCATTCGAATACTTTACTGTCCAAGCTTCATAATCAATTCCTGTAAGGGGCTTTTTTAACGGTCCCGAGAGGATTACATTTGTTTCATTTGCAGCAGGCACTGCTGTACCAGCTATATCCAAATACATGTATTCACTTTTTTCATTGTATCCTGCTGTTACAATAAGGTAGTCTCCATCGGGAATTGACTGCTCACAGGGTGATAATGGCTCAGGAGTGGACGAACCCCAATTCGGTCTTATTACACCCCAATACGGATTTGTAAGCCCATTATACATATATGTTATTTTCTGGACGGTTTGTACATTATCGAAGTTCTGATGGTAGTGTACCCTATCCGATTCATAAATAGCTACATGTCCATAGTTATTATATCCGCCAGTGTAAACGAGAATATCTCCTTTCTGCGGTTGCGCTCCCTCTATCCTTTGCCAACCGCTCGGAAGATTATTCCACGTATAATCTGAACCATTACCACTAACCGCCGATACACCCAACGCTTGATAATACGCCTGTATAAAAGCCACACATTGACCGCTTCCAACACACTGCCCAAGTTGTGACCTACACCACTCAATTGCTTGATCCTGCGTTTTTGATGTTGCCGCTTTTACCTCTATTGTATTTACAGGCACATCTGCAAACACAAGCGAAAAAGCAACAAAAAAAGCCATGACAAAAGCAAGGCTTCTCTTAAACAAGCTCCTAATTCCTATAGTTTTTGTTAAGCTAAACTGACGCCCCCCCCCCCACGTCCGCGAAGGCTTGTTTTTACAGTGTTTTTCACATTTTCCATACCTTTGACCTCCTCGTTTTCTCTGATAAAAACACATGAATAAATTATAAACCCAAATCCATATTGTGTCAAACAATTCAGTCTTAGTTTTAAACCTATTATTCTTCTACAAGCCCTGTCACATCCCCCTCCCCAACACCCGCGGGCAACCCGAGATACGGTGCAGGGTTCACCTTATTCCCGTTGATATGCACCTCAAAATGACAATGTACTCCGAATGCCTCCCCTGTCTCGCCGGCGTAGGCGATGACCTGTCCGGCTTTAATGGTATCTCCTGTTGAAACCGCAAGTCTGTTATTATGCATGTAAACCGTCTCCACAGTCTGACCGTTTCTCATACCGTGGTTTATGATCACATAATTCCCCATAGAGCTTTCATAACCGGCTGATCTAACCGTCCCGTCTGCTCCGGCAAGTATGGGTGTGTTAAGCCTTGCATCAAGGTCTATGCCACCATGAAAAGTCCCCCAGCGCGGACCAAAGACCGATGTCACATAATACCTTCCCGACACAGGCCACACGAACTGTGCATCCTTGGCTATAACAGCATCTACCGGCATTGCGTCCGTAGCGCTTGCAACATATTCCCTGTAGAGTTCCTCACTCGCTTTTTCTCCCACTCCTCCCGCAGCTGTCGCTATCATTATGATGATCAGGAACGGTGCAAACACAATCAGTATCCCGGGAAGCAAAGCGATGAGCATCTTCCAAACTACTCTAACTATGTGCAGCGCTATCCGTGCAAACAGCCTGCCTATAGAGAGCAAAGCTCTTGGCACTACTCCGGTTATCAGATAATCAGTCGCATTCCCCTCTCTGTTCTCTCCGGCACGGAGCAATGTTTGCTGCACCCGCCTTATGTAGTCTGTTGCCGCGCGGGTGTTTTGAAGAGCTGTACTCTTATGCTTCTTCCTGTGCTTATCTTTCTTTTTGTGTTTCTTAAGATTCTTCGCTCCGCTCAGAATGACACCCTCTTTCATAACAACTTTGAACTATATGCTTTGTCCTCCCTCTTCCCTGAACTTATCATGTGCATTCGTATCCGTAATCTTGTAAATGATTGACTCCCTCGGCAGCGTCATATCAAACGGCACAACCGTCTGCCCGAACCTTAGTAGCCCCTTACCCGGGCTTACCTCGTGGGTGATGTACTCTATCTGTGCAGGAGTAAAGCCGAGGCTCTCCACCAGCCGCTGGTTTGCGGATACATCCGACTTAAAGAGCGATACGAACTCACTGTTTTCAAGCAGTCCCTTAGTCGTGTTGTTCATCTCTATATCGCCGAGTATCTGCGTTATACCCGTACACAGTCCTCCGAAGCTCCTGACCTTCTTCCACAAGGCCAGCAGATACTTCTGGGCTTCTTCATGAGCAAGCAGGATATGAAGCTCATCTATGTACAGCCAGGTCGCACGGTTCTCATAAGTGTAATTCCTCTGTATCCGCTCCTGTATATACTCGAGCATCACAAGCATTCCCAGATCCCAGAGTGCAGAACCAAGGCGCGAAAGGTCGAATACTATCAATCGATTACGCACATCGATATTCGTCTCATGTGAGAAAATGGACAGCGGTCCCTGCACAAATCTCTCCAAAAAAATATGCAGCCTCAAAGCTGCTTCCCTCTCGTACGAATTAAGTTTATCTTCTTTTGACATCCTTCCCAGCACCTGATACAGGTCTGTCAGAGTGCGTTCCCTTGTCTGCCCAGTTATGTATCCGCTATACACTGCTTCAAGGGCTTTGTAGATTACATTTTCTTCTTCCGGCCGAAGCTTCTCCTTCTTGCATACACTCATTATCGCATGGACGATTTCCGCCTTCTCATTTGCCACATTTACAAAGCTGTTCCTCCCGTAGAACACAAGCGGGTTGATGAAGTTCTCCGCCGTTGTAGCAAGCTCAACCTTAACGCCACCACATGCGGAAACCAGCTTATCGAAGTCGCTTTTTGGATCAACGACGATTACATCATCACCAGTCTTAAGAAGCGTCTGCATAATCTCGTTCTTCGCCTGCGTGGTCTTACCCGAACCGGTGGTTCCAAGGAATATCCCGTTACCGTTCATCAGTAGCTTCCGGTTGCCTATGCACAGATTCTTTGACTCACGGTTCTTGCCGTAGTACACTCCGCCCGGCATCATAAGCTCCATCGTCCTGAATGGGTACAGCACAGGCATGCTCTTCGTCTCCATCACATACCCGGTGCCAAGCTGTCTTGTGCCGACAGGAAGAACCGTGTTAAATGCCTCACGCTGCTGACAGTAGAGGTAGTCAGCCGACACTCCCTTGTTCCTCATGTACTGCAACAGCTTCTCTGTATCTTGCCTTATCTTCTGCTTTGAGCCTGCAATCACAAGCAGCACCACATTAGTCCAAAAGAGGTGCTGATTACCGTTTCGCACATCATCCATAAGATCCTTAATCTCGTCCTGATCCATCTGCACACTGTACGAGATCTCACTCGCAAAGTCCTTCGCCTTCAGCCGTTTCTTGTTCTGCCTGCGGATCACCTGCTGTACGCCCAGGTAGAGCTCACTGATTCGCTTCTCCGCATCCTCCCGCATGATTGGCGCCACATCCACGGTACACACCATACGAATGTTGTTATACATCATATCCGTCAGAAATGTATCGCCCAGCCTGTCAGGATAGTCGCGTATGTACAGAGCTGACATATACCGGTCATCGCATTTGAAATAACAGTCGCTCTCCGTAAAGTCCATATGTGTCGCAGCAACCTTGTCCTTGAAGTCATATCCCACGCGGACAGCCTCATCCATATCAAACTCAAAGCTCTGTTCCCTGCCCATACGGAAGATGTCATGCACCACCTTCAGCCGCGCCCTTGCGTCAAGCGGAGTGAGCACACTCCCGAGATTCATGAACTCCCGCGTCATATGCGCCTCCAGATTATCAAAGTAGTTCCTTGCGTCCTCATAGCTTCTCGCATTCTCATACCGAACCGTGATGTACATTTCCCTCTCTATGCCCTGGCATCCCTCACGCAGGTTCCGCATGATGATGTCGTTGTATGCATCACGAAGCTCATCCGCATTGTCACCCATTTCCGAGAAGAGGATTTCATTTTCCAACCTGTCCATATCTCGGTTACGGTTGTTTATTGTGATCTTGAACTTTTCGCTGTTCGTGTTCAGCCATCTGCACCAGGCGTTCAGCATCGCCTCCTGCTCCTCCCCGGAAGCAGTCGCATAATTGATATCCGAGAATGTATAGCACTTTGTGTACACCCCGCCCGTGCCTATCTCGAATATCCCATTCTCCGCTATGCTCTTGATCTCTATGATGTCCTGCACCGACTGTGGTGCCTGCACGCGGAAGTCATCACATTTCTTGTAGAGTTTCCATCTGTCGCTCATCTATTATCCTCCAAATAAAAACAGCCAGCTCATACAAGCTGACTGCACTTCGTAATCTTCTTAGTATAACTCATCTATAGATGTTCGCAACTCGTGCACAGGATAATGTTTTAGATTTCTTGTTACTAGTTTAATCTTCAAACATTTAGCAACATCAAAGAAAATCCTGTCGTCCTCATCACTCATCTCCACTTCATGTTGTGTGGTAGGTAAGGGCTCAATCCAAATCGCCTTAACCTTTATAATAGCCAGGAACTTTTCAACTAAAATCGGATTTAGCTTCAAATACGGTCTGTGAAGAACATCTTCATATTCAGCAATAATTGGTGTCGAAACCACCATCGTATGCTTCCCTGACAAAACATCATGTATTAGTTGTTGCGATTTTGAATATCCTCTGTTTCCCTCTTCATCCGGCTCAACAGGTGATTTTATTGCATTCACGATAATGTTTGTATCAATCACTAACAGCATTTCGCTCTTTCCTCACACTCGAAACAAACTCATCAACCTCTTCCTCCGACATCGGATTCTTTGCTCCATCTTCACAAAGAGCATCAAAAATATCTGCCGGCTCAGACATACTAAATTGATCAACTAAATTGATAATAAACGCCATTTTTTCAGTTGTTAAAGACTGCATTTTGTTTACTGTCTCACTAGGAACCGTCATAACAACACCTCCTTGAATAATCATTCTTAACTCCATATATTTTCCAACTAGCGCCATTATATCATAGTATCGATTATTGATAAAGAGCTTACCTATTCTTTTTTTTCATACCTTACTTCGCATAAATCCGAATAGTAAGCTGCTTTTCCATTACTATTTCTTTTCTTTATGAAACTAACGCAATCCAACCCATGCTTCTCATACACGCCTATCACACCCAGCGGAATTACCACAAGCAACGCTATGTATGATGATATCGTCGTCCCTAGCAAAGGCTTCAGCACAAGCATCACCACAACTCCAACCACAAAAGCTCCGACGATAGCAACAAGCTGATACGGTTTTCTGCTTGTGATGAAACTCTTGCCAAACTCGTCATAATTCTTGTTGATTTCTATTTCTCTGCTCATTCTTTTCTCCCTTAGAAAAAGCGGAAGCATAATAAACTTCCGCTTTCAACTCTTGAATTATTCATCATTTAATCACCATTATTGTGCATTGAAACTCTATTTATCTTACCACCTACTGATCTAAAAACCATCGCTTCATCTCCGGGTTCGCCACCAACTCTGTATGAGACCTCTCTGATTTTTACGCCTTCATGCCCAGGCACGGTACTATCGCCTTCAAAGTCCTCAGTTGGCTCACCAAGTTGATTTACAGCATCATCTATCGAACCCGAAAACCTTGCTCCCCCTGTAAAGTATATTGAATGAAGATCCGGAATATCTGTATTCTGAAGATACTGGACAGTAATCATCGATATTACCACATCTTTTTCAAGCATTTCTTCTCCATCCACATTAAAATAGCCTTCTAGAGAAATGTCATCTCCCAAGTACAATGCCACTCCACCAGATTGCTCTCTCTTTCTGTTAAGCTCATTTTTGATTGTTGTGTCCTTACTCACTCCAGCTCCGGCGTCAATAAAATCCTGTACTGTAGCTTTGTTCAAATACAATACTGTGTCACCAATCTGTATCATTGGTTTGGAAGATTCCAACAGTTCTTTATTTACTTCATATGAAGCATAAAGATCAAATTCTGTTTTCTTTGTCTCGGCTTCATCGTTGTTCGTTTCATTGTCAATATCTGCTTTGATTTCTGAATCACTGTCCATTTTTTGCGGCTGATTATTATCAATCTCACTTACTCGTTGTTCTGTTGTTTCGTTTTTCTGGCTTGTTCCCTTTTGACCACATCCCACTAAAGCTACAGCAAATGCTATCATAATTACGGCCGATATACTTTTCCTTCTCATGGTTATTCTCCAATCAAAATAAATGGTAATATTGCTTTCAAATAACAAAACATATAAACACAGATTCAAACATGCTTCTATAGAATTCCTTATCTTTTATTTTGCTAATGAAGCTATTTCTTTGTTATAACGACAAGAATTGTACCATAAACAAACCAAAGAAGGAATACTATTATTCATCAATACTTTATAGCCCCATCACCTTCGACGCATATCCCGGTGCCTCCTTGATTGCTCCCGCTGTCAGTACCATCGGGAAGATGGCTTGGAGCACCAGGATTAATCCAGCCCCAAGCGAAAGTCTTTTTCCAACTATTACTCTAACCGGATAGGCAGGTACCACTTTTTCTGAAACTGCTTCCAATAGCTCATTAACCGGATTACTCTGGCCAGTATTGTCTGACTTCTTGAATCCATTTATGTACTCAACTCTGTAGTAATCAAAGTCTCCAAGCTCCGCGAGGCCCCAGTCATTTGATATCCAGGCAACAGTTCCAGCAACATCAGAAAATGATGAACGCTCCCTTGCATAGGCATACTGTACGAAATTATCGAGTTCCTCATAGCTGTTGATTTCCATTGTCTTTACGCCTGTGTCTTTAGATACAAACGAAAAAAGACTTCCCATAAAAGAAGATTGTGCCTCACCCTCAGGCGGTATCGTAAGCACCGCGCAGAACGCTAGGCACATAGAGATTATCACTGCTTCGAGTGCCGTGGCTATTATGCTTTTCAGATAACCTTTGAAAACCTCGTTGCCGTGTCCATCGCCCATTACCGAGGTTGTAAATGATATGCTCGCGAAGGGTATGAGCACGAACACCCTGAAGAACCTTTTGTATATTTCCAAGACAATCATCAGTGCGCTGCCTATCATAACCACCGCACCGATAAGAGCAAGAATTACTACGAGCAGTCCGGATATACCTCCAACACCGTTCCTCATACCGGTCTTCACAACCTCGTCAAGGCCGCGCTCCGGATCCGTGACCTTTATGCCCTGTCCCGCTACGCCGCCTACCGCAGCACCTGCAAGCTTTGTCCCGAACGTGAATATCGCAGATACTATGTTTACCGCCTGCGTGATCAGAAGGTTACACAGGAGCATCTTGACGAAGTCCATAACTATGCTCTTAATATCCACTTCATGCTGTGGCGCGAGCGATGTCTGAACCAGCGTATACAGGAACATCAGAACAAGTAGCACGCTTGCCACAGCAACGAACACACCAGTCACCGTATCTATCACTTTCCAAAAGTCCGCAAATGTCCCGTCGTGTATATCCTTCGTCACAAGGGCATACGCTACATCCACAAAGCGGTTGTATACCTTCGCGCCTGCATCAAGGATAGAGCTTGCCCACTCACCTGTGTCGGCAAGAAGGCTATCTATCCCATCTACTATGCTTGAACCAATACTGCTGAATATACCCATTAGTCTCTCCTATAAGATCCTTCGCTTCGCTCAGGATGACACCGTGTCATTCTGAGGGCACTGCCCGAAGAATCTTTTACTTTCAGATATTCACCCCACACAGCTTCAAGAGCACCCGAACCGAAATTAACATTACTCCTGCAATCATTCCTTTTATCGCGGACGCTATACCCACATTGTCCTCGCGTGGGATTGATACCGCCAGCTCCGACAGCGCTTTGATGAATACAAAAGCACCGAGTGCCTGCAGTGCTACAACGAATATATTGATTATTGTGAAGATTGGCGCGACCACGCTTGACGCGTCCGGAGATACTTCTCCATCCTCACCGCTTGCATAACATAAAAAGGTCGTGCTCATTACGACATACACGACCATAAATATTGCACATATTGTTTTCTTTGTCTTTCCCATACTGTTTTCACCTACTGTCTATAATAAAGGGCCTGCGGCATATCTAAGGTTTTATGCCGCAAGCCCCAATGGAGGAACTACTTCAGCTTACGTCTTCTGTACGCAAGAACAATGCCACCCGCTATAGCAGATACAAACATTACTATCATTATTGCCAATGGCTTCGTACTATCTCC
>JAFXSQ010000003.1 GCA_017525525.1 Lachnospiraceae bacterium | reverse complement strand
GAAAGCGGATTCATTTTGCGTGCGCAGGAGCGTCGAATATCCGGTCAAAATGGAGCTGGGGAGCTTCATGACTATGACAGTGCTCTTTATAATGATACTTCCCGAAAAGGAGATGGGGCTGGAGAAGCTGGTGGAACACCAATGCGGTATACCCGGTACCGGTGCAAAGTATTTTTTTAATATCTGCCGATCAATGTTTATCTGAGGACGGACAGATAGGTATTGATGGACAGATATTCTATGTCCAAAATCAGCGAGAGGAGCATAAACATATGAGGGAAAAAGTAGATCTCAGTGAAATGGTCGAATGCCATTACAAGGGAGCCATTACTTACATTCCAGTGCAGCTGTTTATCAGCATGTCGATGAGGGTTAAATTTGCGGGGAAAAAGTTTATCCGTTATAAGGATGCTACGCAAATGTATGGTATGAGTCTGAGCACTCTGAAAAGGTTCCTTCAGGACACGGATGTTGTGTATCATCCGACAGATGGAGTCGCTCTCATAAACGTTGAAAAAATGGATGCACTTCTGGAGTATT
Organism: Lachnospiraceae bacterium; assembly: GCA_017525525.1. GTDB lineage: Bacteria > Bacillota > Clostridia > Lachnospirales > Lachnospiraceae > Coprococcus_C. The sequence goes on along the minus strand of JAFXSQ010000003.1, from coordinate 2,091 downwards.
ACCAGGGTGAAAGATAATGGTGGAATAGGCATGTATTGTTCGAAAATCTTCTTGACTTATTGGCACGCATAAAATAAAATGTAGTGTAACCGATAGGGTTTATCGGGGACACCACAACAGAGATGTATGCGATAAGGAAAGGAGGTACAGTACAGCCTGATCCGAATCGAAGTCTTACGGGGTTCTCTTCCTGCTTAAGCGAAAGGAGCGAAAAGCATGAGAGAGAATTCAAACCACGAAGAAATGGTGGAATGCCATTACCAAGGGTCCATCATATATGTCCCTGTTAGAACATTCATCGAAGTAACGATGAAGATGCGGCTCGAAAAGCGGCGTTTTGTCCGCTATAAGGAAGGCGCTAAGCATTACAGCATGAGCGAGAACAAATTCCGAGAGCTTGCAGATGCGGCGGAAGCCGTTCATTACTTTGGCAAGATGGTTCTTGTCGATACAGTAAAGGTGGACGAGTTCCTGCTGTTGTGTTAGGGATGACCCAAAGTGGTGACAGAGGTTAAAGGAGGTGCTTGATTTGCCAAGAACAGGACGGCCTAAATCGGATAATCCGAGAAATATAAGGATAGTGATCCGGTTTACGGAGGAAGAATACAAGAAGGTAAAAGAGCACGCAAAAAAGGAGAACCTCTCCGTTACAGAGACGATTCGAAAAGGAGTCAGAAGTATGCTGGAATCCGAGCAGTAAGTCTTACATGCCTCTTCCTAACTTAGAAAGGATGGTATTTTATGGCCAAGAGAGTTAGGAAAGATTCTAAGGGAAGGGTACTGCATAGAGGGGAGACCTATATAAAGAAAAAGGGTCTGTATTGCTTTACATACACCGATCCCCTGGGAAAGCGTCACTCGGTTTATGCTTCGGATCTTCTGAGATTACGGGAAAAAGAGAGGGAAATAACGCAGGATAGGATAGACGGCATAGATCTGTATGCCAGAGCCAGAGCGGATATAAACTTCGTATTTGACCGGTATATCTCAACCAAGTCCGAACTTCGCAGTTCGACGAAGACCAACTATGTTTATACCTACGATCGCTATGTAAGAGAAGGTTTCGGGAAGAAGAAAATCGCTGATATTCGTTATTCCGATGTGCTGATATTTTACAAAGCGCTTTTGGATAGAGGATTAAGCGTGAATACAATTGATTCTGTTCATTGTGTGCTTCATCCCACGTTCCAGTTAGCCGTCAGAGACCGGATCCTTCGGTCTAATCCGTCAGATGGTGTGATGGCTGAGCTTAAAAGAAAGATGAAGGGAAGAACCGAACCCCGCCATGCTTTAACGCTGGAGGAAGAGAGGGAGTTCCTTTCCTGGATCGAGAAACCTGAGTATGACAGATGGCGCCCCTTGTTTGTGGTATTGTTTGGCACGGGCTGCAGGATCGGAGAGATTATCGGTCTTCGCTGGGATGATGTTGATTTCGATGAGAATTATATCGTTATCGACCATGATGTGACCTATTATCCGAGAAGCGATAAGGACTTCAGGTGTGAGTTTGAAGTCGGCAGACCTAAGACCGAAGCAGGTATCAGGACGATTCCTCTGCTTGATAAGGTAAGGGATGCACTGCTTGAAGAAAAGAAGTATCAGGACGAGACAGGCAATGTGAACATCATGGAGCTTGACGGACTGTCCGGATTCATCTTCAGCAATCGTTTCGGAGGAATTCACAAGCCTTCCGGGATCAATCGTGAGATCAAAAGGATCGTCGATGATCATAACTCAAGGGAGGAAGTGAATGCGGCACGCGAAGGCAGGGAGCCGGTTATGATTCCGAGATTCAGCTGCCATATTACAAGGCATACCTTTTGCAGCAGACTCTGTGAGAACGAGACCAATGTAAAGGTCATTCAGTCCGTGATGGGGCATAAGGACATTCAGACAACACTGGATATCTACGCCGAAGTTTCGGAGAAAAAGAGACAGGAAGTATTTAAGAACTTAAACAACAACAATATATTTTAGGAAGAGCCCCTGGGGGTTCTTTGGGAGTGGTACGACAACAACGTACCGTTCCTACAGCGGTATGACGATAGTTCAAAATGACATGAAATGACATGGACTTGATTCGGCTTACCG
>JAFXSQ010000075.1 GCA_017525525.1 Lachnospiraceae bacterium | reverse complement strand
TTCTACTTCTTATACCCTGAAACCTCTATTCCTGTACCAGATACACAGAGATGTCCATTACTATGGCTCATCTATCAGAGGTAGATATAGTAAAAATTCCTTGTATTTTTAAGGAAAAACCACTTGACATTATAGGGAGGCATTGGATTTGGCTAAAGGGAAAAAAGATAAAGGCGTCGCCGCATTGCTGCTTTTGTTCGTGTGGCTCGTGTTCATATTGCTTGCATTACTGTTTTACTTTTACTTCTTTGACAAATTAAAGCTGCCCGGTTCTGAGGACAGCGCGGATAACAAGTCGGTCACGACAGAGGCCTCGGAGGAAATCTCCTACAAGATGAACGATAACTTAGAGATTAACTCTCTTGTTATCGAGTATTATACCGCTCTTGCGCTTTGTGACCAGAAGAAGCTTAAGAGCATGGTGACTGATGAGAGCAAGTTCGATGACATGACCTCCTATGAGAGGACGGCAGCTAAGATTACGAACTACAGGAATGTAAGCTGCTACACGCTTCCGGGTATGGATGAAAATAGCACGGTTACTTATGTGACCTGCAACCTGACTATAGAGGGAGTGACAAGCACACCTCTCAACATAAGCAGGATGTACATCGTAAAGCAGGCAGACGGCTCTTACAAGATTGATAACAGCGAGCCTTCCGCGGAGCTTTCGGCTTATCTTCAAAAGCAGGATGAGAACAGTGATATTCAGGCGCTCTACAAGGCGGTTACGGAGAATATCAATGACTGTCTTAAGAATGATGAATCATTTGCAGAGTTTTATAATACTATAAAGCAGGATTAGTACGAAAAAGGAACAGGAGCTTCGCGACCTTCGCGGGGCTCTTGTCGTATAGAGGAATAATAATGGACGAAGGAATCAGATTAAACAAATTCTTAAGTGAGGCGGGAGTGTGCTCGAGAAGGCAGGCGGACCGTGACATAGAGGCCGGACTTGTGACTGTGGACGGAACGGTTGCGGGGCTTGGGACGAAGGTTTACGAGGACAGCCGCGTGTGCTATAAGGGCAAGGCCGTAGAGATAAAGGACAAGCTTGTAATCTATGCCATGAATAAGCCCATAGGCTGGGTATGCACCTCAGCGGAGGCGGATGACGACAGCCTGTTTAAGCATGTGGAGTTTCCCGAGAGGGTTATATACGTCGGACGGCTTGATAAGGATTCAAGCGGTCTGCTGCTTTTAACAAATGACGGTGATCTGGCCAACACGGTTCAGAAGTCGAGAAACAATCATGAGAAGGAATACATGGTCAGGGTAAATAAGCCTGTTACCGAGGATTTCATAAAGATGATGAGCGAGGGTGTGCCCATACTTGACACGGTAACCAAGCGCTGCAGGGTAAAGAAGACAGGAGAGAGAAGCTTCTCTATAGTTCTCACTCAGGGGCTTAACCGTCAGATAAGAAGAATGTGCGACGCGCTTGATTATCGCGTGGTTAACTTAAAGAGAGTACGGGTAATGAATATTAAACTTGGCAGCCTGCGTCCGGGAGAATACCGCAGGCTTGACAAGGACGAAGAGGCAGAGTTAAGAAGGTTAGCGCTTGGAAGGAAAGGGTAGTAATAAGTTGAATACATTAGACAGAATAAAAGAATTAAATCGCATATTGAACGAGGCGTCAAAGGCATACTACCAGCAAGACACGGAGATTATGTCCAACAAGGAGTATGACGCACTGTATGATGAGCTGGTTGAGCTTGAGAAGGAAACAGGCATAGTCTTAAGCGGCAGTCCTACTATGAAAGTAGGTTATGAGGTACTGTCGGAGCTTCCCAAGGAGAAGCACCCGTCCCCGATGTTGTCGCTGGACAAGACAAAGGAGGTAGAGGCATTAAGGAGCTGGCTTTCCGATAAGGAGGGCGTGCTCTCGTGGAAGCTTGACGGCCTGACCGTAGTCTTAACCTACGAGGGAGGAGAGCTTGTGAAGGCCGTGACCAGAGGAAACGGTGAGATAGGAGAGGTAATAACCCCTAACGCGAAGGTATTTGCGAATATTCCCGGAAGGATTCCTTTTAGCGGAACACTTGTGGTAAGGGGAGAGGCGGTTATAACCTACTCCGATTTTGAGAGAATAAACGCCTCCATTCCGGATGCGGAGGCAAAGTATAAGAATCCGAGGAACCTGTGCTCGGGATCCGTAAGACAACTCAACAGTAAAATAACCGCGGAGAGAAATGTAAACTTCTTTGCATTTAGCATGCTCGATTCAGGCGATGAGGCAGTAGATGCAACGGTTGAGACAAGATTTGCCTTCTTGAAATCGCTCGGCTTTGATGTGGTAGAATTCAAGCCTGTTACGGCCGAGAATATAGCGGATACGGTTAAGTGGTTTTCTGAAAAGATTGTTACAAATGATTTCCCGTCTGACGGACTTGTTCTAAGCTACAATGATGTGGCTTACGGAAGGTCCTTGGGTAGAACGGCGAAGTTCCCGAGAGATTCGATAGCTTTCAAATGGGCCGATGAGGAAGCGGAGACGGTATTAAGAGAGATCGAGTGGAGCCCATCGAGAACGGGACTTATAAATCCTGTTGCCATATTCGACCCCGTTGAGCTTGAGGGGACATCTGTCAGCCGCGCCAGTGTGCACAACGTGAGCATCGTGAAGGAATTAAAGCTAGGAATAGGAGATACTATCAAGGTTTACAAGGCCAACATGATCATTCCTCAGATAAGTGAGAATATAACTGCGAGCGGAAGGCTTGACATACCGGATACCTGTCCGGCCTGCGGCGGTCCCACGCGGATAAATAACGAGAACGGAGTTGAGACGCTCTGTTGTCCGAATCCTGATTGCCCTGTCAAGTCCACAAAGCTCTTTGCTCATTTCGTGTCAAGGAATGCCATGAACATAGAGGGACTCTCCGAGATGACTTTGGATAAGTTTATCGAAAAAGGCTTCTTAAAGGAGCTCTACGATCTGTACCGCTTAGAGCAGTATAAGGATGAAATCGTGGTTATGGACGGCTTCGGGGAGAAGTCTTATGAGAACATCATAAGCTCGGTAAATAAGTCAAGGTCTACTACGTTAGACAGACTCATTTACGGTCTAGGTATCCTGAATGTCGGAAGCTCGAACGCGAAGCTGATATGCAAGTATTATAACTATGATGTCGAGGCGCTTATCAAAGCGGATGCGCAGAGCCTGGCGGAGATAGAGAAGATAGGCGAGGTTATAGCGGACGGGATAGTTGCCTACTTTGCGGATGAGCACAACATATATGTGCTGAGGGAGCTGCTGAAGGAGGTAGAGCTTGTCAAGGAGGAGAACAATTTAGAGCAGGATCTGGCAGGCAAGACATTTGTCATAACAGGCACGTTAAACAACTTCTCCAACCGTGATGAGCTTAAAGACCTTATCGAAAAGCGAGGAGGAAAGGTTGCAGGAAGTGTATCTGCGAAGACAAGCTATCTTATCAACAATGATACCATGTCCACGTCGTCAAAGAACAAGAAAGCGCAGAGCCTGGGGATACCGATTATATCGGAGGAGGAATTCCTGGCAATGTAATTATAAACACGTGTCACTCTTAGCGGTACCCCTTATGACGAAATGCGAGGGCTTGCGAAGCAACAGGTAGCGAAGAGTCTTAAAATGGAGGTAAAGTATGGATCAGAATAATAACGGACAGGGATATCCGCAGCAGCCGGCGAACGCCGGGCAGCAGGGATACACACAGCAAATGAATAATGTGCAGCAGGGATACACTCAACAGTCGATGAACTACGGGCAGCAGGGGTATCCTCAGCAAATGAATAATATGCAGCAGGGGTATCCTCAACAGGGGAATAACATGCAGCAGGGACAGTATTACGGAATGCAGGGAGGCGCAGACGGACAGGGTGGCGGCCCGAATAAAACAGGACTGATAGCTATAATTATATCTCTTTCAGTAGTGGTAGTGGCGCTTGCTGTTGTGATTATAGTTATGGTTGCAGGCGGAAAGAATAAGAACGCCGAAACAACCACAGCTGCAGCGTCGGTTTCGACTGAAGGCACAACCGTGGACAAGACGGAAGAAAAGTCGACCGAGCAGACTACGGAAGCTACAGAGAAGACCACAGAAAAAACGACAGAGAAAACTACTGAAAAGACCACCGAGAAGACGACAGAGAAAACCACGGAAAAGACAACTGAGAAGACCACCGAAAAGGCAGGCGCCGATGAAGAGGAGATGCTTATTGCCTACGAGACGCTGCTGATAAGGAGCAAGACTGACGGTGTTCTCCAGGTGCCGTATAAGAACGATTATTACACTATTTCAGCGGTAGACAGCGGAACCGTTCAGGGTCCGGACGGTTATCACATGTTTGATGAGTATGCATGCTGTGATGTGGATTATGACGGAAAGCGCGAGCTTTTGGCGCGCCTGACCAATGCCAGCATGGCAGAGTGCGCTGTCTATGTATTCGGCTATGACGATAACAGAGGAGTGTATCTTGAGGGGCATTTCTTCCCGAACGATAGATATTTCGATGGCTTTGCAACTATCGACGTATCTCATAATCAGGGCCTTGCGGGACGCTTCTGGCCTTTTACCATGTACAGATACGTGGCGGATGAGGACTGCTACGAGGCGGTGTTCTATGTGGATGCCTGGGACGGAAGCATATTTGATCAGGATTGGGACGGCAACCCCTTCCCGACCGACCTTGACAAAGACGGCGACCAGCTTCTCTATTACATAAACGGCGTAACAGGCCCGGAGGACTGGGACTATTCTCTTGAGAACATCTTTGACGAGGAGGAGTATCAGAACTGGCTGCATATGTACATCGATGAGAGCACCCTTGTTAGTGTCAACTGGAAGGGCTTAGGTAACGGCATGCTGGATTTTGATTGATACACATTACACATATTTGATAACAAAACAAGATAAATTATTCGTAAAATATGATGACAAATAATGTGTAATATGTCTTCATTTCCAAGAAAGATACGAATGCGCAATATACATCGTATTAATCGATTAAACAAGAGTGTAAGACAATAGTAGATTTTATGTGGTTTGGAGGTGAAAATATGCCAAATATTTTGCCGGTGTCTGATTTAAGAGATTATAGAACTGTGCTTGGAAAGGTATCATATGGTAATCCGGTGTATCTGACGAAAAATGGCAGAGGAGATTATGCTATTGTTGATATGAAAGAGCTTGATGAATTGAAAGCTTTAAAATCTCTTTTTTCAGAGTTAGAAAAGGGAGAAGCTTCGGCGCGTAGAGAGGGTTGGATTTCTCTTGATGATGCGGAAAAGAGGCTTGGTCTATGATGAGAATGATGATTTCTGTGGCGATGAATAAGATCCGGGTACTGATATGCGGATAAGGAAATAATGAGAAAACAGCATCTGTATGGATGCTGTTTTTTCGAGGGTAATAAATTGTACAGATACATTTTGCTGGATATACAAATGAATCGATTTGGGGTATAATACAGTCATGTGTTTTTCAGGGGGAAATCATATGGCAAAGAAGGAGAATCAAAAGTTAAAACTGAATCAGTATCTTGAAGGGACGACTATTGAGGAGATACTGGTGAGAAACAAGAAGATGTTCCGGTTTCAGATGATGCTTAAGCCGGAGCATATGGCACAGAGCATAGATGCGCTGGAGTTTTCTGTTCGGTCGAATAACAGTCTGAGAAGGGCGGGAATTCACACCGTAGGTGAGCTGGTGGAAGAGTGTTACGCTAAGCCTGATGCGACAAGCAGGAAACAACTGCAGCGATACAGGAACTTAGGGAAGAACTCAGCGGACGAGATACTTATAAAGCTGTTTTATTATCAGTTTTCCATACTGCCGGAGAGCAGGAAGAAAGCTTACATGGAGAAGGTTGCGGAGATGAATTTGTAGTACATCAAATATGTTGGCAGACCAAATTGAAAGAAGGAGGTATATAATATGGGATTATTCGATGATGATGACGACTGGCGTTTTGATAGGGATGGCGATGGGAAGTTAGATGCTTCGGAGGAGTTTTTGCGTGATGATTATTATGATTACTACGACGATGAACGCTTTGACCGCGAAATGAACGGAGAGGACGAAGACGATGACGAAGAAGATGACGAAGAAGATGATGATTGAATCTTGATGTATGTGTGTGGTATTAAACGAGGTAATAAACGCCTGTTCAGTATGAGTCCGGCTTAGCCGGATAACTTACGTGACTCTTTTTTCTTACGCGTAGGCGATGCGGAGCATTCACGGGGTTGCAGGCGTTTTATTATATTTGGAGGAGTGATACCCGAAATTGGTTTTTCTTTGCAACAGTGATGGCGAGAACCGGTTAATGGATCCAGACAAGAACCCTGCTGACGAAGATAAGAGTTTGAGAGTAGTTTGAATTCAGAGGGTAGGTGAATTTATACAAAAAAGGAATTGTAATCCTGAATTGTATGAAAAAAATATTCTATGTTCAGGTTAATTGCGTGATTGTAGTGATATTTTATACATTGTATTTTCACGTTGGAGAGCCAGAGATTGTGGCGAATTAAGTAAGAGGAAGAGAGGTGATATTTAGAATGAAAGCGTACATTCAAACAAATGCAGCAGGTTTTCCGTTTAATGAGACAGTATTTAATGCATATTACGGATTTGAACAGTTAGGCATTGAAACCGTATTCTTCAATAAGCGGGATGAGTTGTTAGTGTCAGAAAAGGAAGATGTGGTTGTGGGTGGATTGGGACCGACAAAATGGCGCTTGGAAATGCTTGGTTGCGAGTATCCGGAACTTGATTATCCTGAAGAATTAAAAGCATATCTTGGTAGAAATATATGGACATCCAAGATAAATACGGTTAACTCCCACCCTGAGATGTGGCCAGTGTTTGTTAAACCATATATTGACAAAAGATTTACCGGCAGAGTGATTTCAACCACAAAGGACTTGATTGGATGTGGGAGTTGTTACGAAAACTATGACGTAATATGTAGCGATGTTCTTGATATTGAGGCTGAGTGGAGAGCCTTTGTCAGATATGGAAGGATACTTGATGTGAGGCAGTATAAAGGGGATTGGAGGTTGCATTACGATTCGACTGTTATTGACAATGCGCTTAAGGACTATAAAGAACAACCGGCTGGGTTTGCAATGGATTTTGGTCTTACTGCTGAGGGCAAGACTGTACTTATAGAGGTAAATGATGGTTTCTCAATTGGTTCATATGGATTGCTTTTCATAGATTATGCAAAGCTTCTGGCTGCAAGATGGGCGGAGCTTACCGAAACAGAGGATGAACTTGATTTCGAAGGAGAGAAGAATAATTCAAGTGTTATGAAATATGTGGTAGAATAGAAACATATATTTTTGGAAAGGAGACCGACGATGGCAGATGGAAAAGACCTACTTGCAGTATTATGGAGTGGCGCGGATGTGTTAAGGGGGAAGATGGATGCTAATGAGTATAAGACTTACTTGTTAGGATTGATATTTTTCAAGTATCTTTCGGATTCATACTTATCCAAGGTTTATGATTTGATAAATGATGAGAGTACAGATGATTTGAACGAGGCGCAGCAGCTTTACGAGGAAGTGTTCGCAAGCGATGATGCCAAGGATCTTCTTGAGGAGATGAAGAATACTCTGCATTACACTATAGATCCGGATATGACTTATGTGAGTATTCTCCGTGATGTGAAAGCTAACTCTTTTCATCGGGAGAAGCTTCAGGCGGCATTTAACAGGATAGAGGAGTCTGATAAGTTGTTTAACGATCTTTTTGCGGATGTGGATCTTTATTCCAACAGACTCGGAACCGGAGATCAGAAGCAGAGTTCAACTATTGCAGAGGTACTGTCGGTATTAGAGGATGCTGATCTTATACATGCAGAGGGTGATGTGCTCGGAAATGCATATGAGTATCTTATAGGACAGTTTGCGTCTGAGACGGGAAAGAAAGCAGGCGAGTTCTATACGCCTCATGGACCGGCGCAGATTCTATGTCGTATAGCAATGCTCGGGCATGAAAGCAAGAAAGGACTTCTTGCATATGATCCATGTTGCGGTTCGGGATCGCTCTTGTTAAGCTGTCGTAAATACAGTGAACAGCCTGATTATATAAAGTTCTTCGGGCAGGAACTGATGCCATCAACATATAATCTTGCAAGAATGAATATGTTTCTTCACGGCATCAACCCGGAAAATCAGGTTTTAAGAAATGCAGATACATTAGATGCAGACTGGCCAACCGGTGAAGAGACTGAATTTGACGTGGTTACTATGAATCCGCCTTATTCGGCAAAGTGGTCTGCGGCAGAGGGCTTTAAAATGGACGAGCGCTTTATGGATTACGGAGACAAGCTTCCTCCGAAGTCAAAAGCAGATTATGCGTTCTTACTTCACGGTTTTTATCATTTGAAGCCTGCCGGAACAATGGCGATTGTATTGCCGCACGGCGTTCTTTTTAGAGGCGCGGGAGAGGGGAATATAAGAGAGGTTCTGCTTAGGAACGGTTCGATATATGCGGTTATCGGTCTTCCGGCAAATATGTTTTATAATACTTCGATTCCTACATGTATAGTTGTGTTAAAGAAGCAGAGAGAGGGCAGAGATGTTTTGTTCATTGATGCTTCGAGCCTCTATGAGAAAGATAAGAAACAGAATGTGATGCGTGATGAGCACATAGACAGAGTTCTTGAACTATATAAGAATAGAGAAAGTGTAGATAAATTGGCATATCTTGCATCGTATGAGGACATAGAAAAAAATGATTTCAATCTGAATATACCTCGGTATGTAGATTCATCAGAGGAAGAGGAGGAGATTGATTTAAGTGAGCTTGTTGCACAGATGAGTAATACAGATGCAGAGATTGCGAAGGTAAATAAAGGACTTGCTGTCATGATGAGTGAGTTGACTTTTCAAGATGACGAGACAAGGGACTTGATGAACAGCTTACTAAATCAGTTTGGGGAGGTGTAGACTATGGGATTTACACCAAAAATTAGATTTGCAGGATTTGATGATGCTTGGGAACAGCGTAAGTCTGGTGAAATAGCTCCACTTCGAGGAGGATTTGCTTTTAAGAGCAATGAATATTGTGCCGAAGGAGTTCCCATTGTTCGAATTTCAAACATATTATCAGATGGTTCAGTAGGCGCTGATTTTGCATACTATGATGAACAAGACGATGATGAGGCTTATGCTCTTTACGATGGAGCTGCTGTACTTGCTATGTCTGGAGCAACAACGGGAAAGGTTTCTGTACTACATGCTGAAAAAGGGCATAAATACTATCAAAATCAGCGAGTAGGTTGTTTTATGCCTACAGATAATTGTGACTATGGATTTATACGAACGCTTATGAAATCACAGTTATTTGCAGACCAATTATCTGCCGTTCTCGTTGCAGGAGCACAACCCAATGTATCATCAAAAGAGATAGATGGATTTGAGTTTATGATTCCAAAATCAAAAGATGAACAGCGAAAGATTGGTGAGTTTTTTGAAAGTCTTGAAAATCTTATTACCCTTCATCAGCGTAAGTGTGATGAGACAAAAAAAATGAAAAAATACATGCTCCAAAAAATGTTTCCGAAAAACGGTGAGCAGATTCCGGAGATTCGTTTCCTGGGATTTACTGATGCTTGGGAACAGCGTAAGTTGTCAGAAGTTGTTGATTCTGTAGATACAGGCAAGAGCAAATTTGATAAAGAAGGATCTTCTGGAGAGTATCCAATATTAGGTTCTACCTCTGTAATTGGATATGATCATGAGTATGATTATGAGGGGGATTTTATACTTACAGCTCGTGTTGGCGCAAATGCAGGTAGTCTCTATCGTCATGCAGGAAAGGTGAAAATCAGCGATAATACGGTATTTATACAGACTTCGCAGAATATAGAATTTCTTTATCATTTGCTCACTCAGTTCGATATAAAGAAACTTTCATTTGGCACAGGACAGCCTCTAGTAAAGGCAAGTGAACTGAAAAATCTCGAATTGATAATGCCAAGAGATATTACTGAGCAAGTGCAAATTGGGGATTTTTTCTTGAATCTCGACAACCTTATCACCCTTCATCAGCGTAAGTGTGATGAACTTAAAGCAGTAAAAAAATATATGCTTCAAAATATGTTTCCGTAGCGGAGAAAGGATAATCTATGGCAGAGTTAGAAGCGATAATTGAACATAGACTTATAGAACAACTGACTTCCGGAGACTCGCAATGGACTTACAGGCCGGATATTAGATGTGAGGATGAGTTATGGGCAAACTTTAAGTATATATTAGAGCAGAATAACAAGGCTGTTCTTAATGATATCCCGTTAAGTGATACAGAGTTTGCGAAGATTAAAAATGATCTCTCACATACAACATTTTACGATGCGGGTAAGTGGCTGGCCGGAGAAAACGGTAAGGTTTTAGTACATGTTCAGCGCGGAAATGAGACATTGCACCTTATGGTGATGAATAATGAACATATAGCCGGTGGCTCGAGTGTATATGAGGTTATAAATCAATACAACGCATTTAAGGAAGAAGATGATGAACAGGGAAGAAACAGACGCTTTGATGTTACGCTTCTTATAAATGGCATACCGTTAATTCACATCGAGTTGAAGAATAAAGATCACTCGTATATGGATGGGTTTTATCAGATTAAAAAGTATATAGCAGAGGGAAAGTTTCGAGGTATCTTCTCGAATGTTCAGATGTTTGTTGTGAGCAATGAAGTTGATACCAGGTATTTTGCATCGGCAAGAGATACCGAGCTTAATAAGAAGTTTATAACGGGATGGATAGATCATGAGAACAAACCGGTCGGTAACTACCTGGATTTTGCAAAATCAGTATTGAAGATACCTGAAGCGCATGAGATGGTCACGAGATATACGGTGCTTGACAAGGACGCAAAGAAACTGCTTATACTGCGCCCTTATCAAATACATGCCATTGATGCCATGCGTAAGGCCTCGAGAAGCGGAGAGTCCGGATTCATCTGGCATACTACCGGTTCAGGAAAGACCATGACTTCTTACAAGGCGACTCGCAACCTTCTTATGGATATACCGTCTATAGATAAAACGGTCTTTCTTATAGACAGAAAGGATTTGGATACCCAGACAACAATGGCTTTCCAATCTTATGCTGACAACGATACCATAGATGTAGATAACACAGATGATGTGACAGCGTTAATGAACAAGCTTGCTGATAAGAATCGTCAGATGATAGTTACTACTCGCCAGAAGCTTCAAATAATGATTACAAAACGTCTTAAGGAGGACTCGCCTAAGTATGAGACTATTAAGTCAAAGAGGCTTGCTTTTGTGGTGGACGAATGTCATCGTGCTGTTTCTCCGGAGACAAAAAGACTTATAGAATCATTTTTCAGAAGCTCACTTTGGTATGGTTTTACCGGAACGCCTATATTTGAGGAAAATGGGTATGAGGCGAGGGGCGATCTTCCGCAGACTACGGAACAGCTTTACGGCAGGTGCCTTCATAGCTACACAATTAAGGAAGCTATACATGATGAAGCGGTGCTTGGTTTTATGGTAGAGAATCTCGGAACAAAGGAAAATGTGGATCTTGATGTGTATAAAACGGAGGAGCACAGAAGGGAAGTCCTTAATGTAATCTTAAATAAATGCTATGAGAAGTTCGGAATGAAAAAAGGCAGGGGCGAAACATATGAAGCAATTCTTACTGTCAGCTCCATAAAGATAGCTCAGGCTTATTATGAACTGTTGGATAAGATTAAGAAGGGCGAAGATAAGCTAAAAATATCGGATGAAGTAAAGAAAGCGCTTCCGGACTTTCCTAAATTTGCTATAACATACTCTGTTTCTGAGAATGAAGAGTCATCACAGGTTAATCAGGATAAGATGAAACAATCGTTGATTGAATACAATGATATGTTTGATACCAAGTTTACTGTGGAGAGAATACAGGCGTATAACAGTAATCTGAATAAAAGACTTGCAAGAAAAGAGGATAAGTACAAAAAGCGAGAAGAGCAACTTGATCTTGTGATAGTAGTTGACAGATTGCTCACAGGATTTGATGCTCCGCCGATATCGACGGTATTCATAGACAGACAACCTATGAAGCCTCAGGATATTATTCAGACATTTTCGAGAACTAACCGATTGTTTGATAAGATGAAGCGATTTGGACAGATAGTAACATTTCAGTCGCCAAAGGAGTTTAAGGAAGAGATAGATAATGCGCTAAAGTTATACTCCCTCGGAGGAGACGGACAACCTCTTGCAGAAGAATGGACGTCTATACTCGAGGAATTCAGAATAGCGCTTAAGACGCTTAAGGCATTAGTGCCTACTTCGGAAGACGCGGCAGGGCTATCGCTGAAACAAAAGAAAACATTTGTTGAATTATTCAGAGACTTAGACAAGAGCTTTTCGCATCTTAAGGCATTCTCTGAGTACACACCTGATATGCTTGCTGAATATAACTTCTCGCAGGAGGAATACGATGATTATGCTGCAAGGTATAGGAATGCCGTTGAGGAGATAAAGGAGGAAAAGACTGAAGAAACCTCTGAGGATGACAATCCTTTAGTTGAGGATTATGATCTTGTTGCCATAGAGAAGTTTACTGTAGATTATGAGTATATTATAGGGCTTATTCAGGGATTGACTAACCTTATTCCTACAGAGGAAGACGAGCAAAAAGAAGATTATGAAGAGGAATTTAGCAAACAAATGGCTGCTGTAAGGAGTATGATTGCAGACTTCAGTAAGGATAATAAACGACTTGGTGATCTTCTGGGTGCGGTTGTGGATGATATTGAAAAAGACAGGTATAAGTATGCGGGACAGGATATGTCGGTTCTTATCCATAGAATGCGTGAGGATGCGATTAAGAAAGCGGCAGAGGAATATGCTTCCAGATGGTTTGTTGATGTCGAAGACGTGATGTATGAGGTAATGCATTTCAGAAACGACGAGATGGCAAACGAGAACAACTTCAAGGAGAAGGCCGACTATTCAGCGTATAAAGAGAATACGCCCGAACCGGTGGCGAAGTTCAAATTCAGAACCGCGCTTGTTCATGATTTCAAGGAAAAACTAATGGAAGAAATAAAACCGTTGCTGTGAGGATTGAGCTAAAGTTTCTAAAGAAGTATATGCTTAAGAATAAACTATCATGGATTGTATTGCAAAGTGGAAAAAAGCGGTCAGATGTATTGGCCGCTTTTTTCTGTTCCCAAAGAATAGTATAATGATCTCATCAAATACTCTTGTTTATGGAATCGGAGCTGAATAGTCTTTTGTTTAGAGTGACACTGATTTGATTGTGTGGTAAAATTGAAACGATTTTTTGAATATATGATACGTGATAATGTTTCAGCAAAAAGCATCTGTGAAGGGGGGAGCTCAATAATGAATTTACCGAAATATTACGAATACTTTACGCCTGTTCTTAAATTTCTTTCTGATGGACAATTACACACACCCAAAGAACTTAGGGAATATTTGATAAAAGAATGTGCATGAGATTTTATATGGAAGACCGGAGAATAACTACACCGGTTTTTCGTAGATTTGAAGATGCTACGAGGCGGTGCTAAAAAACGGCCAAAACGCCAGAAAATAGTCGGCCAAAACGCCGAAAAAAAGCTGGCCAAAATGCCGAAAATCATTGACAAACGGCTAAATTTATACATTATTCCGATAACGTGTCTAACTGCTTGATAATACGATTGGGATTTCATTGACAATTTCGGACTCATGAGCCCGAAATTGTCAAAGGTGCTATAAGGGAATCCTAAAACAATGAAAAGGAATAACAATGCTTGGACAAACTAAAGGTACAAAACTTAATACATTCGTAGACGACTATGTGGTCTTTGACTTGGAGACTACGGGGATGTCGGATGCGTCGGATAAGATAGTGGAGATATCCGCGATAAAGGTTAAGGCGCGTGAGGCTGTGGAGGAGTTCAGCTCGCTGGTCAATCCGCAGTGTCACATTTCCTCGTGGGCGAGTGCGGTGAACGGGATATATGACCATATGGTTGAGGATGAGCCGTGTATAGAAGAGGTGCTTCCGGGCTTTGTTGAGTTCATAGGGGACATGCCGCTTGTTGGACACAATATTATAACCTTCGATATGAAGTTTATCTACAGGGATTGTGAAGCGCACTTCGGGCAGATTCCGGAAAATGATCTGATAGATACGCTCGTCATAGCAAGGAACTGCATGCCGGAGATGGCGCATCACAGGCTGACGGATCTTGCAGAGCACTTCGGGATATCCACCGAGGGAGCACACAGGGCCTTGAATGACTGCCGGATGACGCAGCAGGTCTACGAGCTCTTAAGAAGGGAAAGTGAGCTCTTTGAAGAAGGAGCAAAATCAACTCCGATTTGCAGTAAATGCGGTAAAGAGATGAAATTAAGGAACGGCAAGTTCGGGGAATTCTGGGGCTGCGCCGGGTATCCTGCGTGCAGGTTTACTATGAAGGTGTAATGATAAAGAAGGTAATGTAAAAACACAAGGCGTTACACTGAGCAGGAAGCGAAGAGTCTTAATGAGGAATATACTATGAACATGAAACTCACGACCCTCTGCTACTTAAAGCAGAACGGGAATTATCTGATGATAAAAAAGAATGATGACGGCGGACAGTCGGCGGGGAAGTATCTTGGTGTGGGCGGAAAGCTTGAACCGGGGGAGAGCCCCGATGAGTGCGCGAAGAGGGAGATAAAGGAAGAAACGGGCTATGAGGTCCTTGACCTTAAACTGAGGGGCATCGTTACATTTCTCTCGGATGTATGGGAGGATGAGATTATGTTCCTCTACTCCGCGGAGCAGCTTGAGGGCGAGCTTCGAAACGATTGCGATGAGGGCAGGCTCTACTGGATAGAGGAGGACAAGGTGCTTGACCTTCCGGCCTGGGAGGGAGATAAATATTTCTTGAAGCCGCTCCTTGAAGGCGAGGATGACATACAGTTAAAGCTCGTGTATAAGGGCGATGACCTGATGGAGGTCTATCGCGACGGCGCCATGCTCTTATGCAGGTTTGAATAAGGCGCGCAGATAAGACAGTGAGATTAAAAATGTCCACTGTCTTATTTGACATATTATCGTTAAAGAGGTATCATTTATAAGTTAATGCAAAACATGAAAAGAGGTAGATGACATGCCTATCAGGATAGACAACGATCTTCCGGTTAAGAAGACGCTTGAAAAAGAAAACATATTCGTAATGGACGAGAACAGGGCCATGAGTCAGGACATAAGACCGCTTGAGATCCTAATCCTGAACCTTATGCCTTTAAAGGAGGACACGGAGCTTCAGTTACTCAGAAGCCTGTCTAACACTCCTCTGCAGGTCAATATCCATTTCATAAGAACCATGTCCTACGAGTCAAAGCACACCTCGAAGACACACCTTGAGAGGTTCTACACGAGCTTTCAGCAGGTGAAGAAGCGTAAGTGGGATGGACTGATAATCACGGGCGCGCCGGTCGAGTTCATGGAATTCGAGGAGGTGGAGTACTGGAAGGAGCTTACAGCAATCATGAAGTGGTCCAAGGAAAATGTTACCTCGACCTTCCACATCTGCTGGGGAGCCCAGGCGGGGCTTTATTATCACTACGGGATAAAGAAGATAGTCCTTCCGCAGAAGCTTTCGGGCATCTACCCGCAGACGACGGTGCATAAGAAGACGGAGCTGGTAAGGGGCTTTGACGATACATTTCTGATTCCCATCTCGAGAAATACCGGATGTGACGAGGAAGCGATAGCTAAGAACAGAAGGCTGAAGGTTGTTGCTTACTCCGAGGAGACGGGCTCCTGTCTTATCATAGGCGATAAGGGAAAGAGGATATTTGTGACGGGGCACCCGGAGTACGACACCATGACGCTTGACTCCGAGTACCACAGGGATATCAAAAGGGACTTAAACCCGAACATCCCCGTCAATTATTATCCGGGCGACGATCCGGAGCAAAAGCCCATAAAGTCGTGGCGCTGTCATGCGAACACGCTTTATGCGAACTGGCTTAACTACTATGTATACCAGGCTACGCCGTACATACTTGAAGAGGCGGCTGAGTAGTGACAATCATACAGAAATATGGTATGATGACACGGTATTGTGTGGCTTAAATATTTGCAATAAAAAGACTTGATAAAAAAAGGAGAATGATTATGTCCGGCAGTGTACCCGAGATGTACGGAAGCCTTGTTTTCAATAACAAGATCATGCGCGAGAAGCTTCCGAAGGATATCTACAAGGCGTTAAAGAAGACAATAGAGAACAACACACATCTTGAGCTTGATGTGGCTAATTCCGTGGCGGTTGCCATGAAGGAGTGGGCGGTTGAAAACGGCGCGACTCACTATACCCACTGGTTCCAGCCCATGACGGGTTACACGGCGGAAAAGCACGATAGCTTCCTTACCCCGGTTGGCGACGGACAGGTAATCATGGACTTCTCCGGTAAGGAATTGAGAAAGGGCGAGCCGGATGCTTCAAGCTTCCCGTCGGGAGGGTTGAGGGCTACCTTTGAGGCCAGAGGCTACACCGCATGGGACCCCTCATCGCCGGCATTTATCAAGGACAAGACACTTTATATACCGACGGCTTTCTGCTCCTACGGCGGCGAGTCGCTGGATAAGAAGACCCCGCTTCTTCGCTCCATGGACATCCTTGCCAAGGAGGCAGTAAAGATACTTCACAAGCTCGGCAAGACCGATGTGAAAAATGTACTCACGACCGTCGGCGCGGAGCAGGAGTACTTCCTTGTGGACAGGAAGCTTTACGAGCAGAGAAAGGATCTTATCTTCACGGGAAGGACGCTTCTCGGGGCCATGCCTCCAAAGGGGCAGGAGATGGAGGACCATTACTTCGGATCACTTAAAACCAGGGTTTCAGCCTATATGAACGACCTGGACGAAGAGCTCTGGAAGCTCGGAATTCCGGCAAAGACAAAGCATAACGAGGTTGCGCCGGCGCAGCATGAGCTGGCTCCGGTTTACGATACGACAAATGTGGCTGTTGACCACAACCAGCTTACCATGGATATCATGAAGAGGGTTGCAGAAAAGCACGGGCTTGTGTGCCTGCTTCACGAGAAGCCCTTCGAGGGGATAAACGGTTCGGGCAAGCACAATAACTGGGCCATGTCCACGGACACGGGCGTGAACCTTCTTGACCCGGGCAAGACGCCTGCCGAGAACCTGCAATTTTTAATCTTCCTCGTAGCTGTAATAAAGGCTGTCGACGATCATGCGGATATACTCAGGGTTTCTGTCGCTAGCGCAGGCAACGATCACAGATTAGGCGGAAATGAGGCGCCTCCGGCTATCATCTCCATCTTCCTCGGTGATGAGCTTACGGCTATACTTGATTCCATAGAGAACGGAACATATTTTGCACAGCAGGAGAAGGTCAGGATGGAGACCGGAGCTGCGGTGCTCACGCATATTTCAAGGGATACGACGGACAGGAACAGAACGTCACCCTTTGCATTTACCGGAAATAAATTCGAGTTCAGATCGCTCGGCTCGGCGCACTCGGTTGCAGACCCCAACATCATGCTCAACACGGCAGTTGCACAGGCGCTGTCGGAGTTCAACGAGCAGCTCGAGGGAGTTGAACCGGAGGATATGGAGGTTGCTGTTAAGGAGCTTCTGAAGAGAACCATAAAGGATCACAAGAGGATACTTTTCGACGGCGACGGTTATACGGATGAGTGGGTTAAGGAAGCTGAGGAAAGAGGACTTCTCAACCTTCCTTCAACGCCTGATGCGCTTCCATACATCATAAGCAAGAAGAACATAGACATGTTCGTGAAGTACGGCGTGCTCACGGAGTCAGAGCTGAAAGCGCGTTACGAGATACAGCTCGAGAAGTACTGCAAGACGGTCCGCATTGAGGACAGGACCATGCAGAGCATGGTTAAGCATCAGTTCCTGCCTGCTTTGATGACTTATGCGGACAAGCTTTCGGAGTCCATACAGAGAAGAAAGGCAGTAGGAAACTTTGCCTGCGAGTCCGAGCTTGAGGAGCTGAAGATAATCACTGATGCTTACAATGATATCTACAGGAAGCTCGGCAAGCTTAAGGAGGACACGAAGACTGCCGAGGAGATGAAGGATATGCAGAAGGCAGCTGAGTATTACCATGATACGATACTCGGGGATATGGCGGAGTTAAGGAAGATATGCGACTTCGCGGAGGATTTCCTGCCGCAGAACATGCTTCCGTATCCGTCTTATGAGGAGCTGCTGTTTTCGGTGTAGATAAAGATCCTTCGCTGACGCTCAGGATGACACGAAGATTGAAGGCATGTGCCGAGATGTCATAGCTTACGCGGTGTGAAGGCGGGGGTTACATTGTAAATGTTTTAGTTTAGGAGAAGAGTATGAAGATACTTGTTACAGGTGTGGCCGGACAGCTCGGTCACGATGTGATGAATGAGCTTAATTTAAGGGGCATAGAGGGCGTAGGAAGCGATATCGCCGAAGCCTACAGCGGACTGGATGACGGGACCGCGGTTACGACCATGCCCTATGTGAAGATGGATATAACAGATAAAGCTGAGGTTGACAGCGTGCTTAATTCCGTAAGGCCGGATGCTGTTATACATTGCGCGGCGTGGACAGCGGTCGACCTGGCCGAGGATGAGGACAAGCAGGACAAGGTAAGGCTTATCAATGCCGCCGGCAGCGAAAATATAGCCAAGGCCTGCGCTGCGATTGGCGCAAAGATGATGTACATCTCTACCGATTACGTGTTTGACGGTCAGGGGGAGGAACCCTGGCAGCCCGACTGCAAGGCTTATGCGCCTCTGAATGTGTACGGTCAGACAAAGTACGAGGGCGAGAAGGCTGTTGCGGAGAATCTGCCGAACTTCTTTATAGTCAGGATTGCGTGGGTGTTCGGCAAGAACGGCAACAACTTTATCAAGACCATGGTCAAGGTTGGGGAGAACCATGATGCGCTTAAGGTAGTAAACAATCAGATAGGCACGCCGACTTACACGCTTGACTTAGCGAAGCTTCTGTGCGATATGATAGTGACCGATAAATACGGTTATTATCATGCGACAAACGAGGGCGGTTACATCAGCTGGTATGACTTTGCGGTCGAGATATTCCGTCAGATGGCTGAGAGAGGCTATGAGGCCTACGATGACAAGCACCTTACGGTTACACCGGTTACCACTGAGGAGTACGGGCTTTCGAAGGCCAAGAGACCCTTCAATTCCAGACTCGATAAGAGCAAGCTTAGAGAGAATGGGTTTACGCCGCTTCCCGACTGGAAGGATGCGGTAAAGAGATATCTTGATGAATTGTTGAGTTAATAAGATTCTTCGGGCTGAAGCCCTCAGAATGACACAAAAGCGTGCAGTGTGACTGATATGAAATGAAGGCTTGCGCTCTCAGAATGACACGGAAATTTAATCGGAGAATAATATGAACAAAAGAGATACGGAGGCAGGAGAAGCGATTTCCCTGCCTCCTATACTAAAGAATAAGCTTTACCTCTATATGACGGAGTTTTTCGCCGGCATGAGTGTCATGGCGGTGGAGCTCGGCGCAAGCAGGCTTCTGGCTCCGTACTTTTCGTCCTCACAGATAGTGTGGACCATAATAATCGGAACCATCATGATAGCCATGGCCTTGGGCAATATCTACGGCGGGCGCTCGGCGGACAAAAATCCAAACCCGGACAGACTGTACGGGAGGATAACCGTGGCGGCGCTCTGGATAGCGCTCATCCCGGTAGTGGGGAAGTTCCTGATTATAGGGATTGCCGGCCTGCTCGTGTTTACAATAAGCACGAACTTTCTTGTTGTCGCTGCATTTGCGGCATGCATGGTTATATTCGTGTTTCCGCTCTTTTTGCTTGGAACTGTCACTCCGTCACTTGTAAAGTACACGGTGGACTCTCTTTCGGACAGCGGAAGAGTGGTAGGCAACCTGAATGCATTCAATACCATAGGAAGCATAATCGGAACCTTTGTCCCGACCTTTATAAGCATACCTGCGGTGGGAACCTCCGTTACATTTCTTATCTTTGCGGGCATATTGCTTCTGCTTGCGGTGATCTACTTCGTGAGCGCGAAGATAAGGCCGGTGAAGACTGCGATAGCCGGGGGAATCTTTCTCCTGTGCTGCATATTCGGGCATGACACAAGCTTTGCCTTCTGGCAGCATGATTTAACTGTGGAGGATGAGTCGATATACAACTACCTTCAGGTATATGAGCAGGGCAGCAGGGTATATCTCTCGACAAATGTTCTCTTCGGAGTACAGTCCGTGTACGACCGCGAGATAGAGCTTACCGGCATGTATTATGATTACGCGATGGCGGCGCCTTTTATGGCGGGCGTGATGACTAAGGACAGCAAGCTTGATGTACTGATACTCGGCATGGGCACCGGAACCTATGCGACGCAGTGCAGAAGATATTTCGGGGATGTGAACATAGAGGGAGTGGAGATTGATGACAAAATCACGAAGCTTGCTCATGAGTATTTCGAGCTTCCGGAGGATATAAGGGTTACAACCTACGACGGAAGGGCTTACCTTGAGGCGCTTTCGTCCATGAGTGATAAGGAGATAGCGGGTTACGGAAGCAACGGGCGCTATGATGTGATCATGGTAGACGCTTACCAGGATATCACAATTCCTTTTCAAATGGCCTCCAAAGAGTTCTTTACCCTGGTGCACGACCATCTTAAGCCGGGCGGGGTGATGGTGGTGAATATGAACATGCGCGGGACCAAGGAGGGGAATATAAACGAGTATCTCGCCGATACCATAGCAGAAGTTTTCAACTGCATATATACGGTAGATGTAAGCGGAGGTACGAACAGGGAGCTTTTCGCTTTCGATAGCCGGGAAAGCTGCGATACATTTCTTGAAAATGTAGCCTCATGCACGGATGAAGACCTAAAAGCCATGATGGAGCATGTGTGGGATAATCTGATTGCATATGCACCGGGTAAGCATGTGATGACCGACGACCGTGCACCGGTTGAGCTTCTGTCGATGCAGGTGATAGATGAGCTGATCCGCGAAGAGGTTGATTACTACAAAAGGATATATGATGAGAAGGGCTTTAAAGGGATTTGGGAGCTGCTTTCGTCATAAGGGGTACCGCGAAGCGGTGGATTCCTTATGACATTAGACTGGGCAGGATTGCTTTAGCAATCGTGCCATTACATATTATACGAGGAGGGTTTGCGTATGAGGATTTTAGTTACCGGAGGTGCAGGATACATAGGAAGCCATACCTGTGTTGAGCTTCTTGACGCGGGTTATGAGGTTGTAATTCTTGACAACCTGTACAATTCAAGCAGGAAGGCTGTCGACCGTATACAGGAGATCACGGGCAAGAGCGTGACATTTTACGAGGATGATATGCTCGATGCGGATGCCATGGAGAGACTCTTTTCTGCAGAGAAGATTGACTGCGTGATACATTTTGCGGGGCTTAAGGCTGTGGGTGAGTCGGTTGCGAAGCCGCTTGAGTATTACAAGAACAATATACAGGGAACCCTGACGCTGGTTGAGGCCATGAGAAAGCATGGCTGCAAGAATATCATATTCTCGTCGTCTGCGACGGTGTACGGCGATCCCGCATTTGTCCCGATCACGGAGGAATGCCCGAAGGGAACGCCGACCAATCCTTACGGCTGGACCAAGAGCATGCTTGAGCAGATACTGACGGACCTTCACACCGCAGATGAGGAATGGAATGTGATCCTGCTCAGGTATTTCAACCCGATAGGCGCACATAAGAGCGGGAAGATAGGAGAGGACCCGAAGGGCATACCGAACAACCTGCTTCCGTATGTGGCGCAGGTGGCAATCGGAAAGCTTGAGTGCGTGGGCGTGTTCGGCAACGATTATGACACGCCGGACGGAACCGGAGTGCGCGACTACATACATGTTGTCGACCTTGCAGTCGGACATGTGAAGGCCATAGACAAGATAAAGGAGAACCCGGGGGTGAAGGTGTATAACCTCGGAACCGGAAACGGCTACAGCGTGCTTGACGTGATAAAGGCATTCTCCAAGGCCTGCGGACATGAGGTGCCGTATCAGATAAAGCCGCGCCGCCCGGGCGACATAGCTACCTGCTATGCGGATGCAAGCCTTGCGAAAGCGGAGCTTGGATGGGAAGCGAAGTACGGCATAGAGGACATGTGCGCCGATTCCTGGAAGTGGCAGAGTATGAACCCGAACGGATATAATGAATAAATGCTTTACAAACCGGAAGTGATATGGTATCATACCACCCGTTAACAAGCTTTCACAGGGTTGACGGATACTCCAACCACTACTCGAGTGAAAGGAAAATTCTATAAAGAAATCATAGGAGGAAAAGACATGATTACAGCAGAGGCAAAGAAGGAGATTATCGAGAAGTACGGCAGATCAAACGGCGACACAGGTTCACCGGAGGTTCAGGTAGCGCTTCTTACAGCAAGAATCAATGACCTTAACGAGCACTTCAAGGCTCATCCGAAGGATCACCACTCAAGAAGAGGACTTCTTAAGATGGTAGGTCAGAGAAGAAATCTTCTTGCTTACTTAAAGAGTAAGGATATTGAGCGTTACAGAAAGCTTATCGAGTCTCTTGGTTTAAGAAAGTAATAACAGGTACATTAAGGACCGCACTTGTTCTTCAGGTGCGGTCCTTTGTTTTATCATATTATCTGTAACCTCTTTTTTTACATTATCATTGCGAAGAAAAGGAAAAAAAGCTATAATAAATACTTGTGATTTGAAAAAAAGAACGAGGGATAAATGCCTATGAGTATATTTGATAAAGTAACGGAAGAATACAAAGATGTAAAAGCGGAGAAGATGCTGGGGATATTCGGTAACCCCATAAAGCATACGCTTTCGCCGATTATGCACGATACGATAAGCGATGAGTTAAAGTACAATGAGAGGTATGTTCCGTTCCTGGTAGGAACGGATGAACTCGGCTCGAGTGTAAAGGCTGCTTATGACGAGGGGATAGTCGGGCTTAACATAACCGTACCATTCAAGCAGGAGGTTATGAAGAGCGTGGCCGACATAGACCCGGATGCCAAGGCAATCGGAGCGGTAAACACACTTGTCAGAGCAGAGGGCGGATATAAGGGTTATAACACCGATATGCCCGGACTATACGCGGCGGTGCTCTCACAGGGCTTTGCCGTTGAAGGCAAGACGGTGGTTGTGCTCGGCGCGGGAGGCGCTGCAAGGGCGGCCGCATATATGGCTATGAAATACGGCGCGAGCAGACTTTACATCCTTAACAGAACAGCGGAAAAGGCAATCAATCTTGCGGCGGATATGAATACCATATTCGATTCCGTGGATGAGAGGGCGATAGGCTTAGGCTCGGATGATCTTGAGTTGATAACCGAGGATTCCTACGCCTTGTTCCAGTGTACCTCGCTCGGACTTCATGAGGAGGACGGTCTGCCTGTGGATGATAACGAGGCCTTCTTCAAGAAAGCCGAGTACGGCGTGGACATGATTTACAATCCGGCGAACACGCCGTTTATAAAGAGGCTTAAGGAGCTTGGCATTCCGTGCATGAACGGACTTAAGATGCTGCTATATCAGGGACTGCTTTCTAATCAGCTCTGGAATGGGAAGAAGATTGAGGGTGATCTCGCCGAGCTTATCTACAATAAGCTTTCCGATGCGGTATATGGCCCGGACAACATAGTCTTGATTGGCTGTATGGGCTGTGGCAAGACTACTGTCGGAAAAGAACTCAGCTTAAGGCATGGGTATATCTTCGTGGATACGGATGACTGTATCGAGGAGCGCGAGGGTATGAGCATAGGCGAGATATTTGAGCAGAAGGGTGAACCATACTTCAGATATATCGAAACAGCTCTTATCAGAGAACTGGCAGGTACCTTAAGGCATGCGGTTATCTCGACCGGAGGCGGGCTTCCCGTGAGGGAGGAGAATACCGAGCTCTTAAAGAAGCTTGGCAAGGTGTACTACCTTTCGGCAACTCCTGAGACTCTCTACGACAGGATAAAGGAGGATGAAAAAAGGCCGCTGCTTAATTGCGACGATCCGTACAGGAAGCTGTGCGAGCTTCTCCTGGAGAGACATCCAAGATATGAGGCGGCAAGCGACGAGACTCTTAATGTGGCGAAATCTCTGCCGAGGGACATAGCGGAATTAATCGCCGCAGACATGGAAGATATGAGGGCAGGTAGTTTAAAGTAGCTTATGTAAAGTAGTTTATGAATAAGATTCTTCGGGCTAAAGCCCTCAGAATGACACGGTTCATAGAATGACACGAGGTGTCACTCTGAGCAAAGCGAAGAGTCTTAAGGGAGGACAGACAATGGATGAAGAATTAGTAAAGAAGCAGGAACTGAAGGTCAATAAAGATGTAAAGCTTGACGAAAACATCAATGTGAATGCGGAACAGAAGAAACTTTACGCTCCGCAGATTCCGGAAGAGGTGGCTCATGAGCAGAACATGACAAAAACCCGTCTCGCCAAAAGCTTCAAGCAGGCAAAGGAAAGAAAGCTTAATATAAAGAAGATAAACAGGGAAAGTGTTGTAAAGAGTGTGACAAGAGTCACAAAGAAGCGTTTCTTAAAGGCGGACGAGACAGTTACCGAGAATATACACTACTACGGTTCAAGCGAAAAGCTCGCTGAAGAAAGGGAAGCAAATGCCGAACTTTTAAGAAGCGGAGCGTTTGCTGAAAAGGACATAAAGGCAGACTACCGTATGTCTACGGATATCAAGGTAAAGTCACGCGCAGGCTACCAGGCATTTGTCCAGCTCTCACAGTTTTACCCTGCCATGGTGGCAGAAATGTCCAGGGAGCAGTTTGACGAAATGGTGGTAAAATATGGTAAGAAGGAAGGAACCCCGGATAGATTCGAGGTCTTAGACAAGCTTACAGACAAGATCATGGGTATCGATCCATCTGACTTTGATTTTACCTCGGATAAGGCAATCGCTCAGAAAGCTTCACGGTTTGAGAGCATGAACAGCATGGTTTCAGCATACAGGGAGATGCTCGAAGACAATCCGCACTATGTCGAGCACTTAAAAAAGACAAAGAATGAAAACGAGGATGACAGCTATTACGACAAGCTCACAAAACAGATGAACACCCTGTGCGCCATGTCCGACTACTACCGCATCAGGACTATGATCATGAAGGATTCGGAGTACATCGCAAGGGGCGGAAATATCGAGCAGGAGATAAAGGAGACAGATACAAAGGGAACAAGGCACTTGAAAGAGATGCTCCGCGCCTCTTACCACATCGCTGCCAACTTAAACAGGATACTCGGTCAAAACGAGATAGAGCCAAACGGGCTTTACGAAGGCGAGAGCAAGCTCTCAAAGGATGCTTTTGAAGCAACCGACAAGGCGTTCATGATCAACGAAGATGTCATCCGGCACATAAAGACAGAAAAGAACTTGTCCGACCAGGACGCATTACTGTACAGGGAAGACCAGATAAGAGACGAGCTTGAAAGGCTCAGGATACAGGGTGACAATATTGCCAATTACAAGACCAGAGACTGCCTGGGCAAGCTTACGGACATCAGCAGGACTGTTGAAGTCTACGACGATAAGGAAAAGAAGTATAAGAAGAAAAAGGTTAAGCATGCTAATTCATATGTTGCGGTCTACGGCGGAGCTTCTGCCAGCTTCCTTATGTCACAGACGACGCTTGCAGCAAAGGAAGAAGAAAAAAGGCGCCCGGACATACTGGCGCGTATAAAAAGGCTTAACGCAAAGATGTATGATGGACACATGATAGGCAGGCTTGTTTTCGATTCCAAAAAGTATCCTGAACTTGCTAAAATGGAAGTATCAGATATGATGTCTCGTATGGTTGAGAAAATAATCAGGGAGCTTTCTGACGACTTGTCCGATAGTGAGATAATCGAGCTGGTCGAAAGAGAGCTTATTATAAAAAACAAAGATTTCTTCTATCGTCACGAAGCTGATATGAAAAGGGAGAAAGGTGAAAAGCTTACCGAGGAGGAAGAAAAGCTTGAGCCAATCGGCAAAGATGAATTTGAATATTATGAAGATTCATATGCAGATGCCGCTATGAGAAGCTTGTATAAGCATTTTGCGCTCTTTGAGCAGATAGAGCAGTCGATTGGAGCAAAGGCCTTTATCCTCTCACCGGCAGATTTTGCGATAAAGTATCCGGATGAGATGGTAAATCTCGTAAATACTGCAACGACAGTGACCAATATCCTGACTGCCCCAAACAGGGATGTAGTTAAGAAATTTATTGATGACTATAATAAGAATCATTCAAAGAGAAATAAGTATAAGGTTGACAGCCAGAAGTTTATTGACTGTGCGGATCTTTACGGAAGTCTGAATCTTAAGCTGACATTCTTTGGTTATGCACGCGAGTACCTTATCTGTCTGTACATGAAATCCAAGGGTAAGAATCCGATCTTTCAGCCAAGTGGTTTTGCCGGTTATAACGCCTCAGAGGAAGCGTATGAGGACGTGAAAGAACATGTGGGCAAGATGGGGATAACGGCTGAGAAAATAGACAGGTGCTATGAGGAGCATAAGAATGAGACTGTTGTAAAGCTTATGAGCGAGGATAACCATCTTAAAGAAGAGTCTTCACATGGCGAAGGAAAAGAGGCTGGATTAAAGGTATCGGTATATATGTATTACCATCCCGAGGTAATGTCAGAGGTGATGCTCAACAGGGTCCCTGCCTCAAAAAATTTTGACCTGAATAGTATCCAGCCCATTGATGCGTTCGAGAGAGCATTTAAGCATGGCTACTTACAGGATTATACGGAGAAAGAACTTAAAGCTTATGAAGAAAGCCTTAAGAAAAGGGGCGTAACTCCGATCAATGTTGATTTTGAAGGCAATCTCATAGATAAGAATGATCCATATAAGTTAAAGCCATATTACGATCTCATAAGGAAGAAGAATAAAGAAAAGAATAAGGAAAGTGAATAATTTGTACTTTCCTGTACACCGTGTGACCTTACCGAGCTTGTGACAGGCAGGCTTTATACGGAACTGCCGGCAACATGGCAAAGAATGCGGTCATGCAGACGAAGGTGGAAACGAAAAAAAAAGAACGGATTTGTCAAGGATGACAGCGTCCCGCAAATAATGAACTTGGAGGATATAAGATGGTAGAATTAAAGACCTACAGGGGACACATCAGGAACTACAGGGCTTTGCTCAGTGAGCTCGGCCTGGACTTGAAGCTGAGCCGTGAGGAGCGTGAAAAGCAGATTATAATCAAGGGCTTTGAGAAGTGGGGGTACGAGCTTCCGGATAAGCTCTACGGAATGTTTGCATTCGCTGTTTATGACACGGAGAAGGATGAGCTTTACTGCGCGAGGGATCACTTCGGAACCAAGCCTTTTTATTATTATGTGACTGAAGACAACAGACTTCTTTACGGCACATACATCAGGGATTTTGCATCCGATCCGGGCTTTAAGAAGGAGCTCAATGAGCCCATGTTACAGCTTTACTTAAGTCTTACCTATGTGGCCGGTGAGGAGACTTTCTATAAGGGCGTTAAGAAGCTTCTTCCGGGAAGATACATGACCTTCAAGAACGGTGAAGTGAATATAACGAGATACTTTACTCCGGAGTTTGTGCCGGATGAGAGCAAGAGCCTTGAGGATTGGGCGGAAGAGATACATGAGACCTTAAAGAGCATTATGCCCGAGGTAAAGGATGAGGACGAGACGGCATGGTCTTTCCTGTCGGGAGGCGTAGATTCCTCGTATGTCCTTGCTATGTCGGACGCTATGACCACGGGCTCATGCGGTTATGACGATGAGCGCTTTGACGAGTCGGGACTTGCGAAGAAGACGGCCGATCTGCTTGGCAGAAAAAATGTTCGCTGCCTTATTCAGCCGGAGCAGTTCTTTGATGCGGTTCCTTATGTAATGGAAAATATGGAGCAGCCGCTTGCCGATGCATCGGCTATCGCATTTTCAATCGCATGTAAGGATACGGCGAAGGGTACGAAGCTTTGCTACTCGGGCGAAGGCTCCGACGAGTTCTTCGGCGGCTACAATATGTACAGGAACGCCGAGCGTTACGGCGATAACCTGAAGACCTTCTATGTAGGCAATACGAACATCATGAAGGAGGAGGACAAGGAGAAGCTCTTGAAGGAATATGATCCTTCGGTTCTTCCGATTGACCTTGTCAAGGATACTTACGAGCGCCTCGAGGGCCTCGATCCCCTGTCGAAGATGTCGGACATCGACATAGAGATATGGCTTGAGGGAGACATCTATCTCAATGTGGATAAGATGAGCTCATGCTGCGGACTTGAGATCAGAATGCCTCTTACAGACAGGCGCATCTTCGACATCGCGCGCCGCATGCCTTCAAAGTACAAGGTAAACGAAGAGCAGAACAAGGTTGCCTTCAGAACCGCTGCAGCCAAGGTTCTCCCGGAGGAGATTGCCTTCAGGAAGAAGCTCGGATTCATCGTTCCAATCCGTATATGGATGGCAGACGAAAACTACAACACTCCCGTCCGTGAGAAGCTCTTTGGCGAAACAGCTGCAAAGTTCTTCAACATGGATGAATTAAAATCCATCTATGACGAATACATCGGAGGTAACTCCGATTTGTGGCGTAAGCTGTGGACGGTGTACACCTTTATCGTGTGGTTCGACCTGAACTTTAATGCGTAATGAAAGATTCTTCGGGCAGATTGGTATTGACACGACTCATTCTTCGTCGTGTCCTGTCGTCGGAACGCATACAAGAAATGACTGCGTCATTTAGCGTTCCTCCTCGCCCTCAGAATGACATGGGATTTCAATAAACAGCTTTGAGGTGTGGTGTACTGATATTCCAAATCTTTTCGCGGAGATTTTCGTCAAATCAGCAGTGCTGGCTC
Source organism: Lachnospiraceae bacterium (assembly GCA_017525525.1). Classification (GTDB taxonomy): domain Bacteria; phylum Bacillota; class Clostridia; order Lachnospirales; family Lachnospiraceae; genus Coprococcus_C. The sequence continues at coordinate 62,802 of JAFXSQ010000075.1, read as the reverse complement.
GGTGTTACCCGCCTCGTGAAAAACCTCGGCGGACACCTGCAGATGGGCAGTTCTAAGCAGAGTAAAAAATACTCTGCAAGAACTGCTCCAAGTGGTATGAAGTTGAGTGCTCAGAAATCGCATAAGTGAAGCGAAGCGTAACGGTTGTGCGATTTCGTGCAACGAAACGAATACCCGAACGCGCTGATTTAGAAAATCGTAGTGTGATTTGGAATATCAAGTATCACCACTCGAAAAAGCGTAACTATAAAAAAGTTACTATAAAACTAAATCAAGGAGGACATAAATCATGAATTGTAACATAGCAGTAATCAAGGGAGACGGTATCGGTCCGGAGGTTGTAACCGAGGCAATGAAGGTACTTGATGCGGTCGGAGCAAAGTACGGCCATACATTTAATTATGAGCAGCTTCTTATGGGAGGATGCTCCATAGACGCTTGCGGCGAGCCTCTTACGGACGAGACCGTAGCCAAGGCTAAGGCGGCAGATGCGGTTCTCATGGGCTCTATAGGCGGCAACACCTCAACCTCTCCGTGGTATAAGCTTCCGCCGGAGAAGCGTCCCGAGGCGGGGCTCTTAAAGATCAGGAAGGAGCTTGGCCTTTTTGCTAACTTAAGACCTGCGCTTCTTTACGAGCAGCTTTATAAGGCCTGTCCGCTCAAGGAAGAGATAGCTGCAAGAGGCTTTGACATGCTTATCATGAGAGAGCTTACGGGTGGTCTCTACTTCGGCAAGCGTTCGACTACCGAGGCAGACGGAGTGACTACCGCAATAGACACTCTTACATATACGGATAAGGAGATCAGACGTATTGCAATAAAGGCATTTGACATAGCCATGAAGAGAAGGAAGAAGGTTACAAGCGTGGATAAGGCCAATGTTCTTGACTCTTCACGCCTATGGAGAAAGATTGTTGAGGAGGTTGCAAAGGATTATCCCGAGGTAAGCTATGAGCATATGCTTGTGGACAACTGTGCTATGCAGCTTGTTAAGGATCCGGCGCAGTTTGATGTGGTCCTTACCGAGAACATGTTCGGAGATATCCTTTCGGATGAGGCTTCCATGATTACAGGCTCCATAGGCATGCTTTCATCCGCGTCCCTTAACGAAACAAAGTTCGGTCTCTATGAGCCGAGCGGTGGCTCTGCGCCGGATATCGCCGGACAGAATAAGGCAAACCCCATAGCTACGATTCTTTCGGCAGCCATGATGCTTAAGTTTACCTTCGACCTTGATGCCGAGGGAGACGCCATAGAGAATGCCGTAAAGAAGGTGCTCGAGGAGGGCTACAGAACCGGAGATATCATGTCTGAGGGCGGCAAGCTTGTGGGAACGGATGAGATGGGAACCCTTATCGCAGAGAGAGTATAAAAACATTAAAAAAATGTGAATTAGGGTTTGAATAACAACTTGTTTTGTGTTACAATAGCCATATCTTTTTCAGACGATTGGAGACAACTTATGATTCCTGCGATGGATGTAAAATATATAAACCCGTTTCTGCAGTCGAGTATAACGATTGTTGAGAGTGTAACACAGATGAAGCTCACGGTCGGAAAACCGGAGAAGACAGACTTTTATATACATGACAAGTCGTACACGATACAGGTCGGCGTGGTCGGAGAGATGAAGGGACAGGTTATCATCTCGATGGTCGAACCGTATGCCAAGGAGATAGCGTCGAGGATGATGTTCGGCATGCCGGTTGAGGAGCTTGACGACATGGCCTGTTCGGCATTGAATGAGCTTTCGAATATGATCATGGGTAATACCGCGACCATATTTTCAACCTTGGGAGTATTGATTGATATCACACCGCCTCTTGCGGTGCACGGCGAGAAGCTTCAGCTCAAGTCCGATGTAGACGGCCTCAAGGTGCCGTTGAGCTTTGAAGGAAAGAATTACATCAACTTGTACATCTGCGTATATCAGGACAAATAAGATATTCAAAGAAAATGTTGTATCTGTTAAAAAACGGATACAGCATTTTCTTTATAATTGCACACGTGCGCGTAATGAAAACAGCCACTTCGTGGCACGCGCACGGCGCAGCGAGCAGGTTACCCTGCTCGATAAAATGTATCCGGAAAATTAAAAATTCAGCATGAATTTTATATGTTTTTTTAATCTAAAAGTGGTAGAATAGGGCATTATTTTTTTTCAGGCAATACATTTGGTAGTAATATTATTTCAAATAAACCCAGCATTAAAGAAAGGAAGGCAAAGAAGAAAATGGCATCAATAATCGGAAAGGGCATCACATTTGACGACGTACTCTTAGTTCCCCAGTATTCTGAAGTAATACCGAATGATGTGGATATCTCCACGCAGCTTACGAAGAACATAAGGCTGAACATCCCTCTTATGAGCGCGGGCATGGACACAGTGACCGAGTACAGAATGGCAATCGCCATGGCAAGACAGGGTGGTATAGGCGTTATACACAAGAATATGTCTATCGAAGCACAGGCAGAAGAGGTTGACAAGGTAAAACGTTCAGAGAACGGGGTTATATCCGATCCGTTTTCTCTTTCACCCGAGCATACACTTGATGATGCCGATAAGCTCATGGCTAAGTTCAGGATATCGGGCGTACCGATAACCGAGAACGGCAGACTGGTCGGCATTATCACAAACCGTGACCTGAAGTTCGAGACAGATTATTCAAAGAAGATCAAGGAATCCATGACAACCGGGAACCTGATCACCGCTAAGGAAGGCATCACCTTAGATGAGGCCAAGAAGATCCTCGGCGATGCCAGGAAGGAGAAGCTCCCGATAGTCGATGAGAACTTCAATCTGAAAGGACTTATAACCATAAAGGATATCGAGAAGCAGATAAAGTATCCGAACGCAGCCAAGGACTCACAGGGCAGACTTCTCTGTGCGGCTGCTGTAGGAGTAACACCGGATATCACCGACAGAGTTGATGAGCTTATGAAGTCAAAGGTTGACGCAATCGTTATCGATACGGCTCACGGACATTCGGCCAATGTACTTAAGACCTTCAAGCTTATCAAGGAGAAGTATCCGGATCTTAATGTTATAGCAGGAAATGTAGCGACAAAGAAGGGCACACAGGCCATGATAGACATGGGAGTTGATGCGGTTAAGATCGGTATCGGCCCCGGATCTATATGTACCACCAGAGTTGTTGCAGGTATCGGTGTTCCGCAGATAACTGCGATTATGGAGGCTTATGATGCTGCTAAGGAGGCAGGCATCCCGGTTATCGCAGACGGTGGTATCAAGTATTCAGGAGATGTGACCAAGGCTCTTGCGGCAGGCGGAAATGTATGTATGATGGGTTCTATCTTCGCAGGTACAGATGAGGCTCCCGGTGATTTCGAGCTCTTCCAGGGCAGAAAGTACAAGGTGTACAGAGGCATGGGCTCCATATCCGCTATGGAGAACGGTTCAAAGGATCGTTACTTCCAGGCAAACGCCAAGAAGCTTGTTCCCGAGGGCGTAGAGGGACGAGTTGCTTACAAGGGCTCCGTTGAGGATACGGTATTCCAGCTTATCGGCGGACTTCGCGCCGGCATGGGCTACTGCGGAGCAAGGACCATAGAGGAGCTTCATGAGAAGGCAGAGTTCATAGAGATCTCGGCTGCATCACTTAAGGAAAGTCATCCTCACGATATACAGATTACCAAGGAGGCGCCGAATTACAGCGTAGAGTCATGAAAAGAGAAGATGTAAGAAATATAGCAATAATAGCACACGTAGACCATGGCAAGACTACCTTAGTAGACGAGCTTTTAAAGCAGAGTGGCATATTCCGCGAGAACCAGGAGGTTGCGGAGCGTGTCATGGATTCTAACGACATAGAGAGGGAGAGAGGAATAACCATTCTCTCCAAGAACACGGCAGTAACCTATGAAGGTACTAAGATCAATATCATAGACACCCCCGGACATGCGGATTTCGGCGGCGAGGTTGAGCGTGTCTTAAAGATGGTAAACGGCGTTATCCTTGTGGTAGACGCTTTCGAGGGCGCTATGCCCCAGACCAAGTTCGTGCTTAAGAAGGCGCTTGAGCTTGATTTAAATGTAATAGTATGTATCAACAAGATCGACCGTCCCGAGGCAAGACCCGCAGAGGTTGAGGAGGAGGTGTTAGAGCTTCTCTTAGAGCTCGATGCGAACGAAAAGCAGCTTGACTGCCCGTTCCTTTATGCTTCCGCAAAGGAGGGTATCTGTTCGAGAACTCCTAATGAACCCGGTACGGATATGAAGCCTCTTTTTGAGACTATCATAGAGTCGATTCCCGCACCCGAGGGCGATCCCGAGGCGGGAACACAGGTGCTTATATCGACAATAGATTATAATGAGTATGTCGGCCGTATCGGTGTAGGTAAGGTTGACAACGGTTCTTTGAAGCTTAATCAGGAGTGTGTGATTGTCAACGCTCACGAGCCTGACAAGAAGGTCAAGGTCAAGATAGGAAAGCTCTATGAGTTTGAGGGGCTTTCAAAGGTTGAGGTTAACGAAGCTCAGATTGGTTCCATAGTAGCCATTTCAGGTATACAGGATATCCACATAGGAGATACGATCTGCTCGCCGGAGAATCCCGAGGCTATACCTTTCCAGAAGATATCCGAGCCGACCATATCCATGGATTTCATGGTAAATGACAGTCCTCTTGCCGGCAAGGAAGGCAAGTTTGTGACCTCAAGGCATATCAGGGACAGGCTTTTCAGGGAGCTTAATACCGATGTGTCATTAAGAGTGGAGGAGACTGAGTCTACAGAGTGTTTCAAGGTATCCGGAAGAGGTGAGCTTCACCTTTCGGTACTTATTGAGAATATGCGTCGTGAGGGCTATGAGTTTGCGGTCAGCAAGGCGGAGGTTATATATAAGGAGGATGAGCAGGGCAAGCGCCTTGAGCCTTATGAGGTTGCTGTCATAGATGTTCCGGAGGAGTTCGCCGGTACGGTCATCAATATGCTCAATGAGAGAAAGGGCGAGCTCAACGGTATGGCTCCTCTCGGTACAGGTACAACGAGACTGGAGTTCTCTATCCCGTCAAGAGGTCTTATAGGCTTCAGGGGCGGTTTCCTTACCGCTACCAAGGGTAACGGTGTGATAAATACGGTATTTGACGGCTATCAGCCGTATAAGGGAGAGCTCAATTACCGTTCGAACGGTTCACTTATAGCATTTGAGTCAGGTGAGTCCATAACCTACGGGCTTTTCAATGCGCAGGAGAGAGGAACTCTCTTTATCGGACCGGGCGAGAAGGTATATGGCGGTATGGTTGTCGGCGAGTGCCCGAGAGCAGAGGATATAGAGGTAAATGTGTGCAAGAAGAAGCAGCTTACCAATACCCGAGCTTCAGGCTCCGATGATGCCTTAAAGCTTACTCCGCCTAAGGTCTTAAGCTTAGAGCAGGCGCTTGACTTTATTGACACAGATGAGCTTTTGGAGATAACTCCGGAGCACCTTAGGATCAGGAAGAAGATACTCGATCCCACACTTCGCATGCGTGCTAAACGCGCCTTAAAACAATAAGTAAGGATATGTGAAGCTATATGCAGTTTAATATCTACTTTGAGATGTGTTCGCTGGTTTTCCTTGCGCTCTTTACGCTTTTTTCGTCGGGGCACGGGGGAGCCGGCTACCGCTCGACTCTTTTCAATGTTTTGGTCGGGATAACTGCATTGAGCATAACTCTCGACATCTTAAGCTGCTACGCGATTGCCTACATTGATAAGCTTCCGTTATGGGGGAATTATTTTATCAATACGGCATTCCTCGTAGTTCAGCTTTTTGTACCCTTTATTGTGGTTTTTTACATAAGTGTATTGATTCAAAGGATGGAACTCGGTCTGCGGGAGGTTCTGATAATGCTTATTCCAGCGCTTATCGGAGTGGTGCTGCTTGTGGCCAATCTGTGGACCGGTATCATCTATTATTTTGATGGACAGCTGGTATATACCAACGGACCGATGCATTCTTACCTGTATCTGAATGCTGCTGTTTATCTGGGTGAATTCAGCTATTTCATCATTACCTCGTGGTCGGAGCTTACCAAGTATCAAAGACATACTTCAATCACAATCGTTGGCGTGTGCTTTATGCCGACGTTGATTATGTTCTTTATTCCCAATGTCATGCTTGCCGGGGTAGGGCTTGTTATGGCCGTTTTCGTTATAATCATGACAGGCGAGAATATGATGGTCTATGATGACCAGATAACGGGCGTACTGAACAGGACTGCATTTGCCAAGAAGATTTCGGAGAACAGTCTGGCGGGGATACCGCTTCAGATATTTGCAATCGCGCTTGATAACTTCAAGATTGTCAATGACATGTACGGTATAGAGAAGGGAAATGATGTGCTTCGTCAGCTCGGACAGGCCTTTATCGAAGAATTCGGAGACAGAAATGTGTTCCGTATAGAGGGAGGCCAGTTCTGCATAAGCTTAGAGGAAAAGACAGAGAGCGTGCGTGAGAAGGACAGAATCGACAGAATCATGAGGAAGAGGTGGAAGATTAGCACTGCCTCCGGCACTGAGTATGTGGAGCTTGGCGCCTGTGTGGGTCTGGTACACACCATCAATTACCCGGGAGCTGACATAGATACTGTTATGAAGGCCTTAAGCTTCGGTGTAAACAAGGCAAAACAGGCCGGTAACGGAGAGTTCTTCGAGGTAGACGAGTCCTCTACAAAGGACATGACCAGACGCTCGGCCATAGAGCAGGCGATACAGCACCAGATAGATGCCGGCTCCTTTGAGGTGCATTACCAGCCCATATATGATGTGCAATCCGGAAGGTTCCACTCTATGGAGGCCTTAGCCAGATTAAATGTACCGGGTTACGGCTACGTGTCTCCGGAGGAATTCGTGCTCATCGCCGAACAGGACGGAACCATAGTGAAGATAGGACTTCTCGTATTGGAGGAGGTCTGCAGGTTCTTTAAGACCAGCAGGCTTAAGGAGAAGGGCATAGATTTTGTGGAGGTTAACCTTTCGGTGGTTCAGACCATGCAGGATTCCATACATGACGACGTGGAGAAGATACTTAAAAAGTATGACTTAAATCCGCGCGTGATCAATCTGGAGATAACGGAGACGGCGGCAGCTTACTCCGAGAAGAAGCTCATACAGAATATGGCAAGAATTGCACTTATGGGCGTTACATTTTCACTTGATGATTACGGCTCAGGTTACTCGAATGTAAACTATCTTGTGGATCTGCCCTTTGAGATCGTAAAGATAGACAAGCATATAGTGTGGACGGCCATGAAGAAGTCGTCGACGAGAAGGATACTTGCGAATACCCTTGCGATGTTCAAGGACATAAACTTAAAGATCGTGACAGAGGGTATAGAAAACAAGAAAATGATGGACATGGTGGTGAGCATGGGAGCGGATTACCTTCAGGGTTATATGTTCTCAAAACCGGTTCCGAAGGAGAAACTACTGCTTTGCCTTGAGCCGGGTTACCTGGATAAAGTGCTGAAAGATTAATGGAGGGAAGGTATGGAGAGAAAAAGAAAGACATTATCCATAAGGAAAAGGCTTATGATAAGCCACATTCTGGTTACTGCGGTGGGTATAACCTTCCTTGCGGTTTTGGCAAAGATAAAGCTCGGTGATGATTCACATGAGATATTGAAGCTTTCGATGCTTGCCGGCGTGATATGCTTTGTGCTCTCGGGCATTGTTTCAAGCGTCGTCTCGACTTACTTTGAAGGTCAGATAGATAAGTTCCGTAAATTCTCAAGGCGCATATCCGAGTATGATTTCTCTGAGGATATAGTTGACAACACCGACAATGAATTCGGTGAGATGCTTGTTCTCTTAAATGATACACAGGTCATGATAAGGGATGCGGTAGAAAAGCTTACCGGTGAAGCGGGAACAGTTAATTCAATAAGCGGTGAGCTTCACGAAGCAGCCGATCTTGCCGTGGGCAGACTGACTAATGTTGTAGACAGACTTGATTCGGCCGAGACTATGAATAAGGAACAGATAAAGGAACTGTACAACGAGATCAATGCGGCAGTTACCTACATGGAGCAGATGAGAACCGCTTCCGCACAGCAGGGCGAGATCGGTGAAAAGCACATGGAGAGACTGGGAAGGTTCAGGATAGAGAAGGAAAAAAAGAACGACTACAGGGCAAAAGAAACAAAAACGGAAAGCGGAGATAGGGCATGAGAATAATTCATTGTGCGGATCTGCACCTTGATTCAAAACTGAATGCAAATCTTGAGGGTGAAAAGAGGGCCTTAAGGAAGGCTGAGCTTAACGGCTCATTTACAAGGATGATAGACTATGCAAAGGAGTATGGAATAGAGGCTATCATCATTGCAGGGGATCTCTTCGACACGGCAAATGTATCTGTCACGGTCAGGGATATGGTCAGGGATTCCATAGTGAATAACCCGGACATAGAATTCTTCTACTTAAAGGGAAATCATGATGTGGAGAGTTTTCTTTCGGCGCTGGAAGAGCTGCCGGCGAACCTGCATCTTTTCACTACGGAGTGGAAGAGTTATGAGCTTAGAGACGGGGTTGTGATAACGGGAGCGGAGCTTGAGGCGTCAAACTCCATAACCCTTTATGACAATCTTCTTTTGGATGTGGACAAACTCAATATAGTTACCCTCCACGGACAGGAGGTCGGCTATACCTCGAGGAAGAGGAATACTGCCGAGAATATAGATATAAGCAGATTGACAGGCAAGTGTATAGATTATCTTGCCCTCGGGCATATCCACAGCTACAGATTAAGGTCACTTGACAAGAGAGGAATGTACTGCTATTGCGGATGCATAGAGGGCAGAGGCTTTGACGAGTGCGGAGACCACGGCTTTGTACTGCTTGAAATAGACGAGGCCACCAAGAAGATAGAGCCGGTATTCATACCATTTGCGAAAAGGAAGATATACGAGCTGGTGATGGATGTGAGCGGTGCTGACGGTACGATGAAGGCCGCGGACATGATATCGGACATGCTTGATGGTATGGGTATAGCACCGACAAGCTTGATCAAGCTTGTGCTTATAGGCAATGTGGATGTATCGGTAGAGCTTTCTACGTCGATGATAACCGAAAGGTTTTCGGATAAATACTTCTATGTGACTACCGAGGATAAGACCAAGACCTTCGTGGATTATGATGAGTATAAGCTTGAGAGCTCGCTTAAGGGTGAGTTCGTAAGGCTGATCTATGATGACGATTCTCTTGATGAGGACATGAAGAGCGAGATAATCAGATGCGGCATAAGAGCTTTGTCGGGAGAGGAGCAGCTTGTATGAAGATACTAAATTGCAGTATAGAGAATTTCGGCTGTTTCTCTAAAAGGAGCTTCGATTTTACGGACGGGCTCAATGTAATCTGCGAGGAGAACGGTTTCGGAAAGTCTACCTTGGTGGCGTTCATAAGGGTTATGTTCTACGGCTTCATGAACGAATCCAAGAAGAATGATTTCGACAAAGAGAGGAATCGCTTCAGGCCCTGGCAGGGCGGCGTGTACGGCGGCGAGCTTACATTCTCCGTGGACGACAAGACTTACATAGTCACAAGGATATTCGGAAGCAAACCTAAGGAGGATGAGTTTCTTTTAAGAAATGCAAAGACCGGAATGCCGGTTAACGATTACAGTGATAAGCTCGGAGAGGAGCTTTTTTCGATAGACAGCGATTCATTCTTAAGAACCGTTGTGATAACCGAGAACGGCTGCGATACCGGAAATACCGGAAGCATAAGCGCAAAGCTCGGACAGCTTGCGTTGAATACGGGAGATATCGAGTCCTTCGAGAAGGTGGACAAGAGGTTAGGCGACCTTATCAATCAGCTCTCCCCGGACAGAAGCACCGGACGGGTCAAAAAGCTTAAAGAGGAGCTTGCGGGAATCCGAGAGGAGCAGCGCAGGAACAGCGGTGTCGACAACAGCATAGAGGAATTAAAGAGGTTAAGAAGCGACAAAACAAAGGAAGCGGATAAGCTTGAGAAGGAGCTTTATGCGATAAAGGAAAGGCTTGCCATAATCTCCGCCGAGAAGGACAAGCAGAATAAGATACAGCAGTACGAAGAGCTGTGCAGGGAATTTGATGAGAGAAACCGGGCATACGGTGAGTGTGAAGCCTTCTTCAAAGGAAGGGTGATTGAGGTCTCGGATATAGACAGGGCCACAAAGATAGCATATAGAATGAACGAGCTCAAAGCCTCACTTGCATCGGATATGGATATTCCTGCGCAGGATTCCGATTACGAAATATCCGAGAACGAGCTCAAAAAGCTTATCGAGGATGAGAATGAGATGCTTGCCTTAGCCAGGACTCTTCCGGCAAAGCAGTCGGCCGTAGCGGCAACCGAGAAGCTTATAAGCGAGAAGGAGTCGGCTCTTAAGAAGCTTGAAAATGAGAGAGCGGACCGTATCAAAAGGTTCGAGAATGAGAGCTATGAAAGGCAGCAGAAGCTTAACCGCAGAGGAATGAGATTTAAGCTTACGGGTATATGCCTGATACTTATATGTCTTTTGGTTGTGGGAACGCTTATAGCGGTAAAGCCTGCAAGCGAAGCCCTGCTGGCCGGAATTATTGCCGGAGCGGTTTTCATTTTGCTCTTTGGCGTGGCATTTTTCGCGGCAGGTGTCAGCATTCCAAGAAAGTATGTGGAGGATGTGCCGGTTGACAACGGGCAGACAGAAACTGAGAAGTCGGAGGCCGTGTCGATAGAAGCATACAAGGCAGAGCTCGAAGACATGAAGAAATCCCTTGAGGAGGACAGCAGGCGCATTGAAGCCGCCAAGGAGACAGAGGAAAAGTACGCAGAGCTTCTCAAGATAGATGGCGAGGATGAGTTTTTCTTAAGCGCGCTGATAGCGCTTGAGAACAGGTTAAAGAGCCTTAATGAATTAAGAAAGCGCAGGCTCGAGACAAATAATATGCTTTTTGAAGCCGAGACCGAGATCAGGAGCATTACAGAGGGCCTGAACATAGATTTTGCAGCGGATGTTCCGGAACAGCTTCTTTCGATCAAGGACAGGCTTCTCATGCTTGCCAATGCAAAGAGTGAGTATGAGGCGGCATCGGCAAAACGGAGAGAGTTCGAGAAGGATAATGACATAGCGGCCTTAAAACCGGCGAAGAGCATAGGTGAGACAGACAGAAACAGGTCGGTTGAGGAGCTTTCGGAAGAGCTTACACAGATAAATGATAAGCTCAACGAGGTATACAAGGGCATAAGGGATATCAACGACAGACTATCCCAGATGTACGAGGAAAAGGAGAAGCTTGACCAGGGAGCACTTATGATCGAGGAGGAGCAGGCAGAGCTTGACAGATTAAAGCACCGGCATGAGGTCCTTGTCAAGACGAGGGATTTCCTTAACAGGGCGAAGGTAAGCTTCACGTCTAAATACATGGAGCCTGTGACGGAGGGCTTCAAAAAGTACTTCGACATGATTGCTGAAAAGGGCAGGGATGATTATGAGATAGATGCGGCCATGGACGTAAGGGTAAGAAAGGCCGGCATGCCCAGGGACTTAAAGTACTTATCGAAGGGACAGCGTGATTTGGCGGGAATATGCATGCGCATGTCTTTGGTGGATGCCATGTATAAGGATGAAAAGCCGTTTGTGGTATTTGACGATCCTTTTATAGGCTTTGATGACAGGAAGGCAAGAAAGGCTGTAGGCTTCCTGGATGATATAGCTGAGGAATATCAGGTGATTTACTTTACCTGCAGCAACAGCAGAAAGTAGTTAGAATTATTGTAAAAAAGATTCTTCGGGCAAAGCAATAGTATTGACACGATTAATTCATAATCGTGTCATGTCGTCGAAACGCATTGTAAAAATGACTTCGTCATTTGCGTTTCTCCTCTCAAAATGACAACTGTCATGTCTTACGCGAAGCGGAGGATCTTAAATCGGAGGTTAAAAAGTGGAATTAAGCAGATTACCGGGTTATGAATTAATTGAAGAAAAAAGACTTGAGGAACTGAACGGTACAGGCTATCTCTTAAAGCATAAGAAAACAGGAGCGAGGGTGCTTGCGGTTGAAAACGATGATGAGAACAAGGTCTTTCACATAGCTTTCAGAACACCGCCCGAGAATGACAAGGGTATACCGCACATCACGGAGCACTCAGTATTATGCGGTTCAAAGAAGTTCCCTGCGAAGGATCCCTTCGTGGAGCTTGCCAAGGGTTCGCTGAACACGTTTCTTAACGCAATGACATATCCGGATAAAACGGTTTATCCGGTTGCTTCCATGAACGCAAAGGATCTTCATAACCTGATGGATGTGTATCTTGATGCGGTTTTTCATCCGAACATCTATATAAAGGATGAGATAATGCAGCAGGAGGGTTGGCATTATGAGCTTGATGAGAAAGACGAACTCATATACAACGGTGTAGTTTATAACGAGATGAGAGGCGCATATTCGTCTCCGGACCAGCAGCTGTTCAGACTGATACAGACCTCACTTCTCCCCGAGGCCCCCTACGGAGTTGATTCGGGCGGTGATCCGGAGCATATACCGGAGCTTACGCAGCAGGAATTTATAGACTTTCATAAGAAGTATTATCATCCTTCGAACAGCTACATCTATCTGTACGGAGCTGTAGACTTTGAGAAGGAGCTTAACTTTATCGATGAAGAATACTTAAGCGAGTATGATTATCTTGAAGTTGATTCTGAGATAAATAAGACACAGCCCTTTAAGGAGCCGGTAAGGGTGGAGGAGTGTTATTCCATCGCCGAAAATGATGAGGAGGAGGACAATACATTTCTTTCCTACAATGTGATAGTCGGGGATGTGGATGACCTAAAGCAGACTACCGCCTTCAATATTCTCGGGCAGGTGCTTGTGGATATGCCGGGGGCGCCCTTGAAGAAGGCGCTTATCGATGCGGGAATAGGCAAGGATGTGTACTCGTCCTTCGATGACGGAATAAGGCAGCCACTCTTTTCGATAGTTGCGCAGAACGCCAATCTTTCGGATGAAGCCGAGTTTGTTCGCATAGTCGAGGAGGAGCTTCAAAAGCAGGTGTCTAACGGAATAGACAAAAAGGCTATAAAGGCAGCCCTTAACCTGCTTGAATTCAAGCACAAGGAAGCGAATTTCGGGCGCTTCCCCAAGGGCCTTATGTACGGTCTTGATACCATGAATACCTGGCTTTACGATGATGCGAAGGCATTTGTCGCGCTTGAACTTAACCCTGTTTTTGCGGAGCTTAAAAGCCTTATAGATACAGGTTATTACGAGAATCTTATTGACACGGGTATATTAAAGAATAATCACAAGTCGAAGGTGGTTCTCATTCCCGAGAGGGGACTTAACGCAAAGAAGGATGCAGAGAGAAAGGAGAAGCTTGCGACATACAAGGCGAGCCTTTCCGCTGAGGAGATAGAGGCGATAAGGGCGAACATGGAGCATCTCAAGGCTTATCAGTCCGAGCCCTCAACCCCGGAGGAGCTGCTTACCATACCGCTTCTTTCCATAGACGATATAGGCAAAAAGGCAAGAGAGCTGAACAACCATGAGTCATTGATAGAGCAGGTAAAGATTGTAAGCCATGACGTCTTCACCAACGGGATAAGCTATATAAGCCTGAATTTCAGTATAAGAGATATATCTATAGAAGATTATCCGTACATTTCCCTTCTGACCGATGTGTTCAAATATGTGGATACGGATGAGCATACCTACGGCGAGATTGCTTCGGAGATAAACCTTTACACGGGAGGAATAGGCTTTGCGACAATTGTGTCCGAACGTGTAAGCGCCGATAACAGCTACGAACCGCAGTTCATGGTAAGCGTAAAGCTTCTCGATGAGAACTTAGACAAGGGCATGGATATTATGTCCGAGCTTTTGTTCTCGTCGCATATAGATGATAAGAAGAGACTTAAGGAGATAGTAAGCGAGACAAGGACCAATATGAAGAATGACCTTGTGTCCGCGGGACATCAGACGTCGGCTGCAAGGGCCGTTTCGTATGTGACAAAGAGCGGGCGCGCAAAGGAGGCTCTTGACGGAATAGATTATTATAAATTCCTGTCTGAGCTTGACGATCACTTTGAGGAGAGAGCTGATGAGCTCTGTGAGAGGCTTAAGACTGTGCTCTCGAAGGTCCTTTCAAGAAACAGCCTTACGATAAGCTACACCTCCGACAAGGATCCTGTTAAGATGCTTAAAGACTCTGTAACAAAGCTTTCAAACAGGCTTTCCACAAGGCTTGATTTTGATATAGAGGAGCCTGCCGAGCCGGAGGTGAAAAACGAGGGCTTTAAGACCGCAAGCCAGGTACAGTATGTTGCCACCGCGGGCAACTACCGTGATAAGGGATTAAAGTATAACGGCGCGCTTAATGTGCTGAGCATTATATTCTCGTATGACTATCTGTGGATCAATGTGCGCGTAAAGGGCGGCGCTTACGGCGCCATGTGCGGGTATGGAAGAACCGGCAATTCCTACTTTACCTCATATCGCGATCCGAACCTTATGTCCACTTATGAGATATATGGCAAGGCCCTTGATTATGTGAAGGGGTTTGACTGTGACGAGCGAGATATGACCAAGTATATAATCGGAGCCATAGCCAAGCTTGATACGCCGCTTACTCCATCTGCAGAGGGAACCTTCTCCTATGCCTGCTATGTGACGGGGGTTACCGAGGAGGATTTGCAGAGAGAAAGGGACGAGATTCTTGCATGTAAGGCATCTTCGATAAGAGAGCTTGCTCCTTATGTGGAGGCAGTTACCGCAAGCGGCATAATCTGCGCCATAGGCGATGAGAAGAAGATTGAGGAAGCTAAAGGAAGCTTTAAGAATATAGCGGAGATAAAGTGATATTACGGCCTTATGCATAAGGCGGTTTTAAGAGCATATCGGAGATTATATAATGAATGACTTGGAAAAAATGATGGCGGAGGCGCTTGGCGGCAGCGTAAGCGAGAGCGCAGAGCCGGCTGATTATAAGGCGGGCTTTGCGGCTATTATAGGCAGGCCGAATGTGGGCAAGTCCACGCTGATGAACCATCTTATAGGACAAAAAATAGCCATAACCAGCAAGAAGGCGCAGACCACAAGAAACAGGATAAAGACGGTTTATACCGACAAGGAGGCGCAGATAGTATTCCTTGACACGCCGGGCATAAACAGGGCGAAGAATAAGCTTGGCGAGTATATGCTCAAAACCGCGACGGGAACTCTGTCCGACTGTGACGTGATACTTTTTATAGTCGAGCCCGTAACCTATTCGGGCGCGGGAGAAAGACAGATAATGGAGATGTTTGCGAAGGTAAACACGCCTGTTATCTTAGTCATAAACAAGACCGATACGGTTGAGGAAAAGGCTGTATTTGAGGCTATCGACTACTACAAGGCGCTCTACGAATTTGACGAGATAGTTCCGGTATCCGCTTTAAAGAGCAGAAACACGGATGAGCTTATCAAGGTCATAAAGAGCTACATGCCCTACGGACACCGTTTTTACGATGAGGATACGGTCACGGACCAGCCCGAGAGACAGATAGTGGCCGAGATGATAAGGGAGCAGGCCTTAAGACAGCTTGATGCTGAGGTGCCTCACGGGATAGCCGTGATGATTGACAGGATGAAGCTTCGCGAGGATGGGAGCATGTATGACATAGATGCGACCATTATATGCGAGCGTGACAGCCACAAGGGCATCATCATCGGCAAGCAGGGTCAGAGCCTAAAGAAGATAGGCAGCGCCGCGAGAGTAAGCGTAGAGAATATGCTTGAGACGAAGGTAAACCTAAAGCTCTGGGTCAAGGTCAAGAAGGATTGGCGCGACAGTGATGTAAGCCTGAAGAACTTCGGCTACAGAGATGATGAATAGTTTGGGATGATAAGATGAGAGAAGACGAAGTCCTTTCCGGTATGGTGCTTTATGCCGCGGACCAGGGTGAATACGGCAAAAGGCTGGTGGTTTTAACCAAGGAATGCGGAAAGGTTACCATGTTTGCGAATAATGCGAGAAAGCCGAACAATCCGCTGGTAGCTGTATGCAGGATATTTGCCACGGGCAGTTTCACGGTCAGAAGAGGAAGGGACTCCTATACTCTTTTTTCGGCAGATATATCGGAGTGGTTTTCGGGGTTTGAGAAGGATATCGAGAAGTTCTGCTACGCATCCTATCTGTGTGAGTTTATGTCCTACTACACACATGAGGGCGAGTATTCAAAGGATTTTCTCAATCTGCTTTTCGTAGCCGTAAAGGCGGTTGAAAAGGGCGAGGTTGATGTAGAACTGGTAAGAAGGGTATTTGAGCTAAAGACCATGATGCTTGCCGGCGAGGGACCGAATGTTTTCGGTTGTGTGTCCTGCGCGGACAGGGAGGGCCAAGCCTTCTTCTCGGTAAGCCGAGGAGGAGTGCTCTGTGAAGCCTGCGGAAGGCTTGCGAAGGATGCGGTAAGGATATCGCCGACCGTCGCATATACATTGAAATATATCGCGCAGAGCCCTTTGACGGAGCTCTTTTCATTTTCCTTAAAGAGTGATGCCCTTGAGGAATTTGGGCGGCTGGCAGCGGGCTTTGTGAAAAGATATGTTGATAGGGAGTTCAAATCACTTGAAATTTTAAACGGGATAGTGTAGACTACACTAAGTTTTGTAAAAACTCTGTCATCCTGAGCGATAGCGAAGGAACTTTTAGTTATTGCTTAAGGTGACATCTAATAAGAAAGGAATGTCAATTATGGAAAAGACAATGGACAAAATTGAGGCTTTGGCCAAGGCGAGAGGATTTATCTATCCGGGCTCCGAAATATACGGAGGCCTTGCAAACACCTGGGATTACGGTAATCTCGGCGTGGAGTTCAAGAACAACGTTAAGCGCGCATGGTGGAAAAAATTCATACAGGAGAATCCGTATAATGTGGGCGTTGACTGCGCAATCCTTATGAATCCCCAGACCTGGATTGCTTCGGGCCACTTGGGAAGCTTCTCGGATCCTCTTATGGACTGCCGTGAGTGCCATGAGCGTTTCAGAGCCGATAATATCATAGAAAACTACGCTGCGGAGAAGGGCATAGAGCTTAAGTCTTCGGTTGACGGATGGTCAAACGAGGACATGAAGAAGTTCATAGATGATGAGAACGTCCCATGTCCCACCTGTGGTAAGCATAATTTTACCGACATCAGACAGTTCAATCTTATGTTCAAGACCTTCCAGGGTGTAACCGAGGATGCAAAGAACACAGTGTACTTGAGACCTGAGACGGCACAGGGTATATTCGTTAACTTCAAGAATGTTCAGAGAACCTCAAGAAAGAAGGTTCCCTTCGGCATAGGCCAGGTAGGTAAGTCCTTCAGAAACGAGATTACACCGGGCAACTTTACCTTCAGAACCAGAGAGTTCGAGCAGATGGAGCTTGAGTTCTTCTGTAAGCCGGGAACCGACCTTGAGTGGTTTGAGTATTGGAGAAACTTCTGCTATCAGTGGCTTCTTGATCTCGGTATAAAGAAGGAGAACTTAAGACTTCGTGACCATGACAAGGAAGAGCTTTCCTTCTACAGCAACGCGACAACCGATATAGAGTACGCTTTTCCGTTCACTGACTGGGGCGAGCTCTGGGGTATCGCTGACAGAACCAATTATGACCTTACTCAGCATCAGAATACTTCGGGCGAGTCCATGGAGTACTTTGATGATGAAACTAAGGAGAAGTATATACCGTATGTTATCGAGCCTTCACTCGGAGCTGACAGAGTTGTCCTTGCCTTCCTCTGCGAGGCTTATGATGAGGAGGAGCTCGAGGGCGGTGACATGAGAACCGTGCTTAGGTTCCATCCGGCGCTTGCTCCTGTTAAGATAGGAGTGCTTCCGCTTTCAAAGAAGCTTGCTGAGGGCGCAGAGAAGGTATTCAACGACCTCTCAAAGTACTGGTATTGCGAGTACGATGACAGAGGAAACATCGGTAAGCGTTATCGCCGTCAGGATGAGATCGGAACTCCGTTCTGCGTAACCTATGACTTTGACTCCGAGACAGACGGAGCGGTTACGGTAAGAGACCGTGACACCATGGAGCAGGAGAGAGTTAAGATTGAGGACTTAAAGGAGTACTTCGAGAAGAAGTTATACTACTGATGCGCACACACGCATAAGGAAGTTTGTCACTTCGTGACCTGCGTGTGGCGCGGCAAAAAAGGGAGACTGTGTCTCCCTTTTTTGATTAATACAATACTCCTTGAGTAAAATCTCCTGTTATGTACCAGCCCTGACGCACCTGGTGTATAAGCCCTTTTTTCTCGAGAGTGTACAGGGCGCTGATGGTCTTGGTGATGTCGAAGCCGGAGCGCGCTATGAGATCGTCTATGTAGACGGGATCTAAATTAAGCAGCTTGAAGAGCTTTATCTCGTCATCGGACAGAGTTGAGATCGCGTTCTCTTTGATGCTTTTGGCAGCTGTTGGTTCATAGGTTATGTCATTTTTAAGCTCGCGGATTATGTCGGCAGGTTCGGTCACACATATGGCGCCCTGCTTTATAAGGTTGTTTGTTCCCGCGGCGTTAACATCATAAGCTCTTCCCGGAAGCGCAAATATGGTCTTGCCCTGTTCGAGTCCGGCATCCGCGGTAATCAGAGAACCTGATTTTGCGCGCGCCTCCACAACCAGGATGCCGTCGGAGAGACCGCTTATTATGCGGTTTCTTACCGGAAAACGCCATGCAAGGGGAGCGGTGCCGGGTGGAAATTCGGAGATTATAAGTCCTTTGTCAATGATATCAAAATAAAGAGAGGTGTTGCTTCTCGGATACGGAATATCTACTCCGCAGCCAAGGACAGCTATGGTTTTTCCTCCGGCTTCAATACAGCCTGCATGGGCCCTTCCGTCAACCCCTGCGGCAAGTCCGCTGATTACGGTTATTCCCTCGAAGCTGAGCTCCCTGGCAAAGAAGTACGACATCTCACTTCCGTAGGCGTCGGTTTTCCTTGCTCCGACTATCGCGATAGACATATTGTCTGTTAGTTTAGACAAGTCTTCGTTTCCTCTGGTAAAGAGAACAAAAGGCGGATCGGGGATTGCCTTCAGCTTGTCCGGATATTCGGGAAGCTCGGGATAGAGCATGCGTATGCCTGCTTCCTTAAGCTTTCCGACTTTTTCTTCAAGAAGTGTCTTATCGCGGGACTTTATCATGTCATCTATGACATAGTCGCTTATCCTGTCAGCAAAAATCTTTCTCAAGTCGGTTTCGTCCATGTGGTATAGGGCCTCAATACTGCCTGCAAGCAGGACAAGTAGCTGTTTTCTTTGATAGGAGGGCTCCTGTATCAGGGAGAACCAGTATTTCATAAGGTCTGTCTCATGCCTGTTCATGCGCAAAGCCTCCTTTCATTCTGAAGAAAAGAGCTTCTTTGAGGTGTTCTTCACTTATGTCATCGCAGCCTTCAAGGTCTGCGATGGTCCTTGCGAGCTTTAACACTCTGTAGGTTCCGCGGGCAGAAAGCTCCATGGTCTCGAAGGCATTCTTAATCATGGCGTCACAGTTGTTATCAAGGTGTATATATTTCCTGACTAACTTGCCCTCAAGCTGTGAATTAAAATGAATTGACTCGTCCTTATATCGAGCTTTTTGAATTTCACGGGCTTTTTCAACTCGCGCGCGGATGTCTGCCGAGCACTCGCCAGTGCCGCTTCCGAAAAGCTCTGCGCTTGTAAGGGGCTTTACCTCCATGGTTATGTCTATCCTGTCGGTAAGAGGACCGCTTATCTTGCCCTGATAGCGCTGTACCATATCGGGAGTACAGCGGCATCGCTTCATGTCGGGATAGAAGCCGCAGGGGCAGGGGTTCATGGCAGCGACAAGCATGAAATCCGCGGGGAAGGAATAGGTGGCATTCACTCTTGATATGGTTATCTGACGGTCCTCCATGGGCTGTCGTAATACTTCGAGCACGCTTTTTGCAAACTCCGGCAGCTCGTCTAAGAAGAGCACTCCGTTGTGGGCAAGACTCACTTCGCCGGGGCGGGGTGTGCTTCCGCCTCCCGTTAATGCCCTGTTTGAGACAGTGTGATGCGGAGAACGAAAAGGACGGCTTGTGATTAGCTTGCCCTTGTCGGGAAGAAGGCCGGATATGCTGTATATCTTTGTTACCTCTATGCTTTCCTCTGTTGAAAGCTTGGGCATGATGGTTGGAAGGCATTTGGCTATCATGGACTTTCCCGCACCTGCCGATCCGGTCATAAGCACATTGTGAAAGCCGGCTGCAGCTATCTCCATGCCGCGCTTTAATATCGCCTGTCCCTTGACATCCGCAAAGTCCACAGCGCTTTCCGGTTCTTTGAGATAGCTTTCATCGAAGAGATTCGACACGGGAGTTATCTCTTTGCTTCCGTCAAGAAAGCCCACAAGCTCGGTAACGGTACTTACCCCGAACACATCTACTCCGTCGATAAGCGCGGCCTCCTCTACGTTTTCCTTGGGAATAATACAGGAGGTTACACCGCATTGCTTGGCGTGATGCACCATGGGCAGGACGCCTGTTACGGGCTTTACGTCTCCGTTTAGGGAAAGCTCGCCTAAGAAAAGGGTGTTGCTTATATCCCGGGTGGGAGTTATGCCCAAGGCAAGGAGGATAGCCGTGGCAATGGGCAAATCAAAAGAAGAGCCGTCCTTCCTTAAGTCGGCAGGTGACAGATTGACGGTTATTCGCTTTGCGGGGAGAAGATAGCCGGAGTTTTTGAGCGCAGTCCTTACGCGCTCGCCTGCCTCGCGAACCGAGGATGAAAGATATCCGACCATAGAAAATGTGGGCAGACCTTCGTGAATATCTGCCTCCACACATACCTTTGCGCCTGACACTCCGGTCACGGCGCTGCTTAAAACTTTACTGTACATATACGCTCCTTTGTATGGGGAGCATGGATCCGAAAATGATGATATACTCTGTCGGTTTTCTTGTCAAGAAAAAGATAAAATGGTATAATCATAAATCGATTTATCTGTAAAAAATGTGTCGTTATATATAGATTATTATTGTAGTGTAAAGTAGGGTATGAAAAAGATTCTTCGGGCCGGCGGTCCTCAGAATGACACGGGATGACAAGGGAAGAAGCGGTGTGTGTCATGTCTTATGCGAAGCGAAGGATCTTATATGTAGGAGGGTTGATTATGGATAATAATATGGAAATGATAAAAGAAAAAGCAGAAGAGCTTTTAAAGCAATCTGTTCGTACCGCAACTAAGGTTGATAAAACAAAAAATGGTGAGGAAAGGGATTTCTTTGATTTAGAGAAGACCGAAAAGGAGCAACAGCAGATAGAGAGTCTGTTGTCACTCCCTTCTACCGCTGAGCTTCAGCTGACAAAGAAACAGACAATTCAGCTCAGGACCCGAAGCGGAAGGAATTTAGCGCACCTTCTGGTGAACAAGGAAAAAACCTTCGGCGACAGCGACGAGATGGTGGCAGTTAAAAATACCGTTGCCGATGTCGAAAGCTTCCGTACGCTAAGCAGATAGAGCTGCTAACTAAAGAAGGGCTGCTTAGCGCAGAAGGATCTTAGGTGAGAGGCATTTATGGGAAAGATTAAGTCGGAAAATGAAATCAAACATAATAAAAGGTATTATGAGATAATCAAAAACTGGCAGACGGGTATTATAAGAGTTATTCTTTACATCATCATCTGTACACTTGCAATCGAGATAGTGTTCATGTTCATGCTCGATGCTTCGGGGGAGATAAGCGTGCCGATACCGCAGTATATCCCAAGATACATCGTTAGGCCGACGCTTATCAATATCGGTTTTTATCTGATAGGATGTTACCTCTTCAAGAATAAAAAGATAAACGCTACGGTAAAAGCGCTGATACCGCTTTTGATGCTGACGGCTGTTGTGTCTAATCTGATAGTCGCGCATTATGTGTTCTGCACGCTTTATCTTGCGCTTATCGTGCCTTTGTTCATATCCATAATCTATGGCGATATCAGGGTATCGAAGATCATATTCTGGTTGCTGATGCCGATTTACTGGATTGACATGCTGATGATTTATCTTACGCCGTACAGGGATGATCCGTCCAGCATGATCTATAACATGGTTCTCGGCTTTGTGTGCTTGCCGATATGCTATCTTATAGTGAGAAACATCGTTCTGTATGAGGCGAAGAAGGAGCAGCTGATTCACAAGCAGTACGAGGCCAATATGAAGCTTAAAGAGGAGATGCTTGTTGACGGTCTGACCGGAGTGCTCAACCATACCGGCATGTTCAAAATGCTTGAGGAGGACATAGCCAAGACGGGCGAGGACGGAAAGCTCTACATGTCCATAATAGACATTGATTACTTTAAGGAGGTAAATGATACCTACGGCCACGAGGCGGGCAACAAGGTGCTTGTAAAGCTCGGAGAGCTTCTGAACAAGAATTCCTCGGACAATGTGACAGTAGCGCGCTACGGAGGAGAGGAGTTCGCGGTCATATTTTACGGCATGGAAAAGGAAGACGCCATGAGCGTTATGAGAGGGATGCACGAGGAATTTGGAAGTTACAGCTTTGAGGGTATAAAGGGAAGGATAACCTTCAGTGCGGGCGTGGCAGCTTACGAACCCGGACAGACAGCGGGCGAGTTCTTCGAGAATGCCGATAAGGCACTTTATGAAGCGAAAAATACCGGCAGAAACCGGATAGTGGAATATTCAAAATAAACACTTTTCAAAATAAACACTTTTTAAGGAGGTAAACAAAAAGGTAGGATGAAAGGATTTGGAAAGGGAGTAACAAGAAGGGTTGCTGCGATTGCGCTGGCGTTGGTGATGGCTTTTGCTATTCCATGCGGCAGCTTAAAGGCGGCGACGGTTTATGAAGCGGACGTTACGACCGCTACATCGGGGAACGTGATAGTGGGCGTTCCCGGAGTGTTTGAGTATGTGCAGAAGTCAGCCATACTCAAAAGAATCAACGAGATACGGCAGGAGGCTATAGACGATGGAATAATAAGCGGTACCTATGTTCCGATGAAATGGTCTTACGACCTCGAGTATATAGCCAGGCTCAGGGCGGTAGATACTGTGTTCGTCGGAATTCAGCACGCCAGGGCAACCGGCAAGGATATATGGATAACTCACGACGGAGTGAGAGGTTATGCTGAGAATATAGCATGGAATTACAGCGGAGCGCTTGCCGGAATAGAGCAGTGGTACAGTGAGAAGTCCGATTATGTCAATAAGACAGGAGGAGAAACCGGTCATTATACAAGCATGATCAATCCGAACAATACCTATGTAGGACTTGCCAGCTTTAAGGCAGACGGTGTCGGATACTATATCGTGGTTGACCAGTATGGCCATGGAAGTAATCTTAAAGAAACCGAGTTTGAAAAGGATTCTAGTGTTATACAGAAGCTTGAGGTGGAAAAAAGCTATATTACCGGGTTTGAAATAGTCGGAGAAGAGGAGATGGCCCCGGGTGAAACACAGAATGCAGAAGTAAGGCTTATATCAAAGGATGGATGGAAGGAGAGTAAGCTTTCGCTTATTCCTTACGGCAGCGTAAGCTGGTCGAGCTCGGATCCGGATGTAGCTACCATAGACAGTAACGGAAAGATAACTGCGGTTGCTCCGGGAGTAACTACTGTTCAGGCGATTTATGATTCTCAGGTTAAGACTATTTCCGTTACCGTCAAGAGTGATATCTCGAAAGCAACCGTAACGGACATCGCTCCGATTACTTATACGGGAAGCGCGCTTACTCCGAATGTGGTTGTTATGGACGGAACAAAGACCTTAGCCAAGGGCACGGATTACTCTGTTGCCTATGCGGACAATATTAACAAGGGAACGGCAACGGTAACTATCACGGGCAAAGGAGTATATACCGGAACCAAGACGGCCACATTTACCATAGAGGCAAAGCCTTTGAGTGAGCTGAGTGTATCGAGCATAAGCGATCAGTCCTATACGGGAAGCGCGATTACTCCGGCTGTTACGGTTAAGAACGGAACAACCGCTCTTGTGGCGGACACTGACTTTACCGTTGCTTATTCAAACAATATTAATGTGGGTGAGGCAGAGGTAACATTAACGGGAAAGGGCAACTATACAGCAACAGCAACAGCCTCCTTCAACATAAAAGAGAAGGATATCTACAGCGCTACGATAGAGAAGATAGCTGACAGTACATTTACGGGAAGTGAGATAGTTCCGGCTGTGGTTGTTAAGGATGGAGACAGGACGCTCAAAGAGGATACCGATTATACCTTAAGCATAACCGATAATGTGCACAAGGGTACTGCTTATGTAAAGGTGACAGGCAAAGGAAATTATAAGGGAACGAAGAGTACAAGCTTTGCGATAAATGCAAAGGAGCTTGAAAGCGCTATGGTTTCCACGCCTGAGGATATGGAGTATACGGGGGCGCAGCTCAAGCCGGAGGTAAGGGTTACCGACGGGGATAAGCTGCTTGTTAAGGGTACGGACTATACCTTGTCTTACTCTTCGAATACCGATGCGGGAACCGCGAAGGTAACGGTTACCGGTAAGGGGGATTATGCTTCAAGCGTGGACAAGGAATTTACTATCACACCTAAGTCAATCAGCGGCGTAAATTTAAGTCAGATAGCGGATGCTACATATACAGGCAGCGCAATTATCCCTGTGGTTACCGTAAGGGACGGTTCGACAATGCTCTCAAAGGACAAGGATTACACGGTTACCGGAGCTAAGAATGTAAATGTGGGAACCGCAGAGCTTGTCATAACAGGTCAGGGCAATTATAAGGGCACTGCTAAAGCATCCTTCAAGATAGTTCCGGCGCAGATATCGAATATGAGCATATCAAAGCCGGCTGATATGGCATATACCGGCAGCGTATGCATGCCGGAGGTGGTTATCAAGAACGGTAATACCGTGCTCACAATGGATGAGGACTATGTGCTCACATATTCCAATAATACCAAGGTCGGCACCGCGCAGATACTTATTGAGGGCAAGGGTAATTATACAGGTTCGAAAACTATTTATTTCAACATAACAGGCAAGTCGATAGAGGAGGGTGAGCTGACAGTAGACGCAAGCCGGACATACACAGGCTCGCCGCTTAAGCCGGCGGTTACCGTAAAGGTAAAAGGTAAGACACTTACCGAGAACACGGACTATTCCGTAAGCTACAGTGATAATACCAATGTCGGAACCGCAACGGTTACGGTAAGCGGCAAGGGCAATTATTCGGGGACTCTTACGGGAAGCTTTACGATAACGCCGAAGAGCATAGCCGAAGCTACGGTAGCCAAGGTTGCGGACAGGCTTTATACGGGTAAGATTATCAAGCCTGCGCCGGTTGTTACCGATAAGACAAAGACGCTTGTCAAGGGCACGGACTATTCCGTTACCTACAGCGGATGTAAGGCAGTCGGTACGGCGACGATAACCATCACAGGTAAGGGCAACTACACCGGCACTACAAAGACAACCTTCAGGATATACCGCCCCGACATAGTCTACAGCGCCTATGTTCAGAAGGAGGGACAGCTCTCGGATGTAAAGAACGGCGGTTATGCCGGTACCAAGGGTAAGGCCTTAAGATTAGAGCTTATCAAGATAAAGCTGGGTCAGCCCGTGGGAGGAGTATCCTACAGAACCTACGTACAGAAGCAGGGCTGGACTTCATGGGCCAAGGACGGCGCAGCCAACGGCATGAAGGATAGAAGACTGGAAGCCTTCCAGCTTAAGCTTACCGGCTCGATTGCAAGCTCCTACGACGTATACTACAGAGTATACGCTCAGCGCTTCGGATGGCTCGGCTGGGCAAAGAACGGAGAGAGCTCCGGAACCGCAGGCTACGGCTACCGTCTCGAGGGCGTGCAGATAAAGCTCCTCTCCAAGACGGGCGACAAACCGCTCACGAATACAAAGAACACTTTCGAAAGAAAGAGTAATTAATAAAGAATAACTGTAAACAGCAGAGAAGGCATATATACAAAAGTTAAGCAGGCTATAGAGCGGCGTCGGTTCTTTGCGGGCGTCTTTTGACCGCTTAGAACCGCTACGCCGTGAAATAGTACTCTGTGTAGCTTCGAACTAAGCTCACTTCGTTCACTAAGGTCTCAGCTAAGCGCGAGCGTCCTGCGTACTTTTAGTATATGTGCCTTCTCTGCGTAATTTATTTTAACCCAATGTTTTTTCTTGCCGTCGCGAGCATGAGCTTTATCCTGTTCACCTGATTAACCTCCGATGCACTCGGGTCGTAATCAATCGGAACTATGTTCGCGTCGGGATAAGCCTGTCTTAACGCCTTTATAACTCCCTTGCCGACTATGTGGTTCGGCAGGCAGGCGAAGGGCTGCGCGCACACTATGTTGCTCGTGCCGCTTAGGATAAGCTCAACCATCTCGCCGGTTAAGAACCAGCCCTCGCCGGTCTGGTTGCCGAGCGATACGATGGGCTTTGCATACTCCGCAATGTGCTTTATATGCACCGAAGGAGTGAAGCGCTTTGACTTCTTTAACGCCTTTGTCACCGGCCTTCTCACAAGCTCAAGAGCTTCGATTCCTATATTAGAATTTCTTGCATTCTTCTTAGGTCTTCCCAAGAATTCTGTTTTATATATATTGTTGTAGAAGCTGTACATGAAGAAGTCCAAAAGGTCGGGCATAACCGCTTCGGCGCCTTCTGACTCGAGAAGGTCTACGATATGATTGTTGGCGGAGGGAAGGAACTTAACTAAGATCTCTCCTACTATACCGACCTTGGGCTTAACCATATCCTCATAGATCGGGATAGTGTCGAAGTCCTTAACTATCTGATTTACCAGGTGGGTGAAGCCTCGGCCGCCAGCCTCCATGCAGCGGATTGCGGCGTGCTCCCATTTCTTGTGCATCTTATTAACCGAACCCGGAACCCTCTCGTAAGGTCTTGTCCTGTAAACCACGCGCATAAAGAGGTCTCCCAAAGCGATTGCCTGCATAGCGCACTTGATGGTCTTTAAGTTAACTTTGAAGCCTGAGTTTGCCTCAAAGCCCTGGACGGAGAGAGCGATAACCGGTATCTGCGGGTAGCCTGCCTTCTCCAAGGCTCTTCTTATGAAACCTACATAGTTGGTTGCGCGGCAGCCGCCTCCGGTCTGCGTCATGATCAGCGCCAGCTTGTTCACATCGTACTTGCCTGACTGTATGGCATGCATCATCTGGCCTACGACAATCATCGAGGGGTAGCAGGCGTCGTTATTTACGTACTTGACGCCGGTATCTGCGGCTATCCTGTCTATATCGGGAAGCATCTCTATATTTAGGTTCAGGTGCTTAAATGCTGCGCCCAAGATAGAAAAATGAATCGGTGACATCTGCGGCGCAAGCAGAGTATAGTCGCGCATGGCCTCTGTGAACTCCACGCGCTTTATGCTACTCGGCACCGGTGTCGGCTTCACATCATGCTTCTTTCTTATGTTCACTGCGCTGATAAGAGAACGTATTCTTATCCTTGCGGCGCCGAGGTTGCTTACCTCGTCTATCTTAAGTACTGTATATATCTTTCCTGAATTAGTAAGTATGTCGCTCACGCAGTCGGTGGTAACGGCATCAAGACCGCAGCCGAAGGAGTTGAGCTGTATAAGCTCAAGGTAAGGACTGGACTTCACGTAGTTAGCCGCCCTGTAAAGCCTTGAGTGGTACATCCACTGGTCGGACACGATGAGCGGTCGCTCAACCTCCGCAAGGTGAGACACGCTGTCCTCGGTAAGCACGGCTATTCCGAAGGAGTTAATAAGCTCCGGAAGTCCGTGGTTAATCTCGGGATCGAGATGGTAGGGACGACCGGCTAAGACTATTCCGAGTCTGTCATTATCCTTGCAGTACTGAATAACCTCCTCACCGCGCTTTTCGATAAGAGCGCGCACTCTGTCTGCCTCTGCAAATGCCGCTTCAACAGCCACGGAAATCTCTTCTTCCGTAATCTCGGTATGGTGCTTAAACTCGCGGAGAAGCCTCTCCTTTAAGGCCTCCTTGTTATCTAAGGCAAGGAAGGGACGGATATAATCTATATCGTTCTCCGTGATCTCCTCCATGTTGTTCTTTATATTTTCTGCATACGAAGTAACTATCGGACAGTTATAGTGATTGTTTGCGTCCGGAGTCTCGTTCCTCTCGTAGGGGATGCAGGGGTAGAAGATGGTCTTTATACCCTGCTTTATAAGCCACATTACATGGCCGTGGCTGATCTTCGCCGGATAGCACTCGGTGTCGCTCGGGATGGACTCTATGCCGAGCTGGTAGATGTCCCTTGTGGACATGGGCGAGAGCACCACGCGGTAGCCGAGTTTGGTTAAGAAGGTATGCCAGAACGGGTAGTTCTCGTACATGTTGAGAACTCTCGGCACGCCGATCTCACCGCGCTTTGCGTCCTTTAATTCAAGCGGTTCGTAGTCAAAGAGAAGACGAAGCTTCTCCTCGAATAAGTTCGGGATGTTGTCCTTGTTCTTCTTTAAGCCGAGACCGCGCTCGCAGCGGTTGCCCGAGATAAAGCGTCTGCCGCCCGGGAAGCGGTTGATGGTAAGCAGGCAGCTGTTGGTGCAGCCCTTGCAGCGTGCCATGGTGGTTTCGTAGGTAAGCTCGTCCATCTCCTTGGCCGAGAGCATGGTCGAGGTGTAGCCCTCGGTGTAGTTGTCACGCGCGATGAGCGCCGAACCGAAGGCTCCCATGATACCTGCAATATCCGGCCTGATGGGCTTTCTTCCGCTCACAAGCTCGAAGGCGCGGAGCACGGCATCGTTATAAAATGTGCCGCCCTGTACCACGATCTTCTTGCCGAGCTGCTTGGGATCGGTGAGCTTTATAACCTTAATCAACGCATTTTTAATAACTGAGTAAGCAAGACCTGCGGAGATGTCGGACACATCCGCGCCCTCCTTCTGGGCCTGCTTAACCTTTGAATTCATGAACACGGTACATCTTGAACCGAGGTCGATGGGGCTCTTTGCGAAAAGAGCAATCTTGGCAAAGTCCTTTATCTCGTAGTTAAGTGACTTGGCAAATGTCTCGATAAATGAACCGCAGCCCGAGGAGCATGCCTCGTTCAGGAGCACATTGTCGACGGCCCCCTTCTTAATCTTGATGCACTTCATATCCTGTCCGCCGATATCCAAGATACAGTCCACGTCGGGCTCGAAGAAAGCAGCGGCAGTGTAGTGGGCGATGGTCTCGACCTCGCCGTAGTCAAGGTTAAGAGCTGATTTTATAAGGGCTTCACCGTAGCCGGTGGAGCAGCCCGAAGCGATAACAGCATCCTTCGGAAGCTTCTCGTGTATCTCCTTCATGGCGCGAAGGGTAGTCTTTAACGGGCTTCCGTTGTTGCTTGAGTAAAAGTCATATAAAAGTGAGCCGTCCTCACCGACAAGAGCAACCTTTGTGGTGGTTGAACCGGCATCTATGCCGAGGAAGCACTTTCCGCAATAGGTGGCAAGGTCGCGTCGTGTGACCTTGTAGCTTGCCTGGCTTCTTCTGAAATCCTTGTAAGCGTCCTCGTCCTTGAACAGGGGCTCTAATCTGTCAACCTCCTGAGCTACGGAAAGCTCGGGGGTGAGCAGAGCGTCAAGTCCGCTTAAGCTCATATGTACATCCTCTTTGGAGTTCATGGCAGCACCGACTGCCGCAAAGAGGTGTGAGTGTGAAGGAGCTATTATGTGGTCGTCGTCTAAGGAAAGTGTTCTCACGAAGCTTGCCTTGAGCTGGTCAAGGAAGTGGAGCGGACCGCCGAGGAAGGCGACATGGCCTCTGATGGGCTTACCGCATGCAAGACCGCTTATGGTCTGGTTGACTACCGCCTGGAATATACTTGCAGAAAGATTAGGTTTTGTTGCACCCTCGTTGATAAGGGGCTGGATATCGGTCTTTGCGAACACGCCGCAGCGAGCCGCGATGGGGTAGATGGTATCGTAGCTCTTCGCGTACTCATTTAAGCCCATGGCGTCCGTTTGAAGAAGGGCTGCCATCTGGTCTATGAAGGAACCTGTACCGCCCGCGCAGACAGAGTTCATGCGCTGCTCTATGACATTTGAGAAGTAGATGATCTTAGCGTCCTCACCGCCGAGCTCTATGGCTACATCCGTCTGGGGAGCGTAGGACTTTAAGGAGTCGGATACGCACACAACCTCCTGCTCGAAGGGAACTCCGATAACCTTGGCGAGGGCAAGTCCGCCCGAGCCCGTGATGGCGGGAGTAATCTCCACATCCCCGAGCGTGTCTATCGCGTTAGACAGAATGCCCTTTAGGGTCTCCTTGATATTGGCGAAATGCCTCTTGTATTCCGAGAAAACGATGTTGTCCTTATCGTTTAGCACCGCGACCTTGACGGTCGTGGAACCGATGTCTATACCTAATCTGTTCATGAAATAAAAGCTCCTTCTTTTCGTTCGTTTAAGCTGAAATATTATACTCTATACTTTATTATAATGCAATAGGCCGTTTACCCGTCATATTTATTTCATTATGCTTGTTGTTTTTGCTGAAGTAATGTATAATTTTGAATTGCGATATTAGAAGAAACATGGAAAGAAATAAGATTCTTCGGGATAAAGCCGAAAAAACTTGAGATTTGTGAGATATATGCCGAGAAAGGCAGCGACGAGCTGCTCGGCGTGATCGGTGAGGCTTTGGAGGAAGGAGCTTCGGAATACGGCAAAGAGCATCAAGGCAAGAAGCTTGAGCTTGAAACTGAGACCGATTACAGAGCAAAGGGAGAAACATCGGCGGAGTTCCTGAGACGCATAGAGGAGAAGTGGTACAGTAACGGCAGAAACAACTGACGATCGTAGACATTTAGAGGAGAAAACGTATGGAAATAGTGGAAATAAATGAAGAAAACCTTGACGAGTTTGTGGATTACATAGATGAGGATGTCGCAGAGAGTATAGGCAGAAAGTATTACCGCGGAATGGGCATTATTGATGACTCGGAAGATATTCTTGGAAGCCTGATCTGGGAGTATAAGAATTCAAATGACGATGATGATACCTTGGCAGAGCTGGTGTGGCTTTCGCTTGAACAAGGAGCCGAAAGCGATGAGCTTTTTGAGGCGTTCAAGGAGGATGCGGAATTCGAGAATGTCAAGAAGAGCTTCTTTGAGCTGGAAAACCCGGACGAGGTCGTGGCCGAAGCATTGACCGCGCAGAGCTTTAAAACCAAGAAGAGGGAGAGCAGGGATATATACACTACGGTAGGTGAGCTTGCCGGGCTGAGTATAGCCAGGAAGAAGCCACCGTCATACATAGTCGGGTTGTTCGACCTGACCGTCAAGCAGTACAGACAAGGGATTATCACCTGTCTGTACAAGGGAAGGAAGGGACTGGTAGAGGATCTCGCAGTCATGCCTATGGGGTGGTATGACATGGATGTATCCTGCGCCGTGAGGACAGACGGGGAGATAACCGGCTTTCTTCTTGTACACCGGTATCCTTCGGGGATACTGGCTCCGGTATTCCTGTTCGCAAGCGGACCGAATTCAAAGATGGATCTTCTGAATATGCTCCGTTATGCCATAAGGAGCGCTGCCGAAGAGTTCAGCCCGGAGACATCGGTACTTATAAGGAGGCATAACCCGGCTGTAAAAGCCCTGTCGGACAAGCTGTTCCCGGGGGTTAAGGGAGATACGGTTCTGTATGGAGAGAGAAAAGAGTAACTTGTTTATTATATGAAGCTGCTTTGTGAGCGTATTCAAACTAACGATAGGGATATTATTAATAAGTTGGTAAATGAGTTTTCAGAAAAACATAAGGATAATTTATAACTGCCCTTCTTGCTTTTTGAAGAGAATGTATTTATTGCAGAATTCCCAAAGATAGCAGACACTTGTGACGTGTTTATTTCAAGTACCGGCGGAGTAGCAATGCTCCGCCATTTTTGTACCTGTTTTTAGATAGAAATAAGCAAGGGAATAAGCTGAGGTGCTTTTTTTATTGTTTTTTTTTCGGTTTTCGGGTATAATAACAAACGATTATGTAAAGAAATAGGAAGAGGTATTGGTATCATGAAATTCTTATACAAATTAGAGGAGAAGTGGGGAAGCAAATCAGTCAAAAATCTCCCGCTGATTACAGTCATTGTTTTCTCGTTGAGCTACATCTTATTCTGGCTTGTACCGGATGTGTACGAAATGCTGGTATTCGACCCGTTTAAGGTTTTCGGAAGCGGACAGGTGTGGAGGGTATTTACATGGATATTTACCATGCCGGGCTCATTCAATTATTTTACTCTGGTAATGCTTTTCGTATATGTTATGCTCGGACGTTCGATTGAGATGTCCATCGGTACATTTATGTATAATATATATGTCTTTTCCATGTTGATTGTGTTAATGCTTGGCAACGTGATCACAGGGCTTATATTCTACCTGCAGGCGACCGGCGGCAGTATGGGAATTGACAAGGCGTGGATTCAGGAGGCGATGTATTACGTGCCGGAATTTGGGCCGACAGTCTATATACTTGACGCCATATTCCTCGGCTTTGCGCTCATATACTCCGAGAGCTTTATGCTCTTTATGTTCGTGATACCGATCAGGGCCAAGTATCTAGCTTACGCAGACCTTATCTGGCTCGGATATTTATTCTTCAAGTACAACGCCCTTTGCAACAGGGTGAATATAATATGCGTCGTTGTGGTATGGCTTGTGTATACGATCCTCATGAAGCATTACACTCCGGGACATGCCAAGGTTATGCTCCAACGAAAGGCCTACACCGCAAAACGCACTATGGAACGAAAGAAGCGGGAGCACGATGCCGAGAAGGGCAAGATAATCGACTTCCCGGGAAGCGTAACAAGACACAAGTGCGCAATATGCGGCAAGACAGAGAAGGACGACCCCATGATGGAGTTCAGGTTCTGCTCGAAGTGCGACGGCAATTACGAGTACTGCTCCGAGCACCTTTATACTCATACGCATGTTAAATTAACGGATAATAAAATGTAACTAAGTGTCATCCTGAACGAAGTGAAGGATCTTAAAAAAGATTCTTCGGGCGTACAGTATGGACACGAAACAATAAAAGAATGGGATAACATAACAGTGAAAGCAAAAAAGTACATTAACAACATAAAAAAAGAAGAGGGCTCGGCAGAGTCCTTAAAGGAATATATAGATTACGCCAGGGCGTCGTACATGGCGTACGCCGCTGTTGACTTCGCAATGAATTATTACACCATGAGCTTAAATCTCATAGAGCGTGAGGAGGACGGAGCAGACTACACCGCAGAGCTTAAGAAAGCTGTTGCCGACCTTGAGAAGCTTGTGGGAAAGGTTATGGATGGCGAGCAGATAAGCGATGCTGATATGGCTCTTATCAGGGGACTTCGCTCCATGGCAGAAAAGAGGATAGCGGTTTTAACCTCCTATGTGGAGCATTTCGATGTGTATGAATATGTATTAAACAGGGTTGAGTTTGCTGCTTTAGGCGGCGCTGCCGAGGTTGACAGGGAGGAGCTTTGCGAGCGCATAGTCAACTTCATCTTCAAGGACAAGGATCAGCCCATGATCATGGACAGGATGAAGAACATCCTTGCTCAGCTTCCGGTGCGCATGACAAAACAGAGATTTTGCGACATCCTGTCTAATGCGTTAGACTTATATAAAGGAGCAGATAAGACAGCACTTGAAAGCTTTGCGGAGATGTTCAAGGGACTAACCCTTATCAGCAAGCCGGAAGGCTTTGAGGAAGGCCACGAGGCATTAAAGAGCTTGCTCAATGATTTCAAAGAGGCTGATTATGCCACGATAGACGGAGCAACCTTCAAAGACCTTCAGGCAAAGCTTGATGAGGTCGTGGCGGATATGGACGAGGAAAGCTCCGATTATATCCTTTTAACCCAGCTTATCAATTCAGCCTATGTTATGCTTATATCAACCGATGTGAAGGAGCAGGCGTTGAAGGTAAGGGGTTACAGCGAAGCGGTTGATATAATACATGACGTGATGAACAAAACCATAGATGTCGAGGACGGCTTCTACAAGCTTGAGGGAGTACCCGAGGAGCTCGCCGAGGAAACCACAGCGCTTCTTTCCGCAGGCGAGTCACTTGCGGAGCAGTATGAGGACACGCTAAAGGAAGCGGGGCTTACGGAAAGCTTTAAGCTGACCGACACCTATTACAGATTGATGTCTACAAGTTATTTTGCAAGCCTGGATGAAGAAAAGAAGCCTGAGGGTGATGAAGCACAGCTTGCCGCGGCAGAGGATGTTGAGGCTGTTAAGAAGGAGCTGACAGAGCTTGTGACAGCGCATCTTTCAGGTATGAAAAAGCAGGTAAAGCGCGCGGTTATGGCCGCAGGAATAAGCGCAATACCGGTGTTCTTTAATTCTGTGGATGAGATAAGGAATTACGTGAGCTATGTGCTTGACAGTGTGAATGATGCCGCGGAGCTTCATGCGACAAGGCTGCTGATAGATAAGATCATAGATGCGGATTTGGAAGACTACCCGGAATAAAAGATCCTTCGCGTTGCTCAGGATGACAAAAATATTTAAACCATTGTGTCATTCTGAACGAAGTGAAGAATCTTTAGTGAAGAGACTTAAATGAGAAAGATTCTTTAAAAGGATAAAACATGATACTCTGTGACGATTATTACACATACGGCATAAAGGAAAAGAAACTCGCCAGGATTGTCGGGGATATAGAGAAGGGCAAGGAGATTAAGAAGCTCTTTGTGGTAACGATACCCTTGGGATCGTCCGGCATCCTGGAGATATATGAGTATAACAAGCTGCTTGAACCGCTTTTTTCGTCTCTTACTTCCGAGCCATATATCGTAGGGCTTGCGCCGGACAAGGAACAGGCGGAGGAGCTTGTGGAGGCAATAATTCAGGATGTGTATGACAATACGGGCGAGCAGCTTGATGTGAGAGGATATTTTAAATATGCTTCATGTACTGTTGACAATACTTAAGATATTGCTCTTTGCAATTCTTATCATACTCGGGCTTGTCATAGCATTGCTCCTGCTTATACTTCTTGCGCCGATTCACTACCGGGCTGATGTTAAGTACAAGGGCAAGGCTAAGGTCTTTGCGAAGATAAGATACCTGATAGTTACTGTGCGGATAAGCTTCGACCAGGAGAGCAAGGCGTTGGACAAGGACATACGGGTGTTGGGCTTTATCAGGCTTAAGGGCAGAAAGAAGAGTCCTCCGGAGGAGCTTGACCCCGAGGCCGAGATAGAAAAGCATGGCAAGAGCTATGATGAATTCGAGGACGCGGATGAAGACCTGCCCGAGATAGATGTACAGGAAACCGAGAACGAGGCACAGACGAAAACTGAAGTTCAGACACAGTTACATCCCACTTCTCAGACGGAAACAGGGGGACAGACCGAGATTCCGGGTGACAGTCCATGGGTTAACACAGAGAACAAGACCATGGAAGAGGATAACCCGGATGTCATTCCGCTTATTGATTTCAAGGTTGATTACGGAGAACCGGAGGAACCTGCCGTAAGTGATGACTCGAGCGAGCTTATCGAGCTGCCTCCGGATATAGAAGAGGAAAAGAGCAGAGAAGAAACCGTGGGCTTTGTGGCGAAGATAATCGCCAAGCTTATGGACATAGCAGGGAAGATTACATCGAAGCTCGGTTCGATTTTAGAAAAGATCATCGACAAGGTGGATGAGGTGTCGGACAAGGTGGATGCCAAGGTCGACGACATAGACGCCAAAATTGTAAGGGCAGATAAAACCATAAGGCGTTTTGAGAAGTTCTGGGAGCTTAAGTGCACCGAGAAGACCAAGGCATACTTAGCTAAGTATCTAAAGACTTTCTTCAGGCACATAGCGCCGAGAAAAGCGAAGGGCTATGCGGAATACGGCTTTGACGACGCGGCAAAGACGGGAGAGATAACGGGGTATCTGAGTCTGCTTCCATGCATGTATCAAAGAAAGCTATACATTTATCCGAATTTCTCGGACAAGGTAATGGATATAGATGTAAGAGTGAAAGGGTTTATAGTGCTCGGTTATCTGTTAAGGTTTGTTTTCAGCATAAACCTGTGGAAGACGATAATGGCAGCCAGGAAGATTAAGCCCACAGAACCTGCGCAGGCAAAGCCTGTACAGCATAAACACTCGCCGGCATAAGGCTTCGGCATATTAAAGAATAATAACGCTAAAAAAGCGGGGAGGATAAAATGGCTAATAATTTCAATGAGACAATAGGATCGATGTTTAAGGGCTTGGATACGCTGATGAACACAAAGACGGTTGTAGGCGAGCCTGTGTACGTAGGCAACACAATTATAGTTCCGCTGGTGGATGTAAACTTCGGCATAGCGGCCGGCGCATTTGCAAGGAACGGAAGCAAGAACTCGTCGGCAGGCGGAATGGGCGGAAAGATGAGCCCGACGGCGGTTCTTGTAATAACCGACGGCAAGGCCAAGATGGTAAGCGTTAAGGCTGAGGATACCATCTCCAAGATAATCGACATGGTTCCTGAGGTTGTGGACAAGGTTGCAAGCATAAGAGGAAAGAAGACAGAGGAGCAGCTTGCGGTAGAGGAGAAGATTGAGGAGATAAGCTCGGAAGAAAAAGAGATTACCGGTAAATAATCGGTTTATTACACTATATTTTTATAACAGATTAGGAGAGATGTTATGAGTCAGGTGTCGGATATAAGTATGCAGCTGCTTCTTAATTCGGACAACCCGGAGGATATGTTTCCGCATATGCAGCCGTTCCGGGAAATGATGATGAATTACGAGTGCGCGCTTATGGAGATAGAGACGAAGCTTAAGGTGCTAAATTCAGAGTTCGCCCTGGTGCACCAGAGAAACCCCTTCGAGTCCATAAAGAGCCGCCTGAAGAAGCCGACAAGCATTATGGCCAAGCTCAGAAAGAAAGGGCTTGACTTTACTATGGAGAATATTGAAACCGGTCTGACGGATATAGCCGGAGTGCGCGTGATATGCTCTTTTTTGGAGGATATCTATGCGCTTTCCGACATGCTTGCCGTTCAGGACGATATTACCGTACTCGAGGTTAAGGATTATATCCGCAATCCGAAGAGAAACGGGTACAGGAGTCTGCACCTTATTGTTGAGGTGCCTATTTTTTTGACTACGGGTAAGAAATACATGAAGGTTGAGGTTCAGTTCAGGACCATTGCCATGGACTTTTGGGCCAGCCTCGATCACAAATTAAAATACAAAAAGGACAACTTAAAGCATCCGGAGATTGTGGCGCAGGAGCTAAAAAAATGCGCCGACACAATCACAGCGATGGATTATAAGATGCAGGAGATACGTCAGCTGCTTGAATGAGTGTGACTTTTGTGACTTTGCTGATTATATAATGACGAGTATGTAATTGCTGATAAGATTCTTAGGGCTGACGAGGAGGTATTGACACGAACGTGTCACTCTGAGCGACGCTGACCACAATGCGAAGCGTTGTGGTGCCGGCCTTCGATGTCATAAGGAATCCACCGCAAGCGGTACCCCTTATGACGAAATACGAGGGCTTGCGAAGCAACAGGAAGTGAAGAGTCTTAGTTTTACGAAGGGAGATAAAGTATGGACGAGTTATTCAAGAAACAAAATAAGCTTCAGGTTTCAACTTTCAAAACTGTCGAAAATGATGATTTTGCTGTTGTTGAAAAGGTAAAAGAGGAGAAGAGTTTTTTTAATGCTCAAGACAAGAAGAGTGATATACAGTGGGACAGGAGCACGCTTCTTGCCGAGAGCTTAGATGGATATCCGGTGGGCGACAACATCTTTCTTTCGGACAAGTCTGCAAGTGATTTGTACAAGCTGAACAAAAAGTACAGTGCGAAAAGTCGTAAATCCATGATGAAGAAGGCAAAGGAGATACGCACAAAGAAGCTTCAGGAGCTTGCTAATTCTCCTGCTGAGGGCAAGACTGCGACAAAGAGGCTTGAGGATGAGATAAATAAGAGCAGAAAGATTATAAAGCTTGATGCCGAGGCGAGAGAAAACTATATAAAGGCAACCATGACGGACAGCTCGGATGAGCGTCTGGATCTTTATGTGAACAGAATCAGAAAGTATTACCGTCTCGGAAGGCTTTATTCGGAGTACCTTCAGAAGAGAGAAGCTCTTGATATGAGCGTGGAGACTAAGATTATGCTCGATGAGGAGCTTGAAGAGGTTCAAAAGACACTTCAGAAGGAACTCGACGGTATGAAGGGAGAGTTTGCCGATCGCTTCTCCTGGGAGCTTGTCACGGGCGATGAGAGAAAGTATGTCAAAGAAGACAAAACTAAGAAGAGTAATAACATTAAGAAAAATAACATTAAGAACCTTTCGGTTGACTTAAAGGCTGAGGCGGCAGAAGCCGAAGCAGTGAAGGCCGAAGCAAAAAGCAATGAGGCTGAAAAAGCCGAAGAGCCCGAAACCTTCAAGCTTACCGAAGCTCGTCTTAACATGATCAGAACCGGAAAGCTCGGTTCAAAGCAGGTCGAGAAGAGAGTGGGAACCGAATGGGTGCTCGGTAACTATGTTGATGCCGTGGCAGAACGCTTTAAGGACAGAGAATATCTTGATGATACCGGCTTCATCAGGGAGCTCATCAATTACAATACAATAATGTGCAGCAACTTAAAACTGTTAAAGAGGGAGGTGCATCAGGAAAGCTGGAATGATGTAACTCTTGGTTTTGAGGTGCTCCAGGACAGAATGTTCGAGCTGGCCTCGAAAAAGATCGCCGACAAAATGCTCGATAAGAGTGTATTTACGAAAGGCGACTTAACACTCAGAGCCGAATTAAAGGACTTGATGCCTAAGAGCGAACTCGAGGTTTATCGTAAGCGCAAGGAGATGCTTGATAAGAGTGAGGCTTTAAGATTGAAGGAACGAGGCGCGGACATCTGGAAATCAAAGGCGCTTCAGTCCCTTGTTTTGGGCAAGGAGGATATTACCGACAATCAGCTTAAGGCTATAGAAAAGCAGGCCGGTCTTATGTCGGATATGGTCAGGAAGATAGTCAACGCCAAGTACGGCAGGCTTATTGCCGATGATGTGTATAAAAAGGTTATGGAGCACTTGGGCGACAATGCTCTCTTCGGAAGCTATGGAAGGGTTGCAACCGAAGTAAGCCGCTACATGGATACCATGCAGTTTGAGGACAGAAAGGCCGCAAGACTTCAGCGTGATTTTGACAAGGCTTACGGAAAGTGTTCGGAGCTGATATTCAGAGACCAGCTTAAAGGAGCAGCCGAGACCTTCATCATCTACAGGAAGGACTGGTGGGACGAGCAGGACGGAAACCGTCGCAAGCTTATGATTGAACAGCTTAAACTTGTACATGCTTACCAGTATATGCTTGTAGAGGAAACGGTTAACAGGACTATGTCCAGGGAGAGTTGGGACAAGCTCGTCGATAAGGCAAAGGATGTCATCTCCAAGGATCTCGGCCGCATGGTCAAGATGTACGGAAGATTAGACAAGAACATGCTTAACGACTTAAGGAATGACTTAAGGAATGAGATTAAAAAGATAGAGACAGCGGAAAAGTCATTGGATAAATCCAAGAAGCTTACCAGGAACGAATACAGAGAGGCAGCCGATAATTCCATGATGCTTGAGGGCATAAAGAAGTCAGACTTCTCTTACGGCGGAAGACTGCTTGGCGAGGAATGCCTGCAGTCGGAGGCTTTCAGGGAAGTATTTACCGCATCGGAGCTTGGTTTCCTGTCGGAGAATCTGTCACAGATAATCTTCTCGAACGATAAGCTTAAGGAGGCGCTTCCCTTCGTGAAGGAGGTAAAGGGCTTAGACCAGCTTGACGGCATAACCAACGATCAGTACGAAACCTTAAAGACATATCTTAAGGATATGGTTAAGAGAAAGGGCTTTAAGGAAGCCGTTAAGAAGATGCATGACAACGACAGGTTTGAGGAGGAGGATAAGCAGCACGCCTTCCTCGAGCTTATGTCAAAGGAAATAAGCGGAGATAAGATGCTCGAGCATGCCGAGAAGAGACTTCAGGAAAAGGATGACAAGGTTGCCCAAGATGCCAAGACTGCGCAGAGAAAGCTTCTCTGTGACCTCGGAGCCCAAACTCTTATCCGTGACGGCAAGATTCGTTACCACTTCACCGACAGAAAAGACTTGAAGAAGAAAGCGCTTCACAAGCACTTTGGTGTGGGTTCTGACTGGTTTTATAAGAGAGAGCAGCATTATGAGCTTGCGGCAAAGCTCTGGGACAAGGCAGAGAGCCTGGGCGCCGAGGTATCCGAGCAGTTAAGAAGATGGATAGATAAAGCTTTAGAGCAGAAGAAGCCCGGTGATTATCTCGAGGATTTGGCAAGAACCTTAAGAGGTGAGAAGCCGAAGAAAAAGGAGATATTTGTAATAGATGAGGACTTGAAGAAGAGCTATGACAAGGGTCAGGGACATGACCTTCTCTTTGTCGATGCCATGAAGAGTCTCGTTAACAAGCCGAGTAAAAAGAAGAATAAGGATACAAAAGAGACACCGCTTGAAGATTATGCAGCAGAGCTTTTTATGCTCGGGAACCAGGATATCCTGTTTAGTCACGGAGGAAGCGCGCAGGATGTGTTCTTTGAGTATGATGAGAAGACTTACAGGAAGAAGCTCTTTGCGCAGGCTAAAATTGTATCATCACGCATGAAGCGTCTTGACGAAGACCTCTCGGGATATTCGGATGCGGTAAGAAAAGAGCTTAAGAACAAGCTTGCCCGAAGATACCTTGCTTTTGCTACCACGGAGGAGGATAAGCTTGACAAGCTTAACTTTGAACTGGATCAGCTTCAAAAGAGAGTGAAGTATGAGAAGGATGAAAAGAGGCTTGAAGAGTTAAAGAAGAAGATTGAGGGAGTAGAAGGCAAGATTAAAAATGCCTATACGGCGGTAAAGAAGGAAAGGCTTGCCAACAAGGCCAAGTTCGGTCATGAGAGCTTAAACAGCCTCAGGGATTTTGTCAAAAAGAATATCAGTACCTCCGAGGGCGTCATGAGCAAGGAGATGCAGGATGCAGTTGAGCTGCATGAAAAACGCCGCAGCATGATTACCAGCTTTGGCGCAGGTGAGCTTGCTCCTATAGCGGACTGGCTTCTCAAGCAGGAACAGTTCAGGAAAGCGCTTTATGATGATGCCGAGAGTGTGGCAAGGAATACTATAGAAGAGATACACAGGAAGTATGCAAGCTTCGGAAAAGCCTATGTAAAAGCAGATATGTCTCCGCAGATGGGAGAATACTTCCTTGAACAGCAGGGAAAGAATCTGCTTTCGGATAAGTCTGTTCGTGACGAAAAGTACTACAGCAATTTGTTAACGGGCTTTAAGGACTCTTATGTAACCGCTGTCAGAGGCGATGCCGGTTCGATAGATGAGAACATGAGGGCAAAGGCGAACGAACTTAAGGAAAAGCTTGCCAAGTATTACTATAACTCTGAAGAGGTTAAAAAAGAGCTTGAGGCAGAAGGCCTTACGACAAGGAATATCTCCAAGAGAAGGCAGAAGGCATACAGACTTGCCAACGGTCGTCTGCAGGAGATTTCCGCTGCAATAATGAAGGATCCGGAGCTCTTCCAGAAGACATTTGATGAAGAAAGCCTTAATAAGCTCTATTTTGATATGGCTGTGAATTATCTTGTGAATGACAAGACCATACAGCGTGAGTATAACGCCCTGATCAAGGAACATCCGGAGTTAAAGGAGCTTCTGACTGTTGCAGGTCTTGATTTGTTCAGGGGTTATGTATGCGCCAAGGCGGTTACGGAGGACAGAAAGACCTTCAAGAAGAATATAAAGAAATACTTTAACGATTACCTTAACGGTGTTAAGAATGTCAGCGTTTCGCACTCTGTTCTTGTTACCGAAAGCAAGAAGAATATGGAGAAGAAGAACGCGCGCAGACAGGAAGCCGAGAGGGATATGATGCTTAAAAAGTCAGCGACCAGGAATGCCTTTGACAAGATCCTTTTTGGCGGAAATACCGACAGGATAAAGCAGTTCGGCAGCCAGAGACGTTCGCTTGCTTACGAGCATTCGAAGGGGAATAAGAACTTAAAGTCGAAGGGTAAGGAGGACGACAACAGACTCTGGAATTCGGCAAGACAGATCCTTCAGAAGGCCGGAAAGGACAAGAAGGACTTTGAGGTACCGAACATCCTGGTTAACATTCTTGATGAGTATATGCGCTTCAACGATGGCATATTTGACAAGTTAGACAGGGTAGCGGACTGGATTTCGGACGAGAAGAATGAGTTTATGCTCGAAGCCGAACGACTGATTAAGGTATATGAGCAGGCAAAGGCTGAGGAAATCCCGCAATCGGCAATGGAGCTCTTTACGGTTTATGCGGTAAGGTTCTCTGACAGGGATTCCAATCTTGATGTTAAGTCGGCTGCAAAGCATTTCAAGGAATTCTATGGCAAGTTCTCCGAGCTTGAAGCTTATGGCGTTACACATCCGGATCTTGTTGCCATGAAGAAGGACTCTTTAGAGAGATTGAGAATGCTCTTGTTCAGCAAGGGTGAGGCGCTCTCAAGAGACGAGATGGCAAAGATGGTCGACTCTCAGATGGCGTTCTTTGCATACGCAGAGAAGGCTTACAAGGTTGTAGATGAAACTATCGCGAAAAACACGAATACCAAGAGATATGACAAGCTCTTTGCCAATAAGCTTAAAAAAGGCGTTATGGACTACTATAACGGAAGATTTGTCAAGGACGCTGTCGCAAAGAAGGAGTTTGACGAGGAATCGTTTAAGACGGAGCTTAATGCCATGTTTAACGATGCCATAAGGGTTCAGGCCTTTATGACAAGCGGACATGTGGATAATGTGACGATAGGCGACAATATAGGAAGCCAGAGCTTCTACGAAGAAAATAATATGCCCGGAACCTTCGGGCAGAAGGACTTCGAGAAGGCGGTATCGAAGATTCGTACTTATGTCAAGGCATATAACGGGCTGAATGACAAGCAGAGAGAGATGCTCGCCATCGCTTTGTACACCTTAAAGCAGACCGATACGGGCACAATGAACGTTCTCTACGGCGAGCACAACGAGGAGCTCAAAGAAAACAGGGCGCTCTTTATGAAGTATATCAAGGGTGAAAAGGTTGAGTTCAAGGTTGACTACGGAAGGGCGTTAAGATGTCTTGATGTAAGGCAGACCGATACAAAGGACTTCTATGATGAGAAGCTTTTAGCGCAGGCCTACGATTTTGTTCAGCTGATTGAGAAGAGAAAGTCGATGCTCAAGAAGGATCAGGATTGGGATGTCCTTTCTGATTATGCGGAGAATATCAAATCCTTGGAGAGCTTTACTTCCAGAAACCAGCTTGCGGAGTATAAAAAGGCCCAGAAGCTTTCTACAAAGAAGGGCTTTATGGACTCGCTTATAAAGTATTCCGAGACCGATCTTGCAGAGCAGAGGAAGGCCGGCGTGCTGGATGTAGTAGGTAAGGAAGTCAAGAATCAGTTCAACAAGGAAAGAATACAGGATATCATTCACAGACTGAATAATCTTGAGGAACACCAGCAGAGACTTGTCATCTATCTTCTTCAGGACAGAACCGCTCTTGATTATAGCTCGGGCGGAAGAAATGGTGATAACAAAGTATGGGGCTTTGCAAATGATGTAAAGCGCGCGCTTTTGATTGACAAATTAAAGGATCCGAAGGAAAAGGAGAAGGCCCTTCTTGCAGCTTCCTCCGAGGATATGATAAAGAACGCCATGGGAGCGCTTCTTTCCTTCCAGCTCAAGGATCATGAGAATATAAGCAAGAACGGATTTAAGAGAGAAGATTTTGCTTCCGGCGCTTTAGACAGAAAGGAGACCATAGACTGGCAGCTTCTTAACAGGGCCATGGATCTTGTGGACGAGATAGAGGGCGAGCAGAGAAGACTTCTTGCGGTAAGAAAGTCCTCCGAGTGGCTCACCGAAGATCTCGATAAGAAGGACGAAAGCGCGGCTAAGGAGATATACAGAAAGCATAAGGATGAGATGGTGGCTGCAAATAAGGATCAGTTCGAGAAGTTCTTTATCGAAAACGGACGTCTCGATGCGGCTATACATGACGGCAATGCGGAGGAAATAGATACTCTTCTTGAAGGCTACTTATCGCTGACGGATGAGGAGAAGGCCCTCTTCGTAAGAGCTTTGGAGCACAGGGATATACTCGATATATCACAGAAGAACCTGTACAGGGATTTCTTCGGTACCTCTGAGGATGACAGGAATTACGTCAACGCAAAGGGAAGGGATGAGCTTATTGATGAGTTCCTTGAGACGACCTATGGCGCTGAGGGACATGTCAACCTTAAGAAGGACTCCTACGAGAAAGCCTTCGTATCGCTTCTTACAACCCAGGTCAATGATGACATGAAGTTTGAGAATGCGAAGAAGTTCGACTGGACCAACAAGAATATGTACACGAATAACCAGATATTTGTCAGAAAGAGAAAGACTGCGATAGACTGGGAGCTTTTCAGAAATGCGTTGAAGTTCGTCCATACCACCGTTGCCGAGCGTGAGATGGCAAGGGGAGATGAAGAAGTTTACCGCTCCATGGGTGATGTAAAGACTCATGGATTGATGAACTTTGACAGGAAATTTATGAGACACAATGTCCATAAGACGGGTAACCGTATCCTTCGCTGGGCATGTTCTAAGGGTGCCGGCACTGCCTTAGGTTCGATCAAGCTGATTGACGATCTGCTCGAGCAGGAGGGTATAGTGGATGATATATTCTCTGTTAAGACAAGCAACTTTATCCACAAGTCTCTCCATGAATTGCAGGCCTTCCGTGAGCCCTACAAGCAGATGTTCGATCAGATTGAGGAGATAAAGAAGCAGGCGCAGGCTAAGGATGAGCAGAATCAGCAGCAGACACAGCAGCAGGAAAACCAGGATGGCGAAGCCCTTGCTGAAGATC
Organism: Lachnospiraceae bacterium; assembly: GCA_017525525.1. Taxonomy (GTDB): domain Bacteria; phylum Bacillota; class Clostridia; order Lachnospirales; family Lachnospiraceae; genus Coprococcus_C. The sequence continues at coordinate 17,969 of JAFXSQ010000075.1, read as the reverse complement.
CGTATGAGTTAAAATTCCTCAACAACTTAGGAAAGCTTGTTGACCTCGGCCGTGAGAATATAGACACCTTAAAGAGCATTAAGAAAGAGGTTAAGGACAAGTATTACGATACCAAGGAATTCTTCGTGGCTCAAAAGGAAATCGAGAAGGATGAGCTTTCAAAGGCGCTTGCTGAGGTACAGGGCTATGAGGGTATCAAGGCTGAGCGTTATGACATAGTAGACAAAGTCATCGAGGACGGCAAGAATAAGATAGACGAATTAAAGAAGAAGACAGGCATAGAAAAGGTTGAGAAGGAGTTTCAGGGACTCGATGAGAGAATAGGCGAGATTAAGACCGAGATTGTTCAGGATAATATAATATATAAGACCTACAAGAACTCGGAGCAGATAGTTGCCGACTTAAAGACAGATCTTAAGAACGAGCTTTCGCAGATTTCTGTTATAAACAAGGGAATGACCGCATACAATACTGTGACTAAGTATGCGAAGCTGCCTAAGGAGTATGCAGAGAAGGTTGATAAGTTAGTTAAGGATGTTCCGGGCATAGGACCGGCGATAGAGGCTTATTTTGTCAACAAGCTTACGATGACCCAGGCTAATTTGATGGATATCAAGTGGATTAAGGCAAGCACCAACTGGGTTATCGATAAGAAGGATACCGCTGTCAACTGGATGCTCAACAATTCGGTTACGACAACGGTTAAGAATACCGCAAGCGAAACAAAGGAGATTGTGAACAATATCGTATCCGGGCCTGCGGACAAGCTCAAGGATATAGCCGATAATCCGAGCAAGCTTGACGGCGGTGTATGGGACGCCATAAAGGAAAGGTCAAACGAATACATAAACGGCGCGAAGCATTTCTTCTTTGAGGAGATAATACCGACGGATATCAAGAACGCGCTTGATAAGGCTCTCGAGACTGCATCCAAGTCAAAGGAATTCCTCGAGGAGTCCAAGAAGTTCATAAGCAGCAAGCTTGAGTACATCAATACCTTTAAGGACTTCTATAACATAGGACTTGATCTCTATAAGTCGGGCAAGAATATCTATACCCTGAGCGAGAAGAAGACCGAGGCAAAGGAAAAGCATAAGGATGATGTGCAGAAGGTTAAGGATACGGCTAAGAACAGGGATGCGGAGCAAAACGAGATAGTTGAGAAGCACCAGCAGCTCAATATAGACCTTCTTATCCAGACCAACTCACTTGCGAAGTATGCGCAGGAAAGAAAGATTGTTGCCGGAACCGGCGAGCTTATAACCAAGGCTGTAAAGACCTTTGGCGGCTATGATATCTCCAAGATACTTCCGGTAGCCATTGAGGGAGCAACCTTCCTTATGAAGTGCTTCACGGATCATAAGACTTTAGTGAAATGGTTTGACGGTCCCGGACAGTCCATGGTTAAGAAGGTTATGGGCGGCCAGCAGCGATTAAAGCAGTATGACGATGCCAAGAAGCTTGAGATGCTTAAGGATAAGATAACTGTCGAGGAAGAAAAGCTTCCGATGCTCGACGAGCAGCTTAAGGTTGACGATGCTAAGATACCGGTGGACCGTAAGGTGCTTGACAAAATCAAGAGGAGCATGGGCTTCAAGGACGAGGAGGAGCTTATGAACTTCCAGGGACTTAAGATGGTCAATGCGCTTTTGTTCTCGGCGAGTGATTACAATCCGTTAGAGGAGCCGCAGATTCTTGCAAAGTGCACTCTCATGGTTCTCGGACTTGAAGATTGCATAGGTAAGACAGACAGTGATACTGCCATGAAGGTATTTAAAACATTGAAGAAGTAAGATAACAAAGGAGGATGGTCATGGCATACAAATTTGATGAAACGATGATAAAGGATTATATATCTATGAGTTCCGATGATGAAGAACTTAAAGAACTCGAGGAGGAATATCTCGAAGATTATGATGAGCTGGAGGTGTACAGAGCTCATAGTTTGGAGCTCTACGATCTTGAAAGGCTTATGGATATCCTTAAAACAATCGATGAAGAGTACAATCCCCGCATTCATGCAAGGGAAGCTGTAGAAAATGCGTATACTATGACCATCTATCTTCTTTTACATTTGGCCAGACGGTTTAATCCGCTTACATCTTATGCATTGAGCATGATTACGAAGGCAAAAAAGCTTGAAGAAAGGTATGTAAAGCTTACCGAAGCCCCTTTGGTTACCGGTATTACCGAGGATAATTACGAATTGTTTTCGGGATTGATCGATCCGGATATACTCGAGGAGATAAAAAACGGTAGGTACAGAGGCATCGGGTTGTTCAAGACATCCATAGATTATCTTTTTCCTGCGGCATGCGCCGTGTACAGGATAATAGAGCTTTCTCCGGAGATGGAGGAGGGGCCTGTCATAGATGTAAAGTGGTTCTATGTGGATGAGGATGAAAGAAACGGGTTTTTAGCGGATCTTCTTATGGGCAAGCTGATAGAGCTTCTTGTATGGAAGGATGCTTCCTTGATCACTATGAGTGTTCCGGTGGACGAATATTATGAGAAATGGCTTCAGCTGTTTGCCGAATGGAATTTTGATGTAAGCCCGGGTATTAATCCCGAGTTCAGATGCAGGCTTTCGGATGTGGATAATAAGAAAAAGCTTGCGAAATATATTGATGATGTTACGTTGTTTGCCGACGTGGAGAAGGTTGAGGGCAACGAGGTTATCCGCAGGTACTTTAAGGGCAGCGAGGAGAGCGCTGTGCTTGATTATATAATAAGGGAGCCTGAGTACTATGACACGGACTTAAGCTGCTTTCTGGGAGGAAAGAACGCACCGGCGGGGATTTTGCTGGTTCACAGGAAGCCGTCGGGAACTCTTGCAATAGAGATTTTTAACCGGAATCCCGACTCTGCCAATGCGATAAAGAAGCTTCTGGCAACATTTTTCTGCAATGCGCTTGTAAAGTATGATGTTAAGACAGAGGTCACATTGTTTCCGGATAATGATAACTTAGAGGAATTTCTTGACCGTATAGTTACGACGCAGAGGGTTGTTCCGATGATTGATGCTACTCTTTCATGGCCCGAAATGGACATTTCCAAGGAAGAGGTTGACGTTATTATGAAGGAGATTGAAAAACAGGCGGAATAATATGTGGCGCCGGATAAGGATATATTCTTTTGCGGAATGGAGGATAAGGAGCAATGGATGAAAATAGATTAAGTCGTACAAGAGTCAAAAAGCAGCATCAAATAAAGCATGAAAACCGAGAGATTCATGAGCAAAGGCGCAATTTTGACAATGCTCAGCCCAAAGAGACAAGAGCTAAGAAAAAAACAGAAGTAAAAGCCCGTGATAACAAGGCAAAAAAGGTTTCTGATAAATTTGAAGTAATAGATACCGAATATGTAAGGGAGTTTAATAAAGTACAGGCCAAACGCGCTTATAAAATAAAAAAGAAGCACGAGTTTGAGAGTGAGGCTAAATGGAACACTTATGAATCGATAATTAAACAAAAATTCGAGAATTCCCCCTGGGTATACGTGTCTGATGCAGACGTGAAGGAGCTTGAAAAGGAAAAGAAAGAAGCGGCGATAGAAAAGGGCTTTGAATATGTAACAAAGGAAGATGCGCATGAGATAAAGAAGGGGATGCTCGAAGAAGATGAGGAGCAAAAGCAAAGGAAGAAAAGAGAGATTGAGGAAAACTACGCCCTTTCGGAAGATGAGAAGGTAAAAAAGACCAGGGATTATAATGCAGAGCCGGATTATAAGATAACAGAAATTAAACCGGATGAAAGAATAGAAAAAGTAATAAATAAAAATAAGTATAAGAAGATAAAAAGAAAGTTCGGAGATCGATTCTATGTGGGACTTGACAAGAAGTACGCTGTGCAGCAGAAGGACGACAGCGCAAGGATGGCGCGCATAAGAGACCGGCTTATCGAATATCACGATATCCTGAAAAAAGAAAACGAATACAAGGGCAATGCGGCGCGTGAATTTGAATTCAAGGCATTGGTACAGGAGGCGCTCTGTAATATAAATAATGCTTGTGATCAGTATCTGAGCAAAAGATATCGCAAGGTGCCCGGAGAATTCATAAAGATGCTGGCGCTTCCTTTGGTTGGCGAAGCCAAATTCATAAAGTTCTGTACCAGATGGCATGAGGTAAGAATGCTCAAAAAAGAAGTGGCTAAAGAGCATGTGAAGAGATTTGGCGTGAAGCTCGGCGAAAATATTAACATTCTTGGGAAAGACAGAAAAAAGAAAGAGTTGATTTATACCGACAATGATGAAGTATGGTCTCCGGTCTACTCGGGGTTTTGGAAAAATGCCGGTGTGGGCGTGCTGGCAGCCTTAAGATTTCTTGTTGAAAACCCCATAAGACTTGCACTGAAGGTTGCTACTGTTCCGGTATGGGCGGTAAACGAAGGAATAAGGAAGATTGTCAAGTGGACAGGCCACAAGCCACAGAGACATATTAAGTTTCCCGGACTTTACTGGTACAAGGATTATGCAACGAGGATTTTGCGTTGGGGACACGGTAAAAGTAATTACGACGGTCAGGGCAATAAGTGGTATGATATGTTCTTTGTAGACTACCATACCAAGGATAAGGATATCATAGAAAGAGCCATGATTGATATGGACATGACCAAAAACTTCTATGGTATCGAGGATGTTCCGGATGTATGGGAGAGCTTTAAGAATCAGGCAAAGCCCGAGAAGTTTCCCGAGAAGGATATAGAAGAGCTTCGTCGAAGAAATAAAGAGATGGATGAGGATTACGAAAAGGTAACCGGTATCGATGCTTACTTCTCTAAAGAACGTGAGAAGATAGAAAACAAAAAGAAGCTTGATGATTTCAAGTCTAACCTGCAGGATGAGGCTGTGGCTGCGGATAAGAGAAAGAAAGACAGACTTAAGAAGGACGCTGAAGAATTCAAGCTTGAGAAGAAAAAACAGGAAGAGCAAAAGCTGGGGGATATCTTTGAGAAGTCGACGGAGGTTCAAAAGGATATTAAAGCACAAAAGGACAGCTTTGAAGCGAGGAAGAAGAAAAAGCTTGAGGAGCAGAAAAAGAAGAGAGAGGATAAGGAAAAAAGGCAGAAGGAGTATAAAAAGCAGCTTCTTCTCATACAGGAACAGCGCAGGCTTAAGGCTGAGCAGGAATTGCTTAACAGGAAGAATAAGAAGAACAATATCAAAGCCGACAGCAAGCCTCTTGAATCCATAATCGAGGAGAATGAGGAAGAGCTTGAAGCAAAGCCCGAAGAGGAGAAGTTTGATACAATTAAGAGCCGCGTAGACAGTATATACAAAGAGGAAAAGAAGAATGACAATGTAATCAACATAGTTGAGACCAGGGTTCAGGAAGAGAAGAAGGACAACATAATTGTTGAAGAAAAGAAGGAAATTGACGAAGATTATCTTGCAAGGAAGAGAAAGGAAAGAGCGGAAAGACCGAAGCACCTCAATAAGTTTAAGCAGCCCAAGCCCGATATGTTCTGGCTTGAAGATTTAGGTTGGGTTTCGCCGGGGGATTACAAGGATGAGAAGGAAAAGGGCGCTGAAGAAGAGGTTATAAGAAAAGCGGGATTGAAGATTCCCAAAACACATGCGGAAATAATCACTTTCAGAAACGCTCACTCGGAGTACTATGACAAGGAGGACGGTACTCAGGGCTGCAGATGGATTTATAATGAGGAAGTGACTAAGAGTGTCGGTGAGGCCTTTGACTACCTTGCTGTATATTACACGATGAGGAACAAATCGCTGGATAAAAAGACCGGCACTACAGCGCGTCTTCCGATGCCGAAGATAAAGTTCAGCTTAGGCAGTAAGATAGCGGACAGAGGCGAGGGTCAGGGAGCTATGAACTGTTATTGTTGTTCGGGAACGCTGTCCTTCAACACCTTCCTGCAGAACGAAAAGAAGGCGGGAAACATCCCGGAAGACACCTACGAACCCGATCAGTACGATATGAGAGCATACACGCCTGATCAGTGGAAGTCCTATAAGGAGTACGAGAGATTTGTATTTTATAAGACCGGAGCAAATGATGAAGCTACAAAAGCGCTTTTGGTGGGCGATATCAAAAATGAGTATAGAAGATACTACAACGAAACCTCGGCTTTCTGCGGTGAGACTAAGTCAGCTGTAGGAAATATATTCGAGATAGGTGATTTCTTCTTAGAGCAGAAGGAGGATGTGGCAATCCACAAGATGGTATTCACGATACCGGGGCAAAATCATAAAAAAATCACGAAAAACGGCATGGAGTATATGGTTAAATTCACCAAGGAGGAAAAGGCAAAAGCAGACGCCATATATCATAATCTAAAGGCTACCATGATTAACAAGGTATACGAGGTGTTAAAGACCGGAAATACCGTGTCCATGGTGGGTTTGATTCCGGGAGAAGGAAAGCACTATCTGACCATTTACGGTATTGACGGAGAGAATTTTATCTATGCGGATTCCCTTTATCCCAAGGAGGAGAGAAAGGGCAGTATCGAGAAGGTGTTTATGAACAGGAGCGGTACCGGTCAGCCAATCGAGATAAACTGGTTCTCGAATATCGGAGATGTCAATGAGCTGACCAATGAATATCTTGGTTTAAAGCACGATAATGAGAGAGGCTTCTACGTGGATGAAGAGGAGCAGACTCTTGCAGACTATAACTATCTTGCGCAGACAAAGGGTGTGAGTGTCGGAAAGATGCCCGATATAGAAAATGTAAATGAGAGTATCTATCTTCCCAAGCTGTACGGCACAGGCAGAAAGACTACCAGATTGAATCCTATCAATAGGAAAAGGCCAAGGAGGAACAACCCGTTCGCAAAGGATATTAACACCGCGACTATGTCTAAGGATTCGACCGTAAAGAACGATACGACAACCGCTTCGACGCAGCGCTCTACAGCAAAGAATAATACTGCAACAGCCTCAACACAGCGCACGACTGTGAAGAACAATACGACAACCGCTCCGACGCAGCGCGCGACTGTGAAGAACAATACGACAACCGCTCCTACAGAACACACGACCGCGAAGAAGGAGACAACGACCACAGCAAAGCGAACGGCGAATATATCCAATACAACAATTGCTGCGAATAATACAACGACAACCAAGGCTCCGAGGGCGTACACCAAGGCGTTCTTAAAGAAGAATGCCTCTGTTTTGAAGCAGATTGAGAAGGCAGAAAAGGAGTTTAAGAAGTCTCATAAGAAGCAGCTTGCAACCTTGGAAAAAGAAGACAAGAAGCTTTTGGCAGAGCTTAACGATCCGCTTCTCAAGCAGTTCCCGAAGAGACTTCAGTCCGTTCAGGAAAAAATCAGGTTTAAACACTGTGAACTTGCGGAAGCTCTTGATCTCTTCGATTATGACTACAAGGAGAAAAAGTACGACGGCAGAACATTTACGGAGAAGAGGAAAAAGCGCTATGAGGACATTCTTTTGAATCTTGGCTTTAAGATTGGTGATGATGAGGCTACCAACGATGAATGCCGCAAGCTGCTCAAAAACTTTGATGAAGTGGGGCAGGAATACTACTGGAAGGTCGGAGTTCCCGAAGAGGTAAAGGAAGCGTACGACTGGTTAGGACAGTATTACAATGCCAAGAATAAGAAAAAGTAAATGATTCTATCAAAAAGAGTAAGACAGGGTAAAAAGCTTGGCTCCTGTCTTACTTTTTTTTGGTTTTTGGGGTTTACGAAGGCTTGAAAAAATGATATAATCACAAAGATTGTTTTAAGGCTCAGCCGAGACAACTGAAAACCGCATTGCCGGTGCATTTCTAAAGCTTTGTATGATGAGGGAGTGCTGCTTTCAGTCGTTTCGGAGGCCTTATAAGCAAAATATAATTTAAGGAGACGAAACATGTACAAGACTTACGAGATGGAGCTTGCAGGCAGAACCCTCCGTGTTGATATTAACAGGGTTGCAAAGCAGGCCAACGGCGCAGCATTGATGCATTACGGAGACACCATGGTGCTCTCTACCGCAACGGCTTCCGAGAAGCCGAGAGAAGGAATCGATTTCTTCCCGCTTTCTGTAGAATATGAGGAGAAGCTTTACGCAGTAGGCAAGATCCCCGGCGGCTTTAACAAGCGTGAGGGCAAGGCTTCCGAGAACGCCATCCTCACTTCAAGAGTTATCGACAGACCTATGCGTCCTTTATTCCCGAAGGATTATCGCAATGATGTAACACTTGACAACTTAGTTCTTTCTGTTGATCCCGAGTGCTCGCCCGAGCTCACCGCTATGCTCGGTTCGGCAATCGCGACCGCTATTTCTGACATTCCGTTTGACGGCCCCTGCTCAACCACACAGATCGGTATGATTAACGGTCAGTTCATTATCAACCCGACACAGGCTCAGAATGTTGATTCCGATCTTAAGCTCACCGTTGCTTCAACAAGAGATAAGGTTATCATGATTGAGGCAGGCGCCAACGAGATTCCCGAGGACAGGATGATCGACGCTATCTACCTTGCTCACGGCGTAAACCAGAAGATTATCGAGTTTATCGATAAGATCGTTGAGGAGTGCGGCAAGAAGAAGCACGAGTACACAAGCTGTGCCGTGCCTGAGGAGCTCTTTGCGGCAATCAAGGAGATTGTTCCTCCGAATGAGATGGAGAATGCGGTATTCACCGACGAGAAGCAGGTAAGAGAAGAGAATATAAGGAATATCAAGGACAGACTTGAGACAGCATTTGCGGATAACGCCGATTGGCTTGCGGTTCTCGATGAGGCTGTATACCAGTACCAGAAGAAGACTGTAAGAAAGATGATCTTAAAGGATAAGAAGCGTCCTGACGGAAGAGATATCACAGAGATCAGACCTCTTGCAGCCGAGGTTGACATCATACCGAGAGTTCACGGTTCTTCGATGTTCACAAGAGGACAGACACAGATTTGTGATATCGTAACACTTGCGCCTCTTAAGGAAGCTCAGCGCCTTGACGGACTTGACGACAATGTAACAACCAAGAGATATATGCATCACTATAACTTCCCTTCATACTCTGTAGGTGAGACAAAGCCTTCAAGAGGTCCGGGAAGAAGAGAGATAGGCCACGGTGCCTTGGCCGAGAGAGCGCTTCTTCCGGTGCTTCCTTCAGAGGAGGAATTCCCGTACGCAATCCGCGCCGTATCCGAGACCTTCGAGTCAAACGGTTCGACCTCTATGGCTTCAACCTGTGCATCATGTATGTCACTTATGGCAGCCGGCGTACCTATCAAGAAGATGGTTGCCGGTATCTCATGCGGACTTGTTACAGGTGAGACAGATGATGATTACATCCTTCTTACAGATATTCAGGGTCTCGAGGATTTCTTCGGAGACATGGACTTCAAGGTTACAGGTACAACAGATGGTATAACAGCCATTCAGATGGATATCAAGATTCACGGCCTTACAAGACCTATCGTCGAGGGAGCTATCGCGCGTTGCCGTGAGGCAAGACTCTTCATCATGGATAACTGCATGAAGAAGGCCATAGCCGAGCCGAGACCGACAGTTAACGAGTACGCTCCTAAGATTATCCAGACTCAGATAGATCCCGATAAGATCGGCGAGGTTATCGGCAAGAGCGGCAAGACCATTAACTGGATTATCGAGGAGACAGGAGTTAAGATCGATATCGATGACGACGGCAATGTTTCAATCTGCGGCGTAGATAAGGAGCAGATGGATAAGGCGCTTAAAATTATCCGTTCAATCGTTGATCCTATTGAGATTGGCAAGACCTACGAGGGCAAGGTTGTTCGCATCATGAACTTCGGCGCATTCGTACAGCTCTCACCGAACAAGGACGGTCTGTGCCACATCTCCAAGCTTGCCGACCACAGGGTGGCAAGAGTCGAGGATGTAGTGAACATCGGCGATACCGTAAGAGTCAAGGTGCTCGAGGTAGACAGGATGGGCAAGATATCCCTGAGCATGAAGGATGCGGATAAGGAATAAGATTTAATATTATGAATAACGGGCCTGCCGGGCTGGACTAAAAAGACCGGCAGGCTTATTTAGAAAGAGGAGGTATGCATAAAGTGAGATACGGGTATTTTGATGAAAAGAACAAGGAATATGTTATCGACAAGCCGAACACACCGGCGCCATGGGCAAACTATTTGGGCTCTCCGGAGTACGGCGCAATAATCTCTAACAATGCGGGTGGTTACAGCTTTGTAAAATCGGGTGCAAACGGACGTATAATCCGTTATGTGTTTAACCAGTTCGACCAGCCCGGACGTTATATTTACTTAAGAGACGACAAGACCGGTGATTACTGGTCAGCTTCATGGATGCCCGTAGGTAAGCCTCTTGATACCTACAAGAGCGAGTGCCGTCACGGAACGGGCTATACCAAGATCAAGGCGGAATATGCAGGCATTACCTCCGAGGCCCTCTACTATGTACCGCTCGGAAAGACACATGAGGTATGGAGACTTAAGGTTACAAACAACAGCAGTGAGGAGAAGAAGCTTTCGGCCTTCGGTTACTGCGAATTTACCAACGACAATAATTATGAGCAGGATCAGGTGAATCTTCAGTATACCCTGTTCATTACAAGAACCTACTACCTTGGTGATTCCATCAAGCAGGTTATAAATGAAAATGTAAACAAGGGCGGTTCTATCAACGGTTCGGCCGTTGCATCCCGCTTCTTCGGACTTGCCGGCGGACAGGTCAAGAGCTATTGCGGCGACAAGGAGAGCTTCCTCGGCGGATATCGCGGTTACGGCAACCCTGTTACCGTTGAGAACGGTGATCTCGGCAATGTATTAAACTACAATTCCAATGCCTGCGGCGCTCTTCAGACAGAGATATTCTTAAAGCCGGGTGAGACAAAGGAAGTTGCCTTCGTGCTCGGTATGAAGACAGACGGCGAGTTCGCAAATATATTAAACGACTACAAGGATGTTTCGGAGACCTGCGATGCAGAGCTTAAGGCTCTTATCGAGGAGTGGCACGGAAGACTTAACAACCTTCAGATAAATACTCCTTCCGAGACCTTCAATACCATGATCAATACCTGGAATTCATATCAGTGCTTCCTTACATTTACCTGGTCGAGAGCCGCTTCATTTACCTACTGCGGTCAGAGAAACGGTTACGGCTACAGAGATACTGTTCAGGATATACAGGGTATTATCCACCTTGCACCTGCGATGGCCAAGGACAAGATAACCTTCATGATCTCCGCTCAGGTTGATAACGGCGGCGGACTTCCGCTTGTTAAGTTCGATCACAATGCGGGCCATGAGGATACGCCTGATGATGATTCCTATGTAAAGGCTACAGGACATCCGGCCTACCGTGCGGACGATGCTTTATGGCTCTTCCCGACAGTGTATAAGTACATTGCCGAGACAGGCGATGTGGCTTATCTTGACGAGGTTATTCCTTTCGCCAACGGTGGAGAGGGCACGGTATACGAGCACTTGAAGAGAGCTATAGACTTCTCTATGAACAGACTCGGTAATCACGGTATGCCTGCAGGTCTTCACGCTGACTGGAACGACTGCTTAAGACTCGGAAAGCAGGGTGAGTCGACCTTCGTTGCCTTCCAGCTCTACTATGCATTTACTATCCTCAAGGGATATGCCGAAAGAAAGAATGATACAGAGTACATAGCTTACCTTGAGAAGGAGCAGAAGGCACTGTATGACAAGCTTCAGAATCTGTGCTGGAACGAAGACCGCTTCATAAGAGGATTTAAGGATGACGGTCTTGTGATCGGAAAGAAGGGTGATCCGGAAGCTTCCATGTGGCTTAACCCGCAGTCATGGGCTGTTATCTCCGGACTTGCAACCAAGGAGCAGGCCGAGCTTTCGCTCGAGTCGGTTCACAGAGAGCTTAATACACGCTACGGCGTAAGGCTTATGGCACCTTCATATATCGATAACGCTTTTGAGGGAGCTTTGATGCTTCTCTTCAATCCGTCCACAAAGGAAAACGGCGGTATATTCTCACAGCCTCAGGGCTGGATAATCCTTGCCGAGTCACTTATGGGACACGGCAATAGGGCATTCGAGTACTTTACCGAGAGTTCACCTGCAAGCATGAACGACGAGGCTGAGATCAGGAAGTTAGAGCCATACTGCCACGGTCAGTTCACAGAGAGCACGGACAGCCCGTTTGAGGGAAGGAGCCATGTTCACTGGCTTACCGGAACAGCTTCAACCGTTATGGTAGGCTGTGTGGAGGGTATCCTCGGACTTCGTCCCGATGAAGACGGTATAAGGCTTGCGCCGGCTATTCCTTCGGATTGGAAGGAGTTCACAATCGACAAGAACTTCCGCGGAAAGAAGCTTCACATCACAGTCAAGAACCCCGATGAGAAGGAGAGCGGATTTGCTTCTCTTACCGTAAACGGTGAGAGTTTTGATGATAATTACATCCCGGCTGACAAGCTCGCGGATGTAAACGAGATAGTGCTTACACTGTAAAGCAGTGTCATCCTATATGAGTGATGACATGTATTGCACATAGTGTCATGTCTTACGCGAAGCGACGCAGACCTCAATGCGAAGCGTTGAGGTGCCGGCCTTCGATGTCATAAGGAATCCACCGCAAGCGGTACCCCTTATGACGAAATGCGAGGGCTTGCGAAGCAACAGGAAGGATCTTATAAATTCTGACAGATAGGAGTGAGCTTTAAAATTGGCTCAGTCAACACAGCCGGCAAAGAAACCGGCGCCTAAAAAAACAACTACAACTAAAAATACGAACGCAAAAAATACCGGCACCAAAAAACAAAACACATCCTCTGATACAAAGGGTCAGGCCAGAAAGCCTGACCCGAAGAGGAGTGAAATAATTCTGTTTATCTGCCTCGCGGCTAACGCATTCCTTTTAATAAGCGCATTGGGCTTCGGAGGGGTAATGGGAAAGTACTTTGCGATGTTGTTCTTCGGGCTTTTCGGCACGATAACATATCTGCTTCCTGTCTACCTTTTTTTCACCGAGGCGTTTTTGTTGTCTAACGGAGCAGACAAAAGGATAGTAAAAAGAGTTGTCTGCGTGGGCATATTCCTGATTGCCATAGCCTTTATCATCCAGCTGGTTGCGGGAGCTGAAGGCGTTACCGCTAAGTCCCTGTACATGGACGGCGCGACCGAGAAGAAGGGCGGCGGTTTTATCTTAGGTGGTTTACTTGCGTTGTTCTTTAAGTTTATGGGTATGGCAGGGTGTGTGATAATCATAATCCTGCTGTTTATCATAGGCTTTATTCTTGTGCTTGATCGTTCGTTTATCGGTACCGTGAAAAAGGTGGTAAAAGTTCCGGATTTCTCTGAGCTTAAGAGCGGAAAGAATGATGATGAGGATTATGACGATCCCTATGACACTCCGGAGGAGAGAGAGGAAAGACGCGAGCATAACAAGAAGCAGAGCTTCAAGCACTTAAGCGTATTGGCAGGCAAGGAAAAGAAGACTAAGAACCGTGAGGTTCCTTCCGAGGAAATACATGAATTAAAGCCTGTAAGAAATAATGATGTGTTCGGCGGAGATTTCTTCAACAGTCCGGAGTTTACCGCAAGCTTTAACGTGGCCGAGCCTCAGAATAATGCTTCGGCTGAGGATGAAAATGATGATGAAGGCAATGCATTTGACAGCGCGTTTGATAGCGAGTTTAATCTTGACGCCGTTCAGCAGGAAAAGGCAGTGTCCAAGCCCGTTACGGAGTTAAAGCCAAGTCGGAGAACCAAAGAAAAAGTTCAGGACAATGTTCAGGTGGCTGAAAAGCAGGTTAAGACCGTTGCGGATGCGATAGATGCAGGCTATGCGGTTAAGGATGAGGCAGAGGGAAAGAAGAACCCTTATTCCGGAAGCATATTCAGGGAGTCAAGCGGCGCAAACGATTCTGTAAGCGGTGTGCGTTTTACCGACAAGCCGGCTTCCAAACCGGCGGAAACAACGCAGAAAAGTTCGACTGCATCAACCACGGGAGTAGCCTCGGGAACGTCTGCGGGGGCAGCTTCGTCAGCTTCGGCCGCAAAACCTGCCGCCGAAAAGAAATCGTCAGCAACGCAGCAGGGTGATAATTCGGCAGGCATCGTACCTGTAAGCAACGCCGCGCCGGTTAAAAAGAAGTACATATTCCCGACGCTTGATCTCTTGAATAAGTCAAAGAAGAACGGAGCCGGCGGTGTGGACTCAGAGGTCAGGGATACCGCCATGAAGCTAAAGAGCACCTTGGAGAACTTCGGCGTAAATGTTACGGTTACGGGATTTTCTCAAGGCCCTGCCGTAACAAGGTATGAAATCCAGCCCGAGCAGGGAGTTAAAGTATCGAAGATTACGGGACTTACCGATGATATAAAGCTTGCGCTTGCGGCCGCTGACATAAGGATAGAGGCGCCGATTCCCGGTAAGTCTGCCATAGGAATAGAGGTTCCAAATAAGTCCAGTCAGTCGGTAGGCTTCAGGGAGCTGCTGGAGTCCGAGGCGTTCAAGAACAGCAAGTCCAACATATCCTTTGCGGTCGGAAAGGATATAAGCGGAGCTGTTGTGGTAGCGGATATCGCGAAGATGCCGCATCTGCTTATTGCGGGAGCTACAGGCTCCGGTAAGTCGGTCTGCATAAACACGCTTATAATGAGTATTCTGTACAAGGCCGATCCTGCGGATGTAAAGCTTATCATGGTCGATCCCAAGCAGGTTGAGCTTGCGGTTTATAACGGTTTGCCGCATATGCTTATCCCTGTCGTGACGGATCCCAAGAAGGCGGCCGGCGCTCTTAATTGGGGCGTTATGGAGATGACAAACCGTTACCAGCTTTTCAAACAATACAACGTAAGAAACTTAGCCGGATACAACGCAAAGGTAAAGGAGATAACCGGGCTTGACGAAGGTAATGAGGAGCTTAAGAAGCTTCCACAGATTGTTATCATCGTAGATGAGCTTGCTGACCTTATGATGGTTGCCCACGGTGAGGTTGAGGATGCTATAGTTCGTCTGTCACAGCTTGCGCGCGCGGCCGGAATTCATCTTGTCATAGCAACACAGAGACCTTCGGTGGATGTCATCACAGGTCTTATCAAGGCAAATGTGCCGTCCAGAATAGCTATGTCTGTATCCTCGGGCGTTGATTCAAGAACCATACTTGACATGGTTGGCGCAGAGAAGCTTCTCGGAAAGGGTGATATGCTCTTTTACCCAACGGGATATCCGAAGCCTGTCAGAGTGCAGGGCGCATTTCTTTCGGATGACGAGACGGCCAAGGTGTGCGATTTTATAAGAGAGAAGAACGGCGATACTGCTTACGACGAGAGTATTACCAATGAGATAGAGACAGGCAGCGGTTCTGCCGGAGGAGCGGGCTCCTCGGATGCATCTGCGGACAACGATTCTAAGTATGACGAATACTTTGAGGATGCCGCAAGGCTTATCATAAGCAAGGAAAAGGCATCCATAGGTATGCTCCAGAGAGTATATAAGATAGGGTTCAACCGCGCGGCAAGGATCATGGATCAGCTCTCCGATGCGGGAGTTGTGGGTCCTGAGGAAGGAACCAAGCCAAGAAAGGTGCTTATGTCCGAAGAGGAGTTTGAGGAGTACCTTAACGGCGGAGAGATTGTAGAGTAATGCCGCGGTACCCCTTATGACATTAGACTGGGCAGGATTGCTTTAGCAATCGTGCCATTACATATTATACAAGGAGGAGTTAATATGCTTACAGATATTGAGATAGCTCAAAATGCGGAATTATATCCCATCAAGGAGGTTGCAGCATCCATTGGGATAAAGGAGGATGATCTTGAGCTTTATGGCAAGTACAAGGCCAAGTTGTCAGAGGAGTATATAAACTCCGTTAAGGAAAATAAGGATGGTAAACTGATTTTAGTTACGGCCATAAATCCCACTCCGGCCGGAGAGGGCAAGACCACGGTTACCGTGGGGCTCGGACAGGCATTTGCCAAGCTTGGAAAGAAGGCTGTTATCGCTCTTCGTGAGCCGTCACTCGGTCCGTGCTTCGGTATAAAGGGAGGCGCTGCGGGCGGCGGCAATTCACAGGTGGTACCCATGGATGAGCTCAACCTTCATTTTACAGGAGACTTTCATGCGATAACCTCTGCGAATAACCTGCTTGCTGCCATGCTTGACAATCACATGCAGCAGGGCAATGCCTTAAGGATAGACCCCAAAAGGATAATACATAAAAGATGCCTTGATATGAACGACAGGGCGTTAAGAAATATAGTTATCGGACTCGGCAAAAGAACCGACGGAGTTACGCGCGAGGATGGCTTCGTGATTACGGTAGCGACCGAAATCATGGCAATCCTCTGCCTTGCCGAGGACATAAAGGATTTGCGGGACAGGCTTTCCAAGATAATAGTAGCATATAATTACGACAACGAGCCCGTTACTGCGGCAGATCTTAAGTGCGTCGGCGCAATGACAGCTCTCTTAAAGGATGCGATAAAACCGAATATGGTGCAGACCTTGGAGCATACGCCCGCAATAGTACACGGCGGCCCATTTGCGAACATAGCGCATGGCTGCAACTCGGTAAGAGCCACGAAAACCGCTCTTAAAATAGCGGACTATGTTATAACCGAAGCAGGCTTCGGAGCAGATCTCGGAGCGGAGAAATTCTTCGACATTAAGTGCCGTAAGGCCGGCCTTAAGCCTGATGCCTGTGTGCTTGTGGCTACAGTCCGCGCATTGAAGTACAACGGCGGAGTTGACAAGGCTTCCTTAGGTACCGAGAACCTCGAAGCTCTGTCTAAGGGAATAGTCAATCTGGAAAAGCACATAGAAAACATACAGCAATACGGCGTACCCATCGTGGTTGCCATAAATCGTTTCGTGTCGGACAGCGACAAGGAGCTCTCTTTCATAGAAGACTTCTGCCGTGAGCGCGGTTGCGAGTTCTCGCTTACCGAGGTATGGGAGAAGGGCGGAGAAGGAGGAGCCGACCTTGCCGGAAAGCTTATCAAAACCATCGAAGAAAAGCCGTCGGAGTTCAAATTCCTTTATCCTGACGAGCTTTCTTTAAAGGATAAGATAAACACGGTTGCGACATCAATTTACGGCGCAGACGGAGTTACCTACTCGAAGGAAGCAGAGAAAGCTCTCGAGAAGATAACCTCCATGGGATTCTCGAACCTTCCCGTCTGCATGGCAAAGACACAGTATTCGCTCTCGGACGATCAGACGCTTCTCGGCCGCCCGACAGGGTTTACAGTCAATATCCGCGAGGTTTATGTAAGCGCCGGCGCCGGCTTTGTAGTCGCAATTACCGGCTCCATCATGACCATGCCGGGACTTCCGAAGAGTCCCGCCGCAGAACGCATCGATGTATCTGAAGACGGGTTTATTACGGGATTGTTTTAGAGCGTTGCAAGTTGACGCAGTCTGTGAGGTACAGCAGTGCTTTTTGCTCAAGACTCCCTGCGGCTTGAGTTTCTAAGACTTTCCGTTACGCTTCATCAGCTTCCGCCACCGGCGCAGATTCGGCATCCATGCCTCAGCAGCGCCTTGTCGCGCCGTCCATGGCGCGCCATGGCTGTTTGTTTTATGAAAGTCTAAGAAACTCTAAGCCTCGTCCGTAGTCTCGCTCAAAGCACCGCTGCACCTTCACGGACTACTGAAAACAGCAGCGTGAGGGGCATGACAAAAATAACGCAGGGCTATAGAGCGGCGTCCCTTCTTAGCGAGGTTCCTCACGAGCTTAGAAGGGCTACGCCGTGAAATAGTACTCTGTGTAGCTTCGAACTAAGCTCACTACGTTCGCTAAGGTCTCAGCTAACTGCGAACGTCCCTGCGTGTTTTTAGTCACTGTCCCCGAATGCTGCGTACTATACGAGGGAGGTGCGATTATGACGAAGTCATAATTTTGCATCGCACCGACCGACTGGGCAGGATTGCTTTAGCAATCGTGCCATTACATATTATACGAGGGAGGTGCGATTATGACGAAGTCATAATTTTGCATCGCACCGACCGACTGGGCAGGATTGCTTTAGCAATCGTGCCATTACATATTATAC
>JAFXSQ010000074.1 GCA_017525525.1 Lachnospiraceae bacterium | reverse complement strand
TCAAACTCTCATAAAAAGTTTGTATGTCCTGAAACCCATATGCCATCTGGCTTATAAGTTCCCTAACTTACTGTTTTAAGGTTTTGTTCCAAAAATTCTTCTCGTTCAAAGCACTCACAATACTTAGTATTGTTCATCCTTGACGCTCGCGCCAAGGTGCTTTTCAAAAAAGATTTCTGCAAGCAAGCTTGCAAATCTTTTTCCAAAGCACTTTTGCTTTGAACTGTGTCAAGAAATTTCGGGGTTGACATGATATTAAGTTGTCAAGGTTGGTTCTTATAAAGAGTGAAAAAAATAAACCCTTTGAAGCTTATTTATTTCTTTTTACTCTGCTGTCTCACGCGACAGCTTGTACAATATATCACAACGGGTTTTGCTTGTCAACACTTTTTTTAAAAAGTTTTTTAATTATTTTTTCGAGTGTATTTTTTCGCTTAAATACTTAAGATTCTTCGCTTCGCTCAGAATGACACAACTCCGTTTTTTTCTTGGCATTACGGTCGGATTCGCTCAGAGCGACACGACAAAGACACTTTACTATATAGAAGTCATCTTTCCCAATATGCTTGTAAATATATTTACGCTGTTAAAGGTTGAAAGGATCGAGCTATCGGCTATCTCCTTGTTTATGGAATCTGCCAGCGGCGCGCCGGACAAAACCTCTGCTATCGCATAGAAGGCCCAAAGAACAACAACGGCAGCAATAGCGCCGAGAACCATGCCTCCGAATTTGTCCACGGTGCTTATGACCGGTAGCTTAACGGTAAGCGATATAATAAAGAAGATAAGCGCCAGCACCAGGCCTACCATAAGCCAGGTAATGCCGTAAGCTATCGCATTTACGCAAACACGCGCAACATAAGATGCCACATAGTCATAGAAGTTGTCCACGCCCATCTGCTTCTTCATCATGTCATTATTATTCTCTATAAGCGCTGTCTTGGCAAATTCCGGGATATTGAGCTGCTTTAAAAGCTCTATCTCGTCACTTCGTGAGAGGTTGTCCTTGGCCTGATTCGCAACCTCCTTGACCATCTCGGTAGTTACCTCCACGCCATAGCCCTTGAACTGTTCGTCAAGCTGCGCGCGGATTGTTCTCTCCGCTTCTGCCTCAAGTCTGGTGCTTACCTGCTGCTTTATGTAATCATCCACTTCCGTGTTGTCAACTATAAAGTCTCCGACCATCGGCGCCAAAAGATTCGCCAACAGGATAGCAAGCAAAAAGGCCGCCAGCTTAAGAATAATCTTGGCAAAGCCTCTTATGTATCCTAAGAATACCAATAATGCAAATACTAAAAACGATATCAATAAAACCATCTGTTATGCCTCTTTATAAGATCCTTCCTGTTGCTTCGCAAGCCCTCGCATTTCGTCATAAGGGGTACCGCTTGCGGTGGATTCCTTATGACATCGAAGGCCGGCACCGTAACGCTTCGCATTACGGTCTGCGTCGCTTCGCTCAGGATGACACGTTTTATATAATCCTCTTTATGCTACCCGATTAAACCTCTTTATAATAACCTTTAATTCTCTTCTTCCTTGGTAACCTTATTGGCGCCTGCCTTAAGCTTTATAAGCTCGGTTCTTGTATCATAAACCACTACATACTCATTCTTTCCCGCGCCCGGAACCATGCTGACTATGTGACCATCAAGCTTGCCGCTGAACTTCACGGTTCCGTTTGACCTTAGGACCAGACACTCGCTCCCGCCCGTGACTATCAGCTCACCCTTATTTGCGCTCACATTTTCGTAATCAAAATCGATATATTTCTCAAAGATCTTATTTCCTTTAAGGCTATATGCAGTTACCTTGTATTTGTGCGCCGCATCCTCAGCGTCGGTATCGGTGCCGGTCACGAGTTCATTTGTCTCCTGTACAAAACCAATAATCTCGGAATCATAGAATATGCTCCTGACAGGCTTGTTAAGCTCTATCACTGCCCTTCTGTCCGGAAGCTCCTTCATGGAGTATGTGGATATGGTAGATGTACCGAAGGCAACCACCGTGTCGTTATCCACAAAACAGAGCTTCGCTACGGTTTCATCCTCCATCTTGTAGCCGCCCACCATGCGATCCGCGTTGCTGTTCTGGCCCACGTCTCCGAAGTTGTACGCCGCAAGACGGTTCTCTATTCCGCTCGCGCCCACACTTATATAGCTCGTGAAAAGCTTCTTGCCATCCTCGGATATGCTTATGTCAAGAGGATAACCGCTCTTGTCGATGGTTGTCTGCATCTCATACACAAGCTCGCCCAGCTTGTTGTACAGATTGATATAGTTGGTCTTGTCGCTCTCCAAAACAACCGCAAATGCGCCCTGCTTAGCTATATCCACATCGCAGATTGTGAACGGCATGGTAAGGTTTGAGACCTCTCCCTCCCTGTCGAACACACAAACAGAGTTGCCTCTCATATCCGCAACGACAGCGTAGTCTCCGCGGGCAACCGCTTTCGGACTGTTCATATTGATACCCGCAGTCCAGACTATATCTCCGCCCTTGTTGATATAGGATACGCCATCCATCGTATACTTCAAAAGATTGTCACTGAACACGATGTATTCCGCGGTGCTGTCGTAAGCCGTTTCATTTTCGCTTACCACCTTGTAGCCCTTGTATGTCTTTGTACGAAAATGAAACCAGGTCGCAGCGGCAGCGGCCGCAAACACGGCGATGACGATTAACACAAGCACAAGGTTTATCCGCCTCGCACCTTCGCCCGTGTCCGCCGAATTGTTTACCTCTTCCATAGTCTCTGTATCATTATTGTTTCGTTGGTTCTGTTTCATGTTTATTTGCCCCTGTAGATCTCTAATGCCTGGGATACGGTTCCCGCCTGGCCTTCCTCCATAAGAGAGATGAGATCCGTCAGTCTGTCTTCCCTGCACATGTCATCACCGATATAGGGCGCATACTGCGTCTGTATCCTTCCGTTTACCTGCTCCAAGTCACGCTCACATCTCTCTATGTTCTCATTTATTCCGTCCAGCTCCTGCCTCATCTCTTCGATTGCCGGAAGCTTTCTCTGCTTTATCTCGTCGGTTATGACACCTGCTGTCTCGTCATCGAACTTCCTTAAAGCCTCCTGCTTCTCACGGCCTATCTCATCCGCCTCGTAGTCGAGTGTCTGAAGCTTTTCGTCGTAAGCCTCAAGATTGTAACCGCTCTCATCCTTATCCTTGTCGATGGAATTTCTTATAGCCTTCATGCGGCGGTTGTTGGCATCCATTCCGTCGATTATGCCTCTGGCTTCCCTAAGTACCTCCGGCGCCTTAAGCCTTGTTGTGTTAAATATAATAACATATATAATAAGTAGAAATACAAAGAAGACCGCAAACCATACCACGCACCAGGCCGTTACGTTCACACCGGGCTTCTTGAGTAGTGAAGCGTGCTTGATTATCTCCATAAAAATGCCCGGAATACCAATAAATATAGCCACAAGAAGAAGTATCCTTATCATCCACTCGCCGGCGCCGTCCGGTGAAAACAGCAGAAAATACCCCTTTGTTCCGCACATTGACGGAAGATGATTTCGCCTTAGCAGCGTGGAAAGCTCAGTTTTGAGATCGCCGTTATTCTCACGGATATGCTTTGTCTCCTCAGAGAAGCGCTCGTCCATGCGCTGTCTCTTCTTTTTCTCACGCTTACTGATGACCTTTCTTCTCTTGTCTCTGTTGCTGTCCATACGAGTGTCATAGGTACTCACAAGCTGCGAGCGGCGATTCTTTATTGTGCTGTCTATCTCGCTGTTCATGGATTTTTCGCTCGCCGACAGACTCTTGGTAAGCTTGCGCTTTCTGACTTTAAGGTCATCTATCTCGGTAGCTATTTCATTTTTCCTTTTCACCTCTTCGTATGCTGCGGCAAGGTATTCTCTCGTTTCATCCATTTTAATCTTCTCCTTTTCAAAAGATTAGAATGTTAAAGTTTAACAGGCGATAATCCCCTCAGATTATCGCCTGTATATGTATTTTAGCCCTTCCTCAGGTATTCGTCAAGCGTCTCCCTGTCAATCTTTACACGGTTGTCCATCGTCTTCATTATGTCCACTATTTGATACCTTCTGTAGACACCGTTGTTGCTCAAGTCATATATCTTATTGGTAGAGAAGCCGAGCACCATAGGCCTTAATACGTTGTCCCTGTTCTCCGCTATTACAAGACCCTTTTCCTTGTTGGTCAGCTCTACGCACACGCCCGGAGTAAGCAGCTTTATGCTCTTGATAAGCGCGCCCACAACCTCTTCGTCGTACTCATCCTTATTCAAAAGAAGGTACTTGACGGCCGCAATCTCCGATTTGATCGGCTGTGACAGCTTCATACAGGTCATGGTGTCGAATACATTTGCCACCTTGAGAATCTTCGTGGTGCGAAGGATGACGCCTAAGTCCTCTCCTCTGTTGTCACCGTATTCGAGCTTGTGCATCTGCGCGATTATCCGCTTAACTCCCGTCTCGACAGACGGCTCCGCGCGAAGCAGTCCGAGACCGTCATTCTGGAATTTCCTCACTATGATAAGGTCATTGGTGTCGTAATCATCATACTTCTCACGCACCTTGTTGGGAAGCATGAGCTTTCCTAAGTCATGCAGAAGCGCGGCGCCAATCAGCTCCTCCTGATCCGCAGGCGACATCTTCATCTGCGCCGACATAAGAGCGCATAGTATAGCCGTGTTGATAACATGCTTGTACACATAGTCGGTTACGCTTCTTAGACTTTGGGTAAATGCTATCTTGTGGTCGAGCCTGCCGTAATTCGTCATTATGGCGCTGATAAGCCTCTTTAAGTTCCCCGGCTGCTTGCCTGCAATAATCGCATCAAGCTCCTCTCTGATGGAGAAGACAGCCATGGTCTGGAACCTCTCGAAGTCTATATCCTCCTCCGACATGGGTGGAGCAGGCTCTGCGGGTTCAAGTATGTAAAGTCCCAAAAAGCCGAAATTTTTGACACTTTCGATACCCTGAAGAGTAAGCTTAGTGTCCCTGTCGTAAAGGAGAACTCCCGACTTATTATAAATCGGCTTTGCAAGCCTCATACCGTATTTCAGGTCCTCTGATCTGACGAAAATCATACGCGGCCTCCTGTTAGAATAATGTATGTCCGAAAATCAAACTAATTGATTCATTCTACCACATTTCAAGTCTCAACACAATTGTTATGATTATTTTTTGGTTATACCCGTGCGGTTAATGGCGCTGATAAGCGCGTGCGCGGAGGCATCGATGATATCGTTCTTGATACCCGCTCCCCAGGTTATGCCCTTCTCGCCTTCAACCTCAATTCCCACATAGGCGCATGCCTGGGAATTCGAGCCTACTTCGAGCGCATGCTCACTGTAGGTCGCTATATCAAACTTTATATCGAAATGCTTCATGATGGCATTGCTTATGGCATCAAGTCTGCCGTTGCCATGGCCATGGTAAACTTTGTTCATACCGTTCACGGTTATGGTTATCTCGGCATCTATGCCGTCCACCTGTTTGAAATGACATTCGATAAGCTCTATCGGAGAAGTCTTGTTCACATAGGTTTCCTTTAAGATATCCAGCACCTCCGAAGGCGAAAGCTCCTTGTGCTCTCTGTCGGAAACGCCCTTTACCGTATAACCTAAATCCTCTCTCATCTTCGGAGGAAGGTCGAAGCCGTACTTGGTCTCCAAAATGTAACCTATGCCGCCCTTTCCGGACTGGCTGTTGATCCTTATTACATCTCCGTCATACTTTCTGCCCACATCCTCGGGATTAATCGGAAGATAAGGAACTGTCCACATCTGGTTCGGATCTTCCTCTCTCCACTTCATGCCCTTAGCGATGGCATCCTGATGAGAACCCGAGAATGCAGCGAACACAAGCTGTCCGCAATAGGGCTCTCTCGGGTAGATCTCCATGCCCGTCAATCTCTCGTAGGTATCCTGAATCCTCGGCATATCCGAGAAATCAAGGATTGGATCGACTCCATGAGTATACATATTCAAAGCTATCGTTATTATATCAACATTTCCGGTGCGCTCTCCGTTACCGAAAAGCGTACCCTCTATTCTGTCCGCGCCGGCAAGAAGTCCGAGCTCTGCATCCGCAACGCCGCAGCCGCGATCGTTGTGCGGGTGGAGTGAGAGGATTACATTCTCGCGGTACTTCATATTCTTGTTTAAGTACTCTATCTGGCTTGCATATACATGCGGCATGGACATCTCAACCGTTGCGGGAAGGTTGATAATAGCCTTCCTGTCCGGTGTCGGCTGCCACACATCAAGCACTGCGTTGCAGACCTCCAGCGCATACTCGGGCTCTGTTCCGGTAAAGCTCTCCGGTGAATACTCAAAGCGGTACTCTGCGCCCGCCTCGTCGGCAAGCTTCTTTAACAAAGCAGCTCCGTCGGTTGCTATCTTCTTGATCTCATCCTTTGACTTCTTAAACACCTGCTCGCGCTGCGCTACAGAAGTCGAGTTATATACATGTACTATTACATTCTTGGGATTTGCGCCCTCGACTGCCTCGAAGGTCTTCTTTATGATGTGCTCCCTGGCCTGGGTCAGCACCTGAATCGTTACATCATCGGGGATAAGCTTGTCCTCGATAAGTCTGCGGCAGAACTCGTACTCGGTATCGCTCGCTGCCGGGAAGCCTATCTCTATCTCCTTAAAGCCTACGCGGATAAGCTCCTTGTAGAACTCAATCTTCTCGTCTAAGCTCATCGGCACTACCAGGGCCTGGTTTCCGTCTCTTAAGTCCACGCTGCACCAGATAGGAGCCTTGTCTATATATTCCTTATTTACCCAGTCAGTGGATTTAACCGGCGGCATGTAGTAATTTCTTCTGTATTTGTTGTAGTTTTTCATGTTAGTTTCCTCCATATATAAGATCCTTCCTGTTGCTTCGCAAGCCCTCGCATTTCGTCATAAGGGGTACCGCTTGCGGTGGATTCCTTATGACATCGAAGGCCGGCACCGTAACGCTTCGCATTACGGTCTGCGTCGCTTCGCGAAGGATGACACTGCTTTTTCAAAATGACGTTGCTATTTAGAAATGACACTGTTTTTTTGTTCGGCTTTACGTAAGTCTTGAAGCTGCTCTATAGCATTTTCCTTCGGCGTAGGACTCTCCAGACGAGCACGCATATCAGAAGCGTGAGCGCGCATATCGCTCCGAAGCCCCACGGCGTCTCTGATAGCGGCATCCCCTTGCCGTTCACGTTCATTCCGTACATACCGGAAATAATGGTAGGTATCGCCATTACAATGGTAATACTGGTCAGGTATTTCATTATGTTATTTAGTCGGTTGTCTATCACGGTAGACATAAGCTCTCTGGTACCTTTGATGATGTCGCGATAAATCTGCGTCATCTCTATGGCCTGCAGGTTCTCGACAACCACATCATCCAAAAGCTCCTGATCCTCGGGGAACTTTCTTACTCCGCTGTATCTTGTCAGTCTGTCGACCACCATGCGGTTGGCACGTAGAGATGTATCAAAGTACACCAGCGTGGACTCT
This sequence comes from Lachnospiraceae bacterium, assembly GCA_017525525.1. Taxonomy (GTDB): domain Bacteria; phylum Bacillota; class Clostridia; order Lachnospirales; family Lachnospiraceae; genus Coprococcus_C. The sequence goes on along the minus strand of JAFXSQ010000074.1, from coordinate 5,678 downwards.
AACTCGTGGAGGTTGATGATATCGGAGTCCTCTGTGGCTCCGCCCATTCTTTCCTCCATCTCTATACGCTGCCTGTCGATTGTCCGTAGCGCCGACTGGTATAGCATACTGGTTCTGTATAGTATCTGATATGTAAAGCGCACCTGCTTCTTCGTCGAGAAGTCGCGCACATTGTTCACTATAAAATATTTTAGCGCCGGGGTTTCCACCGAACACACAGTAATTATTGCTTCCTCGGCCCATATAACGCCCAGAGGTATGGTACAATAAGCCTCCTGGTCATGTCTTATCTCGGTTGTGGGAATATCGAAAAGGACGAGCACATAATCATCATTGACCTCGACACGGGAGGACTCCTCTTCATCAAGAGATGCTCTCACATCCACTAAGTCAACTCCGTATCTTCTGGCTATCTCAACGCTCTCGTCCTGAGTAGGGGCGACCATATTGATCCATAGCCCCGGCATATATTCATCGACCTGCCTGAGCTTTCCGTTATCCGTGATGTATTTCTGAATCATGTCGCTCACCTCGCTTATTTTAAAGTTTCGGCTCGAAGGCCACAGTACATAATAATTCTTTTTTCTGCATAAATCAAGCCTTTTTGTGGCCCACTCTTATGACTTGCTGTAATTCTCCTTCACAAAATAATTCTGAAGGTAGGCGAGCAGCTGGAAACGCGTTACATTTTTGAGCATATAGCCCGCAGGCTTTAACGCCATAACCTTCATAATCGTGTCCTTATCGCTCTTTCCGGTAAGGAACATGATGGGGATATCCTTCGAGAACTGCTCGCTTCTAAGCATCTCAAACACCTGAAGCCCATTGGTTATGGGCATCTCGTAATCTAACAGGATGAGATCCACATGATTTCTCGCAAGCCAGGTGATGGCCTGCACGCCCGAACGCGCCATGCCGACGCGGTAATCATTCTTGAGCCACTCGCGAAGCAGCTGTACGTAGCTGGCGTCGTCATCCACCACAAGTATGCTCTTCTTCCTCTGCTCTATGACCTCCTCGGTTTTCAGCGAGTTAATCTTCTCCACCAGGGCATTCATGTCAAGAGGACGCTCGATTGCATCCACAAGGAGATGCTCCGGGATATTTTCAGCGATCTCGTCGAGCTCCTCGCGACTTCCGATTACCAGAAGCTGCTTGCTCTTCTCCATGCACAGATCCTTTAAATAGATCAGGGCGCTTAAATACTCGCCTATATCCCTGTCGGAATAAAGAAGCATCAGGTCGACTTCGTCCTGGTACACACTAATCTCCTTTACATCAAACCCGACCTCATAAACCAGGCAGCCTATTCCCTCTAAGTTGGTAATCATGGAATTGACCATAAATGTACGGCTGCTTCTTATTACCATAATCTTGAATTTGGAACTCTTCTCGGCAGGCTTTTCACCACCCGAAGCAGCAATGCCTACATCGCCTGCGGTGCCCTTTTGTATTATCTTACTTTCGTAATTATCCATATCCGTTTACTCCTCCCCCGTGCTATCAAGAAGTCCGTCTATCATCTCTATAAGCTCATCCCAACTGAGCATCATTATCATCGACTGCATCTCCCTCAACTGTTCCTGTTTGTCACTACTCAGGCTGTAAGCCTTTACATTATCCATCAGGAGCTGCGCGTTGTCAAAATCCATGGCATCCGCAAATGCCCTCAGGGTCTTTAACGCATCCTCCCATCCGGCCCTGTCAAGAGCCTCTCCTCCTGTATCTTCGTCGAGCGGCCTGACCTGATTCACCGGTTCAGCCGACTTGCCCATAGGCTCGTACATCTTAAGCAGCCTGTCCGTATCCTCTTTCAGTATCTCTGCATCGCCTGCGTCAGCCATTTCCTCAAGCTTTGCCGCAAGCTCGGAGATTTCCTTCGCGCCTATGATACGCGCGGAGCTCTTGATACTGTGCACCTCTATCTGATAGCGCTTTACATCTCCCTTTTCAAGGGATTTTCTTATCATCTCCACCTTGCCCGGAACATCCGTCCTAAAGGCCTCGAGCACCACGTCGAAAGACTCCTTGGAGCCACAGTTCTGAATCCCCGTTTCTATATCAATCAGCGGCGAGAGCCCAGTTTCAAGCTCCTTTGCATGAAGGTCATGGTTTATATCCCTCCGCTTCCTCTCTATGAGGTTAGGAGGAAGGTAGGTCAGGAGAACCTCCTCAAGTCTGTTGCCGTCAACCGGCTTTGTTATGTAATCGTCGAAGCCCTCTTTTAAGAAGCGTTCACGGGCACCCGCTATGGCATTTGCCGTAAGCGCTATCACGGTGGTATCGGAATTAAGACCGTTCCTGTTCTCCCTGAGCTTCTTTAAGGTTTCTATACCGTCCATCTCAGGCATGCGGTAATCAAGCAGGATCAGGTCGTACTTTGTACCCTCGCAGAGCGTCAGACACTCTGCTCCCGAGCTTGCTTCATCGAGCTTTATCTCGGTCTGTTTTAAGAGCTCGCGCACTACAACAAGGTTCATCTGCGTATCATCTACAACAAGCAGGTGAGCCTTCGGAGCGATAAACTCGGTATGTGGGCTGACCTTCTTTTCAACCACGCGGTTCATCCTGCCGCGGAAATTACCTATAACCTCATCCACAAGCACCTTCTGCGGTACACTGAAGGTAAAGGTCGAGCCCTTACCGTACACGCTGTCAACCCTTATATCTCCGCCCATGCGCTTTACTATGCGGTGGGCTATGGCAAGGCCGAGACCGCTTCCCTCAACTGTCTTGTTCTTCTCAAGATCAAGCCTCCTGAACTTCTCAAAAAGCTTGTCCTTATCCTCATCCTTTATGCCTATTCCGGTATCCTTAACGGCAGCGATAAGCTTAATCTGGTCATTTCCCACCTTCTCAAAGGATATCTTTAAGGTGACTGTACCGGCATTGGTGTATTTGATCGCATTGTTAAGCAGGTTAAGCATAACCTGTCTTAGGCGCATCTCATCTCCGAACAGGTGCTCCGGCGTGGCCGGATCGACCTCGACTTCAAGCTTAAGCCCCTTGCCCTCAGCCTTAAGCTTGATCATATTGATCATGTCTATGATCACCGACGAAAGCTCGTAGGCTTCATCCACAATTTCAAGATTGCCCGCTTCAATCTTTGAGAAATCAAGTATGTCATTGATAAGCGAAAGCAGGGTTCGTCCCGCTCCCTCTATGACACGGGCATATTCCTTTATGCTGTCGTCCTTGCTCTCGCGAAGAATCATCTCATCCATGCCGAGAACCGCATTGATAGGCGTACGGATCTCATGGCTCATGTTCGCAAGGAAGTTGCTCATAGCCTCGCTTGCCGCAAGCGCCTTCTGCTCCTCAAGCTTGGCAAGCTGCGTTGCCTTTAAGACGCTTATAAACTCGTTCTGATTTATGGGGTTTGAGAAATAAAAGCCCTGCAGATAATCAACGCCGAACTCGTGCGCAAGATCTATCTGCTTTCTGTTCTCGACTCCGGAGATAAGGATCTTCCTGTCCATGCGACGAATCATATCCACGGTACTCTCCATAACTATGCGCCCGTTCTCGGAATTATCCGCCTCCCAGAGAATAGTTCTGTCAATCTTTATAATATCCACATTGAGCGAGAATACGGAATGCATATTGGAATAGCCGATTCCGTAATCGTCCATGGAGAATTTGAAGCCCTTTTCGCGCAGCGTGTTGACAAAGCTCCTTAAGGTATTGAAATCCGCTATCGTCGCTGACTCCATGATCTCAAAATTGATCCTTGACGGTGACACGTCGTACTTCGAGGTTATCTGAAGGATGTGCTGGGCGTAGTTGGCCTGCATGCACTGAACCACCGAGAGATTGACATTCAGGGTCTCGATACCCATCTCGGTCGGGATACCGCTGCTCAAGAACTTGCACACCTCGTCAAGCACATAATCTCCAAGCTCGAAGATAAAACCGCTCCTCTCCGCAAGCGGAAGGAATTCATCCGGATAGATATCGCCTATTTCCTCGTTATGCAGCCTTAGCAGAGCCTCGCCGGCGCATATGGACATATCCTTGATGTTATAAATCGGCTGGTAATATACCTCGAACTTGTTATTCTTCACACCGTCCATCACCGCATTTTCAACCATGCTGCGGCGAAGGATGTAGTTTAAGCTCTTTCCTGAGTACACATCCAGATTCTTCGGACCGTTCTGCGGCACAGGGCTGTTGATCAGCATCATTATATCCTTCATGGTATGAAGCTCGGTGGGAATCTCCGCGCAGAAAACGGTTGCGTTAAATATCGTCTCTCTGTCAGCAAAGCTCCAGGGACGCAGGTAACGCTTCTGAATCATATGGGCGACGTCAAGGTTTATCTCCCTGTCGTTGCTCTCGTTCAATACGACAAATGTACCGGTTCCGATGTAATATATGCTGTAACGCGGAACCAGTCCCGAAAGATAATCAGCCGTCATCTCGGTCAGCTTCTCGATATTCGAAGGACCTACCATCTGCATCATTGCGGTCGGGTTATTCATCTTAAGACATATCAGATAGAAGGTACGGCGAACCTGAAGAAAGCGCGCCACATCTTCGGTTAAGGCTGCGTGATTGTAAATCCCGGTTCGTGAATCACGACGACCCTCTTCATTTTCAAGAGTGATCATCATGCCGGTTACGGCAAGGGCCTCGGAGAAGAGCTCCGTCCTTAAGCCCACGAAGAGGAATTGAAGCAGCGTACCTATACCGACAATGGAGAAGAAGAAAATCAACACCCTCTTTACCTTGCCGGTCACGGCGCCCCAAAGCAAAAGCAGCATCGCGATAGCCCAGATGTAATAGCCGATGCTTATCACATAGATAATCATCTCGGCCCAGTTCCTGTGATAGGCTCCGTCAGGAGTGAAGTAGTAAATCCACTGAGTGAACGGATTGATCAGCACGAGTCCGATACACACAAACATCGGCAGCTGATAAAGCCACATAAGAGAACGCTTCAGTCTGTAAATAGCTCCCGTGACAAGCGACACATAGAAGCAAAACAGCGCCGCAAGGTGTGAATGAAACAGGAAGTACACAAACTGGGGCCAGCTTCTGAAGGCAAAACCGACATCCGATTCTGTCGCGTAAGACCCCGCGAAGAAGCTGACTATGTTGCACAAAGCAGCTATCATGATATTCGAAACTATAAAAAGGAATACCTTGTTCTGAACCTTATCGGGTTTGGAACGGACAAGAGTAAAATAGATACACGAGATGCAAATGCAAACCGTCGCAAACAAAAAACCTTCGGAGTTTATCATCTCCGGAATCGTGCTTCCCATTCACTCTCACCCCCTGTCGCTCAAGACTCTTCACTTCCTGTTGCTTCGCAAACCCTCGCATTTCGTCATAAGGGGTACCGCTTGCGGCGTATTCCTTATGACATCGAAGGCCGGCATCATACCGCTTTGCGGTATGATCAGCGTCGTTCGGAGTGACACTTCCATGTCAATGCCTCCTCGTATAATATGTAATGGCATGATTACTTCGTAATCCTGCCCAATCGGTAGGTGCGATGCAAATTATGACTTCGTCATAATCGCACCTCCCTCGTATAATATGTAATGGCACGATTGCTAAAGCAATCCTGCCCAGTCGGTCGGTGCGATGCAAAATTATGACTTCGTCATAATCGCACCTCCCTCGTATAATATGTAATGGCACGATTGCTAAAGCAATCCTGCCCAGTCGGT
>JAFXSQ010000073.1 GCA_017525525.1 Lachnospiraceae bacterium | reverse complement strand
CAAAACCTCCTTATGCCTTATTATAACATACATTGCGATATATTGCAATAGGCAAATACAGAAAGTTTGACACAAAAAATGCAGACCTGAAGCGGTCTGCGAGGTATTTTTACATCTATTCAACTGTCAAACTCCCGGGTTGACGCTGCTGTTGCGGAGAGGCTGTCAGTACAAGAAAAAGCTTGCATAATAAAATATTTGTTATATAATTGTGGCTTGAAACTTAGAGACTGCATAAAAGGTAAGCACATAAAGGAGATTATTTAAGATGAGAAAGAGAATATGTTATGCATTAGTATGTTCAATGTTTTTAGCTGCCGCACTTTCAGGCTGCGGAGACAAGAAGAGTGATACAACAACTGTTGCCGCAACTACGACAGAAGCTGCCGCAACTACGACAGAAGTTGCCGCAACCGAGGTTGCAGGCGGTAACGATACAGCGGCACCTGCCGATACAGAGAGTCAGTCTGCAAGCACCGGACTTGCCGCTGCCGCAAAGGTTACATTTAACGGCGTTACCTTCGGTACAGGCGATAAGGCGTCTGAGATAGTTGCGAAGCTCGGCGACCAGGTTAAGCCTTCGGACAGCTCGCAGCCATGTATACCCGGCGCGGGCGAGATTACACATTATTATTTTAAGGGACTTACAGTCGATGCATCACAGTATGATGTGATTTGCTCTATATACTTTACTAATGAGAATGCTGAGGGTTATGACGCAAAGCTTGCGGGCAGTGTTGGGCTTGGATCAACAGGTGATGAGTTTAAGGCAGCCTTGGGTACGCCTGAAACCGAAGATGAGTATGGCTTAAGATACGGAGAGGGCGACTTCGGCGTATCGATAACCTACGACAATGACGGCAAGGCAATGAGCATCGCTATCGATGACCTGTCGATACAGCTGTAATATAAATAACACTGAGGAAAAAATATGAGTGATTTACAGGCAAGCAGAGCCAAGATACAGGAGATAGACAAGCAGATGGCTGCTCTTTTCGAGGAGCGCATGAAGGCTGCGAAGGAAATAGGGATATACAAGCAGGAGCATGGGCTTTCCGTGAGGGACAAGGCCCGAGAGGCTGACCTAATCGACAGGAATAAGGAATATATAGAGGACGATGATATAAGATCCTACTACATAAGGTTCTTAAAGCAGACCATAGAGCTTTCGGTTGCGCTTCAGGAGAAGTATGCCAACGGCATCAAGATTGCCTACGGCGGTGTTGAGGGCGCTTACGCCCATATTGCAGGAAAGAGGATGTTCCCCGGCGGCAACTTTATAGCAAAACCGGATCACACCGAGGCTTACAGAAGCGTGGAGAACGGTGAGTGCGACATAGCTGTGCTCCCCATAGAAAACAGCTTCGCAGGTGAGGTCGGAGTGGTCATGGATCTTATGTACACAGGCTCCCTGTTTATAAACCAGGTATACGACATGCCTATCAGGCACAGGCTGCTCGGAATAAAGGGCAGCAGTGTTGAAACCATAAAGACCGTAATATCGCATCCCCAGGCTTTAGCCCAGTGCAGTGGCTATCTGTCGAAAATGGACTTTGAAACCTTATCCGCCAAGAGTACCTCGGGCGCTGCGGAGAAGATAAAGGAATTAAATGACATAAGTGTTGCCGCAATCGGTTCTGACGAGACCGCGGAGCTCTTCGGGCTTGAGGTCTTAAATGCCGACATCCAGAGACCCGGCGAGAATACCACAAGGTTCGCTGTGTTTTCAAGAGTTCAGAACAAGTCGGTTGACACAAGAAAGCTCGAGGATGCAAAATTCATCCTTGTATTCACCACCAAGAACGAGGCGGGAGCCCTTGCTTCCATGCTGAGCACCATAGGCGCGCACGGGTACAATATGCGAAACCTAAAGAGTCGCCCATTGAAGAGCCTCGCATGGAATTATTACTTCTATGTGGAGGGCGAGGGCAATATCCATACCAAGAACGGGATGGACATGATGCATGAGCTCTCTGTTCTCGGCGCAGATATAAAGCTTGTGGGATCGTATGTATGATTTATGAGAATAGAATGATAATCAGGACTATGTAGTGATGCGTGGTCCTGATTTTTTGTCGCTATTCACAGCCGTGTAACCCACGACCCGTCCGCTGCGCGTCCGTCGCGGCTGCGCCGCTTATGGTCATGGGTATGCGCGGAGTTACTGCTTCGCAGTACTATCAAAAAAGCAAGTGTATGTTCTTATGTGCAAGCACAACGAACATACACTTGCTTTTTGATAACTGTGAATAGTAACGATTTTTTTGTAAAAAAGTAATTTATAAATAACAGATTTCGTAGTATAATAAGCTTTGTATGTGAACATTCAGTCTTTCGTGAATAACAATGATAACAGATTTTGTGTGTATGTTCAGTGACTTTTTGTGTGATATTATGTCGATGCAAAGGAGAACAAAGGATGTTTGTAACATGCTATGTGGAACCGGATAACCCCGGAGCTTTTGAAGAGCTGCTTTTACCTTCGGTAAATGCAAAGCTTAAAAAGGGCGAAATGCTCCCCATAATAGGACTGCTTTCCCAAAATGTTGCCGTAGGCGCAATAGCTCTTAACGCAAAGGAAGGACGGATAGAGATTTTGTCGCTATATGTGGCGCCCGATTACCGAAAAAAGGGCGGGGGCAGGTTACTGCTTGAAACGGCAGAGCTTCTTGCAAGCAGACTTGAAAGCAAGCTGTACGCAAGGTTTACCGTAGTCGATGAGGAGACGGAGCTTCTTGAGAAGGCGCTAAGCGCGTGTGGCTTAAAATTAAGGAATGACAAGGAAGCGCGCACCTACATGGTTGTCTTGGCAGACTGTGAGGAAGAGGAGAACATCAGGAACGAGGAGCACGATAAGAACCTTAAGTTCCTTGAAGGACTTTCGCCTGCGAAGCTAAAAAGCCTTACAAAGCTTTGTGAGAGCAAGGAGGTATATGTTCCGAAGGGAGGTTTCCTCGCAGAGAAGCTTGACAAGGGCTTAAGCGCTGTGTATGAGGAAAAGAGCGGCCTGAAAGGTTTTATAACGGTTGAGCACATAAGCTATAAGGACGGCATAAGAATAACATCAGCCTATAATGACGATAGCAATCCTATGATAATGATGTGGCTCCTGAAAGCAGTTCTTTCAAAGGCACTTGAAAAATACGATGATAAGACGCCGCTTTTGATAGACGTAACGGGCGAGACGGCAGACAAGTATGTAAGATATCTGTTGCCTGAGGCCGAGGTTATATCAAGGACATATTACAAGACTGCTTAAGTACATACAATCGGAGGAAGACTAAATGGATGAATTATTTAAGAATAAATCAATAGAAGAGCAGAAGATGGCTCAGACATCTGAGGAGGTTAATATGAATAACTTTGAGATGTCCGCCTTTGAGACGCAGAACGCGGAGAGCAGGGAAAAGAGCTTAAGGGATGCCTTAAATAAAGTAAACAGCAGCAAAAATGCGAAGAAGAATCTGCTTGAGGTTGCAAACGAGACATTAAAGAACTTTTTGCCCGGGGTTCCGAAGGGAATAAAGATTGTTTCGGGGATGAGTGACGGAGCGGTTATTACGGTACCGCCGAGACCGGTTGCGCTCAAGAGAAGGTAAGTCTTAAAGGGGGACTATTATGGACGATACATTGTTAAAGCAGCAACAGCAGCAACAGACCATACAGGTCACTAAGGAAGAGCAAAAGCAGGAGCAGGCGCAGGCCAGACAACAGGTTCAGCAGCAGACCTACGCGCCGGGACAGGGCGTGCAGATTGAGCTTCCGAAAGGGCCGGAATACATAGGTACCGCGAGCAAGGAAGAGATTATAAAGAAGCAGGCGGAGTTCAAGAACGCCGGCGAGCAGAATAAGGATTATAAATTCTCTGACTTAGCCCCGAAGGAGCCGGTAACTGCCGAAGACCATTTGGAGCGTCTGACAAGTGATGCGTCACAGCTCTTAAAGGGCTCGGATACCTTCGGTGACAGTCCCGATATGGCTGTGTTAAAGGACAAGCTTAAGACTTTGGATGCCGTAAAGAGCGATGACAGCCTTTCCGAAGCTGAAAAGACAGATCACATGGTAAGCGCCGTGTACGGACTTATCAACTCGGCTGAGCGTTATCAGGCTTTAAGCGGTCAGTAAGTAAAAGGGAGAGCTTGTCATGAACAGAGTAAATATGAATACGGACAACGTGATAGATGAGATAATAAAGGATGCGAGAGATTATCTCATAAAGAGCAGACTTCATGTGGGTACCGCCGTTTCGGTAGGGTACAAGAGCGTGAGGGCTGCTTTTTATGTTCTTGAAAGTGAGGAAACTGCAGAAATAAGGAATGCTATGGTAGGACTCGACAGCGAGCTTGAGGAGACGATACCGACTAAGGATAAGGCATTTGAAGAGGAAAAGGAAAGGCTTCTTGAACTCTACGCGGAAGCTGTTAAGGCAGCAGAGGCTTACATTAAACAGGCAAAGCCTGTTTCCGCAACCGGTATGAACAGATACCGGACCGTGGACAATCTTCTGTGCCAGTTGAATATGGAGCGCATAAGAATCAAGCACATAAGCTTAGAGGATATAAAAGCCTTAAAGAAAACAAAGCTTAACTTCGACGGATTACTAGCCATGAAGGCAGACGGCAAGGCAGTGAAGGCTGCAAAGCCTGCACCCGTTAAGAAGCTGAGTCCCGGAAAGAACGCAGGGGCAAAAGACATGGACGGATATATAGAAGCAACACAGGAAGCGGATAAGGCTGCGGCAAAGAAGAATAAAAAAGCTAAAGAAAAGCTTATGAAGGACATAGAACTGGCGCTTGAGGCGGATAAGAGAGTAACCCTGAAGCTTAAAGCAACGGAAGGAAGCTTATCGGAGCTTGCGCGCTTCAAGGTCCTCGGGCTTGCGGAAAGGGACGGCGAAACATTTGTCATGGTAAGGAATCCGTGGGACGAGGGAAGAGTAAGCTATGATAAGAAAAAGGGAAGCGGAAGAACTGTAGCAACGGTGAAGAATGAGGATGAAAGCGGTGCGCTTTACATAAAAGAGAGTATGGTGGCCACCCTTATGGAGATAGTGTGATGACAGAACAGAGAGAAAAAAATGCATATAACGAGTACCTGGTAATGCCGAGATTAAAAAAGCTTTTCACTCTGCTCGGTGAGGCAGGGGTTGACGGTTATCTCACTATGGGCGCCGACCGGAGAATAGGGATTAATGCTTCGCTTACATCGGGTGAGGCGTTCATAAGCTTTTTTGCGGACAATGTGAGCTTCTCAGATCTCTTAAAGGTCAGGAATGACGCCTGTGATATGCTGCTTTCGATAAGCTATGCATCGGATACGGAGGAAGACCTAAAGGGGCTTATTGTTCCGGAGGAGCTGATTGGCGAGGCGGATGATGTGGAGGACCTTATCGCGGCTTACGAATCCGGACTATGGCTCAACCAGGACGAAGCGGAGTATGACGGTGAGAGGATTAAGGAAATGCTCCGGGTTTTAGAGGAAAGAGGTCTGGTAATAACAGATAAGACCGCGGATAAGAAGAAGCCGCATATATTGATAGAGAGCACAGACAGATTTATAGAGCTCTCGGTTGTAAATGACAGTGTCGGAAGACCGCTTGTATTGATGCGCGCGCCTTTAGAGGCCGACTCTGACATCGCGGTATGCACAGTATTCCCTGACAACGGAGCGATAAAAAGCGGAGAGCTGTACGAGAGAGAAATCGGCATATTCGAGAGATATTATGCGCACCTTTGGTAACTTTGGATACATAGGCGCTCGTGCTTGAAAAAAAAGTCTGATTATGGTATATTTATTCAGTTGTTAAAAACACATTTTATAAGAAAAGGAGAGAAGAAAAATGGCAATCTTATTCGGTGTTTTATCGATCGTAGTAGGCTTGGTGGCTCCGATACTTTTCGGTATATGGGGCTTCGTCGTTACCGCTATTTTTGCTATACTTGCAGGTGTATTTGCGGTTAAAGCAAAGAAGGCGGGCGGTTCTGCTACAGGCGGCATAGTGACCGCGGTTGTCGGAGTTGTTCTCGGTCTTGCCGGCATGGCCTTGATGGTAGCCATGGCAGGCGTTCTGGCTGATGAGGCTAAGAAGCAGAACCTTCCGATTATTGCTGATCACGCGGATAAGCTTAAGTTCGGTGTAGTCGGCTTTGTGACAAGCGTTACAAGCGACGATATCGACATGGATGCTTTGAGCGCAGAGCTCAAGAAGTTCAACGAAAGCTCTTCGACTACAGAAGCGACAACAACTGCCGAGTAATTAAAGGTGAAAATCTTCTCCGGTGCGCCGGAGAAGATTTTTCGGTATGAAAACATTTAATCCTATAGGGACCGGATTATGAGAATAGATACAATCACGATAGCTGATATTAAAAAATATGCTAAGTTAGATCATTTCGGGACATTAAAGAGACTGGTTTTCCCGAATTATTTTGCTATTGTCGCCTTCGAAAGGAAGGAGGGCGCCGGGGAGGTTCCCGCAGGGCTTGCGGTAGCATGCGAGATGGATGAAAAAATATGCATTGACTGGCTCTTTGTAAGGAACAATTTTAGAAGACAAGGGGTAGGAGAGGCGCTCATTCAGAGAATTTTCGATCTCGCGTTAGAGATGGAAAAGGCAAGCGTGGAGTTCAGGATCAAGAAGGATGCAGTGCCGCTCGGAAGGATAAACGAAGTAAAGGAATACCTGAAGCTTCGGTCTTTTGAAGAGACAACAAGAAGGTATTACGAGTTTGCCATAGATTTTGAAAGCTTTACCGACAATCCCGTTATTTCTACCGAAAAGAAGCTTAAAGCAAAGCCTCTCGGTATCTTAAAGCCTATGGAGATAAGAAACGCCTTAAAAGAGCTTATGGGTGAGAAGGCGGCCATGTCACTTTATGATATGCAGGAGTATACTCCGGTCTTTGACGCCAAGCTGTCCAGTGTGTTGACTTTTGAGGACGAAGCGTGCGGTCTGTTGCTGATTAAGAGTACAGGGAAAGAGTGTTATCCTGTGTTCATCTATGCGGAATCTCCGCAGGAAACCTCGGCTCTAATGGTGTGCTCGGGACTGTTAGCCTCACTTAATATGCCGCAGGAAGCCAATATCAGGTTTATCCTTGAGGATAAGGAGATACAGGGTTTCCTGAAGGATGTATTCCCAAACTCTCGTATAGAGGTCGAGATTATGGCAGCGGATATGACAAGGTATCTCGAGGATGATGAAGACTATGACGATGAAGACTATGACGATGAAGACGACTTTGACTTCGAGGATGACGAAGAGGATGATGATGAAGAGGACGAAGACGACGAGTTTAATTTTGAAGATGACTAACACTTAGAGGTTTATTATGGAGATATATTTTGACAATGCTGCAACTACTGTAGTTTACCCTGAGGTAAGGGAGCTTTGCATGACTCTTATGGCTGAGGATTTCGGTAACCCGTCCTCCATGCACATAAAGGGCGTAGATGCTGAGGAGTATGTGAAGGCTTCGGCCCTGCAGATGGCCAGAGCGTTAAAATGCAGGGATAAGGAGCTTGTGTTTACATCGGGCGGAACCGAATCCAACAATATGGCGATTATAGGCTCTGCGCTTGCAAAAAGGCGTAAGGGAAAGCATATAATTACGACAGCGATTGAGCATGCGTCTGTATCCTCACCGCTGTCTTTTCTTGAAAAAGAGGGTTATGAAGTGACCAGAATACCCTGTGGCAGCGACGGAAGGGTAAACGTAGAAGATGTTGCGGCAGCGGTAAGAGAGGATACAATCCTTGTCACAATAATGCTGGTGAATAATGAGGTCGGCTCCGTGCAACCGGTTAAGGAAATCGCTAAAGCAGTCAAGGCGATAAGGGAGGATATATATGTCCACACGGATGCTGTACAGGCCTTCGGCAAAATAAGGACCGATGTCAGGGAGCTTAATGTAGACCTGCTCTCCATAAGCGGTCACAAGCTTCATGGTCCCAAGGGCTCCGGAGCGCTTTTCGTGAAGGAGGGTACACTGCTTCGGCCTATAATCTACGGCGGCGGACAGCAGAGGGATATGCGTTCCGGTACCGAAAATGTGCCTGCCATAGCGGGAATGGGGCTTGCGGCAGAAAAGATGACTAATGCGTTAGACGAAAATACAAATAAAATGTTAGCAGTTAAGAATACCCTGTCCGAGGGCTTCTCAAGGCTTGATGGTGTTACGCTTCATTCGGGTGACGCACCCCACATAGTATCCGCAAGCTTTACCGGAGTTCGTTCGGAGGTTATGCTCCATTCGTTAGAGGATAAGGGAATATACGTATCGGCGGGCTCGGCTTGTTCAACCAATAAACCTCATGTATCGGAGACCTTGAAAAGTATGGGGCTTTCCAAAGAGGAGCTTGACTCGACCATAAGGTTTTCGTTCAGTGAATTGAATACCGAGGAGGAAGCAAGATACACGGTTGATACCGTCAGCGAATTGCTTCCTATGCTGAGAAGATTTAAAAGATAATAAGATTCTTCGGGCTAAACCTTGTCGGAATTGATGACGATCTGACTATTGAATAACAAATAAGAAATAACGAACAGTGTATTATGAGAAGATTTTATCTTAAAGAAGATGACACTGTCGCGGGAGGGAGCATAAAGCTTTCCGGCGACAGCTACAATCACATAAGGAATGTGCTCAGGCTTAACGCAGGTGACGAGGTTACGGTGTCGGACGGCGCCGGGACTGATTACGCCTGCGTTATTGACGGCTTTGAGGACGGCGTTGTAGACTTAAAGATAACGGACTTAAACCGTAACGCGGCGGAGCTGCCGGTTGAGATTACGCTTTATCAGGGCATGCCAAAGGGCGATAAGCTTGACCTTGTAATAGAAAAAGCGGTTGAGCTTGGCGCAGCGAGGGTAGTGCCTGTTATGATGGAGAGAACCGTAGTCAAGCTCGACGACAAGAAGAAGGAGAAGCGCCTTCAGCGGTACCGCGCTATAGCGGAGTCGGCCGGCAAGCAGTCGGGACGCGGAATATTAGTTGACGTTCCTGATATCATGTCCTATGATGATGCTCTTAAAGACGCATGCTCATTAGACCGTGTCCTTGTGCCCTACGAGGACGCAAGAGGCATGACGCATGCCCGCGCTATAGTCAAAGCCTTAAAGGATGACGGAATAAAAACCTTAGGCATATTCATTGGTCCCGAGGGAGGCTTTGCCAAGTCGGAGATAGAGAAGGCCGAAGGCTCCGGCGCGCTTGTATTAAGCTTAGGCAGTCGTATACTTCGAACCGAGACTGCCGGACTGACCATACTCTCGATAATCGGGTTTGAGTTAGATAAGGGATAAATAAAAGCTACAGTACAGTAAAGGATAGAGAAAATGAATTACGATACATTTATAATCAAATATGCGGAAATCGGAACCAAGGGAAAGAACAGGTATGTGTTCGAGGATATGCTCGTTAAGCATATCAGAAGGAGACTTAAAAGCCTCGGGGATTTTGAGGCGTGGCGCGAGTACGGGCGCATATATGTGAAGGCAAAATCGGACTATGATTACACTGATGCCATGGACAGGCTTACGAAGATATTCGGTATAGTCGGCGTGTGCCCGGTGCATGTGGTTCACGAGCTTGACATAAAGAAGATAGGCGAGGGCTGTGTGGAGTACCTTAAAGCAGAGTACGGCGAGGGTGAACACAGCTTCAAGATAAGGGCGAGAAGGAACAACAAGTCCTTCACGGTGAACTCTCAGGAGATAAATATGACCGTGGGCGGCGATGTTCTGGATGCGCTTCCCGCTTACAAGGTAGATGTGCATAAACCCGAGATCATGGTTGATATTGAGGTTCGAAATGAGGCTTATATCTACTCAAAGGTAATTCCGGGGCCGGGCGGACTTCCGGTGGGCACCAACGGCAAGGGTATCGCGCTTTTGTCCGGCGGCATAGACAGCCCGGTTGCAACTTACATGATTGCAAAGCGCGGTGTCGAGATAGAGGCTGTGTACTTCAACGCACCGCCATACACAAGCGAGAGAGCCAAGAAGAAGGTTATAGAGCTCGGCAATATCGTGGCTCAGTATGCGGGGCCGATCAGACTTCATATAATCAATTTTACTGATGTGCAGCTGTGCATATACGAGAACTGTCCGCATGATGAGCTGACCATCATTATGAAGCGGTGCATGTATCGTATCGCCGAGGAGATTGGATTAAAGAATGACTGCCAGCTGATCGTGACCGGTGAGAGCATAGGGCAGGTGTCAAGCCAGACAGCCCAGAGCCTTTACGTAATCGACCATGCTATAAAAGAACTCCCGGTTATGCGCCCCTGCATCGGTATGGACAAGCAGGAGATTGTGGACAGGGCGCTTAATATCGGCTCCTACGAGACTTCAGTTCTCCCGTACGAAGATTGCTGTACAATCTTCGTAGACAAACACCCGGTAACAAAACCGAAGTTAGACAGAATAGAGCAATCAGAGCAAAACCTTGTAGGTAAAATTGAAGAATTAATTCGAAAAGCAGTAGAAACGGAAGAGACTGTGATTTGTAAGTAGCCGAGCCAGTAAAGTACGTGCGGCTACGTAGATAGAAGATATTGTGTCAATAATGTGACTTTCAGTGTGTATAATTCTTGACAATTACACTTCCGGGGATTGCCCCTGTTTTAACAGAAAGGAGTAACAAAGTAATGGATGAACAGGTAGTAAACAATGTGCAGATTAACGACGAAGGCTTAAACAAGCAGATGGACAAGGAGCTTGTCAGGGAGTATGTCGAGGGCGATAACTTCGCCAAGAACGCCCGTCAGGCCAAAAACTTAGATGGCGCGGTTCTGCAGCATAACGACCGGCTTTCGATGGAGAAAACTCAGGAGGATACTGAGATTGTCAGCAGACTTATAACCAAGCTTGAAAGAGACGAGCTCAACGTAGATAAAAAAGAGCTTAAGCAGGCCAGACTTGAGTCCTTAAAGGAGAGGAATATAGCACATTTGATGGTCAATTCCCAGAAGCTCGGCGGAGACTCTCCGGAGATGACCCGTGTCAAGAAGGCTGTATCCAGGGTTGAGAAGGCTATAGCCAGGAAGAGCGCAGATTCTCTTACCGTAGAGGATATGGAGAAGCTTCAGGAGAATTACTACGAGGCTATCGAAGCCTGCCAGAAGTACCTGAAGAAGAAGACTTCGTTCATAAGCGCATGGAAATACAGGAAGGATATGGTCAGAAAGACCATGGAAAGGCTGCTTTACGAGAATAAGCTTATCACCATGGGCAAGACTTTGTTTGCTTTGGATAAACCTACCGAGCCTATAAACAGTGGCCTTGATCTCATGGCTGTGGCAAGGATGTACCAGCTCACCAATGATATGAGAACCATAAAGCACGAGAGGAAGTACCACATAGAGAAGAAGGTTGTGGGCGGTGTCAACGTGTTCGGCTTTGTCATGGGTGGCCAGGAAGTAGAGGAAAAGGTCTATGATGAAGAAGAGCAGAAGTTAAAGACTGTTGAGAAGCTTTCGACTCAGCAGCTTGCCATGAATTTTAATACTTCAATTCATGAGTACACCATGTTCGATCATCTTCAGAACAGCGGCAATAAGAATACCGATCTTTTGCTGCCGAGGAAGAAATTCTCTGCTTTCTCAAAGGAGCAGAAGCTTTATGTATTCGAGCTGAGAAAGATAAGAGAGATCTTAAGCCGTTTCAACAGAGACGAAGTTAATACAAGCATCATAAAGATTGGAGATACGTATGCGAATGTGATCCAGAGGGACGACAACTCCGTCTACATCGAGGCAAAGGGCCATATGATGCCTATCGGCAATGATGCTATGCGAGTTCTCCACGATATGGAGAATGACATCATAGCCAATCTTGATAAGTACGAGGACGTGGATATCCTTTCCGTGGTTAACAATATGTATATCAATTTTAACCATATGAATTCCGGAGACCTTATCCGTATGAGAAATGCTTTCTGCGTCATCCTTTCTCATAAGACAGGCATTAAGCGAACGGACTTTGATAACCTTTCGGTTGAACAGCTCAAACAGTTTGCTACGGCTGCCGCAAGCGGAATTAACATCATCAAGGCCCTGCAGAATGCTGTTAAGAACAGCAGCCCGAGAGAAAAGGATCATATAACAAATATGCTCACTTATGAGCTTTCCAGACTGCAGAAGCAGGAGGAGGATAAGGTTGAGTATATACCGCCGAACAAGATAAAGCTGTTTAACGGCACAGTGCTCGACAAAAATGAGGATACGGAAAAGGGATGGAATATTCATGAGGCCAATTCAAAGAAGCTTCTCACCGAGCTGCTCTACGATCCGGAGGCTACCGAGGCCGACTATTCAATCGAGATAGATGAAAAGGAACGTGAGAAGTTCAAGAAGCAGATGGCTAAGGAGAGAGCTCAGAAGGTAAAGGATGAGCTCAAAGAAGGATACGAAGCTTCAGGAGAGTATGTGCTTGAGGAGGATCAAGAGGCACAGAAGGCTGTCGATAAGGCCGCTCGGATGGAGATTGAAGAACTGAACGAAGAAGACCCGATAGATGACGAGATGTATCTTGACTATAAGAAAGGTCTCCGCATGAAGGAGCTTTTGAAGAGAAATGTGGACGGGATTGCAAGTCTGCTCTCGGATATTTATCGTGATAAAAAAGAAAATCCCGAAGGCTTTATAGTGAAGATGATGGATAAGCTTCCGCTTTTTGTGGTCGACGAAGAAGGTGTTGCCGAGATGAAGAGCAAGCTTACCGAAGCTTTAGACGAAGTTGCCGATATGTTAAATAAGCAGCTTGATTTTAATAAGCTTGGCGTCGATAAGGATGCTGCGATTTCCGCAATCAGGATGGGGCTTCCGCAGTTTAAGGATATGATTGCGGAGAAGATCGAAGAGCTTGATCTTGATATGATCGTAGCCTTAGGAAGAATTCAGTCCAATATAGATGATGTTGTCGACGAAGCCTCCGAGAAGATACAGAATATGATGGAGACCTGCGCCGACGAGGTGTTCAAGCTGAAGGATGACGAGAAAAAGAAAGAGGAGAAAGAAAATCCCGAAGATGAGAATGACGAGGAGCAGGATGACGAGGAGCAGGATGAAGAGGAGGCTGTAGAAGATAAGAAAAAAGAAGCTAAAAAAGAAAAGAAAGATAAGCCGACAGAGTTAGATCCGGCAGCTGAATTCTTTAATCTTGCTGATCTTCAAAGCGCTAAGGAAGAAAAGGAAAGGCAGTTACAGGAGATTGAGAATGAGAAAAAGAGATTAAGGGAAGAAAGAAGAAAGGAGCAGGAGGCTCAGAAGGAAAGCAAGGGGGCTGAAAGAGCAGCAAAGAAGAACCAAACCGCAGAGTTTGATGCAGTTGTTGATTTTATGGCTATGATTGATGAAGAAGAGAGAATACTGAAGGAAAAGGAAGAAGCCATAAATGCCGATATCGCAAGTTTTGAAAAACTCATTTTAGATGAGCAGCTTACCGAAGAAGAACAGGAGGCGGTACACTTAAAGGATGCTCCGCTCAGGATTGAGAGAATAAAGAGGGCTACCACTGAGCGCAGAGCCAAGCTTAAAGCGCATGATAACGCCGTGCAGGAGGCCAGAAATGAGCTTAAACTGGCCAAGAAGGATAAGGATGCGGAACAGATTACAGCGTGGACGGAAGAGCTTAAGAAGCGAAAGGAAGAAAGACAGAAGTATATAGAGTCCGAGAAGAACGCGCTTGACAAGACTATTCAGGATTCAGTCAAGGGAAACAGAGGTCCCGGTCTTTATATAAAGAATGTCATGAAGTCCTACTTTAAATCTATGCCTACCATGGACAAGCGTTCCATGCTTGCAAATGCCATAAAGAACGCTTCGCCCGTTGAAAAGCCCGATGAGCTTACTATAGCAAATCTTACCGATGATCAGAGAATGGATTACTTCTCTGACATATTGGGCGGACTCTTTAAGGGCGCCGGCCCGCTCTTCCAGAAGATGCTTCAGGGTATTCCGACTTCTTCTTTGCCGAGAGGTCTTGCCAAGGCTATAGATCAGACAAAGGACAGCCTTCTTCCTATACCCGAGAAGGTGATAAAACAGCAGCTGAACGGCATTATACAGCGCTCTGAGGGAAGGATTGACAGCATAAAGGTTGAGAAGTCCTTAGGCGCTGCGTCTGTCGGACAGGCGTTCTTATGTACCGTAAAGGGCCCGGGTTTTGAGGAAGGAAAGAAGGTCGTAGTCAAGCTTCTTCGTCCGGATGCAAAGAACAGGATGATGCGTGAGTACAAGGTTATGCACGAAGCTGCCAGAAAGACCGATAAAGGTATGGTCGCAACCTTTGAGGGGCAGTTCAAGAGAGTTGAGGAGGAGCTTGACCTTACCATAGAGGCGCGTCATGTTGAGGAAGGCAAGATTTATAATAACGCGTCTGACAGATTCAGAGAAAACCATGTAAAGTCCATGAAGCTTTTGGATGTTACGACAACCACCTCGGACTGTATGGTTATAGAGCTTGCGGAGGGTACTACCGTCAAGCAGTATATCTCCGATAAGTGGGATATGCTCGACGGCACCATGGACAAGTATTATGAGAAGGTAAAGGATAAGAAGGGCAAGGAGGTCTATAAGACCGACGAGAACGGAAAATATATTTTAAAGCCCGCAAAGGGTTCTCTGGCTTTGAATGCCATAAAGGATAAATTAAAGCTTATTTCCGAGTATAAGGATCTTAAAAAGCGCCAGAAGTATCTGCTCGAGCTTTCGGATAAGTGGGTATATGAAGGCATATTCGGAAAGGGCTTCTACCACGGTGACCTTCATTCGGGAAATATCATGATCAGCGAAAATGATGCTACGGTGATCGACTTCGGTAACTGTACACAGCTTACCAAGACGCAGCAGGATCACATAATCAGGATGGTTATGGCGGCTGCAACAGGAGAAACCGACATCTTCTTGGACGGCTTCAAGAACCTTCTTGAGAAGACCTCGGAGGAAGAGTTTGAGAAGAAAAAACCGGAGCTTCGCGCTATATTCAGGGATGTCCTTTCGACCGGTGACAAGACCTGTTCAGGTCAGCGTATTGCGGTTGCTTTGTTGAAAGCGCAGGAAATGGGCTTAGAGCTCCCTGCGGCGGTTGCCAACTTCTCTTCAAGCCAGGTAAGACTTCAGAATACCATAGAAGAAACCAATAAGGTGATGAATGAGATAAAGAAGAATATAGAAGCGCTCGATATGCTGGAGTCGGGAGACAGCGATGAGCTTTATGCCACCGAGCTTATGACCGTTACTTATTCTTCGCTTAAGGGCGTTGAGGATGCGGGCTTAAAGCTTTCAAAGCTCAAGGATGTACGGGCTATGTCCGGAGGAATATCCAGGGAGGGGCTGTTTAAAGCACTTAAGACTAAGGACAAGAGTGAAAGAATGGAGTTTATGTTCAGGAACATAGGAACACCGTCGATAATGCTCGACATGATTGACTTCCTTTGTACTAACGAATGCTCGCAAAGTCTTAGGGATTTCTTCATGGATAAGTATAATACTGAAGAACTGAACCACGAAATGCAGATATTTACCGACAATGGCATTGAGATCAGTAAAAAAGCGTTTGACTCTATGATGAGTACTCTCTCGTTGGTTTATGCTACCAGAAAAATGCCGGGAAATGCAAAAAACATCAGAGAAGAAGTTGATCTGCTGGAGCCGGCCCAGGAATATGTAGAGGTCAACGGAGAAACTGTTGTAAAAGAGACTGATTGTAAAACTCTCTTTGTGGAGACCGAATTCGATAAGGCGCTTAAGGCTTATCTTAATGCGGTCGACGCCGCCGAGCCTGTGCCCGAAGAAGAGATGAAGAAGCTTGAGGATAAGGTTTGGGAGGAATATCAGAAGAAGGAAGCTCATGCCGATGAGGTATTCAAAAAGAATCCTAAGAACAAAGGCAAGTTCAGAAAGCTCTATCAGATGGACGATGAGGACTTAAAGAAGAAGCTCACTTATGATTTTCCTGAGGAGAAGGACAGCATTGAGCAAAAACAGGGAAATGTCTTCAACAATGCCACTAAAATCGAAAGAGGCAAGCTAGAGGCTGAAGTTCTCTTCGAGGATGAGAAATACGGCAAGGAGCTTAAAGAACAGTACGAAAAGCTTGAAGCCTTATACAATCAGATGGCGAAGCATACATTAGGCGAGAAGACCGACGGCAAGGATACACCGGCTGTTCCCAAGGAGGAGTTCGATAAGCTTATAGAAAAAATAGTAGAACTTACCAACAGTGCCAAGCTCAGTATACTCGACAGTCTTATCGACGAGCATGAAAAACAGGGATTTCCTAATGAACTTGATAAGTCCGATCCGAAGGATTTCATGGATGTAATGAGTGATGTTCTGGAGGCAAAGAAGTACACTGCCATATGGAAATTCAACATTTTTAAGGCTTTGAAACACAGAAAGACTTTCGAAGAGGAAGATGATTAAGAAATAAGCTGGAGGCTTTTATGCGTTTACTCAGATTGACAGAAACAATGAAAAAGCTGGTTTGCAGCCTCGATCCTTTTTCACTTTTGGATGAGCCGGAGTTTTCACGGGATGAAGCTTACGGCATAATCGCGGATGGAGAAGAAGAGACAGAGCATATTGTGGGACTTATGCTTCTGCGTGATGATTTGGATAAGGAGCCGATAATAGACTGGCTTTACGTGGCTCCCGAATACAGAGATACAGGCTTTGCAGCCTTTGCTTTGGACAGTGTCTTTAACCGCGCCGAGAAAAACGGCGCGGTTTGCGTGCATATCTGCTTAAGAGATTTTTACGGCAGGGCGCTAGTGTGCGAATCAGAGGAGGGTTTCTTTCTCGAAAGAGGCTTTGAGGAGGAGCCGGAGCACAGGTCAAAACGGGGAGAGAGATATCTTAAAGCCGGAGTGGAGGATTATTTTGAGCTTCTTGAGGAAAGGGATATCTATCACTCCGAATATGACGATGATGATTTGGGCTCCGAATGGCTGATGAACAATCTTTTGGATGACGAGGATGAAGAGTTATACTATGAATCCGAAGGGGTCGAGGATGAGATATCTGCCGATGATGAGTCCTTAAAGAAAAACAGGAGAAGGCTTTTTATAAGGAATGAAAAGGTCAAAAAAAGTGATGTTAAGCCTCGAGTGACCACTTTAAGTGAATTGGAGAAGACACTTGGACAGACCAGAATATTATTGAAGGATATGCCTGTTTCCATCTCTGAATTGTCACTTGGAGAACTAAGGGACGGTATTGTTGAGGCCTGCTTTCACAGGTCTGTAAGCCTGATAGAGAATATCATGGATGTGTCTCCGGAATATTATAATCCATGGCTGTCATTTGCTATAAGAGAAGGTGAGCATATATCCGGAATATTTCTCGTGCATGAAAACGCAACCAAGGCAAGCTTTGAGATTTGTCTTATATTTGCTTTCGGAAATAAAAAAGCAGATATGATAAAGGCAATGTTTTTGAGCTTCATAAATGCAGTAAAAAAAGAAGACTACCCGTCAGAAACGAAGGTAGTCTTCGTAGTATAATTATCTTACAGTGTTTTTTCCGGCCTCTTTACCCTCGTAGAGCCTTGTATCTGCGAGGTGGAAGAGTTCTTCATATGTCTCTCCCTCATCGGCGCTTGCAACACCGAAGGTCATGGTTATGCTAAGTCTGAATTCCTTGTAGCGTATCTCTGTTTCCTCAATCTTTGATCTGAAGCGCTCGGCTATGGACATGGCCACATCGTGATTGATGTTCTTAAGCATGATCAGGAATTCCTCACCGCCCCAGCGGCACAGATAATCGCCTTCGCGTACAAGAGAGGAAAGTGTCTTTGCGATTACCTTAAGAACTTCGTCGCCGCAATCGTGGCCGAGACTGTCATTTACATCCTTAAAATCATCTATATCGCATATTATCAATGCGAATACTTCATTGCTTTCCTTGTAAGCCTCATAGAGCTTCATAACCTGCTGGGTCATGGTTCGACGGTTGTAAAGACCCGTGAGGGTGTCTCGGTTTGCGAGAACATTTAATTCCTTGTTCTTACTGTATAGCTTGTCATAGGCCGCATCAACCTCGACTATGAAGATCACCGAATAAAGTGATATGGAGATGAATGCATTGAGCATGTTCAAAAGGTACACATAAGGAACCGAATCGTCTATGGCCGGGCTCTTAAAGAGAGGCTCGTGGTTTAAGGAGATAAGATAACAAGTTGTAAAAAGGATGTAAGATATCGCGCTTAAACCAAG
Source organism: Lachnospiraceae bacterium (assembly GCA_017525525.1). Taxonomy (GTDB): domain Bacteria; phylum Bacillota; class Clostridia; order Lachnospirales; family Lachnospiraceae; genus Coprococcus_C. Next base: position 4,788 of record JAFXSQ010000073.1, on the reverse strand, counting down.
ACAGTTGACCAGTGTTCGCCTGTTTCCTCGAGTGTACAGGGTGGAGAAGACCACCGGCCCCACAGCCACAAAACACAGTCCGAAGCCGAACTTGTGTCCCAAGATCAGAGAACACATAAAGGTGTGGACGACTATTTCCGTGTATGCCACATAGAAGCAGAAGCGGGGCTTCTTATTCATAAGGAAGAAAATGCACAGAGCGTAGATAAGCAGACTGCCTACATTAAAGATTGTAAGCACATCAATTCCAAAGAAAAGGGAATAAAAGAAGACTGCGATGTGTATACCCATGCAGTCAAGGATGAATATCTGAAACTTGTATTTCACAAGCATATCCGATATTTTATTGCTTAAGCTTCCGCTTTCTTCCATAGTAAATCCCTTATAGTAAATCCCCTATAGTAAATCCCCTGTAGTAAATCCCCTGTAGTAAATCCCCTGTAAATATCTTCTTTAATTTTTTTGAAGAACTCTTTGCATGTTATCTCATACCATCACTTAAATTGATATTCTATCATATAAAACTGTAAAAATAAAGATTAAAAATGTCATATTATGTTACATAATGAAACATCTATCGTTTTTAATCGGACATAATCAATTGCTTATTAGCACTCACTATTATTGAGTGCTAATTTCTTCTTGACTTATGAATTATATGGTATTAGAATACTCTACAGTATTTCATTTTCAGGAGGCGTATTTATCATGGAGAAAAAAGGTAGTCTTTCAATCAACAGCGAGAACATTTTTCCTATAATCAAGAAGTGGCTTTATTCAGACCACGATATTTTCATAAGAGAGATGATCTCAAACGGCTGCGATGCTATCACAAAATTAAAGAAACTTGCCCTTATGGGTGATTTCGAGGAGACAGAGGGAGAGGAGTACAAGATTGATGTCTATGCTTCGGCTAAGGACAAGACACTTACCTTTGTCGATAACGGTATAGGTATGACGGGCGAGGAGGTTGAGAAGTATATCAATCAGATCGCCTTCTCAGGTGCCACGGACTTTATCAACAAGTATAAGGATAAGGCTAATTCAGACCAGATTATAGGACATTTCGGTCTGGGCTTTTACTCGGCTTTCATGGTAGCCGACAAGGTGACCATAGAGACCTGTTCCTACAAGAAGCGCTCAAAGCCTGTATTCTGGGAGTGTGACGGCGGTACCAATTATGAGATGAGCGAGAGTGACGACACCACCAGAGGAACTGCCATAACCCTTTACTTAAACGAGGACAGCTACGAATTTGCAAACGAGTACAGGGTGAAGGAGGTTATAGAGAAGTACTGTTCCTTCATGCCGTACAACATCTACTTCATAAATGAGGACAAGGAAGCAGAAGAAGCTGAGAAGAGGGCAAAAGAGGAAAAGGAGAAGGCAAAAACCGTCGAGGTTGACACATCCGATGAGGACGAGCTTGTCGGAGATGTAAAGAAGGACGAGACAGATAAGTCCGCAGGTGAGGACAAGGCCTCTGAAAAGGAAGGGGAGAAGAAGGAGCCTGAGAGAAAGCCGCTGAATAATCCTCATCCTTTATGGACTAAGAATCCAAAAGACTGCACGGAGGAGGAGTACATAGACTTCTATCAGCATTTATTCCTTGACTTCAAGAAGCCTTTGTTCTGGATACATTTGAATATGGATTACCCCTTCAACTTAAAGGGTATCCTTTACTTCCCTAAGATTAACACTCAGTATGACCAGCTCGAGGGCAAGATAAAGCTTTACAACAACCAGGTATTTGTTGCGGATAATATCAAGGAGGTTATCCCTGAGTTCCTGCTCTTGCTGAAGGGCGTGATTGACTGTCCGGACATACCGTTAAATGTATCGAGAAGCGCTTTGCAGAACGACGGCTTTGTAAAGAAGATATCGGACTACATCACCAAGAAGGTTGCCGACAAGCTGACCGGAATGTGCAAGAACGAGCGCGAGGAGTACGAGAAGTACTGGGATGACATAAGCCCCTTCATCAAGTTCGGCTGTGTTCGTGACGATAAGTTCGACGACAAGATGAAGGATTATATGATATACAAGGATTTGAACGACAAGTATATCACTCTTCCCGATTATCTTGAGGAGGGTAAGGAGAAGTACGAGGGCAAGGTATTCTATGTGACAGACCGTGAGGTTCAGGCTCGTTACATAGATATGTTCAAGAACGAGGGCATGAATGCGATCTTCCTTGAGCATAATATCGACAATCCTTACATAACGCACCTCGAGGCTAAGAATGAGAATGTGAAATTCTTAAGAATAGATGCGGATCTCTCCGAGAACTTCGTAGGCGCCAAGCTCACAGAGGAGCAGGAGAAGGAGTTCACGGACAAGCTGACCGAGCTTTTCAAGAAGGCTACGGGCAAGGAGAAGCTTACCGTTAAGCCGCAGAGCTTAAAGGACGAGAATATTTCTTCGATGATTACAATCGGCGAGGAGCAGCGTCGTATGGCAGACATGATGCGCGCCTACAGCATGGACGGCATGAACCCCTTCGGCGAGCAGGCTGAGACACTTATACTGAATGTTAACAATGCTCTGGTTAAGTACCTGCTTGACAATCCCGAGGGTGAGCTCAGCGAGGATATCTGCTGTCAGCTCTATGACCTTGCATCCGTTGCCAACAAACCGATGAACGCAGAGCAGTTAAACGGCTTTGTCGTAAGATCGAACAAGCTGCTTAAGCTTTTGATAAAGTAAAATTATTTATTAAATGACGGGGAAGTCGGTGATTTCTCCGTGCAGAATACCGGACTTACCCACTTTGCGCAAAAGAAGCTCAAGAGAAACGAACTTGTATCAAGGCAGCTTATAGATGCCGAATAAAACACTGCTTTATCACTTTATGAAAAAAATAGTGTATTATTGATAATACTGTGATATAATACCACGGTATTTAATAAAACAAGGAGGATTTTGATATGAGTGATGTCGTAATCGCAGTCGAAGATCTCAAGAAAAGCTACGGCAAACACACAGTCCTTGAGAGCGTTACGCTTAATGTAAACAAGGGTGATATCTACGGCCTTATCGGTAAGAACGGCGCCGGCAAGACAACCCTTTTTAAGACGCTACTCGGATTGTCAGAATATGACAGCGGTAAGCTTTCAATCTTAGGAGCTAAGACACCGCGCGAGAACAACCATAACAGACGCAAGATTGGCTTCTTTGTGGGCGCTAATTTCTACGGTTATCTGAACGCCAAGCAGAACATGAAGTACTTTATGAAGGTCAAGGGCATAAAGGATAAGAACGAGGCTGACAGGGTGCTTGAGCTGGTAGGCCTTAATACCAAGGCGGCAGAAGCTCCGGCTGAGAGATTCTCTCTCGGCATGAAGCAGCGTCTCGGAATTGCCAATGCGTTGCTTGGCAATCCGGAAATCCTTATCTTTGATGAGCCTATCAACGGTCTTGATCCCCAGGGTATTCATGATGTCCGTACTTTGATAGAGAAAATCAATCATGATGAGGGCAAGACGATTATCGTATCGTCTCACATCTTAAGTGAGCTTGAGCATACCGCAACCCGCTTCGGCATAGTTCATAACGGTGTTGTTCTAAAGGAGCTTACACGTGATGACTTCCGCACGCAGGAGAATGTAACATCCATCAATGTTGCGGATCAGGATGTGGAGAGAGCTAAGCAGGTGCTTGCCCAGGCAGGCATTAATGTTAAGGGAACAGAGCAGGCAAGGTCTTCGCTTGAGGACTTCTATTTCAGTCTTATAGGAGGTGAAGGCAATGCGTAATGTAATCAAGGCAGATATAAGGCGTGTGCAGAGCAAGGTAGGCTTTATAGTGTGCATGGGCATAGAGGTTGCGCTTATTATACTTGCGGGTATTCTTGGTAAGTTCGTGCCGTTAACGGTTAACGGAGAAAAGAATGCGACACTTTATGTAGCCGCAGCGATTTTCTTCTTCCCGCTCTTTGTGGGTATTCCGATATTCAGCGCCATCTACTCCGATGACTTTAAGAGCAGGAGTATGCAGACGGCTATCGGTTTCGGTATGACCAGATATAAGCTTATCTGGGCAAGATTCTTCGAGGGACTTCTCCTTCTGTGCGAGACTGCGGTTGTGTTCTCAATCGTTTATTTTGTAACAGAGAAGATACTCGGAGAAAAAAACAGCGACATAATTAACGGTATCATAACGGATATATGGGTTAGAGACCTTAAGATACTCGGCTTCCTGTGTCTCTCACTGATTATAGTTTACGGTACACAGAAGCCCGGCGGCGGACTTGTTCTTTACATCCTTTTGCTTACGGGTGTGTTCGGAACCATGATAGAGGCTCTTGATTTTATACCGTTCTTCAGCGATCGTGAGATAAAAATCAGCAAGTATTTCCCCTCAGGGGTTATAACTTCGCTTCAGGAAGCAATCAATGATGGGGATGCGGGAAAGATAATACTTTACTTTGTAGCCTTCAGCGTGTGCTACATAGTGGTTCCGGTGTTTATCTCAATCGGAATCTTCAACAAGAAGGAGCTTGATTTCTAACATAACTTCTTAGCAGTATTTAAAAAACAGGTAAAGGTTCTTATGTGCAAGCACAACGTACCTTTGCCTGTTTTTTTGATAACTGTGAATAGTAACATTTTATTCAAAAAACATCTTTGATATTTCTCTTTCTTGTGGTATAATCCCGTCTTTGACAGTTTTTCGCAAGCAAAAAACCTCGCAAGCCAAGTGTAGTAAGGCTTTGCGAGGTTTTTGATTTCGTTGCAGACAATGGTAATATTTAAGCATTCTTGCTTTCCTTCTGAATTGTTTTCATCT
>JAFXSQ010000072.1 GCA_017525525.1 Lachnospiraceae bacterium | reverse complement strand
GTATAATATGTAATGGCACGATTGCTAAAGCAATCCTGCCCAGTCTAATGTCATAAGGAATCCACCGCTTCGCGGTACCCCTTATGACGAAAGTCGGTGCGATGCAAAATTATGACTTCGTCATAATCGCACCTCCCTTTTTTATACTTTAAGAGCCTTCGCAGCGTCAGGATGACACTTACATCGTGTCATTCTGAGGGCGTAGCCCGAAGAATCTTATCACGTTGTCGGAAGCTGGATATATATTCCCATGCCGCCGCCGGGTGAAGACTTGGCGTAGATATTTCCTCCGTAATACTCAACAACTGCCTTAGCCTGAGCAAGACCGAGGCCATTGCCGGATATACGGTTCGAACCCTGGTAATTAAGCTCAAATATGTGCTCCGTTTCAGACTCGGACAATCCCTCGCCGTTGTCCTTTAATACCACAAAAAGGTCGTCAGCTATCGTTGAAAGCGTGATGACCAAGGTTCCCTGACGTCGCATGTATTTAATTGAATTGTCAACTATATTTCTTAAGAGAACGCGAATAAGGCCTGCATCGGCCTTTACTAAGATATGATCGTCTGAAGATGAAACCTGAATTCTCATGCCTGCAGTTGATGCGGCATATTTAAGCTCGTCGGCAACGCTTCTTGCGGCGCCTACTATGTCTATTGTCTCCGAACCGTTACCGGTCATCTCCGGAAGTATGGAGGCTGCCGCGTCCTTCTTCTCGAAAGCTTTCCTTATGGCCTCTTCGGAACCGAGCCCCGTAAGCTCCTCTATCTTTTGCTTCAGAGCGTTAGTTTCTGTTTCTGCAACGGAAAGCTTCTGTTCAAGCTCATCCAACTGAGTCTCGTAGGAATCACGCTGATCCTCCATCGCTATCTTGAGACCTTTAATCTCGGAGATATATTTTTCTTTGAGCTCGTTTGATGTGTTCTCGTTTGATAAATCCTCGTTTGATATATTTCCGTTTGTTGCTGTCTCACCTAAATCAATCTGAGTAACACTTTCGTCCTCCGTAAGCTCGGAATCCGATTCACCCGTCTTGCTCTCCTTGTCAATAAAAGCAAGCAAAACGAATACAAGAAGAAATACTGTGAAGGCTATGAATGACGCCATATAGAGCGTCCTCTCATCTACCATAAAGCCGTACACAAACAACGCATATGATATAATCATAAACGCAAGAAAAACGATTTTACCTTTTTTCATAACAAAATCCTCTCTCCTGAATAGATAGGTTCAAAAGACTTTATTTATGTTCTATGCTAATGTAAGGATATCAATAAAGCCTGTAACCTCAAAGACCTCTTTAACCGAATCATTTGCGTTGATAATGGTCATGCTGCCACCCTTGGATGTAGCGGTCTTCTGTCCGATAAGAAGAGCCCTTAAGCCGGCGCTGGAGATATATGCAACCTTATCGAAATTGATAACAATCGTCTTAGTCTTCTGGAACGCGGTAAGAAGCGCGTTCTGGAGCTGTGGCGCGGTTGTGGTATCAACCCTTCCGTCTACATCAAGCTGGATGCTGTCTGCATTTTTTACTTCATTGATAATCATTTTGTTTTCCTCCTGTGAATATGTATAATAGGCTATAGTTACAACCGATATTATATCACTTTTATATGTTTTTTTCTATAAAAAGTTTTTGTATCTGCGAAGCATAAGATTCTATTTGCTAAGGCACGCGGAATGCCGCCTTATGCCTAATACTCCTACTCCTCAAGAACAAGCTGACCGTCCAAAGACATATACTCGTCAAGCTTTGCATCCTCAAGATACTGAACCTGAGCGTTCATATCAAGGTAAACTCTGTTGTCAAGTATGCTATTATCCTTTAAGGTCTCTATCTTAAGCCTGCATCTTACGGGCATGAACTGCTCTAACAGATACATAAGCTGGAAGCGTTCATTCTCGGAGAACTGCTTTTTCACCAGCACAGTAACATCGAATACTCCCTCTCCCTCACTCTCGGCATATTCCTTCATCTGATTAGCCTCAAGGATGATAGGAGTCTCTTCAAGCGCTATGGTAAGAAGTCTCTTCAGGCATTCCTTCGTGCCTTTCATGCGGTTGAGTATATAGGCTTCCTTTACAAGCTGCCTTAAAGCCTCCGGCTTCATAAAATCACCCTGAACATCTATCCCGAGCCATGACGCATAGGTCGGAAGAAGCTCATCCGGACATTTGTCAAAATTCAGCAGCTCCGGCAACCTCTCTATGGAAGACTCAAAATCGTTATAAATGCTATTGAACACACTTATATAACGCCTGAAGAAATCATTATTCTCCCTGTAAACCTCAGGGAACGCATCGATAAACTCGTCTGAGCCGCGCTCGGCGCGGATGTTGTAAAGCATACCGCCTCCAAGTCCGAGTATCTCTATACATACGAAGAGGTATCTGCCCTTCAGATCATAAAGCAGCACATCATTCTTATCCACAAAACGCTTTGCCTCCGGGTTGTTGTAGAGGAGCTTCTTTGCCGAATCCTGGATTCCGTCGGAAACCACGAAACGCTCGATGTTAACCATCTCTTCACCCATCTTCAATTCTTTTTCGTTGGTTGCAAAAGCATACACATAGAGCACCTGCTCTTCAGAAAGCCTAACCTTGAAGGACAGTCTTCCCCACTCCGAATCATTCTCAGCAGAATCTATCGGTGTAAGGTAAAGCCTGTGCGTGGGTGAATTCTCATCTAAGTACAGATTCCCGGCTCCGTCCATTACAAAGCCGTCACCGTAGGAACGCCTCAGTCGGTTCTTTTTAATTGAATATACAGTTCTTGCCATAATCATACCTCTACTATATTAAGATTCTTCGCTTCGCTCCGGATGACACTCCGCTGTCATTCTGAGAGGAGAAACGCAAACGACATAAGAATCTTTACTTGTCATAAGTTACCACTTCGATATGTATATCTCCCGGATAAAGCAGACAATTCTTATCCGGCAGTAAATTAGCATCCTCAAGCCTTACATATGCCGTCGAGTGAGGCAGCACAGAAAGATCGTACACGTTCTCCACGCAATCGAGAAGCTCTACCGCATGGAACACATCGTCAAATACAAGCATATCACCGAAGTTCTTCTCGGTGGTTATGTAGTCTATCCTCTCTCTTATGCACTCCTCTATGCGCTCGCGACAGTTGTCGTAGTTAAGCTTGACATAGACCGTTCCTGTTACATTTACCTTGGTATAAACCGGAGGAAGAAGCTCTATTCTCGTAGATAGAAGTCTTCTTAACTCAAGGTGATCATGTATTATGCTCTTATAATGCTCCGTAAGCCCGGGGAAATCCTCCTCGGTGCCGGGCTTAACAGCAATCCTTACTATGTTTCTCTCCTCATCCATATAGGCCTTTGCCTTATGGATGATAAGTCCCGGCGTCTGCTTTACAAGCTGTTCATAATCCGACTCGGTGACAGCCGTGTAAGCATCCTCCATATCCTTTAAGAAACGCTTTCTCACATCCTCCACGCGTTCCCTCTCCTGACCGCCCGTACCCGGTCCGGGATTGTAAAAGAATACCGGATTCTCAGAAATCTTAACGGAGGTAAGAAGCTCGTTGCCGGCCCTTATATTGCCCTCGCTTCCCTTGGTTATGCTTATGCCCGCAAGGAAGAGATCTGCTCCTATAAAGTCACCCGCATCCTCTATAAGTATCTTGCCGTCATTCTCAAGAAGGCGGTAGAATAATGCTCCGTCCTCCTCAAAATCGGGTCGCACAAAATCGTATAAATATCCGCCCTCGCCGTCCTCGCGTCTTGCTATAATCGAGAAGCCATCGCCCACAAGATTTTTAAACGGCAGCTTTATCTCCTGATTGTCGTAGCCGAGCACCCTGCCTATGGCATACTGTCTCATTACCGCTTCGGTATAGCACACAACCTTGACGCAGTTCTTTACCTTCTCGGGACCGTAACCGGTACGGCTCTTATCGAAATCTATATGGTAGAAGCCGTCCTCACTCATGGTCTGTCGGTAATAACGTCCTTCCATATCAAGCGACGGAAGGTACTCATACTTCCTGTAGGAGTTTCCTTTCTCCTCCTTACAGTATACATCTATGTAAGCCTCTCCTATGATGGAGCTGCGCAATACTATGTCAGAAAGCCTCTGATAAGTATGACTCTCCGAAAGCGAAAACTTCTGCCATACCTCGAACAAAGGACCGTGTATTGCTATTACCTTCGGAGCAACATCATAGTGCGCTTCCTTCAGGGTCACCTTGAGGATAAAACCGCTTACCGGAGTATCATCTCCCTGTACGGTCTGCTCATCAGGCATGCGAAGCCTTAGCTCACCGCTCTTCAAAAAGGCATTGGTGTAATCTCTTACCTTGCACTCCTTATAGCCTGCGGATGTAAGAACCTCGAAGCTTACATCGGCAAATGGGTTCTTCAGCTTGTCGTTGAGCGGATTTCTGTTCATGGACATCTTTAAGTCCACATACAGTATGAGCTCCTGTCCCGGATCCGGAAGCTTACTGGTCACAAGGTAGAAGGAATTTCCCTCCACAGGCTCCTTACCGAAAATAGGTATCGGCACCCTTACCTCCCTGTCGAGCAGCATGGATACATCCTTAAAACCGTTCTCATTATGTCTGAAGGCCGCTATCATATCCATGGCACAAAGCTCTGTCTGCTTCGAGGTCTCGAACACTATATCGCCTATGATGAACCTGTGATTCTGGGCAAGGATAGCATCCTTTTTCAATCCCTGGGACGCAAGCAGAAGTCTGGCCGGTCTTCCCTTTTTCACATGAAAGCCCATCATATTAAGGAGCTTCTCGCGAACTATCGGGGGGATGGTGTCAATCCTTTCCTGTGTTAATGTTTCATAACCCGTAAGCACCTCAAGAATTGTTATACCCGGATCGGAGGGATTAAAATTTGTCCAGTCCTTGGTATAAAGAGGTATGCGCGATACAGCCTCATCAAAGCGCTCCTGATAGGTTTTTCTGTCACTGCTTATATATTCAAGCATAAGTCATTCTCCTAATTCAAAATGTGCACCTTATGGTTTCCGTTTCTTGCTATCATGAACGGTGTGATCTTCACATCCTCTAAGTCCATCTCGTGGTAGCCGTTCTCATCACGGTAGCTTGCGATAACCACCGATTTCTTAACTATGGCTTTATTCTTCAAACCGTTTAACCTCATGAGCAGCTGTGACCTCTTAGGCAGAGTTCCTATTCTGAAGCCTCTTCCCTGGTTTATGCCCAACGGATCAAGGTAAGCCGAAAGCGCCTGCTGCATAAGGTTCTGTATCTCAAAGCTGTCGTCCATATTGATTACGTTAATCCATACGGCTATCGACAAGTCCACGAACACAGGCTCTACTATGTGGAGCTTCTCCTGCGTAACCGTTATCTCCGACTTAGAAAGAAGGTACTCATTAAGGCTGCCGGCTATCCTGTGGAAAGCATAGGAGCCTTCCGCATAATCCTTCATAAGAAGCACGAAGGTCAAATCACCGGGGGAAGCCTTTCCGTTCTTGCCCATGCCCGCTATGCCCTTAACCTGGTCTATGGTATCCGAGAAGGCAAGTATGGCCCTTGTGTAATCCTGCATGGTCACAAGTCGGTTTCGTGAGCTTAAAATGCTCGCGCCTCTCTTAAGCGCCGTTTCAACCTCCTCGATATTGCTTCCGCCATAGGCCTTAACCGGATTGGTTATATCACCTATAAACTTAATATAGCCCTGTGAGTCTGTTATCGTATCCACACCCACATTGCCCAGCTTACCGTTGCAGCAGCGAACTGTCAGTCTGATTGCTACATTATCGGTAACGGAGGGCACCCAGGTGTTAACTCCGTCTCCGAAGATTATGGTATTCTGAAGTCTGTCTAAAAGGTAGCATCTCGGATTGTCCGAGGTTTCAAGTCTTGTCACCTCGGTCCATTTCTTATAAAATGCGGTAATGCCGCCCATTATATCATACTCGACATAGGTGGTGTCGGGCTCATCGGCAAGCATCATCTGCATCCTGTCTCTCGAGTGCCGTCCCATTTCGTTAACCCATACATCAGCGTCAAGAATATTGTTCACGCCCAGGTAAAAGGTCATGCCCGGCTCTATCTCCTCCACGAAGAATTCCTGAAGAGGTCTGGTCTCTATATTGGATACCTGAACCGCATTGAGCATAACATTCGTTATGTGCGGCAGATTCTCTACTATTTCATCCTCTGTCTGGGGAGTAACCCTCACAACCCTTATCCAGTATGCCTGCCTGCCTTCGAGCTCGGACTTGTGAAAGTCCGCCGGCGGAAGAAACATAACCACTCCGGATCTTGTAAAGTCCTGGGTGTAATCAAGCACCTTCATGGGCTTGAAGCCCTCAGCCGAATAATACTCGAACCTGCATCTTAAGCCCTCGTACTTCAGGCTGTCAGCCATATTGAAGAATATGCTTATCGGCCCCGACTCCATGCGCTCAGAGAAGCCTAAGTACAAAGCGTCATCGGCATAGCCGCCTGTAAGGAAGGTAAGGTAACCCTTCTCGGACTTAATGTCCGGCGTAACCTCAAGCTTCTTGGTTCCCACTATCGAGAAAAGCCTGTCGGGCTCCACGTAAGCCTCCTCGTAGGTATATGTAATCTTAAGATCTGATATTATAGGATAATGATGTATGCACGGCCTCATATAGCAGTTGTCTGCCTTAATCACCTGCAGCCTTATGCATCTGCCTTCATAAGCTCCGGCCGTAATCGGCATCCAGTCATCCGGACACACGAAGGTTATCTCCTTATGCCCCGTCATATCAACTGACGAGAACAGATTTGACAAGTCTGTTACCGGCAGCTTCTTCCAGCCGGTTCCGTTGAAATACTCGACAGCAGTCTCGTCCGCGTAGCAATCGCCTGGAATTTCTCTTGTGGACGTCTTTGGCTTTCTCTTGATGACCTTCAGTGAATCCTCTATCTGCTCCGGCGTAAAGCTTACCTTGTGTTCATCGAAGGAAAGGTCGAAGCTAACGGTAACCTTTGAGCCCGCCTTCGAGAAATAATTATCATGACACAGATAGCACTCTCCGTAAAGCGCAACCGTATCGGTAAACGGAAGAAATGTGCCGGTATCCATATCATTGGAACCGTTGTTCACGCTGTCCGCCAAAACCGGATGTCCTTGCGAAGCGAAGGTAATCTTCGATACTCTTCTCGACTCCTCCGGAACCTCCTTTGCTATCATAAGAAGCAGGCTGTAGCTTTCCTCTCCGAGCGTTATCTTCTTGTTCTTTTCAAACTTCTTTAAGACGAATGTGTTTCCGTCCGGTTTTAACGTAACCGAAGGATAATCCTTTATCCCGTTCTCTGAGATATAGGCAAAACGCACTCTCTTTGACTGAATATCCTCAATAAGCTTTTCTCCTCCATCTATCTTAACGAAGATGTCGTCATGCTCACAATCGAACACCGTCCTGTGATAAAATGCTACCACATTCCTGTCTATGCCGCCGCTCTCTCCAAAGAGGATAAATGGTTTTAACGAACCGTCTCCCTCCTCCGATTTTTCCGGCGCCTCTTCAAGGTCTGCCAGGAAGGTTTCCCCCTCCACAAGCTCGGGATTCTCAAAGTTGCCCTTTAACGGAATTATAGCCCCCGTTTCACGGTCAGCCATAAATGAATAGACAAGCTTTGAGCTGGTGACATACACACTGTGATCGGTTTCGAACACAACCGGCTCCTCTGTCTCGGTAAGGAGCTTCGTGCCCTTCATAATACCCGTTCCGGGTACTGTGTCATCAGTAAGTCCGCAGACCACCATACAACTTGCCGGTCTCGCCGGCAAAAGCGATATGTCAAGCATGTTCACAAACTCAGTATGGTAGCGATCCAAAACCTCGTTCATCCGTCCGATATTCTCAGCCACCTGACTCGCAAATACCTTTGCAAGTGCAGAACCTATATCGGGATTTTCAGAATCCGGAACCCAGCCCGTCTCGTATGAAGCGGCAAGACCGGCTACCTCACGCTCGATATCGGCTTCGGTTCTGGCATCAATATTCAATTTCTTCAACCGGTTCATACTCATAATGCTCAGGTTCTTCCTCTCTCATCTCCGTATTCCTGTTCAGATAGAACGGGAATACTATATTGTCCCTTGTGTTGGTGCTTGAAACTGTATATTCTATGTTGAATATAATTCTGCCGTCTCCCGACTCGGGATCGGGCTTTATGGAAAGCTCGTCTATCCTCGGCTCCTGATTAAGTATCTCATCCTTAAGTGTCCTAATCATTATGTTTAGTCTCGTGATAGACATATCCATAAATGTATAGCTGACCAGATTGCTTCCGAAATCCTCCCGAAGTGGCCTCTCTCCCAAGGAGGTCATAAGTATAAGGTATATGGATTCCTTAACACTCTGATCCTCCGATACGGTCATAAACCGTCCTGTTGCCTTGTTTATCTGCGGAGGGAACTTCATGCCCTGACCCAAAAATTCTTTACCTGCCAAATCTTCTCCCTCCTTATCCTAACTTAACCGGCTTTCCTTCGGCTGTCATCATTCCGCCTGCCGAAAGCTTAAGCATACCTGTAGATTCTACGGTTATGCCGCCTCCTGTAATGTCCGTCTTGTTCGTTGCCTTAAGCGCCATCTTACCCGAGGACTCCACCGACACGTCCTTTGCCTCGACTAAAACCTTTCCGCTGTCACCGTTTAAGGTAATCTTTATGGAATCTCCCACCGTCAAAGTCAGCTTTTTGTTGGCATTGACCGTCATCTGACCATCCTTGGTCTTCATCTCTATCTTACAGTTTTCATCTTTATCCTTAATGGTTATTATCTGCTTTTCGTCGTTCAGCACAATCGAATGCTTTGATTCGGGCGTTGTGATTGTTATACTGTCCTTATTCTCCGCGGTGCCTTCATCCGGTTCTCCGTCGAAAAACTCGATGGCATTTCCGTGTCTTGTGACTATCCTCTTCTTCTGGTTCTGCTCATCCTTGGACTTTGTCAGGAATTTATCGGAATCCTTGGGGATACAGCCTATCACATAGGGCCTCTCTATATTGCCCTGATCAAAGGCTACAAGCACCTGATCTCCGACCTCCGGCAGGAAGAACATGCCCCAGCTTTTTCCTATGTAGGGCTCCGCAACCTTCGCCCATTTGAGGACATTCGCATCGGAATCTCTGGTGTGTATCGAGACGCATATCCTGCCCGAGCGTTCCTGATCGTAGTTGTCCACAACCTCTCCGACTATTATTCCGAAGATACGGTTATCGCCCGTTTCGGTCTTCATTATATTCTTCTCGGATATATCCTCTATAACATCGAACAAACCCATACTATAAGAATCCTCCTACCTTCGACATTGCGCCGGCCGCGCCTCCCGCTGCGCCAGCGGCGCTTACAGAGTCAAGCTTTGCGGCCTTGCCTATCAGCTTTGTCGTATATATACCCTCTCCGGAGAATATATGTATTACCTCCTGGAGATAATAAGTATTGTCAGGCCCCTGATTCATACCGCTTAAGGTAATGAACTTGCCCGGAATCATCTCCGGAAGTCCGACCATCGTAGCCTCTAAGGTTGCGAAGCGGTAGCTCATCATCTCCGCTAAGGACTCGGCTCTCTTGGTTGCATCATCCTTTGACTCAACGGTCGGGTCTATGTAGACCTTTGTAAGCTTTCCGACTATGCTCTTAGCCTTGCTGCCCTGGGATATCTTGTTATTGACCTTAGCCTTGCCGGAAATCAGTTTCCCTTTTCCCGCATCGACATTTCTTACCTCTACGCTTCCGTAAAGACCTGTTATATCATACTCAACATTCAGAGATTTAATTCCGGTATCGGGCTTTAATTCTATCAATATGCTCGAATCACTTTTCGCCTTCCTGAAGTAAAGCTTTCCGCCTATTACGAAGAAATCGCAATTATATCTCTTCGCTGCTCTCACAAAGAATTCGTAATCACTCTCCGCAACCATCTCTACCGTGAAGATATCCGAGGCCTGCTGAGCGCTTGCCTGATCCTTTGCTGCGGCGCCTGTCCCTGCGGCAGGATTCTGCGCCGTAGTAGCTGCAGAGGCTGCGGAAGCCGGATTCGCCGCCGCCTGAGCACCGGATACTATGGTCTGTCCCTTGCCCGTTGTATCCTCTAACTCATAGCCTGTGTAGACTCCCTCCGACATCATGGTGCTGTAAGGCTCCGCATCAAGTATTTCCTTCATGGCGGCCGAATAGGACTTGGCCTTAAGCTGCCTTGATGAATTATTGGCCATCATAACTCCCTTTATATCAAGAGCCGAAACCATAACTCCCGGGATATCCTCCTCATCGAATATGAAATTAACCTTGGATATAAAGCCTCTGAACACCTCTCTGACGCCTGAGGAATACCCAAACCTTATAATCACTGAGGAGCCTAAGATAATATACTTTTTGAGCTTGTCCATATTAAAGCTTGCGCTTATAAAATCATAGGTATTGTATATAACGAAGCTTGCCATGGAAGCCTCCATGCCTGCGGAAAGCTCAACCCTCACATCAGACACGGCAAAGCCGAATTTATTCTCGGCTATATTAACTCCGCCAATCTCTATACCCACATAGGGCTCTCTGAATAATCCGTAATCTTTTTTTAAGCTTTCAAATGTAAATTCAGCCATTTTATATCTCCGCTATCCCTCCGCTTCCGGAGTTATTGATTATATCATTGATGGAAGAGTTCTTCTTTGCCTCCTCAGCTTCCTTCTCAACCTTCTCATAAGCCTCATCGACTTTTTTTTCTGCCGCATCGGTCTTTTCCTCGTAGGTCGGCAGCATGTACTTTGCATAGTCAAGGTCATCCTTTGCCTTACCGACTTCAACCTCCTGCTCGTTCACGGCATGATGCGCATCGATAACGGCCTGATTTTTTTCTTTGCTGACCTTTTCCTTCTTATCAAGCTCTGTCTTGGCTGTCTTGGCCGCCTCCTGCTTTTGTGTATAGTCATTCTTCGCAGCCTCATACTGTGCCTGAGTGCTTGCTCTGTTGGGATCGTTCTCATCCATCTTGTTGAGATCATCCTTTAATTGATTGACTTTTTCCTTAGCCTCGGATTCTGCTTTTTCCGCATTTTCGGATGCTTCCCTTGCCGTTTTCTCCTCGCCTTGAGCAGTTTCGTATTCGGTCTTTGCCTTTTCCTCGGCGGTCTTTAAATCGGCCAGCTTAGCTTCCTCTTTTTCAAGATCATCCTCCAGCTTATTAATCGTGGCAGCCACGGCGTTCTCCTCTTCAAGAGCCTTGTTGTAATCCTCTACCGCGCTGTCATAAGCCTTCTCCGCATCGGTTCTTGTATCCTTTTTCTCCTTGTTTTCCGAATCATTACCCGAATCCTGATCGTCATTATGAACATTCTGCGAATTATCGGGATTACCGGATTTTGGGGATTTTTCTTCGTCCTCTTTCTTTTTTGCGGCATTATATTCTCTTTCTACCTCTTCGGACTCTGTTTCGGTATAACTCTCTCCCTTTGTTGCGGAATCTTCTATCTTCTTCGCTCTTTCAATCCTGGCCTCATTTGATGCTATGAGTCTATCCATTGAGCGCTTTTCTTCAAACTCCTTGAGCTTTTCATCGGAAATCGAGACCTTAACGTCGTTTACGCTTCCCGACTTAAAGTTTCTTTCAGCTCTCTTTGTCCTCTGCTCCTGTTTTTTTATAATCTGTTTTTTATACTTTTCATACGCGGGGGTTGTATCTTTTTCGCTGGCCAGACCGGCTATAGCTCCGCCTATCGTAAGTCCGAGTCCGGTGATTCCCTGAAGCGTACTTGCTATTGAGGTCGCAGCGGTCGAAACGGTATCCAACACATTTCCTACGGTATCCATAGCGCCCTTAACCTTGCCGAATACCCCGCTCTCCTTATATTCGAAGGCCGCATCATAAGCCTCCATCCAGTAACCCATATTCGTGGAGTTGACATCCGTATCCGAGAGCTGAATGGTCATGGCAACCTCGCCTCTTATCGGCCTTCCCTGCACATCGAACATTGTATAATTGGTTCTTACATTCTTCAGTATTCCCTCGTACATCATGGTAGACCAGCAGAAAGCCACCTGCCTTGTGTTGGTCTTTCTGATGGCGGCCGTAAAGCCCTCAACCATGGTCTGAACCGAACGGTTGTCAAAGGCTCCAAAGGGATTCCATTCCTTAAGGATGCTGTTATATGCGCTGTACATCGCGGTTGAAGCATTTGAAAAAGCCGAATCTCTTATAAAGGCCTTGTTCGGAACGATTCTTTCGAACACAAGCGTCACATGAAGCTCCATGTAAGGATAGTTTGCGCCTCTGGTTATATCTCCGGCTCCGCCTGCGGAGTTAACCTTCGTGACATCCTCATCCTCATACCTCTGAGAGCTTATTCTAAGAGTCGATGGGTTAAACTGAACCTCAAATTCCTTGTTATAATTTATACATCCCTTTACGCCGGTCATCTTACCCGCAAGTCCGTTTGCAACCTTGCTTGCGCTGGATTTAATCGCATCGGGAACCTGGCTTTCCGCCACATTTTTTGCAGCATCAAAAGCGGAGGAGGACGCGTCTCCTATGTTCGTTCCTCCGAAGCCTGACTTTGACTTAGGCTGAACCGGCTCCTTCGGTTCAGGATTGGCTTCTTCATCCTCGCGAACAAGAATGATAGCCTTGCTGACTTCACCCGCCAGAAACTCTTTAGCTGTACTTTTTATACTATCCCATACTCCCATAGATTTCTCCGCTTAACTCAATAGACTTCTTAACTCAATAGATTTATTAACTCAATAGATTTATTAACTCAATAGATTTATTAACTCAATAGATTTCCTACGGCTCCTGCTACATTGCCGCTCACATTTCCGCCTATGTCAGCCACATTTTCACCCAGATCGCCAACCATATTCCTGTCTTTAAATGCAGCCTTGTAAGCCTCTTCCCAGTATTCCTTGTCCGTCTTAAACTCCTTCTCTCCGGAAGCCTGACGGATTGTTAGATTAACCGTTGCCTTTATCGGCTCGCCCTTTTTATTGAACATGGTATAATTCACGTCTACCTGGTTTAGCTGACCGTGAAAGAACATGTCCGCCCAGACAAATACCACATTTCTTGTTCTGTTGGATACAAGCAGTGAGAGCAGTCCCTCTACCTTCTCCTTTATGGAATAACCTCCGGCTGCTTTTGTTATGAGGTTGGCAGCCATATCCTTCAAATTGCCTACATTGGGATTGAGGTTCTCTCTTATAAAAGCATCCTGTGTGTTCACATCCTCAAACACAAGCTGGACGCTCATCATGGTCGTTGCCTTACGCTCTATGGTAACGAGCTGTTGAGCGCCCGAATCACCCATGGCTCTGAAGTCCTTATGACGGCCGGCAGCGGTCGAGAACTGTATGCTGTTAGGATTGTACTGAACCTCCATCTTGAGGAAGTTCTTCTCGGCCATTGCAGTTCCTACCTCGGCGGCCTTGGCCTTATCCTCGGTGAAGAGCTTGTCTAAGTCGTCCACTCCCATAGCCTGACTGCCCTGGGTTAAGGTCTGCCCCGCGCGCGAAGCAACCGACTTCTGCTTCTTTGCCTTGGCAAGAGCCCTCAAAGCGCTTACACTGTCATTGATGCTGTTTTTTCCTTCTGTGGTAGTATAATCGGCTGCGCTCGAAGCTCTCTTCTGCACGAAAAGTATAGCCTTCGGCGCCTTTCCCAAAAGCGTATTTCCTTTATCCGAAAACCAATCTCCAACTCCCATGCCTCACTATACTCCTCTTCTTCTCTTCTCATCCGCAAGCCTTCTTGAAAGCTTGTCGTACACCTTCTCGGTTATTGTATCCACCTGGCCTCTCACGCTGCGCGCAACAGCCTCGGTGATGTCGTAATTCTCCTCAAGAACCGTGTTCTTCTCTACATTGTTCACCACCGTCTGCTTTTCGGTGGTGGTATTATTGACTATAGTATCTATTCTTTCGGTCTGCTGATCTATCCTTCTGTTCTGATTGACTATCTCCTCGAGAAGCTCCTCATCTATCTGTGTATCCTGGCGCTTATGTACGAGCGACAGCTTCTCGGCAGGTCTCTCGTCAACCATGATGCCCGGCTCCTTACGCCTTAATTCTCTCACAGTCTCAGTCACAGTTTCAGTCACAGTTTCGATAGTTTTTTGCTTTGCAGCCTCATCTTCTTCGATTTTTTTCTGTTCTGCCTTCGAAGCTCTTTGTCTCTCTACCCTTTGTATGTCTCTTTCAAGCTCAAGGAAGTTGTCTCTTGTGACTATATTGCTCTCTATAAATCTCTCGGGGCGCTCCACATACTCTCTTACTAAGTTAAGCGTCCTCTGATCCTTCTCGTCAAGCAGAGCTTCCTTAGCCGCTTCAAGATCCTTTTCACGAACCTTGCCCTGCGCATCCTCGGCCTTGGCCTCTCTCAAAAACTGCATTGGGCTTTCTAAAGCCTTTAAGCTGTCGGCAAGCTGACGCTTGCGAGAATTCTCCTTAGGTACCTCCTTATACTCCCTTACAAGTTCATGCAGGTTGTTCTGATACTCTCTGGTTCTCTCTATATTCTGCTGATTCATGATCTCGAGCTGTTTAACTATAGCCTCAGCCTCGTCAAGCTGCTCTGTGACCTGAACATTATCGCCTTCTTTATGTACTAAGCTGTCTCCCTCTCTTACGAAGGTGTCGCCTTCTCTTATGCTGTCTCCGGACCTTGAACTTATTTCCGTTCTCGACACCTGATCGCCCTCGAGGATATCGCCCTCACGGGTGGTCTTGTAGGTTATCCTTGCTCCTTCGGCGTTCATATCCGAACGATAGCTTCTTAGGTCCGCGTCTACCTTTATCCTCTGCTCTAAGAGCCTGCTCTCGTGGAGGATGTTGGTAACCATGTCTATCTCCTCGGACAGGGCCTCAACCCTGCTTTCCGATGAGGAATAATTGTTAATCAGGCTCAATGAACGGTCTGTGTTGTTCTCAATCCTGTTAATCGTGTTCTCGGCGCTCTCGAAGAAAGAATCCTCCATGTGGTAGAACTTATCTCCACCCCTTCTCATGGTTTCATGCCTTGTCTGGAAGATGTTGTCTATCAGATTAAGCAATACCGCCGAGGTAACCCTGTTTTCAACCTGTGAGCGGTCTACTATCGTATCTCCTCCGTAGCTTTCCTCATACACATTCTCGTGTCTGAACACCAGAGGCGTTCTCTCGCCGGTAACCATACCCTGAAGTCTGGTTAAGAGTACATTTTCGGTTATCCTGCTTTGCTCCGAAAGCCTGTATTCTTCATTGGTTATAAATGTATCGCCCGCCGTGCGGGAATTAAAATTACTGACTATCTTGTATATAGCCGCGGTGCTTAATCTGTTCATGATGTCTTCATGAAGATGAAGCTCTGTGCTCTCGCTCTTTTCCTCCATGTTCACATTGTCGCCCGCCACATTCTCCTGATATTCGGAGACTATGTTCTCAAGTCTTGACAGGTTGTTCCAATAAAGGTTTACCAGGTTCTCGGTCTGCTTTACCTCATTCTTGACATTCATAACCTCCTGCATAAAGCTCTTCTCGTCCCTTATGCCGAGCTGGTTTAATACATTCGAGATAAATACCCTGTCCTGGTAGGTAAGCTTAGCATCCACGCCTACCGCAACCCTGTTAAGAAAGTTGTTGATGATATTGACCTTTGTCTCCTGGCGATTGGCTACATTTGTCTGCGCCACCAGGTTGGTCATACCTCCGTCGCCCAAGTATATTTCAGGCGGCTGACTTACTAAGTGAAGGAGCTCCTCACCGTTTATCCCGGAGCCCATAACACCGTAATTCCCGCGTATTCTCTCGCCAAAGGCGTCACCTACGGTTGTCACATCAGTATTCGTTTTGCATTCTATAGGTGCCTTGATCTTAAGCATACGCCGTTATCCTTATAATTAAAATCTATTTGTTTCTTTATTTGTTTCCTCCCGAAAGGAAGTCGGCTATATTCTGCGCGCTCTGCTTCGGCGGCCAGAGGCTTGCCTTGTCCTTCATCTGATCCTTTGAAAGCTCGGCTATGCCGGTGTAATCTCCGCGAAGGTTCTGCCTTGCGGCATTTCCCTTGCCCTCTTTATTCTTGTTCGGTGAGGCGTTACCCTCATCTGCAGGATCAAAGGTCCAAAGCGAACTCTTCTTCGCAAGATTATCCCTGCTTACCTCTTCGTCGTTTTGCTTCTGAGCCGAGGCTTTTTCGTTGCCCTTCTTGTTTATATTCTGAAGCCCTGAATTGTTGACATCCTTCTCATCAAAGCCCCACTGCTTTGCTGCATTAATCATGGTGTCTCTGTCGGGGTCGGCGGCCTTCATCTTCTCATTCTGTCTTGAAATATCTCCCGTGCCCTTTGGATGCCTCTTTGCAAAGGGATCGGTCACCGTTGCATCACTCGGGTCAAACTCCCACTGCTTTGCATTCTCACGCATCTTTTCCACGGAAGGATTGAGCTTTTTCTCGGTCTCTTCATCGTATTGGAACCTTGAAGAGGTTCCCTGGCCCTTGGTCCCCTTCGGCGGAGTGGTATTATTCTTATCATTCTCATCGAAGTCCCAACGACGGCTTTTCTTTGCCAGATCGTCTCTCGCAGCTTCGGCATTTTCACTGAAGGGCGCTCTTAAATTCTGCCTTGCAGCCTTACCTGCGCCCGACTTACTCTTCTTATCAAATTCTTTTACTTTCTCATCCTCGGGGTTAAAGGTCCAAAGAGATGCTTTACTCTTCATATCCGCTTTATGAACATCCGTCATGTTCTTTGCTATATTCTGGCGTGAAGCATCACCCTTGCCTTGATAATTCCTGTCCTTCATCGGATCGTATTCGCCGGCATCGGCAGAATCAAAGGTCCACAGCTTATGCTTCTTCGCAAACTCGTTGGCAGAGGCCTCGGTTGTATTAAGGTAAAGATTCTGTCTTGAACCTACAGAAGGCTCTGTTCTTTCCTCCGAACCGTCGCCATGCTGCTTTGACATACTCCAGCGCTGTGTCCTTGCAGTCATCTCATTCTGAGTAAGCTCGAATGCCTCCATGGTCTTATTTCGACTTGAATCGCCTTTGCCGCTTTTGGCAAAGCCGTCAAATTGCCAGATCTTCTTCTCTGTTTCAAAGGGCGAATCTATGGTGAACATGCTCTCGTAGGCAATAGTCGTGCTCTCGGTAAGCAGTCCGCTTCTCTCCGACTGAAGCTCGCCGGGTTCCTTGGCCGTAACCTCACAGCCCGTGAATATATACTGCCTGTCCGGGAAAAACAACGTAGGACTTGTGTATCTGCCCACAGACAACACAAGAGGGAGCACCAGCTTGGTTCCCAACGAAAGGGGATCCAGGAAACCTGCTCCTACATACTGCTCAACCCTTAAGGTGAACATCCTCGTTATCGGTTTTCTTATCCTGTGTGGGTAGTCGTTTAAACCACCCTCCTGTATAAGATCGAATTCATTTTCTTTTCTCTCGATTCTGATGGACTTACAGGCGATATCCCATAACAGTTCAACTCTTAGCACAAAGTTAAAGTTGACTATTGGGGGATTGTCCTTGGTAGGATCGGATACACCGCTTATATCGCCAAATGCATCTTGACTAAAACCCATTGCCATAAGCTGTTACCTCTCTAAATCTTATACTCACATCCTGACACTGTTCGTGGGAACCATGTCAAGGATGCTCTTCTCTCTGTTCTTATCTGCGGGGTTTAAGCTCGTGTTTATGGAGGATATCTGGCTACACCACCTACGGCGTTCGCCGTGTTCCATATTCATTACCTCCTTCTCGCTCCAGTGGAAGTAATAAGAGATAAATGCCATCTCGCGGTAGAGTTCCTCCTCCGGATAGAGACTTATTCCCCTACGGTAAAATTTAGCGGCACCTCAAAGGTCTTTCCGCAATCCGGACATACAACCTGCATTGCCGGCGGTTCTATGTCGTTAATCCTCTGGTACATATCCTGCAGAAAAGCAAGGTCTGCGGTAAACAGTCTCTCTATGAGAGTTGCGCTTATCGTCTGCACTCCCTCAAGCTCGGTCACAACCCTTGAAAGAATAACTATCGTCAGGTATGAAGGATTCGATAATACTCGAGGATCCCTGGTGGCGCTGATTTCATCGCCCGCCGTTGCCAGCCTCATCTTACCGTTCCTGTGTATGTCCCCGTTAGCGTCTATATACCCTTTGGGTAATGTGAACTCGTATACTGTTTCCATTATGTTAATCCTCCTCATATTTAAGATCCTTCGCGTTGCTCCGGATGACAGAATTGATTTTCTTTTGTGTCATTCTGAGCGTAGCGAAGAATCTTTCTTTTGCTCCGGATGACACTGTGGTGTGGTCTGATATATGCTCGTTTTTCCCAAAGTAAGCGGCATTCCCTCTATACCCTTCAACCCACCGCGCCAGGGATGTGTTTGAAGGAGTATTTCAAAGCGACTTAAAAACTCATCCCCAGGCAGGTGGGCCATGACTTACGTGCCGCGAAAACTCTCAAAAAATCCTAAAAACAACAAACAACCATATACCAGACCACACCACGACCCCAAAAGGGGCCCTGGTGTGGAAAAATGTAATATCTTAGTTTGGTATAATGAGCTCCTCGTAAGCAAGCTCTACAGACTCGATAGCAACATCACTTGTCTTTGCGTCAAGCTCAGGTGCGGTATACTTGGTTACCCACGCGTTGGTGAGGAGCCATACTCTCGTACCTGTGATTGCTGTTGCGTACTGCTGCGGAGCACCGCCGTTGATGTCCACAAGCTCAATCTGAACATCATTTCTCGGAATCTCACCTCTTGTCTCGCTCACGCACTCCTGAATCCATGTCTTGAATGCGGAATCAAGTGTGTATCCGAAACGAAGAGTAACATTGCCGTGCTTTACAAGGCCCGGAATCTTAACCGGTGCGAGTGAGTTCGCATTGCCCTGTCTGAATTCTATAACATCGACGCTTGCCTCTATGCCCGTAACCTGTGAGAAAGCTGCTGTACCCTCTACATTAGCTACACTCACCTTAAAGTTCATCTTAGTTAAGGGATAAGCAAGCCCTTTGCTGTTCTGATATGGATTACCTGCCATAACTTAATTCTCCTTTACTGTTTTATTCCTCTAACTTTTAAGGTTTTTTAGCTTTCCTCTGCTGCTCCGCCTGACTCAGCGGTATGCTGTGTAACGCGGAAGATTACGAACTCTGCCGGTCTTGAAGGCGCTATACCTATGTTGCAGATAAGGCGACCGTTCATGATGTCGTCTCTTGTCATGGTTGAAGGTCCGATCTCCACGAAGTATGCCTCAGCAGGTGATGTACCCGAAAGCATGCCCGATCTCCACATACTGTCAAGGAATGAGCTTACCGTTAAGCTTACTCTCTGCCAAAGTGTAGGATCGTTCGGCTCAAATACAACCCAGTTGGTGTTAGCCTTGATTGACTCCTCAACGAAGATGAAAAGTCTTCTGACATTGACATACTTGAATGCCTTGTTGGAGCTTGCTGTTCTTGCGCCCCAGATACGGATGCCTGAGCCCGGGATATTCCTGATGAGGTTGATGCCCTCGGGATTAAGAATATCCTGCTCCTCCTTGGTGTAGTTAACCTTAAGGCCTGTACAGAATACAGCCTCGTTAGCAGGTGCCTTGTGAACACCGCGGTTGATGTCTGTTCTTGAGTAAACACCCATAACTGCGCCTGAAGGCGGGATGAAATCAGGCTTATTTGAGCTTCTGTCAAATACCTGGATCCAGGGGTGATACATAGCTGCGTATGTAGAATCGATCATGCTTCTGTAGTTGATAAGATCTTCTGTCTTATACTTGTCTCCGGGCATATCGATAACTGCGAAGCGGCTTCTTGTATTCTCGCAATGTGCAACGAGTGCTACGATAACCTCAGGAATTGTTACACCGGGGATTGCAATCATGCTTACGATGTCATTCTCAAGGAATGACTGGATACCTGTACGCTTGCCGGGGCCCTCGTCAACACCGATAAATGTGCCGGCGTTAACCTTGGACATTGTACCGTCTGTACCACCCTCAAGAGTAACCATTCCGTCTGCAACACCCTTGCCGAGGATTGCCTCAACAGGATTGCCAATCTCCTTAGCTGCAGCAACCTCAACCTTAACGAGTTCGCTTACTGCAAGCTTTGCGCCGATGTAATCAGGTGAAGAAATGTTTAATGAGAGCTCTGAGTAGTTCTCAACATCATCGTTAAATCTTATCTGAACATCGAAGGTTACAAGGTAGAGAACTGTCTTCGGGATTACGCTCTCGTCTACAACCTCAGCCTTGAACTTGTTCTCGAAGGTTACTGTCTCATCATAGATAGTTGCGATGCGATTGTACTCGCCGTTAACTACTACGATGTCGCCTTCCTTAAATCCATCTACGCTCTTAGCAACGTATGCTGAGTCGCCTGACTTAGCGATAAGCTGCATCTTGCGCTTTGTAACCGTTGCGAAAGATATCTGAACACGGTTGCCCCACTTACCCTCGTTAGCAGCGGTAAATGTAAGGATGCCCGCCTTCTTCTTAGCCTTTGCAGCATCTGAAGGAATAACTCTTGTTACATAGCAGCGTGTTCCGCCGTTTGCGAAGAACTGCTCTACGCTGTTGGCAAGGAAACGATACTCTCCGTGTGTGTACTCCGATAAGAAACCGCCAAACTGCTTCTTGAAGCTCTTGAAATTGGTTACGAGCGCCGGTGCTCCCTCTGTTGCACCCTTCTCAGCGAAGCCTATGAAGCCGGCTGTACTTGTGCCGACACCCTCTATGCTTCTCGGAGAATTATCATACTCCTCTACATATACGCCCGGTGAAAAATATTCAGCCATTTAGTTTTCTCCTTTCAATTTATACTTGCTTTTACCTGTCCGGGATTTACTATGGATATTGATCCCGCATAAGAGCACATGAGCTTGCAGTCGTTTGTGAGGCACGGTGTGCCTCCGGCCAAAACCGTTGACTGGCTTGGGATCCATGTGCCCGCCGGGGCCGGTATGCATGGCTGCGGTGTAAGTACTCCGAGTGCCGCTGCCGTAGCTGCCGCCACCTGTGGATTTGCCAGTGAAGTGCACATCCCGAAGGGTGTTATGTTCACCATTGGCGCCGTATCTGATAATGTCGCTGCCGGTTTGCCCTCAATCAGGACCGTCTGCTGGTTGGTCGCTGTCAGGTTACCCGGCGTTGTTCCGAAGCTGCACATCAGCTGTGCGCCTGTTGTTACTACTTGTCCCATGTTGCCACCTCATGTCTCTTAAAGCTTAATCTCGGAAAGGTCATCATTCTTAAAATCAATAACCTTGAACTTAACCTTGTCCTTGATTTGATATCTGACAAGGTATCTAAGATCGCCTCCGGAGTCTCTTATTCTTAATCTGAATGCTCCTTTTGGACCGACCTCTCCGAACACAACCCTGCATATTGGGCTGTTGACCGTGAACTCTTCGGCAAGCTCCTCTTTAAGCTTTAACAATGTGGGGTTGAACTGCTTTTCCACAAAGATATGCTCATAACTGTCCTCGCCGTGTAAGAGCCCGTAATGACCGCCCTCCATGTTCATCTGCTTATTAGCAAGAAAGAGCGTCATCTTTAAATCCTTTTTGTTGAATTCGCTTATGCTGCAAACCGGTTTACCAATCTGAACCGCCTCAACAGCCACAAGACCGGTACGCTTTCCCGAAAGAGTAATTGTATCATAGTTTGTATTCTCTGCCGGTAGCAGGAATGCGTCTATGGAAGGCATCCTTTCATCAAGTGTCTCATAATTTACGTCGATAAGCTTGTCCTCGTAGCCAAAAACCGATAGCGTCATAAGATAATTATCTCTGCCTGTATCTATAAAGATATAGTTGCCATCGCCCCTGCCTTGAGCGGCTAGCTTTTTGTCGCCGTTTTTAAAGACCACGTTGCGTTCGGTTACGGCTTGCCCCGTCGTTGTGTCAATGAGCCGGACTAAAAGATCCAGCCTGCAACGGATTACAGCACCGTCTTCCACTTACATTACTCCCCCCCTTCGCCGGTAATGTGTACACCAAAGCTTGCATCAACAACTCTCGGTGTATCGATAACAACCTCGCTGGATAAGAATACGGGTGCCGCCTTGTAGAAGAGGCTAATCTGATATGGTTTGTTGATAGCGCTCCACACCCTTACCTTTTCCTCCAGACTTATCTTCGCCTGAGACAGTACAATCGGAGGTTCCTGTGTTTCCAGCCAGGATTGCAGCTGGTTCGGCAGCACTGAATTGTTATCGTTGATAATCTGTGCCACACGACCAATGATTTTTTGTATATCCGGAGCCTTTAGTCCCATCTGGGAGGATCCGTTTATGAAAACCATATAGTAAAGGCTATACGGTCTTGGCGGTAATGTGAGCTGTACCTTTCCGCGTGTCATGTTCGGCGGTCTGGTAACGTCGTTTTCTTCCTTCACATCATAGAGGTAAAGTCCTAAGATATAGTCAACGTCCTGGGACGCCGGGGACGATATCTCTATATTGTTCGGTGAAGGTATCGGCTCCGGACACATCTTCTGTCTTAAGGTCCTGACGATATATGCGCTTACGTCTGCAATAATAGGATAATCAGCCATAAGGGTTCGTTCCTTTCTTGTTATGTTCGTAGTCTATCACACAAACAGTCACTAAACAGTCACTGTTTTTTCACATTTTTAATAATTTGACAATCCGGCGCTTTAAAGCACACGGCTCGGCTCCCGGACATATTTTTCCAGAGGGATATTGTGATACCCTCTGAAAAAACATGTACCTCGCGCCGAGAATTCACTCTATTTCATTATTTTATTGCGCCGGATCTGTTTACTGCATTACTCACCATATGCAACTTCGAGCAGATTCAGGAGTTCCTGCACACGCTCGTCCATGTTCTCGGTCTTAAGTATAGCATATATGGTGTCCGGAATGTAGACGCAACTTACATTCAGGTAAGTCTCGCTGTCTTCCTTGGATATATAAGGATACTTCAGCGTTTCGGTCTTATCGATGGTCACGTCTGTCTGTGAGCGCGGCGAGATGTTGATGTTGTCGCGCTTTCCGTCGGACCTTAATACTGTCGCAAGTCCGTCCTCGAACATATAGCTTGCTGAACCCATGGTCTGGCTCATGGTATGAAGTCCATTCTTGAGTACGTATCTGAAGCCCGAGTATTCCATACATCTATCTACTGCCTTTAAGTTCACGCACAGCAGCTCGGTCTCGGTTCCGTGATACTTCTCGTAGACGAAAGGATTACCCTCAGAGAGTAACTGGTCTAAGAGGAGCATCGCAAGCTGTCTAGCAAGCGTCTTGTCCATGCCGTCATAAGCAAAGAGCGCGCATACAATTGCAGCCTTATCCTCGGGGTTCATATTGTCCCAGTCACCAAAACGGTCTAAGAGGTCGTTTAAGCCGTCATATCTCTCGTCATCCCTGTCGCCGAAATTGCTCAGGTCGTCTAAGCCGTCGCCGTTCTTTCCGTAATCGTCGCCGTGACTGCCGTTTCTTCCTCTGCCGTCTTCATCGCCGTTGCCGTTACCGTTGCCATTGTCATCTCCATTACCGTTGCCGTCTCCTACACCGTTGCCTCCGGTTCCGTCTCCGTTACCGTTGCCGTTGCCGTTGCCGCCTCCGGTTCCGTCTCCGCCTGCGCCGTTACCCTTTCCGTTCTTAAGGTCTTTTAACGCCCTGTCCGTTGCGTTAAGCAGGTGGTCGTCCGCTCCGGCATCCTGAAGCATGCCCTTAAGCTTATCTAAACCGTCTTCATCGCCCAATTCCTTTAAGGCGTCTATGTAGCCGTCTATATTGTCAAAGTCTCCGTCACCGATCTCATCTCCCGCCTTGCCGAGAAGCTTGTTGGCAAGCTCTGTATCGGTGCCTCCTAACTTGTTCAATGCATCCGAGGCTGCCGCCGCATCGCCGTCTATGAAATCATTTAATGCGCTGTCCTGAATGCCTTTAATCTTAGAGAGAAGGTCGTCTAAGGCATTCTTGTAATCAGCTGCCGCATCTAAGTCGCCCTCATCAAGAGCATCCAGGTAAGCATCCAGGAAAGCAGCCTTCTGGCTGTTAAGTCCGTCAAGCTCTGAATCTCCGGTGCTTGCGCCTAAGATGTCCTTCTTTAGGTTGTTAAGCCACTCTATGAACTCATCCACAGAGGTCTCGGCATAGCTCTTGAAGGCCGTATCGCCTATGCTGTCCTTAAGACTTTCTGCCGTGACAAGCATCTGGTCTATGTAAGGAACTCTCTGCGCGAGAGCCATACGCGAAACCCTTGCCGAAATTGCGAACTCATACTCCGCAAGCTTTCCGTCCAAGGCGCCCTTCTGGTTGTTCAAGTGTCCCTTCTGGGTATCCTCCGGCGCGCCCTCGTTAACCGAATCTATATAGAGCTGGTTAGGACCGGCGTAAAGAGCCGAAGTGTAATTGGAGGCTGTTGCCGGAAGCAGGGTGCCTATAATATAGTCATACTCCGCAGTCCTGTCCGCTATTATATCATCCATTACATTTCTTATGGTGACATACATCTTAATATTGTCCAGATAATTCTGGTTCAGCCCGTCCTTGGCATGCTCCACAAGATAGGTTATTGCATTATACTTGGCATCACCGATAACGGTATTATCCGACTGAACAATAAGCGCGTTATAATTATAATATGCCTGCTCACAAGCCTCTATAGCCGTCTTTACAGCCTCGATGTACTCAGAGTTCGCTGTATAATTCGCCCTGTCCTCCGCTTTGAGACCCGAACCTGCCTGCAGTCTGTCAAGAAGGTCGTTAAGTCTGCCCGACCCCGGGATAACATAAGTCTGATCAGTATAATCCGAAACCCCGTCTCTTCTGAAATTAGTTCTCTGGATAAGAGACATATAATTGTTGAAGGCCTTCAGGTACTGTCCCCTGTCCGCCCAATGCTTCACATCGCCGATACGGTCGCCGGCCTGTGAGATTGCCCAGCCGTATTCCGAGGCAAGATATACGATTGAATAGCGATTCTTGTCATTCTTGTCAATTTTGTTCTGATACATATATATATTTGCATCCAAACCACCCGGAAGGATTGAACCGGAAACGGCTGCCGCCTGAAATAATCTATACCATTCAATACCGAATATCGACGAAGGATATACTCCGTATCGGTCCGAAAATCCGTGGAATTTGAGTACATCCAGGTAGGCCTTGGAGGATGTAGGGTTCATCTGAAGATAGACATCTGTCAGTGTTCTCTCGATTTTACCGTAATCAACAGAGCTCCATGTAGCCCATTTTCTTGAACAATTATCGAGACACTTATCTATGGCAGCAGACCACTTATCATTATGCCGCCAGTCCGACCCCCAGTTGTTGGCCATGAATTTATCTGCCCACTGTTCCTTGGTCATAAGCTTGTCATACTGCCTGTTGCAGATGGCGTCATATATGCTGCCCGCACCGTTGAAGGCAAGCATATAGTATATCTCCGAACGCCTTATGGAGTCTGCCTGTCCCATAGCCTCCGTCATGGCTTCAAGGTAATCGTTGTCATAGCCGTTCCTGCTCAGCTCAGAATAGATGGCCCTCATCTTATCAAGTGCTTCATCCATAGACTTGGTTGTCTCGTTCTGACCGTCTCCTATGGCCGACATTATGGCCTGACCGTTTGTATCTCCGGGTGCTCCGCCGAACAACAGCCTGCCGGCCCAGACCTTCATATATACATCCGAGAGCTTATCGCCGTCCGCTATCGGAGCAGCTCCGTCAAACTTGATATTTACATTTATCCCGTCATAAAGAGTCGCCAAAGCGGATATCTCACTTAAATTCTTATAATCATAAGGATTGGTTATACTGAAGATATTATTGCCGCTGTCCGAGCCCACCGTCTCCATGATACCGTCACTGTAGATAACTCCGCAAACCTTATAATCGTTCAAGTCGTTATCGTTAAGGACACCGCCGGTCACGCCTCTTAATTCGTTTAAGTCACTTGCCGAGAGAACATCTATCCACTTTCCGCCCGCAAGCTCTGACTTATAGTAGAATATGGGCTGGTTATACTGCGCCATGCTGTTGACTGCAAGGTTATAAATCGCGTCATTCATATAATCCTTATGTATAAGGAAAGCTCCGATTAGCATCATGCCGTTGGTAAGGTAGTTCCTGTTTATGCTCGAGAACTTTACGCCCGGGAGCTTCTCTATGGAGTCGACCTCATTATCGGCAAGAGCAACATCCGTAGCGGAAACAATACTTGTTCTGACCGCCGAAGCAGCTTCATCCCCGATTACCACGGAGCCCGTGTTAATCGTCGCCATCACGAACACAAGGCAAAGTAAAAGCGCAAGCTTGCGTTTGATATTCAGTTTTTTACGGCTTTTACTTTTCTTCATTCTTTACTCCTTTTATAAGACTCTTCCTGTTGCTTCGCAAGCCCTCGCATTTCGTCATAAGGGTACCGCTTGCGGTGGATTCTTTCTTACCGGTTCTCCACAAAGCTCTCAAGCTCTGCGATTATCTTCACTGTTTCGTTCTCCATCTTCTCGGTTACCACTATACCCCAGTCGGTATCGGTTATGTACTCCGCATTCTCCTTTAAGTAATCCTTGGCATCCTCCTCACAGATATACGGGAAGGTCTTATTGCCCGCGGATATATAATAATCAATCTGGTAACCCAGAGGATTTCTTAAGTCCTTTATGCTTCCGTCCGAAATATTTACCCTCTGATCACTAAATGAATAGGAGGATGTGGTTCCGGTTCTTGCCAATGTCTTGTTGTTATCTTCGTTTACAAACCTGAAGCCGGTATACTCCTGACTGTAGTCTACTGCTCCGAAGCTTATATACTCCGCTGTCACATCGCCATCATACTGTGCGTACACAAGCGGGTTCTTCTCGGCTATAATCTCGTTCAACAGCTTTCTAGCGTATGCTATGCAGTTTACCGCATTATGCCTTATGCCATACCTATGAATTGCCACTATCGCCGCAGCCTTCATGTCAGCCGGAAGGTTGGCGAAGGCATCTCCGAAATAGCTTTCCAGGAAAGCCGCCAGTAGGTCATCGCTTAAATCATAGATGTTAGCATCGTTGGCGCCGAGCTTGTCGAGTAAGCCCTGATTGTTGTCCCACGGGTTCTCGTCATCTCCGCCCTTGCCGTCACGGTCGCCGTAATTGTCGCCGTAATTCTCGTTATTTCTGTTGCCGTTTCTGTCCTCGCCGTCGCCTAAGCCCCTGTTGAGCAGGTCGTCTATGTCGCCTCCGAACTTGCCGTTTCCATTGCCATCGCCGTTACCGCCGTTTCCTGTACCGAGCAAATCTCCTAACTTATCTCCCTTGCCCAGGTCTCCGGCTATTCTTGCAAGTCCTTCGAGCGAACCGAAATTATTCTTGTTCAAGTCGTCTCCCACCAGCTTGCCAAGCTCCTTTAACAGCCCGTCGGTGTCAAGACCTTTTATCCTGTTTGCAAAATCATCTGCATTTTCGCCGCTGTTATCGGTATAATCCGAATTGCTGCCGTTCTTGTCGCTGCCGTTGCCCTCACCTTTAAGAATGTTTACCATCCTTTCCGTCTCGGGATCGTCATACGGCGGATCGCCCAGACCTCCTGTCGGGTCTTCCGGTTCGTAATCTTCACCGGTTATCTCCTTGTACTTCTTATAAAGCCAGTCTAAATACTTGTCTATTACTATCTCTGCCAAGGGACCGTAAGGATCGTCGAATACCATGGTCTTCCAGAGCTTAGCCATTATAATGTGCTCCTGAATCAGATGCGCGGCATCCTGAGCGCTTATCCTGCCGGTCTCCGCCGTAACCAGAAACTCAAGCTCAAGCATCTGCTTTATGGCGCCGTTATACTGCTCCTCAAGTATGTCATTTAAGGTTGCCTCCGACTTTTCTTCCTTTAAGGCCTTCGTATATTCGGATGTAACAGGACACAGAACCTTATTCTCAAATCTCTTTACGCCCTCGGGAAGGAAGGAATTCTCAAGAACAACCGTCTCAAGCTCCACATCATCCTGATTGCCCTCTCCTATGCTGTTTGCGGCCGAGATGTAATCGGCTCGGCTGTCCGCTTCCGCGTCAAGCTTGTTGTCATAAGCATAGTCGAGTATCTCTGTGCTCCAGGTGTACCTGTAATCCGCTATAACCGTTCCGTTCGACGAAAGCAGAGAGGATAAAAGCGCATAGTAGGTATTCTTGCAGTTCTGAAGACTCTCAGCTACGGCCGAAGCGTAGTCCTCATCCAACACAAAACCGCTTCCTGTCTCGTTCTTCTTAGCGTTTAACATCTCGCTTATCTTTGAGAGCGCCGAAGGATTGCCGTCTACCTCCATACAGAGGAATTTGTAGACCTCCACATGTCTCTTTACATCATCCCTTGCGTAGAGGTCTAAGATGACCTCTGCCCTCTTGTCCTCCGATGCGGCCTCCAGCTTGTCGTGATAAGTCATCAGAGTTTTTATTTCTATATCACAGCGATTCGTGATATCGTTCCGTCCGTGTTTCTCGTAAGGAGCAAAGCTTAATTTGTCAGTCTCGTTCAAGTCTCCGTCTGTCGAAACAAGCATATTCCTTGTGTAGTAATTATGCTGCTTCTCATTTTCGGTCTTGATATCCTTGTCCTCTATCTCGTCGTACTTCTTCTTTAACGGAAGAAGCTCCGGAAGATTGAGCAAATCATAGAGGCTGTCAAGCGAAGGATCTATCTTGTCTCCGGTCATCGGATCGTAGACTCCGTCACCGGTAACAACGTGGCTTATCCAGTAAGGATCCATGGCGCTTTCCTGAAGGACATCTCCCTTGGTAAGTGAGTTGAGGGATGCTCCCGCTAACTCTGCCCACACATCCTCTCCCGAGCCGTTTGCGCCGTTTTGATGGATTTCCGACTTGTAGTAAGCTATCTCCTGCTTCCTTTGGGTTTTGGAGAGTGTTGCCGAACGATAGTAGGTTTCGTTCATACCGTCGATTTCTATGAGGTAGGTGCCTATAAAGTAGGTAGCCTTGTTCACATCAAAGCGCTGACGGTAATTGCCGAATTTAACCATACCGCCGCTTTCCTTGTAGTCCTTCTCGACCAGCTTCTCATACTCCGCCTGTGAAAGCTTGGCCTTGTTTGAGGTAAGGGCGTTCTCCGTTACATTTGTCGGAAGCGACAAGGCCCTACTCTTTGTGTCTGCCTCCGCCTTCTTCGCGCGGCCTATTCCAAAAATAGCCGCTCCGCCCACAGCAAGCACAAAGGCGATTGCTACAAGTATCTTATATGCAGTTTTCTTTGTGCCTGTTTTTTTCATATTTTACCCCTGATAATTCATTATGTACTCTAACTGCGATCTCGGTACTACCACCGTTCCGTCACCGACCTTCATAATCGCATCAAATAGTTTGTTGCCGTCCGCATCGGTAAACTCTATGGTTACATTTGCCAGACCTCCGCCCACAGCGTCGAGGTAGGTATATTCCTTATCGATATCAACAAACTTGCTTGCGGTACCCTCTCTTAAGTAGCTCTTCTTGCTGTCATCCGCGCTTAAGTCGCCGTTTTCGCTATAGATATTTCCGACCTTTATGCCGTACTTTGCGACTCCGTAGGTATTGTCCAGCTTTAACTTAAGCTTTATGCTTCCGGTCTTGGCTTCGTTGTTGACTTCATAAGAACCGATTACCATACCCTCCTGGGTAAATGTATTGTAATCCTTAATGAAGGCAAGCTGGCCTCTGTAAACAGTCGGATCAAACTCCGAGGTTGCTATATAATCCTGAGCGGTCTGGCCGGTTGCATTCTTGTAGAAGCGTACCTCACACTTGTCCGTGCCCTCTAATGCTATGGACAGGTGTCTTATTGGATTCTTGATGTAGGTTCTCGGCCCGACCTGGATATTGTTGCACCAAAGCTCGTAATAGTTTATGTTCTCAACTGAGAAATCACTGGGCACATCAATCCTTAAGTCAAAGAGACTTTCCTCTGCCATAAAATCGAGTGAATAAATGATTCCGTCCTCATACACCGGAACTAAGGTTTTAAGTCCGTTTGCTGCCGCGGTATCCGAAGAGCCAAGGGTTATGCCCTGCATCTCAAGGTAAGCCGATACACCGCCGCAGGTTGTCTTGTCGAATTCATAGGTAATTGAACTGTAGTTCGTAAGAGTGCTCTCAACCTCGCTGTTTGCCGTGTTGTAAGCCTCTTCTATGTCGTTGTACTCCGAGTCGTTCAGCTCTCCCAAAGCATTTAATACTTCAGCCGTAAGAAGCGCGTTCTTGGCGCTTGTAAGAGTTTTAACCGCTTTCTTGTATTCGGTTCTTGCCGCCGCATAATTATCAAATCCATCATCCACTGCGCCTCTTAAGTCTAACTCGGTGTTATCCTTGTCCTTCTTCGCCGATACATAATCAAGCGCATTGCTGTAAAGGGTGTAAGGATCATCCTCAATCCAGTTAGTACCGTCGTTATCTCCCTTAAGTCTTTCCTTCGGGAACTTGAAGAAGAGAATCTTGTAGTTGCCTCTCCATGGATCGTCAATCTTGGTAAGAAACTCATCGTAAGCCTTCTTGAAAGCCTTCTTGTTTATGTTGCCGCCGTTCATGGCCTGTGTCACAAAAGATGCAATAGAGTTAACCTTGCCGCCGTACTTATTCTTAATCAGGTTATAGTTAATCTGGAGCGAGAGCATCTCCATATCCGCATCCATCTTTGCCTCGTAATAACCCTGATCGTGGTCAACCGCGTAATTCTCAAGGTACTTAACGGCGCTTCTTCCTATCTCGGAGGAAACAAACGGATTTTCAAATGTATAGCCGCTTGTAACATCAATTCCGATTGCGGTCGAAAGCTTCTTCTCAGCTCTCAGCTGCTTTGAAGTTGCGTTGCTTATCTTGGTTTCGAGTTCTCCGATTTTTGCCTCGACCTTATCAATATCACCCTGCTGGGCCTGGCCGAGCTTCAGCTTGGCAGAAAGCTTTTTCTTCGCATCATCTAAGCTCTCCAACCTCTCCGTATTAAAGGTTATGATATTCTCACATGAAACTATATCGACAAAATACGAACGAACAGCAGCATACTCTTCAATCTTCTGAGCCTGCTTCTTGTGCTCTAATTTGTCAATCTCGCTTTGGATTTGTGTGGGTTTGAACTGGAATTCAAAGGCTTCCTGCTCGTTAGGCTTGGTCGGAAGCTTGAAATTAAGAAGTGGAGACCACCTCAGGGTAGACATATTTTTCTTCTTGGCATTGAGAGACTTGATAGCCGACTGCTTAGCGGCCTTCTTTGCCTCAATCTGCATATCGATTGCTTCTATCTTCTCGCTGTTTGCAACAGCAAGCTTCATGGCGGTTACTAAATTAAGCTGCTTTCCGCCTTTGTTTCTTGCAGCTAAAGGTGTAAATCCACATGGAATTATGCAGAGAACAAAACAAACCGCAACGAACATTGCGATTAGTCTTTTTGTTAAGTTATGAAGCATTTTATTATTCATGTGCTACACCTTTCAAATTGGATTAAGATCCTTCGCTTCGCGTAAGTCATGACACCGAACTTTAGGTCATCCTCTTCACAAAGCGAAGAACCTTGAATTTATTTCTTGTAGCGCATAATACAACAGTATTAGTCACATAAGTGTCACATAAATCACACTTTTCAAAAAATCACTTGGCAAGATCGCTCATATCCTCTGTGAGAATATAATAGAATTCAAACGTATCTCTGCCCGGCATGGTTACGAAATTGTACTCCAAGCCTTCCTTCTTAAAGCTTACAAGATAAATCTCGTAATTCCTGTTATAGTCTGTGACCTGAACGTATTCCTTATAGAGATCGTCCGTGGTAACCTCAACCGGACCTCCGAAGGCCTCTCTGCTCTCGTTGATGGAATTGATGGCTATAATCTCCGGAAGGATGGCTCTGGCAACACCTTCGTAGGTAGGATTGCCGAGGACCTTAACAAGCGCATCAATGCTTGTATAATCCTGTCCGCCGAAACGTATGCTGTTCTTTAACACGTATACCTTATCAGCGGTATACTCATCCTCCACGGATTCATCGGAAGCAGTCTCTAAGGTGAGAGCCTCTATGTCCCTCATGAACCTTACCCTGTCTATACCCGTGTCGTACATGACCACATCACCAGTGTAGGCGGTGGCAATCTCCTGTGACGACTTGCCGATAAGCTCGCTGTATCTAATCTCATCCTGGGTGAAGCTTCCGGTGAAGATGTTATTCTTGCCCATGTCGTAGAGCTTTCCGTTGCCCTCCTTCATGCCCAGCAGGAAGTCACCCTCATACTCCATGCTTCCGTTATTTCTGTATAGCGTGCCTGTTCCCGAGAATAGGTTCTCATGGAAGGTACCTGTATAATGCAGGGTTCCGTCGGGATAATAAAATGTTCCCTGGTTCTCGTATTTGCTTTTCTCAAACTCTCCCTGATAGACTATATTGCCCTGCGGGTTGTAAAGCGTTCCCTGCCCGTTGCAATATCCCTTGCTTACCTCGCCCTCATAGGCAAGATAACCGGACTTTCCCTTAATACGCACAGTGCCCGAAGCAAATTTAAGAAGTATGGAATTATAGGAATAAGTTTTGATATGATCGCTCTTCCTTCCAGGGAAAAGCGAAGGATAAGTAATGTATACATAGACAAAGCTCAAAACGCCGACTATGATGACTATGGCAAATGCAAGC
This sequence comes from Lachnospiraceae bacterium, assembly GCA_017525525.1. Taxonomy (GTDB): domain Bacteria; phylum Bacillota; class Clostridia; order Lachnospirales; family Lachnospiraceae; genus Coprococcus_C. The sequence goes on along the minus strand of JAFXSQ010000072.1, from coordinate 22,611 downwards.
TTCTTGCTCACAAGCCAACCGAAGAAGCCGTAATAATCATCCTTATCACGTGGTTTAACGTCAAACAGGCGTTGGAAGAACTGACGAATCTTCTCGATCACACGTGTCTTGATATAATCGGGACGTGTGAACATTCTTATCTTTGTAACTATACGCGTAAATCGCGCCTTTATGGCGTTCCACATTACGCTGAACAGATTATTGCCCATTTATTCTTCTCACCTGCCTTGTGTAATATTATTTATAGTGGCGTGATTACTCAGTAATCATGCCCGGTTCGACATTACTTGTGAAGCGCGCCCGTAAATACCTCTTCCGTATCGTTGTTGAGTCTGGACTCGCACTCGAAAAGGTACCATTTTACAAGCTCGTCCTCCGGGAAGTCTCTTAATATATCCGTAAATGCATTTCTTGCGAGGAAGAAATCCTGCGCGTAAAAGAGCTGCAACGCATCCTCAAAAGGCTTTGCAAGCTTCTTCTTTGCTTCTTTAACCCTTGTGCTCGACCCGCTGAGTAACTCATAGAGGTCTATCTTGGTCTTGTCGCTTGCAATAATAAAGCCTATGTATCTCACATCTCCGCAGTTTTCATGTTCGATTACCGAACCTGTTGCCACATAAGAAAGCCTGAAGCCTCTCAGCCAATCTGTGTAAGCTGCCAAGGTCTCGACCTCATTTGAACCGAGGTATGCCACACTCTGCTCCTTAGTTCCCACAACACCGTAGGAGAAACGAGTATAGTGGAGTAACACCAATGTATTGGTATACTCGCGGTTGGTAAGCTCTCTTGTGCCGTTAAGCACCTCGTTACCGAAGGCAACAGCATTGGAATTCTTGTCTGCGAAGAGGAAACGAGCCGACGAAAGAGTTTCGTTGCAGGTAATGTAGATACCGTTCTGCTCCTTCCTGCTCTCCTCTAAAATCTCAAATATCCTGTTAGTCCTCTCAGGGAAGGCAACCACATTGCCCTTTGTGGCAACAATCGCTACCGTGCCCATGAGTCTTGTGTCATCTCCTACGTCAACCTCAACAATTGAGTTCTTGCCGAGTATCTTCTCTATGGACTTCGGAGCAAAGCGATAATACGCCTCAAAGGTCATGAATTTCGCTCTGTTTACGCTTCTTATATTCTTCTCTATCTCATAGACGCTATTCTTCATGGCAACCAGATCGGAGCCCCTTACATTTGGCTTCTTGATGTTGCTCTTTCCCTCAGCCATCGCCTTTAGCATCTGCGCAATAAGATGCACATCCCTCGACTGAAGATAAAGCACGAAGATGACAAGCAGCGTAGCTATAAGGAATATCTTTATAGCCGTATCAATGTATTTCTTGTTCTCTCGGGCTATTTCAATAACATCCTGACCGTAATCACAAAGCGCGACTACCGAGCAGCCGTAAAGCCCTTGCTCATCAAGGCTTCTCGCAAGGAACACCACCCTGCCGTTATCAATGGATGCGGTCCTTATATGTGAACCCGAGGAATTGGCGGTCGCAAGATCCGCTGCGGTCTTACCGAATAAGTGTCCGATATAATCACGCGAGGCCCCGACATTGGAAAGCAGCACCTCACCGTTAGATCTCTTAACAAGCACGAAGCCGTATATACCCTCGCCCTCTTCCGAAAGCCTTACCTTTGTATCGAAATCAGCCAGCATCTGCTTGCAGGTCTCGCTGTCGTAGAACGCTTTAAGCTTGGCTTCAAGCTCCTCGGCGCTGGTGTCGGAGCTTACTCTCTCTTTGACACCCATCTCTTCGCCGACTGCTGCTAAATCCATTTTATCGAACACGCTGCCTAAGACATAAGCCGAAAAGTCAGCATACTGCTTTTCCGCTATGTTTGCTCTTGTTACAAACGAAGCGAAGGTTCCCGCTGCAATAACCGCAGCTATCACCACTGTCATAATAACAGCCGAATATATAAAATGTCCTCTGTTGTGGAAGATAACGCATATAAGCACAAGAACCGGTATTCCTATAATCCATATAAGGACTATTAAACCCGGGTAGAGACCGTATTCTTCCTTTACGAGCTTCGCCGGGATCTTTAACTTGTCATAAGCGTTTGCAGCGCTCTTATCCACGAGGAAGTAATCATCCTCGTTAACACTCTGGTTATCATACCTCACGTGAAGCTTGCTAGGCTCGTAGCATGCGTCCACATACGTTCTGCCTGTATCGGCAACATCAGTCATAACAGGAGTCAGTTCGACGAATTCCTCATCCTCTTCGTCACTGTCCTTGTTTGAATTGCCGCTCTTGCTCTCTGAGGACTTATTTTTCTTCTTAGTCTCTATCTCCTTGAGGTCATCATATTTTATCTCATACACGGCAAGCCTTGTATCATCGGGGCTTAAACCTGTAATGTAAAGCCTGTCCTCATCTGCGCTTAAGCCTGTCACATGTCCGTCTATCACAAGCCATCCGCTGTCCATACAGGGAACAAGCTTCTCGTCAAACCTTATAACCCTGTAGCCTAAGTTATCCGTGCCACCGGCATGAAAGAGTCCGCGGCATACAGCATAAAGATCATCTTTATATACAATCTTTTCTATTCCGAACAACTCAATTTTCTTGTAATATGCATCTCTTCTCTGAAGCCAGTAATCGTCCAGAGCTCCGCCCGGAGTGAGCTTGTATACAATAGAATAGCCGTCCGCAGCGGCCGAAATATATACATTGCTCTGCGTAACCGCATAATCGTCATAGGTGGTAATACCGTCTGTCTTACTTGCAGCCGGCGCATAGTACCATACCATCGCAAGAACACCGAGCAGTGTCCATATTATAATCAACGTTGTAACTAATCTTTTTGACATAGTATCTCCTATCATTAGGATCCTTCGTTTCACTCAGGATAACAGTATATAAAATGTGTCATTCTGAGGACACGGTCCGAAGAATCTTTTATTATTGCAGCAAACTCTCGGTTCCTATGGTTTCGAAGGTTTTAATAAACAGTCTCAGCCATGGAACATCTCCGAATATCAGCTGCGTTAAAAACGACAAGATTACAAAAAGCGCAAGAATAATGCTTATCCAAAGCAATATCTTAAAAAGCTTGTCCTTGTTTCGTGAAAACCACGCTTTAATACGTCTCCAAAGGGTTGCCTTCTCACGCGGCGCCGCCGAAATCCTGACATCCTTGTAAAGCTCAACGAATTTCGTGTAGCTCTGCTTGCCCACCTTCTTGTCAAGAAGCTTCAAGCTGTTTGCCTGTCTGCCCTCCTTCGGCCTTAAGAGCTCAAGAAGTATCTCCGCGCATCTTACGGTACAATCCTTCTCCGAAGCATCATCCTTAAGCTCCGAAAAATCGATGAAATAGCTTGGGTACACCGAACCGTCGCGAGACAGATTGAGCTGCCTTTGCTTTAAGATAAGATAAAGCAGCTGCCAAGGCAATTTGGCGCTCATGCAGGCAATAATCACGTTGATGCACACATCCTCGCACTCGGCAAGCGACAGAACATCCGGACGATAAAAATCAAACAGATTTCTCTCCTTGTTGTAGGGGAAAACTATTATCTGGTTATCCCCGTCGGAAAAGCAGTCCACGAAGAAATCTCCCTTGACCTCCGTGGTCTCGCATATAGAGAGAAAGCGCTTTACGACCTCGTGATCCTTGACGCATATTACGGAGTAGAAGCCTCCTCCGCTCTCATTCAAATTTCTGCATACATACAGCTCGTTTACAGGGTTCTTTAAGACCACTCTAACGCTTTGGAGCTGCATTTTCTGTGACTGAAATACCATATAGTTTTACTCCAGACCCTTCTTCTTAACAATCGCGTAAGCATAGGTACAAATAATCGGCATATCCGTGCAGTAAATGCAAATCTCGTATACGCCTTCCTTGTTTGGAGCAGTGTAGATACCGTCCGCAGTAATCTCGCCGCTTCCCGGCTCCGTGAGCTCGTAAGCAATGGATACCGCATCCATGTTGTGGTACTCTACTCCGAAGAAATGACTCTCCTTGGTTCCGAGAACAACCGTCGGCGTAACAGCAGAGATGCTTTTGCCCGTTACATCCTCCTCAAGCTCAAGGTCGTTGCCTGCCGGGAACTTAACCGCAACCCAACGATAGGTGAGCATAAGATAATCAACATTCTCAAGAAGCTTTGCGGCTACTATAAAGCTTCCCTTATCATTCAATACTCTTATGGCAGTCTCGGCATTCACAACGGTCATCTGCTCGCCGTTGAAGAACTCGGGATTGCCGAAGATGGTGCTCTTTGCGCTTGAGGCTATGGAGCTGTCGTCATTTAAGAATTCATAACCGACCTCCACATACACATTGCCTCTGCCTAAACCATGCATAATCTCGCCGGAGTAATAAATCTCGCCCTTTCTCGGATTCTCGCCGAGAGGAATCTCTAAGACGCCCGTAGCAAGCTGGGGTTGTCTTGACTCATAGTTTCTACCCGGACGTTCGGGCGCAACGCCGCTTATCTGTACAACTCCGGGAGCAATATCCGCCTCCTTGTTGAAGAACTCCATGTAGGATTCGCGAAGCATCTCCTGTGAAGGCGCGGTTACGTATCTCTTTACCTGAGCCTCGGTAACCTGTTCTATGATGTAAGCCTGATCCGTTCTTACAAGCTTTAAGTCTGCCAATCTTATATAATCGCCCTGAGTTCCTATCCCCTTCATCTCAAGGTTCATACGGCCAATCTCAGTGGTAACAAGCTCTCTCGGCTTTGCGTCCGAAAGAAGAACTCTCAACGTGAAGTTGCCGGGGGCCGTAATCTGCTCGCCGTTCTCGAAGGCGCTGGCTGAACCGCTCTTTAAGATAACATTGGTTTCTAATGCCGGGGTCTCGTCAACTGCCATCCAATAGTCAAAATCCTTTGACCTTCCCGGCTCGAGCATCAAATCGTTTATCGCTACATCTATCTCTCTTGAGCCATCCGGTGCGGTAAATGCGGGTATCTGAAGCTTACCCTGGTAGGAGAACCTTATATCCTTGTCTGATATCTTGGTTACCTTCAAGGATATCTTCACATTCTTGCCGCGGCTTACCGTCGCAGGCATCATCATCTCTATACGGAAGTTCTCATCCTCAAAAAGCTCACCCTTTGCTAAAAATTCAGACTCCATCTCGAAGGAAAGCGGAATATCGGACTTGTCGATAAGGAAAAGCTTATAGCCTTCTGCTATACGGTTGTACTCATACTCCTTGTCGGTGTTGACCTGATTGATGGCGTAAACCGTATGTACCTCCTTCTCCTGATAGGAAAGGCACAGGCTGACATCGTTGCTTTTCAGCTTTTCAAAGCCGTCAACCGCTGAAAGCTTCTTAACCACCGAGGACTCGATGACAATTTCCCTTCCCATACCGTCGATGGCCACGCCGCTCTCTACTAGGATTGAGAGGTCGTCCAAAGAGAATACACCGAGACCGCACACAATCCCCGCGCCGTACATAAGGGTATTCAGGAAACGTCTCTTATTGTTAAAATAAGTCTGCTCCGTCTGGAAATCCGAGCTTGTGAGCATCTTGCCCGCATAATACCTGTTTCTCTCAAATGGATAGAGCTTGTTATTGTTCATATGCTAACTCCCTTTCTGCATTATAAATCATTTTATTATATCTTTTATTCGGTCACACTATAGTCACAGTAGACCGGTTTCGTTCATCAGACTTGCGTTGGTAAGCTCAGCCCAGCTGTATTGGCTCATATATTCGCCATGATAACTCTTCAGCGCCTCTTTATCGCCGCCTATGTACCGGAAGTAGTCACAATCCACTTCGTTCACATCTATCGCAAGATGCCCTCGTTGTCTTAAAATGATATCACCGTACCCAAGCGCCGCCAGTGTGTTTTTGATGTCGGCCCGGATGTTATTCAGGTAGGATATCCTTCCTTCATAGTCGCCGTCATCCTCCCATAGAGCAGCGATAAGCTCTCCGTTTGAGGCAAAGGATCCGTGTCGGTCAACAAGGTATGCCAAGACCTCGTAGCTCTTCCTGTACTTGAACTTCACGGGATTCTCCCCATCGAACACCGCGAAGTTGCCGAAGGTCACTATCTTGAATTTCTTCTTGGACACCTCCTGTCCGCCCTTATAGCGAAGATCTGCTAGCTCCTTCTTAATCTTCTCTGCGGTAATGGGCTTCATGATGTAACCGCTGGCATGCATACTCAGCGCCTCACCCGCATATTCCGAAAAGCCCGTGGTGAAGATTACATTAATGTACGGGTGGAGCTTTTTCAAATCTGCCGCAAGCTCCATGCCGTTCACTCCACGCATCTGAATATCCAAAAAAGCAACATCTATCTTATGCTTGTATGCATATTCCAGCGCGGCTGAGGCCTTTTTAAAGCCCATCACATTGGCGTCAATATTTACTTTACTTAATGCAGCAATAAGTCCGTCTAACGAAAGCTGTTCGTCGTCAACTGCAATAATCTCCAACTATCCTTCACCCCCTGTTCGATTTATCATTTGTACTTTTTTCCTGCCTTGCTCTCCTTCGGAATTCTGACCACAACCCTTGTGCCGGTGCCGTCTGTAGTGTAGATATCCACCTTTCCGCCGCACATGATATCAAGTCTCTCCCTGACATTCTGAAGACCCACATGCGATCTGTTGCCCCCCTGGTCATCCTTGGATTTGTTCTTGAAATGAGGATTGTAGCCCACCCCGGAGTCGCTTACGGTTACTACATAATCAGTGTCCGTTTCTTCGGTCGCCAGCATTACGCTGCCGCCGTTTTCGCTTGCGCCCACACCGTGCTTAACCGCGTTTTCCATAAGAGGCTGTATAGAAAGGGACGGCAGCTTAAAATCCGTTACCTTAATATCGTATTTTATGGTGAGATCGTCGCCGAAGCGCATCTTCTCAAGCTCCATATATTTTTCTATGTGTGTCATCTCCTCGTCGAAGGTGACTAAGCTCTGTCCGTCAATGGAATCAAGGTTTGTGCGCATATAATCCGCAAAATTCTCTATGGCTCTCTGAGCCTTCATCGGATCTATCTCGCACAGATAATAGATAGAATTAAGAACATTATATACAAAATGAGGTCTAATCTGGCTGAACATAATCTCAAGCTTCGCCTTCTCCATGCGCTCCGCCTGAGCCTTTTTCTTGCTGCTTGAAACAATTAAAAAACATACGATGCCCAAAAGCGCCACCGTAACGGCTATCGAATACACAAGCAGGATTTTATTATAATCGTTCCCCTCTATCAGCATGATGTCCTCGTCTTTTTGTTACATTTTATTGAGCAGCTCCGTAACAAGAGCCACACAGTGAGCTATAGCCTTTTTCTCAAACACCGGATAATCCTCCGTTGCCGAATCATCTGCCTTGTCCGAAATAGCCCTTATTATTACAAAAGGAATGTGGTTTAGGTATGCCGCCTGCGCAACCGCGGCGCCCTCCATCTCCGTACAATCTCCTCTGAAGAAAGAGGTAAGTCTCGCTTTTAGTATCTTGTCTGATATAAACTGATCACCGCTCAAAACCCTTCCGGTAAATACCTTTATGTCCGGATTTACTCTCTCACAGCACTCCTTCGCAAGCGCAACAAGCCATTCATCAGCCTTAAAAATCGAGGTTTCCATTCTCGGAATCACTCCCGGTTCATAACCGAAGCCCTTTGCATCCACATCATGCTGCAGCGTGTCAACAGACAAAACGATGTCTCCTATATCGATTGTCGAATTCAGGCTGCCCGCAATACCTGTATTAATAACCGTATCGACATTAAACCTGTCAAGCAAAACCTGTGTGCATACCGCCGCATTTACCTTTCCTATACCGCTGCGGCAGACAACAGCCTCCTTCCCCGATAGAATTCCTTCATAAAAATCCATGGAAGCTATTGTAGTTACGGTACAGTTTTCCATCCTGTCCTTCAGGATTGCAACCTCTTCTTCCATTGCACCTATGATACCGATCATAACGTTGTACCTCTTAATTAAGATTCTTCGCTTCGCCCAGAATGACACAGAGCGCGCCTTTTCATTAAACTTTTCATTAAACTTTTCATTAAACTTTTCATCGAACTTTACACAAAAAGCCTATTCATCCCTAACAACACACACGCAAAATTTTATCACTTTTTACAAAAAATAGCAATAATTTTATATCCTTTTAACGACATATTCTACAATTTTTTTGTAATCTTAAGTATGTTCTGGCCATCCTTGTACTCGTACTCCACATTGTCCATACTCTTTTTAACCATGAATATGCCAAGACCTCCTATCTGTCTTTCGGAGACGTCAAGAGTTACATCCGGATCCGGCTTAGCAAGCGGATCGTACGGAATTCCGTTGTCGAAGAAGGTAATGGATACCGCAAGAGGATCGTCATCAACCTCTACCCTGACCTTGGCCGGACCTGTCTCGGGGTTGTATGCATAATGAGCTATGTTGACAAAAAGCTCTTCAACCGCTATGTCTATCTGGGTTGTAGATTTCATGTCAGCTCCCGCCTTTTCAAGTTCGTCATTCACAAAATTGATGACAGTCTCCAGCATATCATCCGTTGCATCAACATCAAGTTCCTTTGCCTTTTCGCTCATAGTTATCACCCCTTTATTCTTTTTACTTCCATAGTATTTAAATCCTAGCATTGTCAAATCGTCGAACTTATCCGCTTTGCCCACGAACTCGTCAACACTCTTTTTAACATTCTTTAATATCTGCTCCTGAGAGGCATCCGGATCGATATTCAACGCTTCAAGCATCCTGTCCGTACCGAAGAGTTCGTTGTTCGCATCCGTCGCCTCGGATACGCCGTCGGTATATACGAATACGCTGTCGCCCGGGTAAAGCTGAAATTCATGTTCCTTAAAGGACAATCCCTCCATAGTTGCCAAAGCCATCGAATGCTTGTATATCGAAAGCTCATACTTTCCGTCCGCCCTTCTTATGGCAGGGTGTTCATGCCCGGCATTGGCCACCTTACCCTTACCGGTTTTGAGATCGATTATCGCCAGCCATACCGTTACGAATAGCTCTGCCTCATTACCCTCGCAGAGCTGGTCGTTAACATTCGATAGGATAACGGCCGGCGAAAGCTCACCGTTTAATGCTCGGTTCTTGATAAGCGTCTTGGCTATAACCATGAAGAGCGCCGCCGGGACTCCCTTTCCGGATACATCCGCCATTACCAATCCCAAATGTTTTTCGTCGATAAGGAAGAAATCGTAGAAGTCTCCGCCGACCTCCTTGGCAGGTGTCATATAGGCATATATATCCAAATCAGTTCTTTCCGGGAACGGAGGGAAAATTCTCGGAAGCATATCCGCCTGTATCTGTGTCGCGACATTAAGCTCAGCGCCTAATCTCTCCTTTTCCGCAGTCATCCTCGTAAGATTATCCATGTAATCAATCAGACTCGATTGCATGAACCTAGTCGCGTGATAAAGCTCCTCTATCTCATCTCCGGTGTTTATATCAAGCTGAATTATATCCTCCTTGGTATATCTTCCGCTGTTTTTTTTGGCAAATCTGTCATTGGCATCGGTAAGCAGCTCTATCGGCGCCGTGATTCTTCTCTGAACCATCTTTTTTAAGATAAGGGATGTAAGCACAAGCGCGCCTGTCGCCACACTGGCAACCGCCAGCGAGAACATAAGCGAGTCCGTAAGAACCTTGTTCATGCTTATGTCACAGAAGGCAACCGCAACCGCTTTCCCTTCGGAATCGGTTATCGGCACACCGCCCGTAGACAGCCATCCGTATTCTGACCAGGAGGTACGCGGCTCTATCCTCTCGTTTCCCTTAACATCCTTGAAATACTTGGAAAGCTCCGTTTTCCTGCCTATTGCAAAGTACTGCTCATCAGGGTCGAATATGTCGTACGAATAGCCGTCCTCTATGATGGAAATGTACAGGAACTTCACATCCATGTCCTGCTGTAGGGCTTCAACCTCTTTATTCAGCGAGTTGAACAAATCGACGAACACAAGCTCCATTAAGGCGTCGCCCTGCTTTACAAAATAGGCCCTTATGAGTTGGTCATTATCCTCTGCCTCCGCCCTGCTTCTTATCTCCTGATACTCATCGGTAACAACGATATCGTGTATTCTTTCCATCATATCGGCGCCATTGAATTTCTTGGCCAGAATTTCGGCGACCTGCATGGTTTTTTCTTTATACACCCTGGTAGTAAGGATAAACGAAGCTATCGACGAACCGATAAGTATGACCATTACTATGAGAACCATAATAGTCACTATGAACTTCGTTATTCTCTTTGAGAGCTTATTGCTTTTCTTTTTCTCTTCAAAATTAGCGTCCATTTATGTTTCTGAGGCCTCCTTCTTCGTACTTACCTTTTCTCCTCTTCCGAAGAAGGAAGTAATAAGGAATATGAATGCCATTGAAAGCAGTATTGCAAGAAGTATCTTAAGGCCTTTATCAACACCTATGATAAACAGGGAACCGAACACCAGTGAGCCGAGAGACTGAGCACCGTTCTCAAACAGGCTGTAGATTCCGAAGGCCTTGTCATAACCGACCAGTGCTACCTCCTTTAGATCCGTAAAATAATTCGAAAGCAGCGGTATGCCGAAGCTATCAGCTATACCCAGCATCACAAGCGCTATATAAAGCGAGACAACGGTCTGCTTTTCGGCCACCAGCAGGAATGCCAAAGCATAGATAACCACCGTGATAAAAAGCCCTATGCCTTTCCTGTGTCTCTTTGAGAAGAACTCCGTGGTCTTCGAACCGAAAATTACCGAGAACAGTCCGCTCAACACGAAGGAGTAGCCGATATAGGTGTCCGATATGCCCCACTCTGAACCGATTATCGGGAACATGTACTGCAGGAAATATCCCGCAATCAAAAGCGGCGTCAGCATAAAGAGGAAGAATATCAAGACCTTCGGCTTAAACACAAACCTTAAGGCATTGATGTGCTGTTTCTTCATGCCCTCCTCATCCTCGGTCTTGTCATCGTCATCAATCTGCACATCAACAAGGTACTTTCTCGAAACAAAGTAAAGCATTACGCTTGAAACCGCGGTTATAACAAAAAGCTGGTCGTAGCTTATCCATTGAACAAGGAAACCACCCAAAACGACAGCACTGTTCGCGCCGGCAAGCGAAGCTATGTTGTAATGAGCATAACCGCTGTCCTTCTCTTCCTCGGGCAATCTCGCAATAAGTACATTTACCATCAGAAGCTGCACGCCCCAGCCCGCCCCGAGAACAAACGCCGCTAAGGTTAACGTCACCAGATTTGGCGCAACCCTTAAAGCAAGTCCTATTGTAAAGAGCGCCGAGGTTAATGCTATCGTCCTCTTGTTGCCTAGCTTTCTAATAATCGAGCCGCCTATAGCGGAGAATATTGCTCCGGATAAAACCTCTGCCGATATCGGGATAGCCGCGAAAAGCTCCGCTTCTTTTCCGCCCGCCCACAGATCCTGTGCCAGCCTCATCGAATAAATCGGAAGAATCGCGCAGGTAAGGTTCGTAAAGAAGAATATGATGAACACTATAAATCTGAAAAGCTCGGGAGGAAGCCTGTCAACGGTCTTCCCCTCCGCTATCATCAGGTCAACCTTTGCTTTTCCTCTTATATAGGATGCAGCCTCAATCACTACAAGCACCGAGACAACAATCATGGCAAGAACGTTTATTATAAGTCGTTTTAAAAGCGCTATATTCTTTTCGCTTATCTTCTCGGTATCGGTACCAACCTCTATAAAGCCTGCTATCTCACCGTTATCATCTGTGTACGGGTACATAACATAGATATATGTACCCTGGCTCGTACTGCTTTTAACTCTCTGAAATTCGCCGACACTGAGATCCTCTAATTCCTCCATCGTGTAGTCGGACGGATACCCGAAATATATGTCTTCAAGAGAATAAACTATCCTTACCGTATCACCGTCAAAATGATATATCATACAGTAAAAATCATCTATCTCACCTGTTAAGAAGGAGAAGTCTACAGTCATCTTAATAGCAGGATACTTATGGAGCTCGCTATCCGCGGGACCCTTTATATCAAATACCGAATAATCTTCTATCGAGTTAATGATTGTCTTGGCAACCTGCTGTTCCCTTGCGTACACCTCATTCTCGAACTGCTCCTGGAAATTTGGGAAAAGCGTGCCTAGGAATAACGCTCCGATGGCTGTCACGACAATAATGATTCCGAAGGTTATCTGTGTACCTGTATTCGAGCTTCCGCTCATATGGATAAAAAAGGTTACAACCGATAATATCAAAAGAACGGCGCATAAAATACTGGCAACCCATATAGCCAGCACCTTGATCAGACTCATGGTTGACAAGTCCGGATAATCCTGACATATTACCGTCTCCGTCGTAACATCATACACCGAGTTTTCCGATGTAAGAACAACGCCGCCCGTTCCGGCGGTAATAACGGCAGCAACCTCTCTGTCGTATACCGGCTTAGCCTCAGTTACAACGCTCCAGCTTTTATCCTTCAATGACCAAACCAAAACATTTTTGAGACCTACATCCGCCACATATATTCTTCCGTCGCAAAGACATATATCCTGGGGTATGCTTCCCTCTATATCCGTGCACTTAAATATCTCCTTCGGCTCACCGCCTTTTGTAAAAGAGAATACCTGTCCCGAATATGTTGTGTAATACAAAGTGTCCGATGCCTTGTCATAGGTCACGGATATAACGTTTTCATCAGCATCTGCCAGCGAAAATGTATCTATAAATCGCTTATCCTGATTATAAAGGGCTATTCCGAAGCTCTCCTTGCGGATATATATCAGCCCGTTCTCCGTAGGTATCAGTCCGGCGATATTTTGCTTCAAGTCACCACCCATACAGAATACAGTAACATTAAAGCTCTCATCCCGCTTTCCGTCTTTATCAAAACGGATAAGCCCCTCGTCTCCTATGTGCACACCCTCCGAATAATTGACGGTGTGTACATAAATTCTTTCATCACCTCCGACAGCAATATGCGTTGCGCCGGAAAAGCCGCTGTCACTTCCCGATATTTTTGCAACCAGTTTTCCGTCCGGTGATATCTTGAGGATATCCTTGCCTGAACCGGCTATCACATAAGTATTACCTTCTCTGTCCTTTGTGGCCGATGCAACATCCTCGTATTCGTATGCGGTAAACGGATTAATCCTGGACCACTTACTATACTTGTATACAAAAAATACTGTTCCGACAAGTGCGATCATCACAATAATCATCGGAAGCGTTCTTGATTTCTTGATAATATTTATACCGGTTGACATTTTTATACCGGATTTTGCTAACGACATATTCTTTATCCCTTTGCGGTAAGTATCATTTTTGAGGAAAGCTTAAACTCCGGCGCCATATTCATCTTGTAACGTCTTAAGTTCTCCAAACCTATATCTTCTGTGTAATTTATCTCGGTGACGCCGCCCATATATCTGTCAAAGGTCTCTCTTAACAGAAACTCATTCAGGCCCTTAATGCGATTGTCGGCATTCTTGTACTGAAACACGCAGAAATCTCTTTTTACGCTGCACATCGCAAAACCGACCGCCTTACCGTCCACGCGCACCAGCAAGCCGTGCACTCTCAACTTGTCGAATACCTTAGTCAAGGTGACTACCACGTTAGACAAACATCCGTAATGGCAGTGGCTGCATGAAAGGCCTTCGCACCATATACGCTCCATAAGCTCGCGAATTTCATCCGCATGCTCCGGCGTGATTTCTACAACCTCATAGTTATTCTTTCTCATAAAATATCTGTAGCGATAACGATCGTCCTGTTTTTCCATGCCGGCAAGGAACATCTCCGGAGTGAAGACGTAATCCATAAGATCACGCCTGTCGTCCACCTCGAATTCCACACCGCTCTTTTCAAAATACGGAAGCATCCAGTTGGTCACATCAATTATGCTGAATTCTTCACCGAAGTACTCGAAATCGCTTTTAAGTGTGGTAACCGCCTTTTTCACACTTTCCTCGGTGTACTCCCCTATCATAGGAATGCCGGTCAAAACGCCGTCCTCGCTTACATAATTTAAGCAAAGCAGCATGCCGTCTGCTATCTTAAAGAAGGTTGGGAATGTATCCTGCCAGCATATCATATTGCACACACAGGTCGATGATGACCAGTGCGCGTTCATCTTATCGTAATATGTATCAAATAACGGTTCATCCTCTACAGCTACCTGTCGATAACCTCTGTCTTTAAGCTTATTATTTAATTCTTCGGATATAGCATAATACTGCTTCTCGTCTGTTCTCACTTCGTTTTCAGTTCCTTTCGGAATTAAATATTCAACACAGAATATTCTTCTTCGATTATTTATTATCGATTATATTTTTTTGATTATATTTTCTCGATTATGCCTTTAATAAACGTCTCTCCGGAGTTCGAAGCATCTCTTATGGAGTAATCTGCGCTTATCTCCATATTCTCCTCATGAGCCGCTTCCTTAACGGCGTTTATGAAAAGATTGATTGCGGTTTTACTCTGAGTCTGTGCAAGCACCATGAATCTGCCGTGTCCCATATTCACCACGGCACATTTGCCCGGCAGCTCATCCCTGATTATGGCTCCAAGCTCCTCCTCTTTTTCGGCTCCGTCAAAGATTATGGAGCAACCGCCTTCAGAATCGTGTTCCGCCGCAAAACCCGCAATATATTTAAGAAAAGCTACATTATAGAAGCCTGTCTCCTCATCCCTGTAGCAGCGCTCATTCATCAAAGAGAAATGAAGCAGCACAAGACCGACCGCCATTCCGAGAGAACGAACCTCGTAAGGTGATAATCTGCTGATTACAGAACCTGCAACAAAGGGAACGATAAAAGGCAGCACCCTTATAAATCTCGGCCCCGAGGACTTTGCATAGAACTTTAACAGCAGCACCACCGTATCAAGCATATACAGATACTCTATCGCAACTATAACCCAATAAGCAGGCTTTGCAATAAATATCTGGTTATCGTCAAACTCAAACAGGAAGTTGGTAAATGTATTAACAAAAAGTGCCACTACACATACAATTATAGGAATAGTTGTGGGACGGTACTTTCTTTCCAGATGGTCCCTGCTTCCGTAAAGAAGATAATCTACGAAAATCATCCAGTGAAATAAAAACCCGAGCACTAAAACCTCGTTTAAGTTTCTGGAAACCCGTGTGATAATCGTTGCGCCGTCAAAGCTCTGATACCTGAAACCAAAGCTTAAGGCGTCGGTTACGCTCAAAAACAACGCATGGATAATCAGAAGCTTGAATATCTTATCTCTTACTCCGTCCTTTCTCCTGGTTCCCGCAGTATTGACCATAAGACCGATGACAAGCGCAAGAGCCGTGCCCTCGACGTATAGAGTTGTTATTACCTCACCGTGAAAGCTCATAATCGTGCCTCCTTAATAGGTAATGGCATGATTACTTCGTAATCCTGCCCAAACGGTCGGCACGATGCAAATTCTGACTTCGTCATAATCGTGCCTCCCTGCCATATCTGTCGTCAAAAAATTCCTCATTCATTGCGCTCATATGCAGATATGCAAAGATAACCGCATAGACCACCGATGCATTTGCCGCAAGCTTAAATACATACGGCACGGCAAACCCCGCTACGGGTAGCAGATAAAGCCAAATATGCATATGCTTAAGCCTGCCGGATTTAACCTTTATTACAATCGGAATGATAAAGCCCGCAAGCATATAAGCAAGCAAAACGGAAAGCGGAATAAGGTAATACTTTCCGTATTGATATTGATTGTCGTCATCGACATATAGGAAAAGCTTGAATGGAAGCCCGATCAGATAAGCCGCAAACACGATTCCCGCAGGGATAATCGAGATGCAGGCCGCCCTGCGATACAGTTCTTCTTTTCTCGTATATCTGTAGATAAGATAAAGCGGCATAAGATACGCCACTACCGACTCAGCCAAGTATATACCGGTGTAACCCGCTAAATTCAATGCCTTTGCGCCCGTAAAGTCACGTCCGTTCGCCAAAGCGACGACACTGTCACATAAGGCAACCGCTATATCTGCAAGCATCATGAAAAAGAAGAGCTTATCGTCCTTCCTTCCTCTCTTCCTGTAGATAGTTGTATTGGCTATCATACCCAATAATATGAATATAGCTGCGCCGTTCAAAAACAGGCTGGCATAATTTCTGTGTGAAAGCTCCATATCTCTTTACTCGTACTCCTCTTTTTTCTCGCCCTTTATCACTTCAGCACCCTTCTTATTCGGGAAGAGCTTATGTATAAGTGCTTCCGTCATACCGTTATGCTTTCGCAATATGACTTCTGTTTCGGGTGGGAATTTATCATAAGCTGCATTTATGGAATATCGTATCATGTTGAGAAGATTAATCTTCGCATCAGGCTCTAAGGCAAACAACAAATCGACCACAAGCGCCCCCGAAGCCTTTCTGTGAACCAAAAGAAAGCCGTTCACCTTCTCATCTGTCTGAACACAGCATGAGACATCCGAATCATACCAACTCATCGGAAGAAACGCCAAATCCTCAAGGATACCCTTCCTGCTATGAAAGAGACAGTTGGTAATGCCTTTTCTGAACTGACGAACCATCAGGTCGTTTATGCTGGTAATATAAGGCGGAGTTTTCTTCTTGACCAGAGAAAGATTGTTCAGATCCTCCACCGTCACGACTATGTCACGGCTCTCAGCCTTCTCTGCGGTAAAACCGGACTTTTTTATAACGGCCGAGGAATTCTTGTCCATCGACTCAAACTCAAAAAAGCTCCGTTTCACCTCGTCATCCATGATTTCGTTCTTATATTCCTCCATAAGCATATCGCCGGCTTTCGGGTCCTTGATGTAAAGCCACTCGATTTCAGCCTCTGTGTCCCGGTCCTCCTCAAAGTCCTTTAACTCCCAGACAACGGCAGCTACCGGTTCCTCCTCACCGTCATCGTGAATGGCTATACTCCTGTAGAACTCACGACCTATACTCTGAGCGATATCCTCATCGATAAAGTCCTCATATTCATCTATATTGTCATCAGTGATCTTTCTAATCTCCATAGTGCGCTCCATAGATAGAAATAATTAACTTGTTCATTTTAACCTCTATCCTTTAAAAAAACAAGAAAAAAATCTAATATGCGGGACCGAAGTACCTGATGCACCCTCCGTAACCGGTTTTATACATCTCTTTCAAAATAAAGTACATCTGCCCCTTTTTTGCCCGGCAGGAGCTTATCCGTAAGCGCTCTGACATTCTCGTTAAACCGGCATAACAATACCCTTGTATCCCCCGGCATGATATCCTCCGCCGTCTGCACAAAATACCTTAGCAGCATCATCAGCTTTACCCCGGCATCCGGTTCAAAAGCAAACATCAAAACCGGTATCAGTATTCCGCTTACTGTCCTCTTGACCAGGAACATGCCCGTTATCTTCTCTCCCGTCCTGAAACAGCAGGAAAGCTCCGGATCAAACCAGGTCATAGGCAAGGTTTCCGCATCCTCGAGCAGTCCTCTTGCTCCGTGGAAGATGAAGTTGGTCAAAGCTCTTCTGAATTCTCTTGTAAAAAGCTCATCTATGGGCACCACATCACCCTTGATATTTCCTTGAAACTGCTTAATCTTCGCAATCTCATTTACACTCGTCTCTAAGATAAGGCTTTCCCTGCTGTGCATCTCAAAGCCGTTATCAAGAAGCATCTGTTTCTTCACGGTATCATCTTTAGGGATTTCCACTCTCAGCCTGACAACATCCTCCTTAGCGGCCTCCTCTCTGACCTTATCAAGAAGAATGTTAAATGCTTCGGCTTCCGCAACATAGATCCACTCTATAACAAGCGCCTTAACATTGCCGTCCCAGCCTGCTCCCGTGGTCGCGCACATAAGGATACAAAGCGGCTCGCCGTCCTCTTCCCTGTATAGCGCAACACCCTTGTGGTGTTCGCGATCCACGGAATTCTCCACTACATCGGGCGGAATCAGCTTCTCATACTCATGCATATTTTCAGACGTAAGCTTCTTTATGATCACACCGTTTTCATTCTGTATACTGTCTGACATAATACCTCCTATAACCGCGCCTACAATAACTTAATTCCCTTCCTGAATCTTCCGCCGAAGCTGACATGAGCGGGATTGCCGGTAAGTATGCTTAAGACTTCCAGGAATTTTTCATTGTACGCCGTAAAACTGATTCTGGTATCATTTCCCATATTGTCCTGAAACTCAATCAGGCTTATAAGCTTTGTCATATGATCTGCAATCCTTTTGGGATTCTTCCTGTCAAAGCTCTGCCATATAATCATAACATCATTCTGCATGCATTCCGCCAGAACAAGATCCGCAACCTCATTCCCGTCAAATCTTACCGTGCTCCATTCCGGATTATAGCCGCCCTGCACAGGCATATCGTTCTCGGATAAAAACAGAGAAAAAATTTTCTGTTCTTTAGCATCGAGCTCCGATATGTTTTTTATTTCATCCGTATCATTGTCCAAAAGAGCTCTTCTGCACTTCTCCGCGCGAAGCAGCGCGCCTAATCTCACATAGTAGAATTCCGTTGAATCAAACAAATCAAAGCCCATTTCTTCAAGGAATTCCTCTGTTTCGTCATCATTCAGCACATAGGCAGTTATTGCTGTGTAATCGCCTTTTGCCATTTCACACAGAGTATCAATAAGAGCCTTGCCATAACCCTGCTTCCTATACTTAGGCTGCACATACAATGAAGTAATCTCAATAAAATCGGCATCAATAAGCGCCGAAAGAGCCGCAACTCCGTTTTTGTCATCGTCTACCGCACCGATTCTCACCATATTGGGGTACGCCTTCTGCGAAGTGTCATTCAACACATGTTCAAATGCGGCTTCGTTTTTCTCTGTTATTCTTGTAATCTCCATAATCGCGCCCCCCCCTTAGCCTAAGACCTTTGTAAGTATCGCATTAAAGGACGGTTTCGGATCGGTACCGAAGTCCTTCTTGTACTTTACCATGTCAAACCCAAGAGATCCGAGGGCTCTGTTGTACATGTTCCACTCATCCGCATCCTTTGACTCGCCCAGAAAGATCTTACCGTAGATAAGCTTTGCAAACTGACGGCATATGTCATTAAAGCACTCCTTATGTGTCGCATAACCAAGCCGGCCCAAAGCCTCATCCCTGACCATCTTTCTGGTCTTATCGTCGACCTTTTCGTCAAGTATTATCTTTCTCTCCTTCAGGCCTTCAATCATCTTGTCCACGCCTAAGTACTCATCCACAGCCTTCTTGATGTTAGCCTTTCTCTTCCTGCTGTTGTAAAGCAGATTGAACGCAAACCCGGCTGCTCCGTTAACAATCTTCAATATGCCGGCAACCGGCGCAAGGATGCCTGTCAGACCGGACAGACTCGTAGTAAAGCTTATTACTTCCTTAGCGATATCAAAAGCCGCTGATACTGTCATTCTCTTGTTTTCCCTGCCCTGATGCTTAAAGAACCGGGCCAGCTTCTCATCATCCTTTGAATTATTATTGTTCTTTTTTCTTTGCTCCAGCATCTTATTGCCGACTTTTATGGATTTACCCGAGTCAACAATACTTCCGAGCTTTGCAACCCCGAGACCGACCGATACTCCGCTTGTGATAAGACTGATCGCATCAAAGCCCGTATTCATCTTAACTACTGTTTTAGATTTTGTATCGACAACCCGGGTGTATTTTAAGATTTTCAAGCCACCGGACACAAGTCCCTTGGCTCCTCCCACCAAGCTGTTTGCTTTGCCTGTCCACTTAATTATATTATCCGACAGCGAGACGGTTTCCTCCTTCTTCATGTCGAACGCTCCGACTATATTGTCTATAAAGCCGACTATGGACGCCAGCTCGGAGAGTGAACTGAAGGATGAGTTGTAATACTTGTTTTCGCTTCGGAACTTCTTAACGGTCCCCGAAAGAAAACCTATGGCCCCAAAGCCGATACCGTCAACAGTATTTGTGATATTGAAAGCCTGCTTGTACGTCTTGCCTACACCGAAGGTCTTGGCGAAAAAACCCTTTTCTCTCTTCTCCTCGAACTTTGATTCTTTAAACGCTTTATCACTTGCTTCTATCTCGGCCGCAAGCTCGGGGTTATCCTCGATTATCTTGACAAGCTTTTCGGTAAGCTCCATAACCCTGTCATACTCGGTGTACATTCTCTGCCTGAGCTTTTCATCCTGTGCAAGATCAGGCGGCATATCGTCTCCTAAGCCCGAGTTGCTGTACATCTGCTTTAATGCTGCGGTATGGTATGATATGGCCTCTATGGTCTTCCTTCCCTGAAGCTTGGCGTCGCTGTTATCCTTCTCGACAGCGATCAGTTCATTGTCCGCCTTCTGCGTCGCATTTTTAAGATCGGCATAGTCCTTTATCTCACTGCTTAATTCCTTCACTGCCTGAACGGCAAAGCTCATCTTACTCCACTGAGTGCTATCCAAAGAAAGAAGCTTTGCGTTGATCTTCTCGCGAAAAGCGTCCAGATTCGGCTCATAGGTATTTATCGCCGTGTAGAGATCAGCGGGTACGGCGCTCTTCTCCTTGCCCTTTTCGATAAGGTAAAAGACAACAATCTGTTGCTCGGGCGGAGTCTGAAGAAAGCTGTACACGAAGGAGTCCTTGGAGTTTCTCTCCTGCCATGCCCGCCTTAAGAGAAGTCCCTGTATCCTCTGCATTCCGTCCTTCTGTGCAGGAGTTAAGGTTATGCCTTCAAGCGGATTGTCTCTCTTCTCAAACGGGACGGACTCACCGTCCATGTTCTTTTCCACATAGTTTCCTATGGTTTCGTTATACTTCTTATCCTTATCTCTTTCCTTTCTGGCCTTCCACTCGTTGTAGCGTCTGATAAGGGTTCTCTTCTCGGTAAAGCCGCTGTCTTCCTTGAATTTCTCTATGTCCTTGCCGAGGATTCCGAAGAACTGATCCTCCCGCTTGTACATTTCGGAAAGGTTATAAAGTGAACCCTTCTTGGTCCACACATCAAGAAGCTTCTTGTACGCATCGTAGATCTTGTTCATCTCATCCTTTGCGTTGCGCCTGTCTTCAAGCTTTGCTCCGGAAAGCTCCCTGTAGTAGCGGTCCTGCTTTTTCTTTAAGCTCTTGCCGTCGGTTATGCCGAGAGTTTTCAGTCTGAGAAGGTTCTGATAGTAGTCTATCAGCTCGACATTCCTCTCCCCCGGTCTCTTCTCATAAAGCTTTGCTATGTAAACTCTTAAGTTATTCTCCGAGATGTTCTTCATCTCTTCTCTCGGCAAAAGAGCATAATATCTGTTCTTCATCAGGGCTTCCTGAACCTGATAGTAGGTTCTCACATCAACCAGCGCCTTGATGTGAGCCTCCTGCCTGCACAGATCATCCTTCTGAAAATCGGTCAGGTTCTCTTTCGCCTTATCGGCCTGCAGATGCTCAGCGCAGGAATCAATGTAGGCAAAGGTCTGATGAAGCCTGTCCCAATGCTTCAGGAGAACCTCATCCGCTCCCTTCTCGTCCTCCTCGTACAGGAGCTTTGTCAGATCAAGGTTCATGATCCTGTTTATCTCTATCTCAAGGAATTCATCATCCGGCTCATAAGTCTTGTTCTGTTTTGCTAAAAGCTGCTCCTGTTTTTTGAATTTAGCCTTGGCCTTCTTAACTCGTTTCGGGTGCTTCCAGCTGTACTGCGACACGATTAAGCCCAGATCCTTATGAGCCGCAACAACCATTTTCTTCGTCGGTCTATTAAGGTCCTTTAACTCCGGCAGCTTCTTTAACTGCTTTTGCAGAGGCGCGTCCATGTGCTCCAGCATGGTATCTCCGACATTCATATAGGAGCTCATCTTTTTTTCCTTGACCTGCTCCTTCTCGGCCTCCTTCTGCTCCTGCACATTTTCCTGAAGCTCTACGGGTGCTTTTTGTATTGTTGTGTCCTGTTCATCATGTGGCATATCATTCCCACCCCTTCCTAAGCTTCATCGTTATTTGCATTGCCCTTTATCATCTTTATCATTTCTTCGGGAGTCATATTGCCCTCTAAAACAAGCATAAGATAACTCTCGAAGCTGTCAGCCGTATTGATCGCAGCATCCACAGAGGTGAGCATGATCTTCTTTATGGCAGTCTCATCCTGATCCGCGAGGATCGGAACCGTATAGCGGTAAACAAGCATATCGGCAGTATCATTCAAAGCAAAGCAGCCGCAGGGAAGATGATAGTTTAGCCCCGCAACGGCAAGGGCAAGATCAGCCTTCTCATCATCACGGATATCATCGGTGATGGTTATGACGTTTGAAAAGTACAGCATATCCTCATTCTCAAACGGCATGAAATAAAACTCGGCAAGAACCGATATAAGCTCAGCCCCAAGCTCGGTTACGACTGCCCTCGTGATGTCCACCGGAGCCTCAAGCTCCTCCGCAGTGAAGAATTCAGCCCTGTCTATATCCTCTGAAAGCAGGAGCTCCTCCGCAAGCATCTTAAGTAAGTTTCTCTTTTTCTCCTTCATGTTATTAACCTCCTTTTTTTATCGGGCAGGCAAGACGTAGTCGCACCCTGCCCGCGCGCGGCGTACCGGTCAGCTTTTGCTGACATTTACTTCTCGGTACGCCTGCGCATATTTTATCGGGCAGGTAAGACGTAGTCGTATCCTGCCCGCGCGCGGCGTACCGGTCAGCTTTTGCTGACATTTACTTCTCGGTACGCCTGCGCATATT
>JAFXSQ010000071.1 GCA_017525525.1 Lachnospiraceae bacterium | reverse complement strand
CCAATGAGGTTAAACATCTTCATAACCGCTTCATTTCGGGGTTCAGAGATACCTCCACGGAGCATTTGCTTCTTGCCTACGATTACCGTGCCGGGATTCTCGAGGATTATCCTGTCAGGGTATTTCTCAATCACAACACCACGGGGTTCATAGAAATCCGCGTTCGTAAGCGTGTTGACCAGTGCCTCGCGCACAGCATCATGAATAGGCGTTTCGTCCTGACGCACCATATTTACAAGCTTGAACGGTTTCTTCAGGTCAAGCGTAAGCTTCGCTGAAACCCTGTAGAAGAAATCAAACATATTCCCGGACCAGTCACCGGTCTGCGACATAATCCTATCCGTCCATCTGACATCCGCGCTCATATGCTCACGAAAGTCAAGCAGGGACTGTACTCGTACAGGATTTTGTACTCCATGCCAAACATCAGAAGACCGGCACAAGTCGGATGCAACTTGCCGTCCCCAGCAATTTTGAAAGGTCGAAAAGGTTCATCTGTACTCCACCCCGAGCTTCATCTTCTTCCTTATGCCCTTACTACGCCTCAGTGACTTAACCTGGTTGTCAAGGAAGTCGACAAGTTCCATACCTTCAACCACCTTGTCACACAGCTGTTCCTGTAGATCCTCGACTTTCTTATTCATAAGGGCGTGCATTATTTCGTTTCTATACTTAATCCATTTGCTGACTTTCTTCAATACCTGCTGAGTTCCGTCCAAATCCACGCAGCCTTCAAGCTCCTTCTTCAGTACCTTCAAGTAATCATCCTCAAGCTCGCCTTCCGCATTGATAACCCAATCTACTACTTCTGACACAAGTCTTATCTTATTAGATATAACACTAAGACTCAAATTCTTTCCTTCCGCTTTCTCGGCAGAACCAAAGTATATCGCCCTGAGATTATCTTTTATCGTCTTTCCGGTATCAAGCTTTGAGCTCGTGTGGCTACTGATTCCGCCGATGTAATAAATGAACGACCTCAGTCTGTCCTCAAGCAAAGCATACACTATCAACAGAGCCTCAAAATAATAACCATCTTTTATAGCCTTATTATATCTGCCCTTTTGAATCCGATATGTATTCTGTTTTTCGTAGTTATCTTTTACAACCTGTATCTCTCTTGTTTCAGCCATCATACCACCGCTTGCTTATCTCATATATCCACTTGGTGCAATTATCACAACACGCTGACTATTTTACAAAAATCTGATGTCAAGGTGCGTTTAAAATCGGGTCATATGTAGCGGTTTACCAAGGTTGTTTTCCTCTGGTGCCTCCATATGTGATCTCTATCTGTATCAATCGACGTGACTACGAGGGTTTTATATAGTCCGACGATTTGGGAAAGTTATAATCTGCTTATTCACTGTGAATAGTAACTTCATATCAAGCCCTTTATGACTTCTATCACTTTCAATAACGCATTTTTTTCTTTTTCATTAAGATACACTTCATTAAGCTTCTGTTTGGAATACCTGTAAACCGTTCCCTGTGTCTCTGTCACCAAGATTTTTGTATAGAATTGTTCCCAGCTGAAATAATCAGCACTATCAGCATAATTCTCGGTGTTTTGAACCATATCCTTTATCCGGTTTCCATCTATCAGCCCCGAAGAAAGTATAATCCACTCAAACGACTCCGGAAGATACAGACTTATCTCCGGATTAGACTGTATATACAGATATATTTCCGCCATTTGTGAACCAAACGCAGCTCCATCGGCTATCACGAGAATATTCTTGTCCGTTTTATTCTTCAGAATCCCCTTTATCCCTGCCTTACCTCCCGCAGAAATGCATTCCGTTTCATCAGAAGAGATTCCCTTGAAAAAATCGTAACCGGAATTAGTATCTTCGACAACGATGGTACTTGCTTTCTTCCTATCGGTGTATTCTCCAAACTCATATAACCTGTAAAACGAGTTATACGTCTGTCGTATGTCCATATATTTCCCTGACGAATGAATTCCATACACCTCCTCAACCGAATACGGAAGGTTATGTAGGTTTTCTCTCGTTACCAGGACAAAATAATTCCCCGATTCTTTTACTTTTACCGCAAATTCATCCGACTTGATAGCCTTAACATCCTCATCAGCAAATATAATGCAATCGCTTGATGAATCTATTACCGTCTCCCAGTTTGCATTGTTGATTGTCCTGCATTTTTTCTCACACGATATACTGACGCCGGATTCTTCTCCCATTCTTTCGTACATATCAAGCAATGAAATGAGGGTAGTCTTTCCGGTTGCACTGTCACCACGAATGACGGTTATATTTCTTTTTATGTCAAACTCGAACTTTATTCTGCTGTTTTGAATTATGATATGGTATTTCCCTCTCATATACTACTTATCCTCTATCTCCATCGCTTCTTCAAGATATTCTCTATAACCTGTAACCTTTTTTTCCGTATTAATAATATAAGCCTCGAAATCATCACACTTGCTGAAATCCATTATGTGATGCAGGTTAATTGTCAGGTCATGCCGCTTGCTTATCTCGTATATCCACTTGGCGCAATTATCACCACACGCTGACGCATTGAATATTTTGCCTGAATCATCAAACATCATAAGGATAAGAGTCTTCACCCCTCCGGAAAGCTCTTTTGTTGAAATGGATCCAAGCACCGGGCTGTCGATCACTCTGGGACCTATAACCTCAGACTTATCCACATCTTTAATCATCTTGACAGATAATTCATCAGTAATCCACTCATCCATGTATGTATTATCGAAATAAACCGGTGGATGATATATAGAACCTTCTACTTCTCCAAATACAATATTGAGCATTGTGATTACCTCCTTGAGACCTTTTTCGCGGGTATAAAACCATCCGCACATATTTCTATTGAATAATCTCGTTCCATTTTAATTCAACGATACATGATTTACAAGTATCTCCTTGGGAACCGGCATTTTCACATCCTTTGTCCACTCTGGGCAGAATAAGTGTCCCACAGGCTTGTAGGCAGTCCGCCCTCAGCAGCCTTCACCTCGCGCCGGTTGCCTTCCTTGTATGAATTTGATTTTACCTCATCACATACCCTCTCACACAGATTCCTTCATAACCATCCGTGCTGTACGTAAATGAAATATACGTTATCACTACCCTGCTGCCGTCGGCGGCAGTAGTCGTGTACGGCAGTTCTGCCTGCTTGGCATGCTTGCCGTTACTGTACTTTTCGTCCTCCATCATGTCGTCTACTAGGTTAGACAGATCGACAGCCAGGGACTCTTGATCACCGTAGGTTATCTTGAACTCCTTTAACTCCTCGATATCCTTGAACACGTTATCATTGATGTTGTCAAACTTGAACAGGGTGTCCGCCCCGGATATATCCACCGGACCCGTGTAATTGCTCTCGCCCTCCGTGAGGTAGATGTGCTGCTTGTTATGGGATTGATACGGATTATCCTGCTTTAAAGCGAGCTCATACTCCTTACCGAGCTTGCCCTCGTCCTCCAGGTAACGCTCGCCGTATATGTTATTCTTAAGAACCCTGTAGCTTGAGGAATTCGCCTCATTCTCGAATCTGGCCTTCTGCGACAGGTACTCCATCTTAGAGACACTTGTAAAGGGACAGAGCACCATGAAGATATACATCGCAAGCGCCACGAAGAGATAGTCCTCATACCTTTCATGCAAATGTATCCTCTCGCCCTTACCCCTAATCTTAAGGAACAGGTTGTAAAGCGGCTCCCAGGCTATGTATATCGCCTGCGCGATTATGAACCAGACACCCAGTATACGGTCGCCGGTCAGACCGAACTCGTGAATTCTCACGCCCACGCAGTAAAGCTCGAGCATAAGGAACGGAGCGTAGATATATTTCATGTAGATGATCAGCTTATCATAAAAGGTCTTGTTGTATCTCGCATGGCCTCCCCCGCGGGCAACAACGGTTTTACTGCCTGTATTTGTATCTGCATTATCGATTGCAATGTCGGTCAGATCAACCGGAGGGATATCCGAAAGGGAGCCGAGCCCACCCCAGGATGAGGTAAGCTCCGGAGCCGGTGCATTTGCGTGAATGCCCGGCTGTGCATCTGTAGGTACGCCTGACTGAACGCTCGTCAGAGGTACATTTCCCTGTGTGATCATCGGCGGAATGTCATTCGGCGCCAAACCTCCGCCGGAGTCCTCATTATAGTTCCCCGCATCAAGCTCCGCCTTCACGTAGGAATAAGCGGCCGTCCATATGCATACGCCCAGCATAAAAAGTCCCGCGCATATTCCGAATACCGAATTCGATGGGAATTTCATCGTGAAGATAAGTTTGAAGATGTACAGATAGATTATTGCCATCGCCACCAGGAAGAGAGGCGTAAGCGCATACATTATAAGACCGCGGATGAATTTCGAGTCCTCCTCGTCATCCACATTCAGACAGATCAGCATGAAAGGGGTGTAGACCGTGCCCGCAAGCAGGTACTCTATGGTGCTCATTATCTTCCATTCCCGGATATCCACAAGCAGATGATCTATCATCTCCAAGATAATCAGCAGTCCGAGATTCAAGACGAGCACGATTGTCAGCATCCGGAGAAAGGAGAACATCAGCTTTACGGCGTACTGCTCAAAGGTAAGCTCGCTATCCTTGATCAGCCTGCGCATGGCAAAACCATTCAGGATAAGCAAAACGAAACCGAGTATCGCTGCCGCGTAGTATGCTACGAAACTATTGTCCGTATCCTTCAGCATGTGTACGGCTATAGCCACCCCGACAGAAACCAAAGCCGATATCAGGTGCGCCGTCAAAAGCTTACTTGCCGAAACCGGCTGAGCCTTAGTCCTCGACTTCATTACCGTCTCTATGAAGAAGGCGCAGCATATAAAAAAGCCCAAGAATACGCCTATGTCCTCCGTCGGCTCCTCACCAATCACATCCATGCTTTGCAGGCATAACACCAGCGACAGGACAATCGTCGCCACCACAGTCGCCGCATACCTCTTTATAACCGCCACGTAGCTTTCACGCTGGCGGGATATGAATTCCTGTACCTTACCCATTGTACTCCTTTTAAGCTCCTTCCTGTTGCTTCGCAAGCCCTCGCATTTCGTCATAAGGGGTACCGCTTGCGGTGGATTCCTTATGACATCGAAGGCCGGCACCGTAACGCTTCGCATTACGGTCTGCGTCACTTCGTTCAGGATGACACAACTTCTTCCTTACTCTTCTTTCCGGCGGTCATTCGCTCCTCGTAGTCCTTGCCCGGCATGGGCTTTGCGTAGAAGTACCCCTGTATCATGTCGCAGCCCTGCTCGGCTAAGAACTCTACCTGGCTCTTCTCCTCTACGCCCTCTGCCACGGTGCGCATTTTCAGGCTCTTCGCAAGCTTTATGGCTTCACTTACCACAAGCTCTCCTCTCTCGCCCGCGTTCTCGCCGCGGAAGAATTCCGCATCGAGCTTGAGCACGTCAAGCGGCATATCCTTAAGCGAGTTAAGGGACGAATAGCCGGAACCGAAGTCATCCATGGAAACCGCGAAGCCGTAGGACTTCAGCTTATTGATTGTAGCGATCAGCGCATTCTTGTCGTCGAAGAAGGCGCTCTCCGTAAGCTCTATCTCTATGTACTCATGAGGGCACTCAGCCTCATCCACCATGTCGCGTATCTGCTCCGCAAGGTCCGCTTCTATGAAGTGGGCGCGCGATACATTTACGGATACGGGCACACACTTAAAGCCGGCGTCGAGCCACGCCTTCTGGTCACGCGCCACATGGCGTATCATGTAATGATCTATCTCGGTTATAAATCCGTTGGTCTCGAAGATGGGGATGAACCTCCCCGGAGGTATGAAGCCGAACTCCGGCGACTGCCAGCGGATAAGAGCCTCTGCGCCGCGAAGCTCGTCGGTAACAGGATCGTACTTCGGCTGGTAGTACACCACGAACTCCTCTTTGTCTAA
The DNA here is from genome assembly GCA_017525525.1 of Lachnospiraceae bacterium. Lineage (GTDB taxonomy): Bacteria > Bacillota > Clostridia > Lachnospirales > Lachnospiraceae > Coprococcus_C. The sequence goes on along the minus strand of JAFXSQ010000071.1, from coordinate 29,188 downwards.
AGCCGACTGCTGGTTTGCGGAAACCGTGTCAACCCAGCGGCGCTCCTCCACAAGCTTGTCGTCGAACATCGCTACGCCTGACTCGTCGCTCTTCGCAAGAGTCGACCTCGCTGCGCTCGCGTTGTTGTAATGAAGCTCCAAATCTATGTCCTTTCGGCGGACGATGTTGCCCTTGTCGTTCCGTTTCAATCCTATCGTCTCGATTCCCGCCTGGAAATGGAACGCTCTTTCGGTATGTATGCCCTCAAGCTCGCGGATGATTCCCTCCACGCACTCCATTAACGCCTCCTCATCGGCGTATATCTTGAGCAGCAGTGCGAAGTTCGAGGTGTTCATGTGCGCGCTTATCTCTTCCTTACCGAGCCTGTTGTCGAGCCGCTCCTGAATCTCGCAGAGCATCTTCTCGCCCTCCGCTATGGAGTGGCACAGGCAGTAGTTCCCGTAGTCCACGAACTCGAGGTTGACAACCGCGAACTCTGACTTTGCAGCCTTGCTCTTCCTTAAGTACTGCTCGCCCTTTATCAGGTACCACATGCGGTTGTGCCCCTTGGTTACCGGATCCGTGAAGAATATCCTCATGGTCTTCTTGTTCCTCGAGACTGTTCTTACAAAGTTTATGATAAGCACTATAAAGATAATAAATGCAAGAAGAATAATAGCTCCTATGAATATGGCAAAGTACGCTACATCCGACACGCCTATGGATATTCTTGCCTGAACCACAAGTCTGGTGCCGTCCTCAAGCGGTTGCTCGATCCATACCGGCAGGTAGAGCACCGTGTCCATGGCAATCTTTTTCACACGATCACCTATTTTCCTGTCGAGTTCTTCCGTGTCCCCGTTCGCTATTCTCTCCGCCAAATCCTCTTCGAGCTCATCCTCGGCAGAAATCTCGTCTAAAAATTCCGTGAGCCTCTTGTTATACTCACTGTCCGAGTCTGCAAGTACTTTTAAGAACCTGAAAGTATCAAGCTGCAAGTTCTCTCCATCCGTATAATCAAAAAAGTTGACCTCACTGTCCTTATATACCTTAAGCTTTCCGACAGTCGCATAAACCTCCGCTCCGTCAAAAGAGCAGGTATTCTTCCCCTTTGAAGCAGTTATATCCCCCGACTTATCCAGCACGATATAGTTTCGACCGTTCAAGTCGATATACTTCGTACTTCCCCCGTCAGTCCCATAAAGCCTCGCCATGTAAGCAACCATATTCTGCTCCGTGGCAAGCTTTGAGTCTATCGTGATCGCAATCATGCTCTGAACAAAGAAATAAGACATCCATCCCACTATGCCGCAAACAAGGATAAACATAACCAGCGGCACCCAGATGTGATTCTTCTTCAATTCCCTAAGCTGTTTTTCGTTGCTCTTCTTCGCCATAATGTTCCCTTAAATAAACTCCGTCAGATTTACTGTAAGCTCCTCACATATACCTGCATGAATATCCTCGTTAAATGGTACATCCTCGGTATACTCAGTCTCGAAGTTGTAAACTCTCGTCTTTTTGATAAGGGGATCAACTATCCAGTACTCACGCACTCCGGAGTTGGCATACTTAATCATCTTCCTCAGATAATCCATCTGTATACTTGAAGGAGATACTATTTCTACCACAAAGTCAGGTGCGCCGAATATCCCTTTTTCTTTTCTCTTCTCCGGATCACAGACCACGATCAAATCCGGCTCGACGTAGTTATACTTATCGTTATTAATATATACCGCGATTGGTGATACATTTAGTTTACAGCCTTTATTATGCTCTTCGATACAATTACCTATCTTCATTGTCAAAAACGTAATTATATCCTGATGAAGCACACTCGGAGAAGCCATCATATAAAGCTTCCCATCTATCAGCTCTGCCCTTTCCCCTTCGGGTAATGCTTCAATATAATCTGTTGTGTAATACTCTTGAACTAATGCAGGATCCATGGCACACCTCCAAAATAAAACAAATCAAAATTATACAGCAATTTATAATAATTATATCAACTAAACCTTCATTATTCAAGGAAAACAAGGACTTGTAAAAGTCTGTTTACGCCTCTTTCCTCGCCCATAGCAGATATCCTATAAACAGCGTGAGCGTCATCACAGTCCAGCTTATGGGCTCGGTCAGCGCTACCCCAAAGTAGCCGAGCCACGGCACAAGCCACATCGCGGAAAGGACTTTGATTGTAAGCTCCATGCCCGAGGACACAAGCGGGACCATCTTTCTTCCCACTCCCTGCAAAGTACAGCGCAGTATGAACAGCGGTCCAAGCACAGGGAAGAACAGCGTCATCACGCGGCAGTACATGGTTGCATCATCGCATATCATCGTGTTGTCCGTGCTTGCGATCCATGTTACGATACCCCTTGCGAAAAGCCAAGTAAAGGCGATGATTACGACAGATTCAACAGTCACTATAAGCGAAGCAATCTTCACCCCCTGCTTTATCCTGTCAGTCCGTCCCGCGCCCGCATTCTGGCTCACATAGGTTGTCATCGTGAAACCGTAGGTGTAGATGAGCGACATCAATATGTCCACCAGCCTCCTGCCCGCGGTATGCGCCGAAACAACATCCGCTCCGAGTTTGTTGATTGAGCCTTGCAGCACTATGGTGCCGATGTTAACTATGCATCCCATAAGCCCCATGGAAAGTCCCGTCAGAAAGAGATCATTTATCTCATCCCTTCTCACATGAAAGTCCTCACGCCCGGGAAGGTATCTTTTAAAATGAACCGCCCCGTAACCCATACATACCAAGCCGGCCACTGCCTGTGAGATAACGGTTGCAACAGCCGCACCTTTAATTCCCCATTTGAGGCTTCCTACAAAGAATATGTCAAGGATTATGTTTAACGCAATAGACGCCATGAGGCAGTAAAGCGGCGTCCTGCTGTCTCCGAGCGAGCGAAGCAAATTCGCCGAGAGATTGTAGATGGCTGAAAAGGATATCCCCATAAGAATTATCTTCACGTAAGAAAGCGCATCGTCCATGAGCTCATCCGGCGTATTCAGAAGCTCCAGCACCGGTCTGATGTATATAAAAGCAAGCACGGAAAGAAGCGCGACAAGAATAACCGTGAGCACCGTTGCCCCGGCTATATATCTTCTTATCCTATCCTCGTCCCTCGCGCCAAATGCGTTCGCGGTCATTATGCCGAACCCCTGGGTAAAACCGTTGATAAGTCCTATCAGCATGTTTGAGACAACAGCCGTCAAACCGACCGCCGCAAGGGCATTCTCGTCAATGAAGTAGCTCACAACCTTGGCATCGCCTATGTTGTAGAGCTGCTGGAATATATTCCCCAGCACAAGAGGAATCGTGAATAGTATTATTAACCGCAAGGGATTACCCTGCGTCATATCTGTTGTGTTCGTCTTTTTCATATTCCCCTATTATATACATCTCACTGCCAATTTCAATAATAACATAGCAACGTTCAACAATAGTAGAGCAACTGAGTTTATAAGACCTCCGTTAGAGCACTTACTCCACCGGAGGTCTTCATATTATGGGTTATTCTGTTTTGCCGTTATTACTTCGGATCAGCTCCGTCCTTTGTCTTGTCGTAGAAGCTCAATATCTCAAGCGCCTCATTTTGGCTCACATCCAGATTTTTTAATCCGGTCCATTTGCAATCCAGCATCTTCAATTCCGTAAAGTATCCGATTCCTTCCAGGGAAGAAATATCCTTTTCGGATAGATTCATCTCCGTAACCGCTTCGATCTCCTCCTGACTCAAAAAACCGTCATGATCCGTATCGTAGTTTTCGCTCACATAAGATCAAAAGACCGCATCCGGAAAGCTTGTTTCGTTGATCTCCAGATTGCCCTCTGCGGCTTTGACAGAGCCGGGGCCCGCAAGCATTACAGAACATGCCGCAAGCGCCATTCCAATACCTGCCCCAAGCAGCTTTTTTCTTTTCATTTGTTACTCCTACTTTGTTTATTCTCTCATTCTTTTGCAGCCTTATCAATATCCTTCCGCGCGTCTCTTGCGTCTTATCTCTATCCTTTTCTTCGCACCCTCCCATTCCGCCTTCTCTACTTCGCTGACAAGCTCAAGGCCATACTCCACCGGAACAGGCTTGCCGTCTTCATTCACACATACTTCGGTGAAATAAGCTCTGTTGATCACCTGGCGGTTGCCGGTCTTCCTGTCCTCGGCATATACGTCCACACGAACCTCCATGGAAGAACGCCCTACATACGTCATCCGCCCTATGATCACAACTATCTCATTGATAAAAGCTCCCTTCTTAAAAGTAAGATTGTCAACGGCGGCAGTAGTGACATAGGAACCGCAATGCCTTGTCGCAGTGATGCCCGCAACCTCGTCCATCCATTGCATCAGGCGTCCGCCGAATAGTCTTCCGCTTCCGTTTATATCTTCATACTGAATACACTTCATCCACTCCGTATGTGAGAATTCAACAGTTCTCATCTGTCTGTCCATGCATAACCTCCCCTGTATTTATTCAATTCTATCCGTAACGACCACGGAAACCTTATCCGGGTGTTTTCCCGAAATTATACCACAATTTCTACCTGTCATAAAGAAATTTCCAACAATCAGCCGAAATAAACCTCGTTGAAATTAAGCATACTTAAAAAACGAGACCCCCTCCCGCTGCCATTGCGGACGGTGGCCTGCTCTTTTTTCAGCGCATCAAAAGTGGTGTTCGGATTTCCTCATGATCCAGTTCCTTTAATACCTGTTGAATTGTCTTCATACAAATCCCTCCCCTGTAAAGACTCTTCGCTATGCTCAGAGTAACACATATCATTCCGCTACATCTCCACGCAAAACTCCTTCATATCGTCAAGTCTTAAGAATATGGCGCCGTGCTCAATCCCGTCGTAATCGCCGAAGGCGCAGCCGCCGTCGATGTCGTATACGTTTCCTCTTATATACGGAGCAAATATTTTGTCCTCCGGATTAAGCCTCTGCACAGGAACATGTCCGGTGATAAATGTATAGTCATACTTTGAATATACATCCCTGCAGTGCGTGCTACCGCTTCTGTACATGGATTTCCACACAATCTCCCAAGCGCACCTTTCATGCTTCATCTCGGAAAACGGCTTGTTCTCACACTGCGGAATGTAATAAGAGTGTGTAAGACAGATTTGCTTTCCGCCAACCTCTAAGGTCTTGATAAGCAGTCTGCCGTCAAGCCACACAAGAAGCTCCTTGCGCTCCTCATCCGACAGCCTTTCATACCTTTCAAAGGTCTCCTCGCCACCGTTATAATACAACCACAGCTCCGTGCTTTCGCCGTTGCAGCAGGCTTTGCCGCTTCTGTCCACGGAGTTAAGCATCATGAATTCATGATTTCCGAGCAGCAAATCCATGTTCTCGCTCTGCATGATGCGCTTCAATATCTCCACCCCGTCAGGTCCTCGGTCAACCGCATCCCCAATCACATAAAGTTGGTCTTCCTTCTTAAAATCTATAACCTGAAGGCCCTTTTTAAACACCTTGTTCTGCCCATGCAGGTCCGATACCACGTAAATAGCCATAATACGCCTCCTTTTCAAAGACACTTCTATATATATAATCTCCCTAACAGCACCGAATATTGCACTTGTGTACAATCAAATAGGAAAAACGAAGTTGCTCCCTACCACTGTGCCGCCCGCGTGTCACAAAATGACTATTTTCATTTCGCGGACGTGCGCAAAAATGCAAAAGACAGGGGACAGGCCCCTGTCTTTTTTCTCGCTACTCCTCCGGATCTATAACTTCCGGCTTCAGCTTCTCAACGAATTTATAAACGAACGCTCCGACGGCCGCTCCTACAAGAGGCGCAACCAGGAATACCCACAGGTCCTTTAAGTTGTCGGTATCACCGGTGATTGCCGTAACCAGCGCGGGGCCTAAGCTTCTCGCCGGATTTACCGAGGTGCCGGTCAATCCTATTCCGATTATATGTATGCCTACAAGCGTAAGTCCGATAACCACGCCCGCAAATGAACCGTGCTTCTGCTTTGCGCTCGTCACGCCAAGGATGGTCATCACGAAGATGCAGGTAAGCACCGCTTCTATGATAAAGCCCGCAAGCTGGTTGTCCTTCACGCCGCCTAAGCCGTTTGAACCGAGACTTCCGGTCTTATCCTCAAGGCTCGCCATATCCCACACGAGCGAAAGCACAGCCGAGCCCGCTATCGCACCGAAGCACTGAGCCACTATGTAGGCAAGAAAATCTGTTATTCCCATTCTGCCGCTGATGAGCATACTGAGTGAAACCGCCGGATTTACGTGGCCGCCCGATACATTTCCCACGCCGTAAGCCATGGCGACTATCGCAAGGCCAAATGCAAATGCTGTCAGTATATATCCACTTCCGTTTTTGGAGTCGCAGCCCACCGTCATCGCGGTTCCGCAGCCCATGAATACCAGGATAAATGTTCCGATAAATTCTGCTATATACTTCTTTAATGCATTCATTTTTTACCTCCTAGCTCGTCTGAAGCTTCTCACGCACATTCCTGTAATGGTTCGCAAACTCAAGGGTTATAAGCTTATTCTTGATCATCTGCTTCAAGGTGTCCTCGAACTCGCCGTTGCTTATGCGCGAGTGAGCCATATCGTCCAAAGTCTTCGCTATCCTGTCAGCATAGCCGTTGGCGTCGATTACATTATCGCGAAGCAGGATGTTCGCCTTATAAGCTTCCTTGAAATAATAGTTTACCTTTGCGGACAGGGTAACCTTGTCGTCCACCCTGAATTCCATCGCCAGCAGGTCGAAGATGTTAGCCGCCGATCTGTTGGTTACGTACATACCCGGCCCGAAGCCGTACAGATTCTTAGTCGCGGTCGGGTCATCCACCACCGTGCTTTGAGTAAGATCCGGCAGGTAAGGCCTGAACAACTCCGCAAGCATCGACTTTCCCTTAAATGCGCCGTAGTCTATGTCCTTATTCACAACCTGTTTCTTTAAATACCTCATCTCGCGAAGCCCGTGTATAGGAAGCGACAGATGACGCGGCTCCTTCTCTATAAGAAGCACATGAAATTCCTTTCCGTCCACCCACACGTAAGCCGGTGTCTGTTTGATGAAGAACTCATCGCAGCGGTCTATCATAACCGGCCTGTGATCACGCTTGACCTTGTACTTATGAAGCAGCTTCTTGATGGACTTCCTGTCATACTGTGCAAGATCCTGTTCACTCGCCTGGCGCACCACGAAGACATTCGGCTCATCAGGCGCTGCAACCTTTACATCCGGCGCGCTGATATGCTTAGTTTCTGTCTTAATTACTTTACCTGGCTCTACGACCTCGACCACCGTTTTTTTCTTAACTTTCTTCTTTTTCTTCTTCACGGTTGTCGTGCTATCAGCTTCGTTACCGGTTTCAGCCCCGGCAGCCTCAAGCTCCACATCTTCCCGCGCAGGCTTTTTCTCACGGAGCTTTCCCTTGAATATCTTCTTGAACAGCCTTGCAAAGAAGCCTTTTTTCTTACCGCTCTCTTCTAATATCTGTTCCTTCTCGGACTCATCAACCTCGACATCCTCTGTCATCTTCCGAAGCAGCATGTCTATGTCGTCAAGCTCCCTGCCCGAGTCTGCGGATGAAGCTCCTTCTCCGGCGAACATTCCCGCAAGCGCCTGCTCGGCGGTAACACCGGCCGCCGCATTCTCCGGTACATTTTCACCGACGGGCGCCATACCCTCGGGCAACGTCAGGTTCGGCTCGATTGCGCCCTCTCCGAGTGGCACTACAACTCCGCCGTCCCCCGCCGCATGTATGTTAAATGTATCAAAGAGCGCTATCGCCGCGAAAGCGCATATGACAGCTCCGAAGAAGAAGGCAAGCTGCTTTGTGAATATCGCGCCGGCCACAAGTCCAAGGGCCGCAAGAGCCGCGACAAGCGCAAGCCCAAGCACTATCTTCGCCTTCATCGAGCTGTATTTGAATGTGTTTATTATTTTTTTCATCTCACATCATAAGCAACTCCGCTAAATTCTCACAGTGTCCATCAGGCCCGTATTCATTACGCTTCGTTGCATGCATGTGACTCAGCGCTCAACTTCATGCTCCGCATTAGTTATGCTTAGGTCACATAGTAATCTTCCTGTAGTTCTTCTTTCCTCTTCTTACTACAAACTCCGAGGCAAATGCATCCTTGTCGTAAGAGGTCTTCGGATCCGTAACCTTCTCATCGTTCACAACCACACCGCCCTGCTCAACCGCACGGCGTCCGTCGCCTCTGCTGCCTACCAGGCCCGATGCGTGGAGTATGGTAACTATATCCACTACGCCGTCTCTGAAGAGATCGTCGGTAAGCGCAAACTCGGGCATGTTCGAGGTGTCTCCGCCGCCGAATACTCCGCGCGCTGCTTCTAGAGCCTTCTTAGCCTCTTCCTCTCCGTGTACCAAGTTAGTCAGCTCGTAAGCAAGAACCTCCTTAGCCTGATTAAGCTCGCTGCCTTCAAGCTTCTCGTACTTGGCTATCTCCTCAAGAGGAAGGAAGGTGAGCATCTTCATGCACTTTATGACATCCTGATCTCCCACATTTCTCCAGTACTGGAAGAACTCGTAGGGCGAAGTCTTGTTCGGATCAAGCCATACAGCGCCCTTCTGAGTCTTGCCCATCTTCTTGCCCTCAGAGTTAAGAAGAAGGGTTATGGTCATGGCATGCGCATCCTCGCCGAGCTTTCTTCTGATAAGCTCGGTTCCGGCAAGCATGTTTGACCACTGGTCATCCCCACCGAACTCTAAATTACATCCGTACTTCTGATACAACATGTAGAAGTCGTAAGCCTGCATGATCATGTAGTTGAACTCAAGGAAGGAAAGTCCCTTGTCCCAGCGCTGCTTGTAGCACTCTGCCGCAAGCATACGGTTTACCGTGAAATGAGCGCCCACCTCGCGGAGCAGCTCAATGTAATTAAGACCCATCAGCCAGTCGGCGTTGTTCACCATAAGAGCCTTACCGTCGTCAAACTCTATAAAGCGGCTCATCTGCTCCTTGAAGCAATCACAGTTATGCTGTATGGTCTCCACCGTCATCATCTGACGCATGTCGGTCCTGCCCGAAGGATCACCGATCATGCCGGTGCCGCCGCCTATAAGGGCGATCGGCTTGTTTCCTCCCATCTGAAGTCTCTTCATAAGGCAAAGCGCCATGAAATGTCCCACATGAAGGCTGTCCGCCGTGGGGTCAAAACCTATATAAAAGCAAGCCTTTCCCTCGTTGATCAGCTTGCTTATCTCCTCTTCATTCGTAACCTGGGCAATCAGGCCTCTGGCTACTAATTCATCATAAAGCTGCATGGATATTATCCTCCTTAGAATTGTAGAATATCATCAATCATTATAGTTATTTTTCCTTTATAAATCAACAGGTTTTTGTCCTTGTTGCAGACAGCATTTCCCCTGAAGCACTGCTTTTACTTTGAAGCAGCTTGTAACGAACTAATAACCATTGTTTTATGTTGCCGCTTTATGCTGTAGCTTTATGTTACCGCTTTTTGTTGTCATCCATTGATTTCCGACAGATTTGCCCTGCGCAGCTAACAAACCTTATGATTTCTCCTGTTTTGTTAGCCTTTTTTCACACTTCCCCTCCTTATCCCCTTATCCCGGCTAACAATTCCCCCGTTTTCCTCACTTTTGTTAGCCGCCCGCACCTTTTTTCTTCTTATCAGCCCAACAAAAAAACCGGGACCTTATAACAAGTCCCGGGGAAATAATTACACGATATATCCGCCTTAGTGATTGAAGAATGCCATCTCTTCGATAAGCGTATCCGCATGCTCCCTCAAGGTTGCAGCCTCTGTAGCAAGCGCTGCCACAGTTGCGTTCAGCTCCTCGATGGTTGCTGAGGTGTGCTCTGTTGCCGCTGCATTCTCCTCAGATATAGCGGAGATATTGCTCATGGCATCCACAACAACATCCTTTGAGTCGTTGCAAGCTGCCGCATTGGAATTGATGTGGTCTACGCCGCTTACCGTGGTCTGGATACCACCGATAAGGTTCTGTATGCTGTTGACCGTGTTGTTGATGGTTGCATGCTGTGCCTTGTTGGACTTTGCAACGTCCTCTGCAACACGAACCGCTTCCTGTGACTGTGCGAGGAGCTTCTCCATCTCCATCTGAATCTCTGCCGCTGATGTTGCGGAATCTGTAGCAAGCTTTCCGATCTCGCTTGCAACAACCGAGAAGCCTCTTCCTGCCTCACCTGCACGGGCTGCCTCTATTGAAGCATTGAGCGAAAGAAGACTTGTCTGTGATGCGATAGAGTCGATCATCGCAACCTTCTCGGATATATTGTCTACCGCCCTGCTTGTAGCGATGATAACCTCTGTGATCCTCTCGATGGAATCTGCCATCTCGTTCGATGATATCTCAAGGTTACGAAGCTCATCCTGTGAGCTTCTGGAGTCGGTGTTCATAACCTGTGCTGTTCTTGCAAGGCCTGTAGCATCTCCCGTAACTCCCTCTATATTCTCGGAAATGGTCATCATGTTCTCGTTAGCCTGCTGGATCTCGTCAGCCTGCTGAACCGCACCTGAAGCGATCTCCTGAACCGCATTTGACACACCGTCCATTGCGGATGAAATCTCGGTTGCAGTGTTGGCAACATCCGTCGAGTCGTTCTCAAGGTCGTTAGCCGTACCGCGGATAGCATCCACTATGTCTCTCAGCTTGTCTATAACGGCGTTCGTGTTCCTGATCATGGTTCCGAACTCGTCTTTTCTGTTCGCTCCGTGCTCGATGTCCTTGAAATCACCGTTTGCAAGAAGCTCTAATGACTCGTCTATATCAGAGATAGGCTTGTCTATGCTCTTTCCTATGAGCGTAGCTATGACAATCGATGCCAACACAAGTATTATACCTATTACAAGCAGAAGGATCATGGCCTTTCTTGAAGCAGCCATTATCTTGCTGTACTCTGTGGATACGACTATAGTCCAGCCTGAGTAGGGCTCATACACATAAGAAGTAATCTTCTTAACGCCGTCTTCCTTCTCTATGTAGCTTCCCTCTGACTTGCCTTCCTTTGTTTCCTTGTAGGCTGTGCTTGTATCAAGCTTTATATCATCCTCAGCGGTGAGCTCCTTATTTGAATCTGCGATCAGCCCGCCGTCCTCACCGAGAATGTAGATGTGCTGTCCCTCTTCAACCTCGCCTTTAAGCTTCTCGTGGAGATAGCCCACATCATAGTTTCTTGAAAGAATACCGAGTACAGTCTTGCCGTCATCGTCAAATACCGGGACTGCCGGAACTATGATCCTGGCGCCGGTGGTCTTGCTGACCGAAAGCTCCGAGAAATATTTATTGCCGGCTGCTGCCTGCTTAAAATATTCTCTCTCTGCAATATTGGTAAAATCACCTCTTGAACGTGCAACGTTTTGACCGTCCAAGCCGGTAAGAACCGATGAGTTGCCGTCCGCAAAATTCTCCTCTAAGGTTTTCAACTGAGCAACCGCTGCCTCATACATTGCCTCGTCGGTGGGGTTCTTCATGAACTCCCTGGTCGACCTTGATCCGGCCAGCTGCTCCATAGCCCTGAGGTTGGCAGTGATGGTCATGGAGAAATCCTGCTCCACGAGCTCCGCCTTCTCTAAGTTGATCTCCTTCGCATTATCCTTTGAAACATTGTTTGTTGTGATAACGCTTACCACAATCGCTATCGCGAGCGGTACAAGGCACATCAGTGCCATGAAGAAGATAAGCTTTGTTTTCATCGTGCCAAATAGTCCTGCTTTCTCTCCCATATGCTGCCTCCATAATAAGTATTTGCGCCCTTTACCCTCCGGACGCCACATAGGCAAATTATATCACTTTCGTATCCTATAATCAATCTTGAATGTAAAAAAAATAGCAAAAATGTGTAAGCCTAATGTATTACTTAAGCGGCATTCCTCGGCTTGCAGGTTCTTGAAAAGCCCGACATGGTAGCAAGCATTACAAAAAACAGCGGTGTTGTGATGGGCTGGCTTATGGTTATAAGGCTCTGCCCGAGATAGCCGAAAACTGCCGCAAGCAGACAGCACGCCGGCCCGCAGTCAAGTCCCCTTTTTATCACGCTCCTGATTGTGACGAACAAAAGGCCGAGGTATGCTAACAAGCCCGTTATGCCCGTGGTTATCAGATAATGCAGCGGTTCACAGTGAGCGTTGTCATACACGGTGCCGGTCACATCTATCATCTCGGTGTAATAATAATCAGTCATCAGACTCTTTAGGCTCTCATCACCGTAGCCGAAAAGCTTGTTCCTTAAAGGCGCATCCTTAAAAAGCTCCGCCGTCTTCGTCCAGATATATCCCCTCTTGCTGCCCCATTTGTAATCGAATTTGAACACTCCCTTTTTTATGACTGTCACTCCGACGATCACCGTTGCGATCATGATAACCGCCACCAAAACCGTCAGTACTATCGCAATCCTCTTAACTCCCACACGGTCGCAAAGCGCATTTATCTTTGCCTTGAAGATAACCGTTAACCCAAGCAGAATAAGTGTGGCCCCGAGGATGATGAGCGCGGCCGGAACCTTATCGAGATATATGATAAGACCGCCCCTCTTGCTGTCATATCTTGCATGCCCGTACTTATTGACTAATATGGTAGACAGATTGCCCGCCGCAAGCAGGCACAAAGCAAGCGCGAACCTTACCGGCTGTCTCGCTCTTAAAGCAAGCAGAAGCGCCACGAAGAGCCCCGCAAAAAGCGCAAGGAATATGCTGTCGCTGTTGCATATCATAATGCACATGCCGCATGGGAAAAGCAGAACCGCCGACGCATATCTTATATACGCCCTTTTTGTGAGGATGAACAGTGCCGCAAAAAGCGGTATCACCATGCCCAAAAAGGACGCAAACATATTAATGTTCCCAAAGGTTGAGATAAACTTGGTATATAAGCTCTCCTTGATTGAGCCCTTATAGTTCATGAAATCAATCTCCATGTGCTGGAAGATTGCGATCACGCACGCATAAAGCGCGCTCAAAGCCAGTGGTATGAACAGCCTCTCCTCAGGCCTCACTCCCTGTGCCATGAGTATGAACATCACTCCCATCACTAGCCAGGTGACAAGTCCCATGTATCTGCTTGCCGGCCCCACCATTACCTCCGCCGCGTCATACGCATCCGTATAAGCCAGGATATGCGCAACCATAAGGAAGAACATCCACACGAACGGACGCTCAAACCATTTTTCGCCCGCCATCGCAAATGCATGACGGAGCCGGGTATTGACACTGCCCTCAAGCATTTTGCAGACTATGATGCTCATGCCGCACAGGAAGATGTAAGCGAGAGTCCCCGCCATAAATGATGAGTATCTCGTGACCGTTATGTCGAAGTATTTGTTGTGGGTTATGATCGGATAAAACCCGAAGATATAGATAAGATAAAGATACGACGAATAATCGGAGACCGCGAGGGCCTCCGATGTATTCTTTCGTTTTGAAGTTTTGTCTAATTTGTTAGTCATAATTAAGAATAAGATTCTTCGCTGTGCTCAGTCAGACACTGCTTTACTCATGCTCAGCGATAAGCTTCTCACAGGATACGAGCTTTACACACAGAGCAAAGAGCTGTGCTGCGGTCTTTAAGCTCTCTACCGGCGGGAAGGTCGGTGCTATACGTATATTGGAATCGTTAGGATCCTTGTGGTACGGATATGTCGCTCCCGCGTCTGTCATAACCACTCCGGCTTTCTTAGCCCTTGCAACGATAGCCTTTGCACATCCCGGAAGGGAATCAAAGCCGATGAAGTAGCCGCCGATCGGCTTGGTCCACTCTCCCACGCCAAGTCCGCCGAGCTCATCCTCGAGGATCTGCTCTACCGCCTCAAACTTTGGACGGATTATAGCCGCATGCTTCTTCATGTGCTCTGTCATGCCGTGAATATCTTTGAAGAAACGCACATGTCTGAGCTGGTTTACCTTATCGTGACCTATGGTCTGATTCTTAAGCTGATTCTTGATGTCCTCAAGATTGTTGAGCGAGGTTGCAAGACAAGCAATACCGCTTCCCGGGAAGGTTATCTTCGAAGTCGAAGCGAATTTGTATACCATATCCGGGTTGCCTGCCTTCTTGCACTCGGCAAGAATCTCCGGAAGATACTCCTGTCTGTCCTCATAGAGGTGATGTATGCCGTATGCGTTGTCCCAGAAGATTCTGAAATCCTTTGCAGCAGGCTGTAACCTTGCAAAGCGCATTACGGTCTCATCGGAATATGTGTAGCCCTGCGGGTTCGAATACTTCGGCACGCACCAGATACCCTTTATGGCTTCATCCTTAGACACAAGGTCTTCAACCATATCCATGTCCGGTCCTTCCGGTGTCATGGGAACCACTATCATCTCTATTCCGAAATACTCGGTTATGGCAAAATGCCTGTCATAGCCCGGTGAGGGGCACAGGAACTTTACCTTGTCAAGCTTGCACCAAGGCGTGCCACCCATGATACCGTGTGTCATGGCGCGCGCAACCGTATCATACATTACATTAAGCGATGAATTACCGTATATGATAATGTTGTCCGGATGGTTCTCCATCATGTCTCCGAGCAGAACCTTAGCCTCGGGAATACCGCTGAGCAACCCGTAGTTACGGCAATCGGTTCCGTCCTCACATGAAAGATCAACATGTGAATTAAGAGCATCCATCATGCCCATGGATATGTCGAGCTGCTCCCTGCAAGGCTTACCGCGGCTCATATCGAGCTTTAAATTCATGCTCTGGTACTTCTTGTATTCATCCTCTAACACCGCGTGCTCATCTTTAAGCTCCTCGAGTGTCATCTCTGTATATTTCTTCATGTCATCGTCTCCCTTGTTTATAGTATTTCAAAACTCGTGTAATTGTAACACCCAAACAAACCATATGCAAGGCTTTTTCAACATGCACCAATCAAGTCAGCGCCCCTTGACTTAACCTTCAACTCGACACGGCAGGGCATTTTTACGTCGGGCATTTCACTGTCCCGCCGGGAAAAATTGCCCCAGACAGTCGAGCCGTTTCATAAAGCGGGCGCTGACGTATTATGCTCTGTCTACATAATTTATGACATCCGCGTTCTTCGCAAGCTTTGTTCCGGGGCTTGCGGGATATCCGAGCGCCATCGTGCACCACACAGTATGGTTCTCCGGTATCTTGAACTCATCAAGCAGAGTCTTCACCGGCTCCTTGTCACGCAGCGTCATAAGCGGATTGAGCCATACCGCTCCGATGCCGTAGGAAAGCGCTGCGAGCATCATATTCTCCGCAGCTAGCGAAGCGTCCTGGCAGCCGTTCACATTTCTTGTGTCATTGGATATGAGCACTATTACCTTGGGGTTATTCCAGCCGTAGAAGTAGACCCCGTTGGCCTTCGCAGTCTCCTCGGTAAGTGCTTTAAGCCTGGCCAGCTTCTCCTCGCTCTCGATGACCGTGAATCTCCAGCTCTGAAGATTGTGTCCGCTCGGCGCATTGTAGCCTGCCTTCAGGATCATCTCGAGCACATCCGGGCTAATCTCCTTATCAGTGAAATTCCTGATGCTCCTTCTCGAAAGTATCGCCTGTATCACCGGATTTATCAGCTCCAGCTTATCCCTGTCATCCCAGAGGTTTTTCAGGCTTCTTCTGTCTATCTTCTGCATGCGGTTCCTCGGGATGGCATCTATCGTAACCAGCTCCTTCGGAATCTTGTACTTCTCGAGTCTTGAATTAAGGAACTTGACAAATGCATCCTTATCATAGCCAAAATCCGGAACTATAAAGAGAACAGGTATCTGCCCGAGGACTCCGTCGGGATCCTCCGCGGATATGCAGGCGCACTCGCGTATTCCCTCGTACTGTCCGGCGGTATTCTCCACCTCTATCGGAGAGACCTTCTCGCCGCCCACATTTATTATGTCGTCCGCGCGGCCGAGCATATACACAAAGCCGTCCTCAACATAAGCCATATCGCCCGTCAAAAGCCAGTCGCCCTTTATCGTGGCCTCCGTGTTCTCCGGGTCGTTCCAGTAGCCGGTCATGATCATGTCGCCCTTTATGGACATACGGCCCGGATGGGTGCTGTCGCTTTCCTTCTCGTTGCCGTCCTCGTCAAGTATCCTCACGCTTACCTTGCCATCCAAAGGCTTGCCGAGCGCCTTGATCTTCGTCTCATCCTTCACTGCCTCTGTCACATCCAAAAAGAGCGCCCCGCCCGTCTCCGAGCTTCCCCAGGTATTGATGATCCTGGTATCCGGCAGAGTATCCGTGATCTCCTTTCTCTGCCTTACAGTCAGGCTGCCCGCACCGAACTCTATGCACTTCAGGCGGCACATAACCCTCTTGAAAGCGTCCTGCATCTGTCCCTTCATAACCTCGTAGGACGCAGGCACGCAGGCCATGCGCGTGCAGTTAAAGGTATCTATATTATTCTCCACTTCCTTTGCAAATGTAAAGCCGTTCTGCAGTACAACCGTCGCGCCCTGCCACAGAGCAGAACGAAGAACCCTTAACGCAAAGGAATGATTAAGCGGCAAGGGCAGTAAAAGCACGTCCTCCTGCCTCATGTCCGCTCCTATTATGGTATTCGAAAGTATGTTATAAACCGCCTTGTAAGAGAGCATAACTCCCTTGGGCTTTCCGGTGGTTCCCGTGGTAAATAAAATCTCCGCTATGTCCGTTTCGTCTACTTCCGTAGACATTTCTTCTGTTGCGTTAGACACAGCATTCTCGTAGGTCTCGTGAAGCGGTATTACATTTAACCCTTCACCGAACTCCTTCATGGGCTTATCGGTAACCAGAAGCGTTGCACCCGCATCCTTGCATATGTCTGCCATTATCCTTGCGTTGCTGTTCTTGTCGAGCAGGCATCCTATGCCGCCCGCATAAAATACAGCCAGGTAGCAAAGGACGGACTCGGGCTTTGAGACAGCGGATATGCACACCCTGTCACCCTTTTTTACTCCGCGCTCCTTTAGCTTTGCAGCCATACCGGTTATCTTCGCGGGAAGCTCGCCGTAGGTTATGCTGTCCTTCTTAAAGCACAGAGCCGGCTTATCAGGTAATTCCTTTGAAAGCCCAAACAACCTTCCGACCAAAGTTTTATCGAAATAATCACTCATAGCTTAGTCCTGAAGCCTTTCAACCATTTTCGCAAGTCCGCTGATAGAGTTGAAATTCTCCTCGATTATCTCCTCGTACGGAATGGTTATGCCAAACTCCATGGAAAGAGATGCTATGATTCCTGTTATTGTAAGCGAATCAAGTATTCCGTCATCGACAAGCGCGTCCGACGCCTCAAAATCCACATCCGGGAACTCCTCTGATAAAAGTGCAAGTACTCTTTCTTCCATTTTACTTTAAGTCTCCTTTCGTATTAAGACTCTTCGCTCAGAGTGACACCTTCGTGTCAATACCTCCTCTTTCTCCCGAAAAATCTTTATTTAATAATTCATATATACAAACCCGGCCGCATCATAACCGCCGCCGTACATGCCGAAGATCAGTACGAAGAATATGGCGAAGAGGTACACAAGCCATCTTATAACTATATTCTTCTTATCTATCTCCTCACGGAAGTTTACTCCCTTGTTCTGCTTTGACTCAACAACCACAAGGAAGATGATCAAAAGGACGGCCAGCCAGAAGTTCGGGCGGTCAAGACCGTAACCATACACCGATTTGTCCACCAGCTTCCACGGACCGAAAGCCACGAACTGCCTCTTTATCACAACTCCGAGAGCCATTACGCTTCCCGAAAGAACTATCATTCGGCTTATCAGGTAGAGCACAAAGGTCCTTAACCTCTTGAAGGCCGTATATCCCGCTCCGTCCGGATCAACCTTCAAAAGTCCGGTCACCTTAAGCATAAGCTTCTTTAATTCCGGAGCAAATACCGTGGAGATTATGATCAGAATACCCCAGTAAAGCCCCCATATTATGTAATTGATGCCTGTGCCGTGCCACAAGCCCGTGAGCAGCCACACCACCAGAAGCGGTATCACGCTCATAAATGCTTTGCCGACCCTCTTATTCTTCTTTCCTATGGAGCCTGATATCTTGAGCATGCGCGGATTTATGACTATCGGCATGTAGATATAATCCTTAAACCAGGTACCGAGGGTAATGTGCCATCTGCGCCAGAATTCCGCAGCGCTCTCCGAGAAGAAGGGCTGCTTGAAATTCTCCTCTATCTTTATGCCGAGGGCCTCCGCCGCGCCGAGCGCTATGTCTATACACCCCGAGAAATCACAGTAGAGTGAAAATGCCGCGAAGATCGTCGCAAGCAGGAGCATGGAGCCGTACTCGGTCTTATAGCTTTCATATACCGTGTCCACAAATACCGAAAGCCTGTCCGCTATGCACATTTTCTTGAAATAACCCCAGAGCATCCTCTGAAGTCCGTGACAGAAGGTTATGTAATCAAACCCCTTCGGGTTGCTTAACTGCTTTTCAAATGCCTGGTACCTTGCGATAGGTCCTTCGAGAAGCTTTGGGAAGAACATGGTAAAGGTCAAAAGCTTGAAGATATTCTTCTCTGCCTTAACCTTCCTCCAGTAGGTATCCGCAAGGTAGGCCACGAGCGACATCGTATAGTAGGAGATGCCGAGCGGAACCATGACCGGGATCCTGCCCTCTCCGAAGAGCTTCGGTACCAGCCAGCTCTGTGTCTTGACGAAGACCAGGGCAAGAAGCATAAGAGCAACTGTAAGCCAGAGAATGCCCTTTGCGCCTTTCTTTGCCTTGGCGTTATGCTTTGCCTTTTCCTCCTTTGTCGCTTCCGGAGAAAGCGCCGCATCGAACTTCTCATACCGCTTTCCTATGGCCACTCCGCCTACCCATGCAACAAGGCATGCGCCTATGGCAAAGGGAAGAAGCTCCGCGCCATAGGTACAGTAAAATGCTATGCCGCCGGCAAGAAGAATAAACCACTTTATCTTCTTCGGCGTGATATGGTATAACGCCGCATATATTAAGAATAACGGGAAAAACAAATAATCAGTAAAACTCATCTGAAACTAATCCTCTTTTTGCAACTAATCCTCTTTTAAGGGCGTTTTCTTTGGGTCGAACTTCATGATATCAACCTTCATGTTGGTAACCGTATCCCAAACCAGTATGTATAAACCGCGTGTCGCGCCCGCGTACTCAACGCCGTCCACGATGATGGAACCGGCCGCTGTATTATCAGGCCTTCCGCTGCTCATGTCATACATTATGTGCTCAGCCACGCCCTCGTCGGGGTTTATCATTCCCGCAGCCGCAATATGCCCGAATTTTGCTTCTTTATGCTCTCCTATCAGCTTGCCGTTTTCAAACAAAGCGATGTACGAGTCTCCTTCTGCTATCTGCGAGAGCTCGTTAAGTCCCAATTCCGCAAGACCGGCTCTTGTCTTCTCTCCGATTCCCTCGCCGATCTTACCCTTGGCCATAACAAATACCACATATCTGTCCTGTTTGATCACTTCGCTTAAATAAGTGAGCAAATCGGTATTGCCAACCTGCTTCCTAAGCTGTCTTATAAAGCGCTTTGCATCCGATCTTCTGTAATATAGATAAAGCTTTTGAAGCTCCTCCGAAAGCTCGCTAAAACTCTTCCCCGCTTCAAGCGCCTCACTTAAGTTATTCTCATAATCATATCCGGTTCTGCACGACATCTCGCCGGTATCGAACACGGCTCTGTCAACGGTACCGCCGATTACCCTGTCGTAAACGACCACATTTATTCCGATTTCGTTCCTGCAGGACTGCACTCCCTCGAGATGCACGGAGGCCCTGTCATACTCGCTGGACACGCCGCTTATAACCTTGAATACCGTTCCGTCGCAAAGCTTGCCCTCAAGCTTGATGTAGTCTTCCGGATCGGCGAACCTTATCTCACGCGCGTTTCTCACATCATCAAAGGTAAGCTGCTCGGCCTGATCTATGGTGGACACATCCGGATCGTCGGCCCATTTTGCGATCATGTTATAATCACTCTCATCATCCTGCTCAAGGCCCGCCTCTACCATCTGCTCCTTTTTGGTAGGATTCTCGACGATCTCCTCGTACATCACATGGCCGTTATCGATAACCGCCGCATAGGAATCATACGGCTTTAGCTCTGCCAGCTTGACGAGCCCAAGCTCCTTGAACTGCGCCCTCTGCTCCTTGGTAAGCTTTGTTGCCGCATCGCCCTTAACGGCTATAAATGACGAGAAGCCCGTGTTGGTAATGGTCTTCCTTATGTAATCAACCGGATCTTCGGCGTCTCTTAAGTACATAACGTCCAGGGATCTCTCATGATAATCGGCAAGCTGCTTTTCAAGATGCTCATAGCCCGCCTTGCCTCTAACATCCGTAGCGCCGCATTCCTCGACAAGATACCTTCCGAGCCAGTCAGTGAATTTCGACGCGCCGTAGAAATTCAGATGTCCGTTGTCCACATTATCTGTTGGACGTACGTATCCGACCTCGCTTAAGTAGGGCTCGAAGTTAAAGTCGAAGAACGGTATTCCGTTCTTGTCCGCAAGCTGCTGGATAGTGTTGTGCGCCGGAATTCCCACGCCCTGACCGGGAGTCTTGTATATGATCAGGTTGAGATCCTTTTCCTTACAGAAGTCGATTATCTTCTGCATATAATAAAGCGACTCTGTCTTAAAGGGTACCGTCTCATCACCGTAGTCCGGATAGAAATTCGGTATCTCCATCTCATCATATTCATAGTTATCGAAGTATGCCGTCGAAGTATTAAAGAAATACCCTCTTAAGTAATCCTCCGCAGCATATCCGTTCCTGTCGAAATCAATAGCGGCAAGGGAATTCCATCTGCTGTGATAAGCAAAAAGCGGGAACAGATGAGTTATGGTGTCGTTGATATCGTCGTTATATTCATAGACCGCCTGAACCTTTAAAAGCGAAAGCTTCATCGGATCGATCGCGGCTTCATACCATTCGAATTTTTCGTTTTTCCTCAGGATGGATACGTCCATGCACACATTTTTAAGAGACTCTCCGTGAAGTCTGTAGGCCTCGCGCAGCCAGAAATAAGACGCAAGCACCGGCTGCCCCGAAGAACCGAAATCATAGGCGCAGAGACCGTAATCCTCATACATCTGCATGGGGATGGCCGAGTGAAATGCTATACTTGCTCCAAGCACCGCGGTCTCGATCGTATTCCTTGGTTCGTTGTAGAAATTTCTTCTTTTCACATAGCTGTTCTGCCTTGAGATCTCCGGCATGAAGAACTTATTTGCAAAGAAAAAGAGTACAAGAAATAAACTTGTAAAAAGTACTATCCGTAAAAAAGCGCCGCCTGCGGAAACCTTAGTTTCCGCAGACCCGCTTTCTTTTGAATCTTTTAAATTCTTTGAAGATCCGTCTTTCTTTAATTCCTGTTTTACAGCCTTAGCCTTGATATCCACGGAGTTTTCCTTGATATCTTTTGCTTCGGCATTATCTTTGGACTTTGTAATCATTTATAAAACTCTACTTATACAGACTCTGTGCCATATCTGCGATCTCATCCGCGGATGCATGCAGCGACTCGATGGTAGAATCAATCTCCTCCATCTCAGTGCTCTCGTCTGTAACATTCTCATTTATCTGATTAATCTTGACCATCATATCCTTAACCGAATCTCTCATCTCATTAAGGATTCTTGCGATGTCATTTGTAGTTTCCTTGGTTGAAGCGGAAAGCTTCTGAACCTCTGTCGCAACAACCGCGAAGCCTTTTCCTGCCTCGCCCGCACGCGCTGCCTCGATGCTCGCGTTGAGCGAAAGAAGATTGGTCTGGTTGGCAATGCTCTGGATGCTGGTGATGATGTTCATGGACTCATCCACAGACTCCTCAATCTTGCCTGCCGACTCGGACACGGCTATCTGGCTCTCGGCCATCTCCTGCATCTGCCTTGTGGCAAGATCCACAGTCTTCGCTATCTCGGATATACCGGACCTTAAGGACTCAATATTCGGAGCCATCTCCTCACGGAAGCGGAGGGAATTTCTCTTCTCCTCACTTATGTCAAGTATGGTACCCGCAGCCATAAGGGGTTTTGTCTTCTCTCTGTTCCAAACTACCATGCTCGATGCGCGAACCCATATGTACTCGCCGCTCTTGTGCATCATCCTGTATTCCATATCGAATACGGTCTGACCTGTCGGATCCGAAAGCTGCCTGCCTATTGCCTCGGAAGCCTCCTGTACATCATCGGGATGCATCTTTGTGATCCATGATGACATAACATCCGGAAAATCCGAACCGCTGTAGCCGAGTATCCTCTTGAACTGCTGGGAGAATACCATCGGTGAATTCGGATCGTCGATTGCGTTGTTCACAAGATCCATGCTCCAGCTTCCTTCAAGCATCATGGTCTCAACCGCAGTTGAACGCCTCTGGCTTATCTCAAGGGTCTCAGCATTCCTTCTCTGCTCATCAATGTCCGTAAATGTACCGATGAACACTATCGGAGTTCCGTCCTTCTTCCTGATCGCGGAGCCTGCCGCATGGAACCAGCGGTACTCACCGTTCTTCATAAGAAGTCTGTAATCAATATCATACTTTGTTCTGTTGGTCCTGTCCGCAGCCGCGGCACCGAACGCTCCGTATGCTGCTTCCACATCATCCGGGTGAATAAGCTTGCCCAATGAATCCAGTGAGTCCGGGAGTTCTGTCCTGCTGTAACCAAGCATACGTCTGAACTCGTCACTGTACCATGCTGTAGTCTGGTTGCCCTGTTTATCATACAGCGCTTTCCATAATCCAAGATGTGTGTCATTATTTATAGTCTCAAGTTCTCTCTCGGCGAGCTCTTTTTCCTCCTGTAATTCGGCAAGCTGCGCCCTTAAGCCCTCAAGCTCACGGTTCATGCCGCCGTCGTAACCCATATCTCTGCCTTTTCCGAACATATAGCTACCCCCCCCCTCATTCTTCGTTCTTCCTGCACGCAAAAAAGCGCCCACATAGGGTTATTATACACATTTGGCGGTGGAAAAGCAAATAAAAAATTCCCTCTCTGACGAGAAGGAATAAGAAAGAGGTGCCAGACGGATTTGAACCGACGATCAGGGTGTTGCAGACCCACGCCTTACCACTTGGCTATGGCACCTCGCTATGAGCACTTAGGCGGCAACAAGCCTGCGCAGTTGGCGCTTAAGTGCCTAAGCTCCCCGAGTTGGGCTCGAACCAACAACCCCTCGGTTAACAGCCGAGTGCTCTACCATTGAGCTATCGAGGATTAAAATGTATCCTGTCGGACCAACAGCGGCCCTCGGAACTCGCCGAGTGCTCTACCATTGAGCTATCGAGGATTAAAATGTATCCTGTCGGACCAACAGCGGCCCTCGGAACTCGCCGAGTGCTCTACCATTGAGCTATCGAGGATCGCGATGAGCACTTAGACGGCAACAAGCTTTGCGCAGTTGGCGTCTTACGTGCGACGCATGCAAGCCACTTAACGAAACAAGGACGAAGTCCGTAGTTGAGTTTAGTGAGCTTGTAATAGCATGCAACACATACAGTACCCATGAACGGAGATGGAGGGATTTGAACCCTCGCGCCGCGTGAACGACCTACACCCTTAGCAGGGGCGCCTCTTCAGCCACTTGAGTACATCTCCAGTGCCGGAATAAAGCAAACCTTATACCAACAGCGTGCGTCGCACGCTCGACTATAATACCAAATTAGAATGTCGATGTCAAGAAAAAAGTATTTTAACTCACTATATTATTCATCCACATATTATTCTTCAACAATACATACCCTACTATGCACTTTATCCAGTCTAGAACATTCACTATGGCGAACACCCAAATCACATATAAATCCGTATATCTTGTCAGCAGGAACGCAGCCGGAACCGACACAGCCCATGTGAATGCGCTGTCAAAGAGGAAGGTGATTATCGTGCGCCCTCCGGAACGCAAGGTAAAATACGTCGTGTGCAGGAATCCGTTCTGCGGCATGGCAAGCGCCTGCACTATCATGAACTGTGTTGCTATAAGCTTCGCCTCATCGGAGGTGTTGTAGAGCTGCGGGAACACCCACGAGGTTGCGAGCATAACGCCTCCGATTACCACAGAGATAAAGACGGAGAAGGCTATGATCTTGTTGTCTTCGTCCTTTGCCCGTTTCATATCACCTGCGCCAAGCAGCTGCCCTACTATAATCGCCACCGCATCTCCCATAGCAATAAACGCTATGTTGAACAAGTTGTATATCGTGTTCGCGATGTTCTGCCCCGCGACCACATTTAGCCCTCTCGTAGAATAGCTCTGCGTAAGAGTGGCTATCCCGAGCGCCCACATCGTCTCATTGACAAGAAGCGGCGCGCCGGTCAGGAAGAACTTCACTCCAAGCCTTAAGGGCAGCTTCATGGTGCTCCACAGGCCACTGACAAATGTATTCTGCTCACGATGCGTGTGTGTCCACACAACAACTATCAAAACCTCCACATAACGGGATATTACCGTGGCAATCGCCGCGCCCTTAACCCCAAGCTCAGGGAATCCTAAATTACCATATATCAATAGCCAGTTGAAACTTAAGTTTACAAACACGGCGACCACGCCCGCCTTCATCGGAAGTATTGTCTCGCCGCACTCTCTCAAGGTACTGCTGTAGACCATGCTCACCATGATTGCAGGAATCGATACAAGCACTATATACATGTAGTCTAGGCCGTATTGTAAGGTAAGGGCAAGGTCGCCTCCCTCATTTTCGCCGTTCAGGTAAAGCCCTATAAGGTCACTGCCGAAGATAACAGCAACTACAACCACCGCCACGGAGAGCAGCGACATAAGCCAGAACTTGTACCTGACCGTGTACCTTATGCCCTCGTCATCCTTTATGCCGTAGTACTGCGCCGTAAATATACCGCCCCCGGCCGAGGTTCCGAACATGCACAGAAAGTACACGAACATAAGCTGGTTAACTATGGCCACGCCGGACATGGCCTCGGTTCCGCACTGTCCCACCATAATGTTGTCAAGAAGGCTCACGAAATTAGTGATGCCGTTTTGGATCATAATCGGCACTCCAACCTTCATAACCTTGCTGTAAAAGGCCCTGTTTCCTATGAACTTATTCTTAAATGTATCCAACATAATATATTACCAAACAAAAAACGATTCCAATGCTGCAAACCCGGTGTTATTCTGAGCGAAGCGAAGAATCTTATAACTTTCTTACATAAGATCCTTCGCTTACGCTCAGGATGACAAATAACTTAATCTGCAACATCGGAACCGCATTATACTTAAGCGTTTTACTGCTGTGTTCCTTTCATTCTCTCAAGCACCATCGTATAGCTGTCGTTGCCGTAATTAAGAGACCTGTTTACCCTGCTTATCGTGGCAGTGGATGCTCCGGTCTTCTCGGCTACCTCCAGGTATGTATGGTTCTCCTTAAGCATCTTTGCAACCGCAAATCGCTGCGCTATCGAAAGCACTTCATTTACGGTGCAGATGTCCTCGAAGAACTTGGTGCATTCGTCTGTATCCTTCAGCGTGAGAATTGCCTCAAAGAGCTCCTCCACCGCCTCGGTTTTTATCGTCTTCCCCATTTGGCTTCATCTCCCGGAATTACTTGGCATTCTCCTTGTGAACCCAGACTGCGACTGCACTTCTGTTTACATAGAAGTCACCGTAGCCCCACTCGTCTATCTTTATATTGTACTTTGCGTTGCCCATGGCATCCGCAAAATGGCAGCCGGCGAATTTCTTTCCTATGTACATACGCTTTGTTCCGCCCACTCCGTCAGAGATAACAACCGCAAGCCCCGAATCCGGGTGCTCATCATCGCCCTCGCGCGTCCAGCCTATGCAGTTTGCATCATCGAAATAATCATGCTGCAGACCGTAAGCATTCTCGCGTCTTAATTTCATTAGCTTGTCGAGCTCCTTCTTCTTGGACTTAATCTTAGCCGAAGGAATGCCCTTATAATCGCCGTAGAATAAGCACGGATAGCCGTCCTGGCGAAGCAGAATAAGCGCATAAGCCATAGGCTTGAACCAGTCATCAACCCACGAGTCGAATAACTGACCCGGCTGACTCTCATGATTATCAACAAATGTAACGGCCTTCAGCGGATTGACCGCAACCAAAGTGCCGTCAAATATGGTCCTTAAGTCGTAAGCTCCGTTTGCCTTAGAGCAGTTATGCAGATTAAAATGAAGCGGCACATCAAAGAGACTGATCTCACCGTCGCACGCCCTTATGTAATCAAGAAGCTGATTTACATCCCAATGCCAGTAGTCTCCCACAGCAAAGAGCTCCCTCTCGGAATTCTCTCTCATCGCCTTCATCCAGTCACGGAAGAAGTACTTATTGGCATGAACCAGGTCGTCAAGCCTGTATCCGTCAAGCTTACACTCGTTCGTGTACCACCTTGACCAATTGGTGAACTCCTCTCTTACCTCGAGATTGTCGAAGTCAAGTCCTGTGCTCATCAAATAATCGTACTTGTCAGCGTCCTTATCACTTGCTCCGCCCGAGTACTCGGAGATATTCTTCTTTGCTCTGTCCGTATCCCAATCTATTCCACCAAAATGAGTCCAATTCCAGGTAAAGTCCGAATACTTGCCCTTTCTGCCGGGGAAAGTAAACTTTGTCCATGCGCCTATGGTCTTGCCTTCGCCAACCATCTGGTTTCTTGACTTCTCGTTAAACTCCTCGGAGGACACACTCTCGAAGCCGTCGGCGCCTACTCTGTTGTTGAATACCATATCGGCATATACATTTATATCCTTGTCATGAAGTGTCTTAATCGCCGCCTCGTACTCGGCCTTAGTACCGTACTTGGTAGGAATTGATCCCTTCTGCTTGAATTCGCCCAAATCATACGCATCATATACATTATAACCGCTATCGTTTACGCCGTCCGCGCCCTTGTATGCAGGCGGAAGCCAGACTGCAGTCACACCAAGCGTTTTTAACCTGGGAGCATCCTCTTTAAGCTTGTTCCAAAGAGTGTGATCAGGCTTTAAGCTGCTCTCAAAATATTGCATCATTGTGCCGTTAAAATCCATGCCTTTATCCTCCATGAGATAATGTTAACAACATTTCGATTATAACAGAAATCATTTTTTCAATCAACTACAATCTTATTCGTGTACTTTATCGCGGATTTCGGTTGTGATTTTCTCGACGAAGTCCGCAAGTGCCATGGCTCCGAGGTCTCCGTCGTCGCCGCGGCGGCGTACCGATACATTTCCTTCTGCTGCCTCTTTTTCACCCACGATGAGCATGTAGGGAAGCTTGTCGAGGCGCGCCTCTCTAATCTTGTAACCTATCTTCTCGGAGCGGCCGTCAATCTCAACCTTGACGTCGTGCTTTCTGAGCTCCTTCTTAACCTGCTCTGCGTAGTCCATGTACTTGTCGGAGATAGGAAGTATGCGCACCTGCTCGGGCATGAGCCAGGTCGGGAGTGCGCCATTGTAGTGCTCGATGAGCCATGCGAGGGTTCTCTCGTAGCAGCCCATGGAGGTACGGTGGATGATGTACGGACGCTTCTTCTCGCCGTTTGCATCTATGTAGTACATATCGTAGCGCTCGGCGAGGAACATGTCGAGCTGAACGGTTATCATGGTGTCTTCCTTGCCATACACATTCTTAGCCTGTATGTCGAGCTTCGGACCGTAGAAGGCAGCCTCGCCGTCCTCCTCGGTGTAATCAAGCCCTATCTCGTCAAGAATCTCACGCATAGCATTCTGAACATGATCCCAGTCCTCAGCGGTTCCGAGATACTTGTCGGGATTCTTCGGATCCCACTTACTCATTCTATATGTAACTTCGTTCTCAAGGCCGAGGGTTGTCAGGCAGTACTTCGCAAGCTTCACGCAGTTCTTGAACTCATCCGCAATCTGCTCGGGAGTACAGATAAGATGTCCCTCGGATATGGTAAACTGTCTCACACGGGTAAGTCCGTGCATCTCGCCGGAGTCCTCATTTCTGAACAGGGTTGAGGTCTCACCCATCCTGTAAGGCAAATCGCGATAGCTGTGCTGTCTTGCCTTATATACAAAGTACTGGAACGGACAGGTCATCGGACGAAGAGCCATAACCTCCCTGCCGTCCTTATCGGCGTATACCTGCTCCTGGGCGTTCTTCATAGCGAACTCGGGATCGGAGTAAAGCTTCTGATCCTCGTGCGCATCCTCGTCGCTCATAAGGTCGTCGTTCAATACGAACATTCCGTCCTTGTAGTGGAACCAATGGTCGGAGAGCTTGTACAGGTTGGACTTCGCCATAAGAGGTGTACGTGTTCTAACATAGCCCCACTCGTAATCCTCGAGATCCTCTATCCAGCGCTGAAGAGTCTGGATAACCTTGGTGCCCTTGGGCATGAAGAGGGGAAGTCCCTGTCCGATAACATCCACGGTTGTGAAGAAATCCATATCACGGCCGAGCTTGTTGTGGTCACGGAGCTTAACCGTCTCAAGGAAGGCAAGCCTCTCCTCAAGGTCTGACTTCTTGGTAAATGCGGTACCGTATATTCTTGTAAGTGTCTCTCTGTTGGAATCGCCCCTCCAGTAAGCAGCCGAAGATGATGTAAGCTTGAAATGCTTCACAAGCTTTGTATTCATAAGGTGCGGGCCTGCACAGAGGTCAGTGAAGTCGCCCTGTGTGTAGAAGCTGATCTCGGCATCCTCGGGGAGGTCCTCGATGAGCTCAACCTTAAAGGGCTCATTCTTTTCCTTCATATACTTTATTGCCTCGTCCCTCGGAAGGGTAAAGCGAGTGATCTCGTCACCCTCCTTGGTTATCTTCTTCATCTCCTCCTCGATCTTGTCAAGGTCCTCCCTGGAAAGCGAAGGCATGAAGAAATCATAGTAGAAGCCGTCGTCAATAGAGGGACCGATGGTGCACTTTGCATCCGGATAAAGGCGCTTAACCGCCTGTGCAAGTACGTGGCTTGCGGTGTGGCGGAAGGCCTTCTTGCCCTCGTCTGAGTCAAAGGTTAAGATGTTAAGGCTTGCGTCCTTGTCTATAACTGTTCTTAAGTCGCATACCTCGCCGTCAATCTCGGCAACGCATGCTGCCCTGGCAAGTCCCTCGCTTATATCCTTTGCGATATCATAAGCGGACATCGCGCCGGCATACTCTTTTGTTGATCCGTCTTTCAATGTGATTATCATGTTGAAGCTCCTTTCTACTACAATATATTTATGGTTAATATCCCTTACAGCCAGTAAGGAATTATCCATCTTGTTGCTTAAGCTGTATAATGATGGAGCAATAGGTATGTCGGCTTCCTTTCTTGGACCTCGCGTCCGCAAAAAAGACT
>JAFXSQ010000070.1 GCA_017525525.1 Lachnospiraceae bacterium | reverse complement strand
TATAATATGTAATGGCACGATTGCTAAAGCAATCCTGCCCAGTCTAATGTCATAAGGAATCCACCGCTTCGCGGTACCCCTTATGACGAAAGTCGGTGCGATGCAAAATTATGACTTCGTCATAATCGCACCTCCCTTAGATTGCTTCTATATCCATCACATCCGCCATACCCGTGAATCTGAAAACCTCCATTACTTCAGGCGTAACTTTAATAATCTTCATGCTTCCCTGCTTCTTCATAATCTTTGCTGAAGACAGAATGACACGAAGTCCTGCCGATGCCATATATACAAGCTTTTCAAAATCAAATACCAGCTCGGTCACGCCTTCAATATTGTCCTTTACCGCTTTTTCAAACTCCGGCGCATCTGTTGTCCCAAGTTTTCCCTCTGCGATTACGGTAAGCTTTGTACCGTCAAGATTTGTTGTTACAGTCATTACTTTGCCTCCTTATGTTATTTTTGCCCACTTAATCACATTATAGCACCAAAACTACACTCTTTCTATAAAAATAGTAACTATAAAAATAGTAACCAAAAAAATCCTTCAATAATACACCGCTGCTTTTTATTCCCGTCACATGCCCAGTCTCCAGATTCCCTCCTTCGACCTGTAATAAAGCCTTACAATCCTCACTCTCCCGAGTACGCCGATGTTGCACTCAAAAAAGTTCGTTTCGTTCGTGATATACACCCCGTCGCGGGTCGTGTAAGCTCCGTTGCCCGACTTGTCCTTGTACGCATCGATCCTGTAGGTCTGATACTCGCCGTTGTCATCCTTTACCCGCATCTTCAACGGGATAACCTCTCCGTCCACCGTATGCTCACATATAACATCCACTCTTTTTAAGTCTTCAAAAGATTTTTCGAAATTATGTTCCATAATACATCTCACCCCCTGGTAAGACTCTTCGCGTCGCTCAGAGTGACACGTGTCAATACCTCCTCTTTAGCCCGAAGAATCTTTTTTATACTGTATCAATAAGTTTAGTGACATATATTATAGAACATTCGTTCGATTTTTTCAAGAGCAAATTTCATCATCCGCCCCGCGGGAATTTCTCTATCGATGCGCTTTTATGCCGTCAGTAAACCTCGCACCTGTCCGGCCACGCCTTGCAGATCAAGGTCAGATTGTACTTCTTTGCCAGTTCAACCGATTCCGCGGTCGGAACCGATTTGGACACAAGAACCGGAATGCCCGCCGCTATCACCTTTTCGACCATATCCACGGGAACCCTCCCCGAAGTGAATACCATACATTCGGAAAGCGGGATTCCGTTAAGCAGCGCGTATCCAACCGCTTTGTCCACGGCATTGTGCCTGCCGATATCCTCGCCTGCAAAAACCGTTTTCCCTTCCCTTGCAAGTATGCAGATGTGGCTTGCGCCCGTCATATCATGAATTCTCGCACCGCGCCTGAATTCCTCCGCGAGTCCGAATACCCATTCCTGCTTCCAATCATGCTCCGGAATTTTCTCCGGCACATCACCGCGATTATTTAAGAAAAATGCCCTGTTGCCCGTGCAGCAGGTCGGAACATTTACTGCCTTCTCATTGAATGAAATACCTGATGAAATATCTGAATTAAGAAGTACATTTGCTTCATTCTCATACTTACAGAAAAAGATCTTATATATGTCCTCCACCTTCTCAATGAAGCCGTCGGTAAGCAACCGGCCTGCCACGAGCTCTCTTAAGTTGCTCTTCGTGCAGACCAGCCTGTAAAGCAGCTGTTCATTTACAATCACATTAAGGGCATGCTCCGAAATCACAGCTGCTTCACCGGTCTCTTTACGCCCGTCCGGGTATAACACATTTGTTGTAAGCGTCGCAACACTATCCATGTCTCTTCCTCACGGCGCAAGAAAAGCGCCTCTAAAGCTTTATCCCCTTCAGCAGATCACCCAGCGAGGTTTTAATCTGCACAGACTCCGGCAACACGAAATCCTCCTCTTCGGAAGCCTCGGTGGAATCGGCTTTCTCCGGAGGATCGATAAGAGCCTTCATGGAAAGGGATATCTTGCCGTCCTTGACATCAATAACCTTGACATCCACCTCCTGGCCTTCCGAAAGCACAACCTTCGGATGCTTAATCCTGTCGTGTGATATCTGGGAGATATGCACCAGTCCGCTCATGCCGTCGCCAAGGTCGATAAATGCGCCGTAGTCCTTGATTGTTGCCACCACGCCATGGAACACCTGACCGACCTGAACCTCGGATATCTTCCTCTTTCTGCTTAACTCCCTGCGTTCCTTTAAGATCTCCTTTGCGGACAGGATAAGCTTTTCCTCCTCCATGTTCGCCTCGAAAACCCTAACCTCAATCTCCTTCTCTAAAAACGGATTGCAGTCCTCTATCCTTTCAAGAGACAGCTTAGAAACCGGGATAAATGCTCTTATTCCTTCAAAGTCGGCAACCACGCCGCCCTTTACTATTCCGTTTACCGTAACGGTGATATTCTCCTGACTTTCCTTTAACTCTTCCGCTTTTTTCCACGCTAAAAGCGTATCCGTATCGTGGATTCCGTCACCCATAAATTTGTACGACTCCTCCAGCATCTCCGAGTAATCCTTCATTGACTCTTCCATTTGACAATCTCCTTTTTATCACACTTCTTTGTTGTTCCACGCGCCGCTGTCATAAAAATCCCTTATAACCTCACGGTCAAGCTTTCCTTCATCTGCCATGGAATAAAGCACCGCAAATGCTTTCTCCGGCGGCATGGGCGGCTTATAAGGCCTGTCTTCAGCCGTTAAAGCATCGTAGATGTCTATTACCGTGAGCACTCTTACCTCCCAGGGAATAACCTCTGCCGTAAGTCCGTCGGGATAGCCCGAACCGTCCAGGTACTCATGGTGCATGGATGCCCACTCGGGAACCTTGCTATACGAACCGTCCAGGTTAAGCTGCAGAAGCATCTCCTTAGTCTTGGCGGCGTGGGACTCCATAATGAGCCTCTCCTCCTCCGTAAGATTGCCCTTGGTCACGCTTAAGGCTTCCCTCTCGTATTCATTGAGAAGCGGTACGATTTTACCCGAAGATGTAAGGCACTCCAAGTCCGCTATCGCTTCTATCTGACGCTTTGTTTCATCATCCGCAAACCCAAGTCCGTTTACACGCTTTACGAGCTCCGTCGCATCCTCGATTGCCTTTATTTTCTCTGCTGCCTTATCCGCATACTCGGAATTCTCAGCCGCCTTAAGTCTCTCGCACATAATCCCAATCTCCGCCCTGTGCAGCACATCACCTTCGTGATAGGACAGCCTTGTCTGCTTGTCCATAATCCCTCCCGGTATCACGAGCTTACCGAGATCATGCATCCATACGCTCATTATAAAGGGCGCTTTGTTCTTATAATTCTCAAGCTTATTGCCGACAATCATCCACTCCATGAATCTTTCGGCATAGCCGACCATCTTCTTCGTGTGAGTGGCATTGTAGGGTGTGCGCTCGTCTATGGCGCTTATCATAACATTTACGAAGCTGTCCAACACGCTCATCAGCTTCTTATTGAGCTGCTGGTTCTTCCAGTTAAGCTCCACAAGCTCGGTAATGTCTCCTATCAGAGCGATAAGAGCCACATCATCCTCCTTGTCCTTCAAAAATGAGGTCACAATACGAAAGAACTTTCTCTCACCGTTGATGAAATACGGCGCGGTTTCCCTTATATTCTTTTTGGAATAGACCGCATCTATGATGCATCTGAAGAACTCGTCGTTCTTGTCGTCCTCCTCCATAAACGAGGCAATGGTCTTGCCGTAAAGTCTGTCCTTAGGTATGCCGAGGATGTCGGAAACCACAGTGTTCTCCATCCTTATCTTTCCGTCAAAGCCTATGATGAGGATGCCGTCCGACATCTCCTCAACTATGTTCTCAAATACTACATTTTCCGTTCTTTCCATATCATATACCACTCATTAACAACTGCCTTTGTATTCAAAAGCAAGCATTGTCAGATCATCAAACTGCTCCGCATCCTTAACAAAAGCTTCTACAGCCGCGTTTACATGTTCCAGCATCTGCTTCGGAGAAGCCGAAACATCCTTGTTCAAAGCCTCCAGCGTCCTGTCGTTACCAAACATCTGCTGCTTAGCATCTGTAGCCTCCGGAACACCGTCGGTATACACAAAGAGTTTGTCACCCGGCTTTAACTGAATTTCATACTCCTTATACTCGGAGTCCTCCATAAATCCAAGCGGAATACCATGGACATCAGTGAACAGTTTAAAACTGTCTCCCTGCTTTAGAATCGGGTACTCATGTCCACCGTTTGCAGCCTTAAGACATCCGGTGGAGATTTCCAGGATTCCGATCCATACCGTCACGAACATATTCTCGCTGTTATTCTTTAAGATTGTATTGTTTGCATCATGCAGGATTTGTGCCGGCGATTTTCCG
This sequence comes from Lachnospiraceae bacterium, assembly GCA_017525525.1. GTDB lineage: Bacteria > Bacillota > Clostridia > Lachnospirales > Lachnospiraceae > Coprococcus_C. The sequence continues at coordinate 68,080 of JAFXSQ010000070.1, read as the reverse complement.
ATCATGGCATTGTTAGCGATGATATTCTTGGAAACCATCATAAACATGGCCGCCGGGATTCCCTTTCCGGAAACATCCGCCATCACAAGGCCCAGGTGATCGGGATCAATCATAAAGAAATCGTAAAAGTCGCCGCCCACCTCCTTGGCCGGTGTCATGGACGCAAAAAGGTCGAATTCCTTTCGCGTCGGGAAGGCGGGAAAGATACTCGGAAGCATATCCGCCTGAATTTTAGTGGCAAGGTCAAGTTCCGCGCTGATCCTGGCCTTCTCATTATTTAAGTGAAGAATTTCGGCCGTATATCTGTCAATCTCGACGGCAAGATTTGAAAAGCTCTTCGCCAGCACTCCAATCTCATTTTTTGTCTTAACCGTACTCATCTGTTCGCGCACGGCTTCGCTGTTCTTATCCTCCATATAAGCCTGCACGCCGGCCTTTACCTTTTGCGCCGGTTTGATTGCCTTTATGTAAAGATAGAACATCAATAAACTGTTCAGGACAAGGAGTACAAACAACCCTATCAGAATCGACCGTTTCATATGACCGACCAGCTCGCTGTGGAACTCACTCCAGTCGTATTGCAGGGCAAAGTAACAAATTGTTTTTCCGTTCAGAATATAGGGTAAATAACCGATATAGTATTCCTTTCCGTTAGCCGGATCGTGGTAAACCTCATAATAGGTTTTCTGAATACCGGAATCACGATCCGCAAGCATCTCCTTCACCGCGCTGTGCTCTGATGCCGGATAGCTGATCTTACAAAGGAGCTTTCCGTCACCTGCCGCTTCATCCGCGGCGCCTGAATCACCGGCAGGTTCGGTTACACGGTTGACAAGCGCCACACCTTTGTTGTCCATATAATAAAAGGCTTCATTTTCATCAATGAAATCAATCAGATACGCATTTTCATACTTGAAATCACTTGTTGTGTTCAGCATATAGACAGCTATTGTAAGGCCTGTCCTCGCAAGACATAACTGTCTGACCTCATCATAATCCCCGGGATCCCCGCCTTCCCCCAAAAGGAATTTCTGCATAAACACTTCATACTCACCTGAATCACGAAAGGCCTGTTCTTCCTCCGATATTCCTGCCAACAGCTGATCAACATGATCTCTGTAAAAGGAAAAATACCATTCGTTATTTTCATCATACAGATTGTGTTCCATATTCTTCAGGTCACGGTCAATCATTTCCTGCTTCGCCGTCAGATAAGTCCGTCTCGTAATCACATAATCCGAGATAATGGTAAATAAAAGCGTAGCCGCAAATACTATGATTGTGATAATTCCGATTTGAACCAATAACTTGTGATGTTTTTCTTTCATCTTTTTTCCCCTTTTCTGCTTTTCACACGCATTCATATTTCGCATATCAAACGCGATTTTACCTTCTTTACAGTCGCCGCCTGATTATTCTGATATTTATCATGTTTTTTTCTTATACTGATTTCCGGATATCTGTTCCGGGAAAATAAGTTTTCAAATCATACAAGGACAATTATAAACTCAAATTGCATTATATGCAAATCATTATGTTGTTGCAGTTCATTTTTTTCCATAAACAACTAAAACCCGCCATAGTCTCCTATGACGGGTTTTGTATGTCATGTATTGCTGTTAATTAGCAAACGCCCTGAGCGATCATAGCCTCAACAACCTTCTTGAAGCCTGCGATGTTGGCACCTGCAACATAGTTGCCTTCCATGCCGTATTCCTTAGCAGCGTTGTCGATGTTGTGGTAGATACCAACCATGATACCCTTAAGCTTTGCGTCCACTTCCTCAAAGCTCCATGAGAGTCTCTCGGAATTCTGGCTCATCTCAAGAGCTGATGTGGCAACACCGCCGGCATTTGCAGCCTTACCGCCTACGAAAGGTACATTGTTCTTCTGGAAGTACTCGGTTGCCTCGATGGTTGTAGGCATGTAGGCACCCTCAGCCACATACTGCACACCGTTTGCAACAAGCATCTTGGCATCTTCGATATCAAGCTCGTTCTGTGTAGCGCAGGGAAGAGCTATATCTACCTTGTACTGCCATACGCCGTGCTCACCGTTCTCCTTTGCATGATACTCAGCAGATGGCCTTGCTGCCGCATACTCTGTAAGACGGGCACGCTTAACTTCCTTAACCTCCTTCAAGAGGTCTACATCTATTCCTTCGGGATCATATATCCAGCCTGTTGAATCAGATACTGTTACAACCTTTGCTCCAAGCTGCTGTGCCTTCTGGCATGCGTAGATAGCTACATTACCTGAACCTGAGATTGCTACTGTCTTGCCTTCCATCTTATCACCGTGGCACTTAACCATCTCCTCTGTAAGGTAGAGAAGACCGTAGCCTGTAGCCTCTGTACGAGCAAGTGAACCACCGTAGGTAAGTCCCTTACCTGTGAGAACTCCCTCATAAAGTCCCTTGATTCTCTTGTACTGACCGAACATGAAGCCGATCTCTCTTGCGCCTGTTCCGATATCACCTGCCGGTACATCCTCATCAGCGCCAATATACTTTGAAAGCTCTGTCATAAAGCTTTGGCAGAACTTCATAATCTCGTTGTCTGACTTACCCTTGGGATCAAAGTCAGAACCACCCTTACCACCACCAATAGGAAGTGTTGTAAGGCTGTTCTTAAAGATCTGCTCGAAACCGAGGAACTTGATTATACCAAGGTTTACTGAGGGGTGAAGTCTTAAACCTCCCTTGTAGGGTCCGATAGCATTGTTAAACTGTACTCTGAAGCCACGGTTTACCTGAACCTGTCCGTTGTCATCAACCCAGGGTACACGGAACATGATCTGACGATCGGGTTCTGTGATTCTCTCTAAGATAGCAAGCTTACGATACTTCTCCTCATCCTGCTCGATAACCGGGCGAAGTGTGGAAAGCACCTCTGTAACAGCCTGAAGGAACTCCGGCTGGTCGGCATCTCTCTTCTTTACAAGCTCAAGTACTTCATCAACGTATGACATCTCTACTGTCCTCCTATAATAATGTAAATGTATTGCGGCGCAAATCTCGTCTTTTTCGCACTTTTTCGCACCAACTGTTCCACAGTGTAACACTTTAACTCGCAAAAGTAAAGAAAAAACTTGAGAAAATCAAGCGTTTTGGCATAATTCTTGTTTTTCTCAAGTTAATATATGTTTTGACTCTGTTTTACGCATTGTCTTACTTGTTTTTATTACGCATTGGTATCCTTTATAGCGCTCGGAACCTTCCAATACTTGCATCTGTGCTTTACATAATTAGAGAACACAATCTGGGTCTTCGTCTTCCCGAAGCGCTGCAGCTCCCCTATAAAATGATCAAGCTCATTGGTCGTCGGGAACCTGACCTCAATAAGCATGGAATAGTCTCCCGTCACACAGTTGCACTCAACCACATTCAAAACTCCGCTGATGTACTCCCTGAACTCCTCCTTCTGCTCCGGCTCCACAGCAAGATTGATAAACGCCTTAATGTAATGCCCCATTGCCTCGGGTGAAAGCCTCGTGGTAAAGCCCTCAAGCACACCCTCCTCGAGCATACGGTCGATTCTCGCTCCTACAGCCGTAGGAGACATGAACACCTGCTCGGCTATATCCTTTAAGGATGCACGCGCATTCTCCTGAAGCATATCAAGTATCTTCTCGTCAACCTTATCCAGTTTATAGTAGATCATTTCTCGTTTTTCCAAAACTAATATCCTCCCTCAATAATCGGGCAGGGAAGACGCAGTCGCACCCTGCTACTCTGTATAAGTTCGACAACGGAAATCAAAGATTTCCTGTCTCACTTATCGCTGCGCCGCACGCGTGCCGCAAAGCGGCAAATTACGTTACGCGTGCGTGCGCATAATACAAGAGAGCGGAGCCGTTAAGCTCCGCTCCTTGTGACATATGCTGATTGCATGCCGGGAAACCGTTAAAATGGGAATTATATATGCACTAGGGAGACGATTCCTCCGACACGTTAGATACATTGTATCAAACTTTCGTCTTACGTCAACAGATACGGAACTTCTTTTGTTTTTCCCAACTTTTTCTCAAATATACTTGCTTTTCCCAACCAAAACAATATTTTTCAAAGTAAACCCAAGCCAATTTTAAAGTTGTTATCTCAGAGGTTTACATTCTATTCGAGAAATCTCATCTTTCCGCCCGACTGCGGCTTTCCCTTTAATTGTATCTCCTGCTTGAACATGCCGTTCATGGCTTCCTCAAGTCCGCCCGCGCACTGGGTACAGAAACGTCCGCAATGTATCATCCTTCCGCAACGCTCGCACTCGAGACCGATAAGCGAATCGTCGGCGAAGGTAAGTCTCGCCTCTCTTACCCATTTCTTAATCTGTTTAACCGTAACCTCGCACTCATCGGCAACCTGGTCAACATTCGCGCCCGGGTTATCACGGATATACTCCTTTACCACCTGGAACTTCTCCTCAAGCTCCTCCTTGCATTTCGGACATATCTTCTCTCCTGTTACATAGTTAAACAGCTTCTTGCAGTTTCTGCAGTTCATAAGCTCCATAGCTAATACCCCTTTCCTATGCAAATACTTACAAAGTATGTTTTTTCTATTCCCATGCCTTTCAGCGCCGCCGTACAGGCATCTATGGTGGCGCCGGTGGTATAGATGTCATCCACCAGCATCGCGCTTTTATATTGTACTATTTTTTCGGAAGAAATAAAAGCAGTTTTCACATTATTTGCTCTTTTTACAGGATCGTATTTCTTCTGCGGCGGAGTGTTCACTTTTCTTATAATGAGTTCCGTGTCGACCGGTATTCCGGTTATGCGCGACAGCTCACGCGCCAAAAGCTCCGCCTGATTATAGCCTCTTTTATTCAACTTGCGCTTATGTATCGGAACAGGAACGAGCACCTCGGGAGCAATCTCCTTGATGTGCTTTCCGTGTTTTTTTATAATCTCCCCCGCAAAGTATGCTGCGTATTCCCTTCCGTTTCTGTACTTGAACGCGGCACACGCCTTGTCCGCGGGATCGACATAGTTAAACGCCGAAAAGCCCCTTACAAAGCCATGTTCGACCCTCCTGCAGTCCGCGCAAAGCTCTTCGGTTCCATCTTCAATCTCGCAACCGCATTTAAAACAGGTCGGCTCCTTCACATAAGAAAGCCGTGGTTTGCATGCGGCGCACACATCTGTCTCCGAAGCCTCAAGCACCTCACCGCAGTAAGGACACGACGGCGGATATATGTATTTGAGCGCCGTGTTAAGCGTATCAGTTAAGCGCGTCATATAACTCCTCTATCCTTAAGCTTAAGCTCGTATATCTTTTTATCTCATCCGCGTTGTCTATCATCTGATTGACCATGGCGATATTCCCGACTATAACCACAAAACGCTTTGCCCTTGTCACTGCGGTGTAAAGCAGGTTTCTCGACATGAATTTCTTCGAACCGCTTAAGAGCGGTATTATCACAGCCGGGTACTCGCTTCCCTGGGACTTGTGTATGGTTATCGCAAATGAATGCTCGAGTTCATCGGATTCGGAGTAGGTATATACTGCCTCGCGCCCATCGTCAAAGAGCACCGTTATCTCGCCGTCAAAATCGCTTATCCCGGTGATAACTCCCATATCTCCGTTGAATACTCCGACTCCCTCGTCAATCTCCATTCCCTTACTTCCGTCCGGCCGGATTGCGAACAGGCGCCATTCCTTCTTGTAATTATTCTTAATCTGCATGACCTTATCCCCCTCGCGAAGGATCACATCATGCTTCTCATATTCATTTTTACCCGGCTTTTGCGGGTTTAAGAGCTTTTGGAGACGACGATTTAAGTTTTCGACTCCGGTTTCGTACCTTCGCATCGGGGCAAGCACCTCGATGTCGGTGGGTTTTAAATTAAGGTACTTCGGCAGATTATCCGAGATTAGCACCTCTATCTCTTCGATAATCTTGGCCGATGTCGGTCTGTTAAGGAAAAAGAAATCCTTTGATTTATTGTCCATAACCAGGTGTTCGCCCTTATTTATCTTATGGGCGTTGAACACTATGTCACTTCCGTCCGCCTGCCTGTAGATTTTATCCAGAACCGTTACCGGAAAGCAGCTTGAAGCTATGATGTCCTTCAATACATTTCCCGGCCCCACAGAGGGAAGCTGGTTTATGTCGCCGACCAGGATAAGCCTCGTGCCGTAGGTAATGGCGCAAAGCAGTGAATAAAAAAGAAAGCTGTCAGCCATAGACATCTCGTCAACTATGACCGCATCGCAATCCAGCGGGTTTTCCGCATTTCTTCCGAAGTTTACTCCGTTCCTGTCTTCATCCGGAGCGCCCGAAAACTCCAGCAGTCTGTGAATGGTCTGCGCCGGCCAGCCGGTCTGCTCATTCATCCTCTTAGCCGCTCTTCCTGTCGGAGCGCAGAGCTTTATCTCCATCCCGCTGCTCACAAAGTATTTGATGATCGTGTCTATTATGGTTGTCTTGCCTGTTCCGGGACCTCCGGTAATCACGCACACACCCGCATTTATCGCAGCCTTTACCGCCTTTATTTGTATATCGTCTAAAACAACTCCGTCTTTTTCGTGTATTTTTTTGATTGTCTCGTCTATCTCTTCTTCGGGAACCTCGTATTTGAGCTGAAGGTCACACAGCATCCTTGCGGTGTTCAGCTCCACGTAATAGCTCGAAGCAAGATATACGCAGGGCTCGCCCTCCACCTGCTTTACCATAAGCTTTCCCTGAAGCGTAAGCTCCATAATCTGCTCATGTATAAGCTCCGAGTACTGCTCATACACCGATACGGCGCTTTCGGCGCTCTCGTACTCCGCATAGCCGTAATCCATATCAGCATCGTATTCCGTACCCTTTAAGTATCCGTAAGTATTCTTTATAAGCTGCGCCTCCGGAAGGTACATGTGTCCTTCACTATGCGCCCTGCTTAAGGCATAGATTGCGGCGCTTCGCACTCTGAATTCCGAGTCTTCTTTTATTCCCGACCTTATAGCGATGGAATCGGCCACCTTGAAACCTATTCCCGTTATATCCTCTGCGAGCTGATACGGGTTTTCCTTAACTATATCGTATACCTTGTCCCCGTAATTATTGTATATCTTCATTGCGGTGTTAACCGAGACGCCATATCGTGAAAGGAAAATAAGCACATCACGAAATTCCTTCTTCTCCATGAAGGAAGCCGCAATGCGCTGTGCCTTTTTCTCGGAAATACCGCTTATCTCCGCGAGTCTTTCAGGTTCCTCTTCCATTATCCTTAAGGTATCGGACTTGAATTTCTTAACTATTCGCTTAGCTAAAACCTCACCTATACCCTTTACGATGCCCGAGGCAAGATACCTTTCTATGCCGAAGACATCCTCGGGAAGCTTAACCTCGCACGAGGTAAACTTGAACTGCACTTCATACTTCGGGTGATTGACATACTCTCCCTCCGCAATAATATACAGCCCCTCGCCCGCTCCGTAGAGATCACCGACGAAGATTTCCTCCCCGTCATCGGAGCTAACGCTCAAGACTGTATATGTACCGTTCTCTGCATGAAATATTATCTTTTCTATACGGCCTTCCCTAATCATCCGTCCTTATGCCTCATCAACCTTTATTGAAGAGCTCTGAGCCGGCGCGTTTTTTGCCGCCTCCTGCTCTGCCTTCTTTGACAATTCCTCAGCCTCCCTCTGACTTGCCAGCTGCTCGGGTGTAATGCCGCTTGCCTGGCGCTTCATAGAGTCATAGAGCTGCTGCGCGAGACCTATACCTCCCTGATCCGAGGCGCGCTTTGCCATCTCCTGCACACGCATATCACCGAACATGGACTCGTAGCTTGTGGAGCTGTCCTCGTCATCCGAGAACATCTTGGTCGTCTTCTCCATCTGCTTGTAGACCTGCTCTATCATGTAAGCCTCGAATTCCTTGCAGGCCTCGAGCATCTTCTCATCGCCCTCTGTATCCACGTTTGAGAGTTTGGACTTTAAGGAGTCCGCGCTCGCGGTGTTTATATATGAACTATAGTCTTTAGAAGAAATGTTAATATCCATAGGTTATCCCCCTAAACTACCTTAAATTGTTGGCTTGCTGCATCATATCGTCCGTGGTCTGAATAGCCTTTGAGTTCATCTCGTATGCGCGCTGCGCGACTATGAGATTCACCATCTCCTCGGCGACGTCAACATTTGACCCCTCTGTATAGAACTGATGAACCTTACTGGTCATAAGGTTATCGTTTCCTCGCTCTGCGACGGGATTGCCTGAAGCAACGGTCATGCGATAATTATTGTTGCCGACTTTTTCAAGTCCTGCCGGGTTATTGAACTGAACTATACCAAACTGTATCGGCTCACCTGCGGCATCCCTTAAATAATCGGTATTGCCGTCCTCGCCTTCAAAGCCCATTCTTCCCCACTCATCGATACGAACATTCGTAGACAGCTTATCTGACGGGAAGATAATGGTATTGCCGTTTGCATCCAGCACCGGATAACCGTCACCGGTACACAAAAGGTTGCCCTGGTCACCCGGAAGCGGTGAAGCCGCAAAGCTTCCGTCTCTGGTATAGAGTACCTCTCCGTCTATATTCCTTACCTGGAAGAAGCCGTCTCCGTCCATCGCCACGTTAAGCGGATTGGTAGATGCCAAGAGATTGCCCTGTGAGAACTGGCTTGTCACAGCCGCTACCCTTGTACCTAAACCCACCTGTGCGGGAACCGGCTTGTCCTCGCCCGCGTTGTTGGTCGAGGTCGACTGAAGGTTCTGATAAAGCAGGCTCTTGAAGCTTGCCTGCTCGGTCTTATATCCTATTGTATTAACATTTGAAAGATTGTGCGCTATTGTATCTACATTTGACTGCTGCGCTCTCATACCTGAAGCGGCAGTCCAGAGTGATCTCATCATATTAAGTTACCTCCTTAATTCAATGCGAAATTCGCAGTATTGCTAAATCCTGCCTATCTCGTTAACTGCCTTATCAAGCGCCTTGTCTATGGTCTGAACCATCTTCTGGTTAGTCTCATAGGCTCTGGATATCTGTATCATATCAACCATCTCGGTTACCATATTTACATTTGACATCTCAAGATATCCCTGTGTGACCTTGGCATTTGCCGGAATCTGCACCGCGCCTTCAACCGGCTGGTACATATTCTCTCCGTAGCTTTCAAGCGCCTCGTAGCTTTCGAAATCCACAAGCCCGAGCCTTGCTACATAATTGTTGCCGGAGTATATCTCTCCGTTCTCATTTACGCTTATGTCCACAATGTTGGCGTCCGGTATCTGTATCCTGTTGTTACCGTTATCAAGCACGAAATCGCCGTCCTTGGTCACAAGAAATCCATCCTGGGTTACGGTGAAATCTCCGTCTCTGGTGTACTTAGTGGAGGTTTCTCCCGCCTTATTGGTCGTGCTGATGGTAAAGAATCCGTTGCCTGCAAGCGCGAAATTGTACTGGTTATCGGTAGCCCGAAAGTTACCCTGCGACATATCGAAGAAGGTCTCACCTATCTTCACGCCAAGGGTTACACCGCCTATGCCTCTTATCAAATCCACTCCTTCAGTCTCATCGTTGATTTTTACCGCAAGCTGCCTGTCAAATGACTGGGCCGTCGCATCAATCTTCTTGAAACCGGTGGTGTCGGCATTTGCCATGTTATTCGAGACTACATCCATGCGCCTTTCCTCATTGCGAAGACCAAGCCATGCCGTATATAGTCCTCTTACCATCTGCGTCTCTCCTTAAATAAAATTTACTCTTTTTTCTTCTCGTTCAGGAACTGTATGTACTTCCCGGTTCCTACCGCAACCGCAGTTAAAGGCTCCTCTGCCGTCATGGTGGTTATGCCGGTATTCTCCTCTATCAGATCCTCGAGACCGTGGAGCAATGCTCCTCCGCCCGTCAACACTATGCCTCTGTCGGCGATATCGGCCGCAAGCTCCGGCGGCGTCTTCTCCAAAACAGAATGTATGGTATCAACTATCTGTGAAGTCGGTTCTCTCAAAGCCTCTTCGGTCTCATCCGAAGATATGGTTACCGTTTTGGGAAGTCCGGTTACAAGATTTCTTCCTCGGATATCCATGGTGATATTCTCCGGTCTCTTGTAGCAGGTTCCTATATTGATCTTTATGTCCTCAGCGGTACGCTCTCCCACAAGGAGGTTGTGCCTTCTTCTCATGAATTTAAGTATCGCCTCATCAAAATCATCTCCCGCGACCTTGATAGAAGCGGATACGACCACTCCGTTAAGAGAAATGATTGCCACATCCGTTGTTCCGCCGCCTATGTCCACTATCATGTTGCCGCATGCCCTGGATATGTCTATTCCGGCTCCTATGGCTGCCGCCACAGGCTCCTCTATTACATACACATCTCTTGCGCCTGCCTGATAGGTTGCGTCCTCAACCGCTCTTTTCTCTACCTCGGTTGCGCCCGACGGAACACATACGCTTATCCTCGGTCTTCTTCCGAAGAAGCTCTTGCCCACTGCCTTCTGTATAAAATACTTGAGCATCTTCTCGGTTATCCTGTAATCCGAGATAACGCCCTGTCTCAAAGGCCTTACCGCAACTATATTCCCCGGCGTACGGCCGAGCATCAGTCTCGCTTCCTCACCTATCGCCTTTATCTGATTAGTATCCTTGTCATAAGCTACAACGGAGGGTTCCTTAAGCACGACACCCTTGCCGTTCACGTAAACTAAAACACTGGCTGTTCCCAAGTCTATACCTATGTCTGAACTTGCCATTTAAAGTGCTCCTTTCGCTATCCTCTATATCGGCATAATTTGCGCTATTCATTAGCTTTTCTCAGGAAAAACAATGACGCCGGCTCGCCTTGAAGCCATTCTATCCTTATCTCTTCTATCTCCATTATGCAGTCAACCGCGGAGATGTAGCTTCTCCAGGTTACATGCTTGTCCTTGTCCACAAATCCCTTGCGCATGGCGCCTATATCATCGAACCTGTCGTGCAAATCCTGTATCAGCTCCCTGCTGTCCTTGCCCGTGAAGTCATAACCGAGCATATTGTTCAGCGCCTTGTTCGAGAAGAGAACCTCCGCGCTTTCCGAATCCTTGACAAATACGCCTATCTTCAGATAGTTGAAGGATTCTATCAGCTCCAAGCTTACCGTCTTCGCGTTTGCGCTGCCGTCGGCGTTATCCAGCATATTCTGGATGATAAGGCTTATGTTTCTTGTGAACCGCGCTTCCTCCTTGGTCCAGTTCCTGTTTGCCTTTTCCTCCGAATAGAATATATAACCGTAAATCTGTTCATTCAAAATAATCGGGTCTATGATTACCGAAAGAGAGTTGTATTTCATAAGTATCATCTTGATCTCCTCGGTAATGTTGTTACTGTCAAGCACCGCTCTCCCGCCGTTTGCCTCAACTATATCCGTGACAACCTTCATCTTCGCATCTGAAAAATGCTGAAGAATCACAGAAGGCATCTCACCGGCCGAATCATAGAAGGCGCGCATTTCAAAGCCCTTGCCCTTCCTGTGGTTTGCGGTAAGCAAAAGAATCTTGCTCAGATTAAGATTGATTCCGACATCTCTTATGGTCTCATCTATAACCATGTCGGTATCTCCGGCCATATTGAGGTTAATCTTTGAAAGTGCTTCATTGATGATATTCTGGCGCGCAAGCTCCTCCCTGAGCTTCTTGCCCGCGCCCTTAGCCCTTGCGGCCTCTACCTCTAAAGCAAAGCTCTTCACAAGGAAATCCGACACGAGCTCTGCAAATTCCCACTGAGCCTTGTACACTCTCTCAAGTCTTCTTGACTCGCTTGCCGTATAGGAACCGAGAACCCATATGGCCTGCAAACTGTCATTATAATAAATCGGAGCCATGGACAGCCTTCCGTCGCCGCCCTCGAGCCGCTCCTTTATCTCCGGAAATGCATCGCCCTCAAGCGATACTCTCACCTTATTGAAGAAGTCACGATAACCCGGTGTCTGAAACAAATCATAGAAATCTCCCATATTGGTATCGGGGCCTACGGGCTGGAACTTATTTCTGCCCTCTTTGTCTAACACGGTAGAATAAAGGCCGGTCAAGCCCGCAAAAGCATCCATAAGCTCCTTTGCCTTATTCTTCTCACCGATAAAAGCATACTCGCTGTCGTCTAAATTGATTTTCTCGTTCTTGGCCTCGACTATTCTCTTTTTCTCTCTGTCCTCAGCCTTCTGCTTTTCCTTCTCTTCCTTGGACTTGCGCTCCTTCATGTAGAATTCGGCCTTAACTACCCCATCTTCCTCGCGTACTATATTGACCTCATTCGCTATCCTGTATATCTTCCCGTCATCTCCCACAAGACGGTACTTATGCACATAGTCATTCAGTCCCGAGTCAAAAGCCTCGTGAAATACCTGAAGCATCTTCTCCCTGTCCTCGGGATGGATATAATCATACGGAAGCTTCAGTCCCTTGTTCAAAAGCTCCGCATTCATACCGAGCATGGACGCATTCGGAGATATATAATCAAGGCTTCTGTATCTGTCCTTGCCGTTTCCCGAAAGCACCATAACCACATATCCCGACTTCTCCAGCGCCTTTCTCAAATAAGTATTCTCTACTATCATTTATAAATAACCCCCACTGTTTTAGCAACTTATCGTAAAACGGGACCACCATTAAGGCGGTCCCTCATCATGCTTTTACTCACTTATCTCCGGAAATGCCTGATCCGCCACTTCCTTAGCTGACCGAACCGAATCGGTTACATTGTTAACTGCCTCGTATAATTGCTTCATGTACTCGCTCACGCTCTCGCACTCACGCTTCATCTTCACCCTGGTGTTGTAAGCCTCTGCCCTTGCCTCCTGCCTCAGCTGGTCGCACTCATACTGGGTTTCGGCTCTCATCTTGGCACACTCGGTCTCGGTCTCGGTCCTTAAAGAGTCAGTCTCTTCCTTCGTGTTCCTCTTTAATTCATCACAGGTTGCATAAGTGCTGTCCTTTAACTCCTGACAGTTCCTCTTGGTATTCTCTTCAAGGTTCTCGCATACCTCCCTGGTATGTGCCTCCCTTGCCGTAAGATCATCAATCGTGTTATTCTTTAAGTTCTCACACTCAGTCTCGGCATTCTCCCTTAACTCGCTGCAATAGCTCTCGGTCTCTCTCCTCATGCTGTTGCACTCATCCTGAGTAGTGGTTTTAAGCTCCGCGCACTCATCCTCCGTCTGCTTTTTAAGCTGGTCGGCGCTCTCTCTTGCCTCAAGAAGAGTTCTTGATATGGATTCATATCTCGATGCGGACTCATCTTCCCTATTTCTGTACTCCGCCAAATCATCCTTAAGCTGAGACACCTCGAGCTCTAAGCTCTCGTTTACCTTTTTCAAATTCTCTATAGTAGTTTCTGCCTCGTTCTGGTTAACCTCTCTCATAGTCTGAAGACTCTTTACCGTCTCAGAAAGCTTATCAACCTTTGATTTCAGGTCCTCCACTTCTTTATCGTGACTTTCCGTTATCTCCTCAATATAAGCCTCTACTGCCGATTTATCATAGCCACCGAACTTGGCTGTCTTGATTGAAAGCTCCATTTTTGTGTTCCTCCCTCTTACAGAATTACAAAGTTATTTGAATTATAACACAATAAAATATATCCTGCAATTATCTTTTGACCAAACGCAAAGGTTATGATATACTGTCGTTGTACTTTTTTCGGGATGACTTTTCGAGCATCAAAAAGCACAGAGACTTAACTAAGTAAGGAATGAACAATACCATGAAGATGAATAAAAAAATACGGCTGCTGTGCCTGCTCACCGCCTTTGCCATGCTGCTTTGCGCCTGCGGCGAGGACAAGTACGCAAAACGCTATCAGAACTACGTCAAAAGCCTTATAGCGCTTAACTACCTCGGTGTGACCGATGAAGATGTAAAGGCTGCCGGCACCACAGATACCGACGCAACTTCAGTCTATGAGGAGAACATCGACTACCTTGCGAACAACATCATTACCTACTACAATGTGATGATAGACAACGCTCCAGAGATGCGTGAGGGCTTTAAGGAGCTTGCGAAGAAGATATACAGCAAGGTCAACTACACCGTATCCAAGGCATACCCCTACGGAAGCGTGTACTTAGTGGATGTAACCATCTCCCCCATAGATCTCTTCTCACAGTCATCGGCAGAGGTTGCCGCTTATGTCTACGACTTCAATGAATCTGTTGCAAACGGCAAATACGATGACTACGAGCTTGCCGCCTACGAGACCGAATTCGCCACAGGCCTGCTCGAGATCTTAAACAGCGCAGCCGATACCATGTCCTACGCCGAGCCCGTAGTCCTCACCGTGGAGATAGTCGAGGAAAACGGCAGCTACAGCATACGTGAGCGCGACCTGATGGACATCGATGCCTGCATGTTCAATACAAACGTAATTGTAACCGAGGCGCCTCAGAGCACAACAGAAGAATAATTCAAAAAGGGAATCCCATAGCGGGGTTCCCTTTTTTATGTGCACGACCGCGTAATGTAATCAGCCGCTTTGCGGCACGCGGTCGGCACGGCGAGTAGGGTGCGACTGCGTCTTCACTAATCGAAATAAAACATGTACCGGAATGGTGACGAACTGCCCTTAGCAAAAAACTTCTCCTTTATCATATTTTGTTTCAAAATATTGTTCTTTATCCCTCTATCTCCTCCATAAAATACAAGCGCGACGCATAGTCCGGGAAACTACGAACCTTGTCGTCGAAGCCCGTGCCGCCGTAGGCGGGTGTAAGCCTTACACCGGCGTTCATAAGGGACGAGCCCTTTACCGTCATATCCTCCTTCTCTCCGTCGAACTTCACGAATTTTGAGAGCAGTGAGTGGACAACGCCGTTTTGCTTTATGTGCACAGGCGTTACTGTGTTCACAAGATCTCCGAACTCACGTATATTTATTTTAAATGCATTGTTTACAAATCTGTAGGTCTTCTCCTCATCGAGTCCCTTCGGCCTTACACTCTGATTCTGCATGTTAGGTACCACCTGTCTCTGGAGCAGCATGGTCACGGCGTGAACCTTGTCCTCGGAAACCATAGTCCATTCCATGATATTCTGCGCAGATGGCGCTATAACCGAGGTCTGCCTTATATCCGAGAACTCTCCCGCAAATGTTCTGCCACGGTAGAAGGTGCTGTGGAAGAATTCACCTCTCCACTCCTTGTAAAGCGCTATCTGGTCTCTTACCTTTTCAAATTCCTCTTTGGACAGGTCGCACAGATTAAGCTCATAGCCGAGCACTCCGAAGGTTGCTACATTGAACCTTGTCTCAAGCTGAGTATTCCTTAAAGTCTGGTGATTGGGCACTCCGGACACATGAGCCGCTACGGTCGAAAGCGGATAGCCGTAGCTATAGCCGCACTGAATGTCAGCTCTTGCGATAGCATCCGTATCATCACTTGCCCAAATCTGCGGGAAGTACGAAAGTATGCCTAAGTCAAAACGGTTTCCTCCCGAAGCGCAGCCCTCGAAGAGTATGTCCGGGAACTTCTTCGTGAGCATCTTCATAACCCTGTAAAGCCCGAGCATATACCTGTGAGCCGTCTCGCCCTGCTGTGCTGCCGGTGTTCCCTGCGAGTACACATCCGTCATGGTACGGTTCATGTCCCACTTTACATACTCTATATTTCCCGCCATGAAAACTTTGGCCATGGCCTTGATGATATAATCCTGAACCTCCCTCTTCGAGAGGTCGAGTATCCTCTGGTTTCTTCCCTCGGTATGCTCCCTTCCTGGTATCTCCAAGGTCCAGTCAGGGTGTTTTTCGTAAAGCTTGGACTTAACATTGACCATCTCGGGCTCAACCCAGATGCCGAACTTCATGCCGAGAGCATTTACCTTCTCCGCAAGGCCTCCGATTCCGTTCGGGAGCTTCTTCTTGTTCGGGTACCAATCGCCGAGTGAGGTCTTATCGTCATCCCTCTCGCCGAACCAGCCGTCGTCCATTACAAAAAGCTCAATGCCCGCATCTCTTCCTGCCTCGGCAAGCTTCAAGAGTTTTCTCTCGTTTATATCAAAGTACGCAGCCTCCCAGCTGTTCAAGAGCACCGGTCTTTCCTTATCTCTCCACGTGCCGCGCACGATATGCTTTCTGACAAAGGCGTGCATATTCGCGCTCATTCCGTTAAAGCCCTTATCCGAGTAAGTCATCACAGCCTCGGGCGCCTCGAAGGTCTCACCCTTTTCAACCGTCCATATAAAAGTATCGGGATTTATGCCCCATACCACCCTGGTCTTGAAGAACTCACTCACCTCGGCAGCCTCATAATGATTACCGCTGTAGACAAGGTTAAAGCCATACACCTCGCCATAGTCCTCGGTAGTCGAGGGCCTTGACAGCATAAAGAACGGGTTGGCGTTGCTCGACGATGCGCCGGCATTGCTTCCGCCCACGTGCTTCCCCTGAACAAGGGAAACATCTACTCTGCGCATCTCTCGCGCCCAGGCACCGTTGAAGGTGGTCATCACATAATCGCTGTCATACAGGTCAAGCTGACCGGACATCAGGCGCTCGATCCTGACAGCGTGCTCAACATCGACAATCTTAACCCTTCTGGTTATAACATCGCAGTCCTCGAATACTGTAAAGCACAGCTCTGCTGCGATCAGGCCTGCTTTCTCCTTAAGCTTTATCACAAGGGACTGCGTACCACCCTCGTCATCATACGAGCACGGCAAGGTCTTAAGTCTCGTCGCTTTCTCGTCCTCGATCTCAACGCTCTCAAAGACAAAGTCAAAGGTTCTGCTGCCGTCCGTATTCACTCCGGCAAACGCAGGCTCTCTGTTATCGCCCTTGCCCTGCGTGCCAAAGATCTGGCATATATCCTGCATGACGATGGCAGGGTGCTCGTTATCATAGTTATTCGTATTACCTGGCGCGAACTGATGGCGCTCGATTATATTGTCTACTCCGTTAGACACATCGATCCTCTTGCCGTAGTAAAGCTGCTCCACATGGCCCGTA
Source organism: Lachnospiraceae bacterium (assembly GCA_017525525.1). Taxonomy (GTDB): domain Bacteria; phylum Bacillota; class Clostridia; order Lachnospirales; family Lachnospiraceae; genus Coprococcus_C. The sequence continues at coordinate 51,171 of JAFXSQ010000070.1, read as the reverse complement.
TCCATCACTCGCATGATGAGGGATGTACTCTTCGTATGTAATGCTATATAGTTTTCGTTTATATCTATCATAGTTTGTCACCTCGTAAATGGCTGTAAATGACGCGAGAGCAGGCGTTTTGCAGTTCCTCAAATCACACTCCGATTTTGGAAATCAGTGCGTTCAAGTCCTCGTTCCATCGCACGAAATCGATGACTCGCTTCGCTCAAACAATCGATTTCTGAGCGTGGAACTTCGGACCGTTTGAGGCGGTTCTTACAGAACGTTCTTTGCTCTGTGTAGAACCGCCCATGTGCAGGTGTCCACCGAGGTTTTTCACGAGGTGGGTAACACCGAGCCACCACTGCTGATTTCAACAAAATCTCCGCGAAAAGATTTGAGGAACCGCACACGTCCTTGCTCTCGCTGTTAACTGTTCAAAGAAACACACCAAATACCAGCGCTGAAGGGTCAGATACAAAAGTTAAGCAGGCTATAGAGCGACGTCCCTTCTTAGCGAGGTCCCTCACGAGCTTAGAAGGGCTGGAGCGTGTATCCGACGAACGAAGTGAGTCGTTGATACCGCCCATGCGACAGGGCTCCGACGAGCTTGCGAGGAGGTTAAGCCCGAACCGCAAGTCGCGAAATAGCACTCTGTGTAGCTTCGAACTAAGCTCACTACGTTCGCTAAGGTCTCAGCTAACCGCGAGCGTACTGCGTACTTTTCGTATCTGCGCCCGAAGCGCGTCACTTTGTCAATTCAATGTTGCTTTCTTAGCCTTCAGCTGTGCATTAATCTCTTCCATCTTCTCATCCGAAAGAATAAACTTCTTCTTAAAGAGCATTACAGCGACGAACAATCCCACGATCGGTATGATCGTCATCGTCATGCGGAGTCCGAGCTTTGAGGATGCCGCTACGCTCGCAGCGTAATCGATTGCTTCTTCGACTTCATCTGCGGACTCTGCCTTAAGACTGTTGATGGTAAGGCAGATGGATGCGATCATAGCCGCCACTCCCGAAGCAAGCTTTACCACGAAGGTCTGCATAGAGAAGATGACACTCTCATCACGTCGTCCGTTTTTGAGTTCTCCGTAGTCTACCGTGTTCGCCAGGAACACTGTCGTGAGCACCTGAAGCACTCCGTTGGCCGCAAAGATGAAGAAGCCCGGAATAAAGAGTATGTACACATTTGACATGCCGGTAAATGCTATTCCGAAAAGCACCGCATACCCGATCATCGCGCTTGCAAGACAGATATAGAACACCTTGACATTTGAAGCGAACTTTCTGAGCACCGGGTAGAATATCATCATCGAAAGGATCTGTATCGCTCCACCGAACATGTTAAAGAGCGTATAGCTTCCCTTCCAGCCCGTGCCACCGAAATCATACTTGAAGAAATAGATAACAAGATTTGATGTGATGTAGATAGAACAATTGATAAGCACAATGGCTATAACTATGGTCATAGCCTGGTCATTTGAAAGCAGAGCCTTGAACATCTGCCCCACCGAAGGCGACTCCATATCAACCGTAGCCTTCTCCTTTATAGCCACACAGGTTATGGTTATAAATACCACGAAAAGTATGGCCACGATCAGCGCAAAATATTTGAAGCCCTGCACCTCTATATCGTGCTGGGTCGCACTGTCACCTGCAAAGATGCGTCCGAGCCTGTCGACTATCATAACAGTGAATATGGTTACCAAAGCCGAGCCGACGCCCGCGCAGGAACGCGCTAAGGTCGTAAGTCCTTCTCTCTCCTTACCTCCCTTGGTAAATGCGGGAATCATGGACCAGTAGGGGATGTCCATCATGGTATAGGTCACGCCCCAGACTATATAGGTGACTGCGGCGTAAGCCACAAGGCCTCCTCCGTCAAGTGCCGGCGGAGCAGCAAACATAAGGAAGAGGACTACTGCATTAGTCAACGTTCCGATGAAAAGCCAGGGTCTGAACTTGCCCCATCTGGTTTTGGTCTTCGCTACTATAATACCCATAATCGGGTCGTTGAACGCATCAAATATCCTCGCAACCAAAAGTATTACGCCCATGGCCGCGGCGCTTACTCCCAGCACATCCTGGAAGTAGTAAAGCACATAGCTTGCCGAAAGCATGTACACCATATCCTTGCCTACAGCTCCGAGACCGTAAGCAAGCTTTTCCTTAAACCTTAACTCCATATCGTAACCCTCCTCATTAAGACTCTTCGCTCTGCTCAGAGTGACACCTCATGTCTAAGTGCTTTAACCCGAAGAATCTTTTATATCTGCCATACTCTATCAGTCCGTTACATTACATTAAACTCAACCGTATAATCCTTCCCCTTCATATCCGTTACGGTGAGCTTTGCCTTGCCCTTCTTGCCGGTGGTTCTTACATACACACCGCCCATTCCGCCTGCAAGAGCCGTAACCGAAGGCCCTATCAGCTCTATCGGGCCTGTAACCTTAAAGCTTACGGCATCATTTGCAAAGGGCAGAACATTGCCGAACTCGTCGACCGCATTAATCCTTACCTCCGCCACATCATAAGTGTGGTCTTCCTTAAGCTCCGTTGAAGAAGCCTGTAATTCAAGACTGTATTTGGCTGCCGTGGATACTGTAAGCTCCTTCACCAGCTCGCCGTCCTTATAAGCCTCGAAGCGGTAGCTCTTTGAGGCTCCGCCCCAGTCGCCGATGTATTTGTTGTAAAGCGCAACCGCGTCGCTCATGCTCATGTGGTATCCTAAGATCATCTTCACTGCCTTCACATACATAAGCTTCGGCATTTTGTAGAGCCCGTAGCGCGCCGCAGAATTGAGCAGGTTCTTTACATCCGCTGCCTGCTTCGGAGGCATGTTCTCGTTCTCCTCAAGCGCGTAACCTATATAGTCATCCACAAGTATCGGCCCATGAGCCAGGTTGCCCCACTTTGAATTCTCCTGTGTGTACTCCTTTATGAACACATCGTTCTTATACATCTTCACGGAGTCAGCGTTCGTAAGGATGTATATGCTTCCCCTGTTCGAGCCCGGATGCTCGCCTATATCCATCGTAGAGGAAAGCTTTAATACAGGCGTCTCCTCCTGTTGTATAGCGTAGACATAAGCCGCAAGCTTGGGATTGCGGAACATATCCATCACGCCGTGGTAGCATATTCTGTCTCCGCTTCCGAAGTCCTTATGTGTATTGTAATCAAACATGCACCAGCCGAAGCTTCCCGCTATATCATGGTAACCTGCCACGGAGTTGAGCACATTTGCATGTCTGAGCATATGCTCCTGCCTGTGCTCCTCCCAGTCAAATGCCTTCGTGGGATACATATGTCCGTTATACTCACTCACAAGATAAGGCCTCTTTGCATCCGTGGTGATGTCCTGTTTTCTCTCGCAACCCGCATTTGCCCCCGTGTGCGAGAAATCATTATAGGTAAATACATCCTCTAAGAAGCTTCCCTTCTTGTAGCAGCGCACGCCGCCCGTCTGTCTGTACGGATCAAGCTGATGAGCAAGCTCGTTGGTCTTGGTATAAAGCTCGTCATCATCCACCGATTCGTTGATTCTCACGCCCCAGAGTATAATGGACGGATGGTTTCTGTATTCGATTATCATATCCTTTACATTCTCAACTGCCTGAGCCTTCCAGTCCTCGTCTCCGATGTGTTGCCAGCCCGGGAACTCGGTAAATACCAGAAGTCCGAGTTCATCACACCTCGAGATAAAGCTGTGAGCCTGAGGATAATGTGACGTCCTCACGGCATTAAGCCCCAGCTCAAACTTGCATATATCCGCGTCAAGCTTCTGCATGGAAGCAGGCATCGCGTAGCCCGCATATGCATAGCTCTGATGACGGTTTAAGCCTCTTATCTTAACCTTTCTTCCGTTCAGGTAGAAGCCTCTTTCCTTAAATACTGCCTTTCTGAAGCCGAAGATGTCAACTCTCTGATCAACCACGGCGCCGCTCTTCATAAGCGCTGTCTTAATCTCGTAAAGCGCAGGATTCTCTATATCCCAAAGCTCCACATCTCCGGTAAAGAAGGACAGCTCAACTTGCTCGGAAGTATCACTTAACTCAAGAGAGCCAATTTCGGCATACTCTCCCTCATCCTTCCTTCTGATGTACTGCACGATAGACATTCCGTCTACTGGGTTAGACACCTTGACCGAGGTAAAGAGCTGTGACTTTTTACACCTTAGCACGCCCTTCTCCTCCTCGGGATCCACATACCTGTCCGAAAGCCTTGAAGCCAGGAAGCAGTCCGATATATATGAATTCTCTTTTATCTCAAGATACACATCTCTGTATATGCCGCCGTAAGTCATGTAGTCGATCACGAAACCGAAGGGCGGGATGTTCATCTCATTTTCCCTGCTGTCGCACTTAACGGTTATGTAATTATCCTTGCCATAATTAAGCTCCTCGGATATATCCATGGTAAATGCGGTATAGCCGCAGTGGTGCAGGCCGACCTCCTTACCGTTCACATAGACCACGCTGTCGTGAGCCACGCCCTCAAAGGTAAGCAGAACCGTCTTGCCCTCCCAGCTCTTGTCCGCCTTGAGCTTCCTTATATAGCCCGAAAGCATCTGATACTCGCTCTCGTCAAAATAGTGATAGTCGAGCTCCTTTACCGTATGGGGTATGCGAACCTTCTTCATACCCGAAAGCGACGGCGACTCGGAAGCCATGCTCTCCTTATAGTTTTTACTGAAATACCAGTCGTTGTCGATATATATTCTTTCTGCCATAGTAACCTCCTTATTTAAGATTCTTCGCTTCGCTCAGAATGACACCCCGTTAAGATAACCGTATTATACGATCTCGTTCAATAGCTTCAGTCTGTTCTTCTGTATCTCGAAGTATATGTCCGTTGCCTCGCCCAAGTACTCACCGTCCGCGTGAAGCGTAACCGGTCTCTCCAGATGGATAACGCAGCTTCCGAAATCCCTTAAGACAAAGCCTTTAAGCATGTCATGCCTGCCGCATACCAAAACCGGAAGCTTTACAAAGCACATTATCCTTGAAATGTCATGCGCAAGGCACATCGATAACCTTCCGTCATCAGGCAGCGCCGTGGGCGCCATGGGAACTCCGCCTCCCTCAGCCTTTAAGTTCATGGCCGCCGCGAATATCAGTCTGTCAAACTCCTTGGACTTCTCACCGTCAAAGCTTATGGTTCCCCTTACCGTACGCATTGAAAGCAGCGTCTCAATGGTAATCAACAGGTATACCAGCTTGCCCATGCCGAACCTGTTCAAAAACCTCTTCTGCTTTGAACCTATAGTCTTCTTGCACACTATAGCATCCATTCCCACTCCGGAGCTTATGACATAATACCTCGGCTTCCTCATGGAATTAGACTTCACACGTCCTAAGTCGATGTTCATATAATCATCGTTATCGAGTATGCTCTCCAAGATATCCCCCGGGCTGCCGCTTATGTTCAATCCTCTCACGCAGTCATTGCCCGATCCTGTCGGTATAATTCCTACCCTTACCTTCTTAAAATCCTCTATTCCGTTTATAACCTCATTTATTGTGCCGTCACCGCCTACCACAATAAGGTTTATTACCCTGCCCTCTAAGCGGCTTATCTTCTTGGCAAGCACGGTGGCGTGACCCTTGCGCTTGGTCCTGAAAGCCTTATACTCCACCTTTCTTCTCGCGAGCACGCTTCTTATCTCACTCCAGCAGTAAGACGCCGATCCGCTTCCCGACTTCATGTTGACAATAAAGTAATACAACTTCTACACCTCCTGATTATCATCAGCACCCTTTGCCTTGGTGCGTTTTTTCACTTCGTCCATTGCCTCACTTGTCTTTATATGCCTTCCGACTATCTCCTTTACATCCGCAACGGTCATAAAGGCCTGATAGTCGTCTTTTTCGATTATTCTTCTTAAGGTCGAGAGCTCAAGCCTCGTGATCACGCAGTAGAGCACGGTCTTCTCACCCGAGATCAGTCCCTCTCCCTTGATAAATGTAACGGTGCGCCCGAGGGTATTGTAGATATCCTCCGCTATCTGCGGCGCCTGATCCGTGATGATCATCACGGACTTCGCCTGATCTATTCCGAAATCAATATAATCTATAACCCTCGAGGTTATGAAGTACGTAAGCAGACTATACATCGCCCTGTCCGGCCCGAAAAGCACGCCAGCCACCGAAAAGATAACCACATTCATCACAAGCACCAAGGTACCTACAGGTATATGTGTCCTGTGTGAAAGAAGGATGGCCGTCGCTTCGGTTCCGTCCAGGCAGCCACCGTTCTTTATGATCATTCCGACACCTACGCCCAGCAACGCGCCTCCGAAAACGGTCGCTAAAAGCGCATCTTCGGTAACCTCGAATTCAACTCTTGCAAATATGGATAAAAATATGGAAAAGAGCGCCATGCCGGTGCCCGTATATATGAAAAATGATTTTCCGAGCTTTCTTCCACCTATTATGACAAAGGGAAGATTGAGCAGTATCGTAAGCGTTCCGAGCGGAATCACCGGGACAAGCTTATTGATGATGATGCTCACGCCGACTATGCCGCCGTCAAGGATAGTCACGGGAAGGAGTATTTTCTCAATTGAAAACGCGGCTATAACGCTTCCGATGATGATAAAGATTATCCTCATCAAATGCTCCCTTACAGCCATCTCAAGCTTTCCGTGTTCCTTTAAAGCACGCCCTCTTACCGCGTGTCCTTCTGCGTTGGCACCTCTCATCCGCTGTCCTTTCGTATCTACAAGATTATATTATTAAGATCCTTCGCTTCGCGTAAGATAGGACGCAGTCCGAAGAATCTTAGCTTTTAGTGTCATTCTGAGGACGCAGTCCAAAGAATCTAAAGTTTCATCACATCATCACAGGAACTAAGCGCTTTTTTTCTTCTCCGTAAAGCCGAAGAAGGAGCCGCAGATACCGCCGATTATATGTGTGAGCTGTGATATATTGTCCTTAACCGTAATCATGTTCCATATCTCCGAACCAAGGTAGATGACCATCACAAGAATCATGGTTATCGGTATCTCTCCCCGCTTCATGTCCGTTGCGGAAACCAAAACTATCATCATGAAGACCTCACCGCTTGCGCCAAGGAGCGCTATTCCCGGAAAGAATATCACATTCACCAGTCCGGATATCAATGCAACCGTAGTCAGCATGGCAAGCAGTCTCTTGCTTCCGTACTTTTCTTCAAGCACGGGGCCGAGCAGCAAAAACAGGGTCATGTTTCCCGTATAATGCGCTAAATTCGAATGTCCCAAAACATGTCCGAAAAGTCTTATAACAAACGGAACCGAAATCGGTGATCTGTAAACCGAGAAGAAAAGCTCATTGCTCCTGCCGTCGGTAAGATTGTTTACGCCGAGTACAATAAGCGAGATTAACGCAAATGTAAGAGTTACCGGTGCGTTGTACGAAAATACGAGTTTTTTTCTTGCTTCCTGAGCCATAATACCCCTGTCCTTTCCAAATAAAATGAACAGGGGTATTATAACACATTTTTCTTATTCTGTCACTCTTTTGATAAGCACATCGTACGACAAAAAGCCGTCTCTGTCATAGAATTAAAGCCCTGATGAAAGCATGCATGTGAAGGATATAACGCCGTCCTTCCAGTATGCCTTGATATTGCCACCGTACTGCTTGCATATGCTCTCCGCCATGGAAAGCCCTATGCCGTAGCCACTCTTTGCCTTCTCCTGCTTGTGTGACTCGTCGGCGCGGTAGAAACGCTCAAAGAAACGGTTATAATCAATCCCCGCTCCTGACGCAAAGCTGTTGGACACGGTAAGCCTTATAAGCCTGCCCTTTTTCGGCGCAGCAAGCACCACCGACACTGTACCTCCATCGTCGCAGTACTTCATGGCGTTGTCGAGAAGAAGCCCCGAAAGCTGTCTCATGCGCCCCTCCTCTATCATCATATGCACATCCGGCTCTATCTCGCTCTTTAAGGTCTTGCCGTCTGCCTTAGCCACGGACTCGAAGTTTCCGCAGGCCTCCTTCACGGCATCCGATACATTTACCTTGACTAGGCCGCTCTTGTCGGCCTTTTCTTCGGCCCTCGAGATCATGACAAGATTCTTGATAAGCCCGTCCATATGGTCAACCTGCTTTAAGGTCGACTGCGTCCACTCGTTGGACTCGCCCATCATCTCTATAAGCTCCGTATTGGCCTTTATCACGGCAAGAGGGGTTTTTAATTCGTGCCCCGCATTCGTGATGAACTCTCTCTGCTTCCTGGAATTCTCAACCTCCGGCGCAATAAGGCTTTTGGAGAAGAATACCGAGATTATAAATGTAAGCACCAGCCCCACAAAGCATATGATCATGGTCAGGTACATGGTTCTGTAAATCGATGCAAGCTCCCTCGAGCAATCCAGAAATACAGCTATCTTTCCCTCGCCGAAGGCGTTGTCGGTCAGCTTATAGTAATATGTGCCGATTCTTCCGTAGCTTAACAGCCTTTTGTAAGCCCGCTCACCGAGCTGTGTCATCTCCTCTGTATTGAACATGGCATCGTACATAGTCTTGAGCTGCCTTATGTTCCCTTCGTCGTCATAGTACACAACAAAGTATCTTGCGTAATTCGTGAAATCCGGATCAAAAACTCTCGAAATAAAACCTGTATCAAAAAGATTTATATTGAAATTGCCGCCTCTGAGGCCGTCATCGTCATCATCAATAACGACTGCCATAACCGGCTCTCCGTCGTTGTTTGCTATGTCGTCGAGAACCCTGTTTATAACCCTGTGCGACGAGAAATAACTGACGGCATTTATAGTCACGCCCATAAAAACCATGACAAGAAAAAGAGACAGCATAACCGTCAGTATTATCTTCCTTCTCAGTCTTTTAATGGATTTCTCGTTCATAGGCCTTACCCATTGCTATCGCATAACCATCATATTGTCATCATGTCGCTGTCACCTTGCTAACCTTCCGCCAATTTGTAGGCTCCGCCCTTTTCTCCGTTGATTACGGCGCAGGAACCTACGGAGCTCAGCTTCCCCCTTAAGTAGGAAATGTAAAGCCAAACCGTATCCGCATGGGCATCCGGTTCATTTCTCCACACGGACTCGAGCAGATACTCCGTTGCAAGCTCCTTGTCCGAATTTCTTATCAGGAACTGCATAAGCTCGAATTCCTTGATTGAAAGCCTTACCGTATTGCCCGCCGTAAGCTCGGACTCCTTGGCATTGAGGATGAAGTCTGCGAAGCTTAGGGTATCCTCGCTGTAACCCTCTCTTCTCCTGATAAGCGCCCTTAATCTCGCGAGCAGTTCCTTCATGGCAAAGGGCTTTGTCAGATAATCATCGGCCCCCGCGTCAAGACCCGCAACCCTGTCGTCAATCTCCACCTTAGCCGTAAGTAAAAGAACAGGCGTAAGTATGTGCCTGCTCCTCAATTCGGTCAACACCTCAAGCCCGCTCTTCTTTGGCATCATGATGTCCAGCACCATACAGTCAAAGCTGTCGCTCTCGATGTAATCCATGGCCTCCTGCCCGTCCAAAGCCGAGGTCACGTCATAGCCCTCGTGCTTAAGAACCGCCGTTATCGCCCTGTTTAAATCCGCCGTATCCTCGGCTATAAGAATCTTCATAGTACCGAAGCTCCTTCCTCCGTAAATATCATATCTCTTATGGTCTGCATGGACACATCCGTCGAAGCAAGCTCGTCCGCGCAGCGCTTTAATTCGCTAACTATCAGCTCCTCGCTGGCCATCTTGTCCTTCTTGTATTTCATCTGATGCTCCAATGCCGCCCAGGTATCCATGGATATGGTCCTGAGCTGTATCTCCACATAATAGCCCTGCTCTGTCTTAACAATAAGATGCAGGCTTCTGTAACCGTTGTCTTTAGCCTTCTTAATATAATCCTTTTCCTCCACAAGCTCAAGGTCGTTAAATCTCACAAGGTAATTCCTTATGGTATAGACATCGCTCAAAAAAGAGCAGACTATCCTTAAGCCTATTGCGTCGCGAAAGAAGGTTAACGCATTCTCCGTAGTCTCGGGAAGCCCGTTTCTCCTGCACTTTTCACGCATGCTCTCATCGGACTTTATCCTTGCTAAGCAGTGATCTACAGGATCGCTCCCGTACTTCTGCGTAAGCCTTACTCTCAATTCATTTATTCTCTTAAGCAGCTCATCCTTGATCTGCTCCATGGCCGGCACATGATCGCCGTAAATGCTCATCTCACTCATTTTATAATCCTATATGCATTTATTATATAATTGCCACAAGCTACAACTGTTTTCCATCCTCATGGTTGTGTAGGTTAACCTTAAGGCCGTGTATCGCCTTTGCAAGCATAACCTCAGCCTCCTTGTACTCCTGCATGCTCTTCTTTTGGATTTGCGCTTCCTCCCGCTCCTCTTTGAGTTCCTTTTTGCGCCTTGCCTCTTCATCCTCCGGCTTTATGACGGAGGTGGCGAGTATCAGGGCTTCACCGTTTTTCACCCTAAGCATGCCCTCGGAAATAAGCGCGTTAACCACGGTTCCGTCCGGCTTCTCAAAGTGCATCTGTCCCGGAACTATATTCAGAACCACATTTCTGTGATGTGCGAGTATGCCGTACATTCCGTCCGATGCCGGAACCACAAGGGAGACTACCTCGCCGTTATAAAACTCGCTGTCCGCCTCGTATATTTTAGCATTAAAAACTGCTGCCATCAGGCCTCACCCCTCGCAATCTTTTCCGCCTTCTTCACCGCGTCGTCTATCGTGCCGACATTGTAGAAGCTTGCCTCGGGAAGCGCGTCGTGCTTTCCTTCTATTATCTCCTTAAAGCCTCTTATAGTCTCTGACAGCGGCACATATACTCCCGGATTGCCCGTGAATTTCTCGGCTACATACATGGGTTGTGAAAGAAATCTTATCATCCTTCTTGCACGATTGACTATGTTCTTGTCCGCATCCGAGAGCTCATCCATACCAAGAATTGCGATGATATCCTGAAGCTCGTTGTACTTTTGGAGATAAGCCTGAACCTCTCTTGCCACATAGTAATGCTCTTCGCCCACCACATCGGGCTCAAGTATCCTGGAGGTTGAATTAAGGGGATCAACCGCCGGGTAGATGCCCTGCTCAGCAGTCTTACGGCTTAAAACGGTAGTCGCGTCAAGGTGCGAGAAGGTCGTTGCAGGCGCAGGGTCGGTAAGGTCGTCGGCAGGCACGTAGACGGCCTGAACCGATGTAACAGAGCCCTGTCCGGTAGAGGTGATTCTCTCCTGAAGCTCGCCCATCTCCTGCGCAAGCGTGGGCTGGTAACCAACCGCCGAAGGCATACGTCCGAGCAGCGTCGAAACCTCGGAGCCCGCCTGCACAAATCTGAATATATTGTCTATGAATAAGAGCACATCCTTATGCTCTATATCTCTGAAGTATTCCGCCATCGTAAGTCCCGTAAGCGCAACTCGCATACGCACTCCGGGAGATTCGTTCATCTGTCCGAATACCATGGCTGTTTTGTTGATGGTGCCCGACTCCTTCATCTCCGAGAAGAGGTCGTTACCCTCACGGCTACGCTCTCCTACTCCGGTAAATACCGAGTATCCGCCGTGCTCCATGGCCACATTGTGTATAAGCTCCTGTATAAGAACCGTCTTTCCTACACCGGCGCCGCCAAAGAGGCCTATCTTACCGCCCTTTGCATATGGCTCGAGCAGATCAACAACCTTGATGCCGGTCTCGAGTATCTCGACTCCCGTGCTCTGTGACTCAAAGCCCGGAGCCTTCCTGTGTATATTCCAGCGCTCAACCTCGTCCGGTATGGGATTGCCTCCGTCTATCGGATTGCCAAGCACATTGAACATCCTTCCTATGGTCGCATCACCGACGGGGACGCTTATGCCTGCGCCCGTTGCGGTTACCTCCATATCACGCGCAAGTCCCTCGCTTGCGGCAAGCATGATGCATCTTACCTCACCCTCGCCCAAATGTGAGGAAACCTCCATGGTCTTTCTCTCACCCTCGACCTCGACAAAAAGAGCCTCCCTGAGCTTCGGGATTGGTTTTTCTTCAAATTTTACATCTACAACAGGCCCCGAGACCTGCACTATCTTTCCCTTATTCACTCTTCATCTTCTCCTTAGCCCTTTTCTTTTTCTGAGCCTTTGCTCCGGCCGCAACCTCCGTAATCTCCTGGGTTATGGCCGCCTGCCTCACACTGTTGTACTCAAGTTGCAGGCTTGACAGCAACCCTTCCGCATTATCGTTCGCCGAGCTCATGGCCGTCATCCTCGCGTTCTGCTCACTGCAGAAGCTGTCTATCAAGGCGCCGTAGATGTATCCAGCCACATAACCCGGAACTATGCCTGAAAGCGCTTCCGCGGCGCTCGGTATGAATTCGTACTCATCCGCAGCCGAGCCCTCGTACGGTCTGAAACGGCTCAGCACCTGCTTTTCCCCGATGAAGGCCTCTCTCTCAAAGGGAAGCAGCCTCTTTATCACAACCTTGGCATCGCCGCCCCCGCTCGAATCGCTGTATATTATTCTTATCTCGTCTACATTTCCCTCTTCATATTCCGAAAGCAGCCTTAAGGCTATGTCCTTCGCCCTTTTGAATGTGGGATTTTGCGCCGTATAAGGGAACGCCTGCTCAATCTCTATATGATGCTTATTAAAGTACTGTCTGCCGTACTCTCCGACAACGAAAAGTCTGGTCTTCTTATGGATTTTAAGCTCCTCCGAGGCAGCCTTTATGATGTTCATGTTGTAAGCGCCCGCAAGTCCCTTGTCCGCAGTAACCACAAGATAAGCATAGCTCTCGGCCGGCTTTCTTCCGGTAACCGGATAGAAATACTCGCTGTTTAGGTTAGCCCTCTTCTCGAATATTAGCTTTATCTCTCTCTCGAAAAGCTCAAAGAAGGGTCTTACCGCATCGAGCTCCGACTTCGCCTTCCTGAGCTTCGTCGAAGCTATTAGGTACATGGCGTTCGTGATCTTCTGGGTGTTCCTTACACTGTTTATTCTGTTCTTGATAACCTTAGTATTCGCCAATTAAGACCACCTTAACCCTGTTATGCTTTATTCTTCATAAACTCCTTAGCAACCGTTATAATTCTTTCCTTGTCTGTGTCGCTCAGGATACCGGTATTCTCTATGGTTGCGCACAGACCGCTCTCCTCGCGGTGAAAATGCTCCAAAAGCTCATTTCTCACATCAAGGATTTTCTCTATTTCAACATCCGCAAAGCAGTGCGCCGTCGCCGAAACAAGAACAATAACCTGTTCGCACAACGAAAGCGGACTGCTCGAATGCTGTCTTAGTAACCTCATAAGTCCCTGACCGTAGGCAAGCTGCTTTCTCGTAGCTTCGTCCAAGTCGCTTGAAAACTGTGTAAATACCTCCATCTCACGGTACTGCGCAAGGTCAAGCCTCAAGCTTCCGCAGGCCTTCTTCATGGCCTTCGTCTGCGCGGCGCCGCCCACACGGGATACCGAAAGACCGACATTTACCGCAGGACGCTGGCCCGCGAAGAAAAGATCGCTTTCCAAGAATATCTGACCATCTGTTATGGATATTATATTCGTCGGAATGTAAGCTGACACATCACCCGCCTGGGTTTCGACTATCGGAAGCGCTGTAAGCGAGCCGCCGCCCAATTCATCCGAAAGATGAGCCGAACGCTCAAGCAATCTTGAATGCAAATAGAATACATCTCCGGGGTAAGCCTCACGTCCGGGCGAACGCTCAAGCAGCAGCGAAAGCGCTCTGTAGGCTATGGCATGCTTTGAAAGATCATCATATATGATGAGCACGTCCTTGCCCTTTGCCATAAAATACTCGCCTATGGCAGTTCCCGCATAGGGAGCTATGTACTGCAGGGGAGCCGGGTCCGAAGCCGAAGCATTGACCACAACCGTGTACTTCATGGCATCCCTCTTCTTCAGGATTCCCACCGTCCTTGCAACGGAGCTTGCCTTCTGACCTATGGCCACGTATATGCACAACACTCCCTTGTCCTGCTGGTTTAATATGGTGTCTATCGCAATAGTCGTTTTGCCCGTCTGTCTGTCGCCGATAATAAGCTCTCTCTGGCCCCTTCCTATAGGGAACATGGAGTCTATCGAGAGGAGTCCCGTATCCATCGGCTCGTTGACAGGCTGCCTCTCTATGATGCCGGGCGCGGGAGCTTCGACCGCCCTGTAGCCGTCGTCCTCTATATCTCCGAGACCGTCCAAAGGATTGCCGAGGGCGTCCACAACTCTTCCGAGGTAACCGTCACCGACGGGAATACCCGCGGTTTTCTTCGTGCGCCTTACTAGGCTTCCCTCTGTTATATCCTCATCGTCACCGAAAAGGATAACACCGATCTCGCCCTTTCTTAAATCCTGAACCATGCCCTTTACGCCGGATTCGAATACGACTATCTCGCCGTAGGTCACGGATTCAAGGCCGCTTGCAACGACTATTCCGTCTCCGACGGTCTTGACTCTTCCCTCTTCCTCGGGAACCGTGTTCAGGTGAAAATCATCTATGGACTTTTTGATAAGGGCAAGCAGCTCTCCGGATTCGGAGGCCTTAAGCCCCCTGCCGCTCTCCATGTCGGCAAGCATGTCCTTGAGCTGTCTTAACCTTCCCTCTGCCGTCCAGTTGTAGACATCCTCCCCGCAGGTAAGCTTGAAGCCGCCCTTTAAAGATGAGTCCTCTACAAAGCAGAGCTCGATATCGTCACCGTATTTATTTTTCAGAAACCGTAAAAAACGAATCTGCTGCGCGCCGTCCGGGGCCTTCGCAGCATAGAGATACGCCTTTTTATCCATGCTTTGCGCTCCTTTCGGCGTCTGAGAGGAATTCATCATAGGCCTTTGTTATGTCATCCGAAAGCATAATCTTCTCGGCTGCTGCGGAAACCATATCCGTAATCTCCTTCTCGGCCCTCTTCAGGATGCCCTTCTTCTCGGCTTCAGCCGCCTCACGAGCCTCCTCTATCAGCTTGTCCGCCTTATCCTTTGCAGCCTTCTGGCTTGCAAGTCTGGCCTCATTCATCTCATCCTCAGCCTTCTTCATCTTGGCTGCTATCTCCGCGTCACAGGTCTCTAACCTGTTACTGTATTCCTTTTCTTTATTCTCCGCCTCTGCAAGCTTCCCCATAGCCTCATCATCGATGGCTTTGTAATGCTCCTCACGCTTCTTCATGAAGTCTACAACCGGCTTGTACAAGAGGATGTAAAGCCCGAAGAAGAGTATAGCAAAGTTCGCTAAGTGAAGCAGTATCTGCTGAAAGTCTATATTAAGCGGTAATCCGGTAAGTACCATAATCTGCACCTCTTATTCATATAATCTGCTACATTACGAATATAATCAGTATCGCCGTTACAAGAGCATAGATAATAGCCGTCTCTATAAACACAAGACCAAGCATTACCATACCCTGTATCTTACCGCTTGCCTCAGGTTGTCTCGACATCCCCTCTGCTGCCTTTGAGATAGCCATACCCATCGCTATGGCGCCGCCTAAAGCCGCTAGTCCGATTGCTATCGCAGCCGCAATAGCTCTGCTGCCGGTTGAGTCGGATGCTTCAGCGGAAGCTTCAAGCGCCACATCCTCGGCATCTCGCGCTATAGCTGTGTTTATTCCGTTATTTACAGTAAGCGATGCATCGTTTCCCTCAGCCTTTATAAGCTGCGGTCCGACAACCACGAACAAGCCCATCAGTATGATGATAACTCCGAGTATTATGGGTAATTTCTTTGAAATCTTAATTGTCATTTTTTTACTCTCCTGAATAATATTTTTTATGCAGCCTGCTCGCTGCTTTCCTCTGCGACATCACTGTCATCCGATGTATCTTCCGGCGTATTCTCCGGATCCTGATCATGTGGTTTCTTCTTTTTCTCCTTCTTTTTGGGTGGCTCCGTTACCTCACCGTAGAACATGGACACAAGCATGGTCAGGACGTATGCCTGAACCAAAGCATGTATCAGTGTGAAAAGCACCCCGACTATAACCGGAAGCACTATCGAAAGCCCCATATAGAAGTAGATGAGCTCCGTAACCAGCATACCCGAGAGCAATGCACCGAAGAGACGGAAGCTCATGGATATCGGGAGCGAGAACTCCTTTAACGTCAGCGCCACGCCTCGAAGCTTGTTCTCGGCTATTCCTCCGGATAAAATGACCAGGTAGGAAAGGCAGCCCATGCATATGGCGCCGTTTATATCGGCCAACGGCGCAGGCAGCGAAATCGGATGGCCCTCGGTTGTAATCGCCTCAAGGCCTATCAGCTCAAACATCGTTCCGAAGAAGATGTACGAGCCCGCCGCGAAGATATATGCGCCGAGGAATTTGTTTCTGTGGTGACTGTTCGTCTCCGCAAGCTTCTTGAAGAAGCCGACCCACTCTTCAAGCAGAATCTGCATCTTTCCCGGCACATACGAGAATTTCGGTATCACGAAGATTCGCATAATCGCCGCGAACAAAAGCAGCAAAGCCGTCACGACGAAGCCTGAAATCAGCGAAGGATTAACCTCCGCTAAGCCAAACAGGCTTATCCTGTTATCCTCGTGGAGAACCGCATCCTTCATGACCTCCTTTATGGTCTCATGCTTTTCGACCATGCCGTTAGTCACGAACACTCCTATGGAAATGACCGCCTCAGCAATTATCAATACGATAATGGCAGTCATTCTTTTCTTTTTATCCAAAACAAGCACCTCTCCCTTCTTGATTTTTCTTAAACTATCAAACTATCATTTTAGCCCTAAACATCAGTTGTGTCAAGGGAATTAGGCTCAACCTCTCTCTCGGTTTTCTTACGTATGCGCCTGTCTTTTTTCAGTCTCTTCTTTGCCTTCCGCCTTCTGGTAAATTTGTTTACGTCATCGGTTAAAAAGTAGTTTATCTCCGCCCCATAAAGCACAACCTGCATGCTTATGTATAGCCACATAAATACAAGTATTACCGATGTAAGGCTTCCGTACATGGCCGAAGCTCCGGCCACACGACCTATATATAAAGAAAATGCCTTCGTAATAAATACCCAGAGTAACGCAGCGATTGCAGCTCCCACAGCCTCATACTTTACCTGCCCCTTTCTGTCCGGAAGCTGGTAATAAATAAGCACCAGGAAAATGAATATAACCAAAAATGTGAATACGTTCTTTAAGCTCGAGATAAGCATTGCCTCACTTAAGAACTGCGGGAAATACTCCATAACCTCCTTGATAATCGGCTCCGCAAAGGCTTGAACCACCATTACCACTATGCACAGGATAAGGAATACAAGAGTATAAAGCGAGCAGATAATCCTCGCTAAGATAAAGTTCTTTCTCTTCTCGAGCTTGTATATCTTGTCCAACGCAATAGTCAGGGTCTGCATGCCCTTTGCCGCGGACCAGAGCGACACAACTATCGAAACCACGGTAAAGGAGGCCGAATTCGAATAAGCAATATCGTTGATAATGAAAAGGATATAGTCCGAAAGCCCTTCCGGAACTATATCCATAATACTGTTTACTATATCCGTATTCATAAACGAAAGCTTGGAGATAAACATCAGAAGAAGCATCATGAACGGAAAAAACGACATGATAACAAAAAAAGTGGCCTGTGCGGCATATGCCGGCAGGCTGTCCTCCGAAGACTTGTTAAAAAAGGCTCCTATTCCCGCTGCCAATCTCTTAAGAAACTGCTTCACTGTGAACCCCTTAATATGTATTATAACCTCTAAATAAATCTTAATGATTATGCTTAATACTATTCTAAAAAAGAAGATATCCGAAATGCCGGCTCCTGCCTTTTGACTCCTAGCCAATGCTAGGTGGGCAACCGCACATAGCTTTCTGCCTTCCACTGCTTAATCCGTTACCGGACCGGAGGCCTGACATCCGTCTATGCTATAGGAATCCCGTTTAAAGTAAATGTAGGTTCAAAATAAACAGGAGTTATCGAACATTCCAGATATTTTCATGTTTTGTATTCGTTGTTTACAGTTAAGATTATACCTTATGAACCCTTATATTTCAATAGTTATTTTGTGAATTTTTTATACATTTTCCTTAATACCCGCGTAAATTATGTCACATTCCACAAAAAGAATGTGACAAATAGATTTTTAACAAAGTGTGTGATATTCTATGAGGTGGCTTTTACAAGATAGACTATAATCGGGAGATCATTATTATGAACAATAATCTTATAGTAGCACAATCCGGCGGGCCGACAGCCGCCATCAACTCATCTCTTGCCGGTGTTATAAATCAGGCCGTAAAAATAAGCGACATCGACCGCGTATACGGCTCAGTGCACGGCATACAGGGCGTGATAAAGGATCAGTTTATCGAATTTACCGATTGGAAAAGCGAGGACATAACCAAGCTTTCAAAAACCCCGGCCATGTACCTTGGCTCCTGCCGCTTCAAGCTTCCGGAGATATCCGAGGACGAGGAGCTTTACAAGAGCATATTTGACCGCTTTAACGCCATGAAGGTCGGTTTTTTTGTCTATATAGGCGGAAACGATTCCATGGACACGGTTGTAAAGCTCTCCGAGTACGCACGGCTCCACAACCATCCCGTTAAAATCGCAGGCGTGCCCAAGACCATAGACAACGATCTGATAATCACGGATCACACCCCGGGCTTCGGCTCCGCCGCCAAGTACGTAGCAAGCACCATAAGGGAGATAGCCTACGACACATATATCTATGACACACAGAGCGTGACCATCGTCGAGGTTATGGGACGTGACGCCGGCTGGCTCACGGCCGCTTCGGGACTTTCAAGAACAAAATCAAGTCCGGCGCCGCACCTTATCTACCTCCCCGAGGTAGCATTTTCCAAAGAGAATTTCATAGAAGACGTAAAAAAGAATCTTGAGCGTTATAAGAACATCGTTGTCGCCGTATCAGAGGGAATACATGACAAGTCCGGCAGCTATGTTTCGGCCGACACGACCTATGCTGACAAATTCGGACACAGCCAGCTCTCCGGCGCGGGAAAGGTATTGGAGCATCTCGTTAAGGACAAGCTCGGCGTAAAGGTTCGTTCAATCGAGTTAAATGTACTGCAGCGCTGCGCGGGACACATAATCTCAAAGACTGATTTTGACGAAGCATTTGCCCAGGGCGAATACGCGGTTACGCAGGCCGTCGAAGGCGCCACCGGCTTTATGAGCGCCATCAGGCGTCTGTCCGACATGCCTTACACTACGGAGCTTTTCACTGTCGATGTAAATGACGTCGCCAACAAAGCTAAGCCGGTTCCGGAATCCTTCATCAACGAATTCGGAAATAATATAACAAAGTCCGCAACGGACTACCTCACTCCCCTTATTCAGGGCGAGGTTCCGGCGGACTATGATGGCGGTGTCGTCGATTACCTTCCGGTGTCACACCTGGTTCACCACAAAGTACAGTAACTACTATATACCGTATTCGGCAAAAAGTCTTTTCACAAGCTCCGCAATAATGCGGTTTTTGGAAAGAGACGCATCGTCGAATGCGGTTATTTTTTTAATCAGATCGTTTCTTAAGCCTATTCCCACAATATAGTATAAAGCCTTCCTAAGCTCTACATCGGTGAGAGCCTCGGTAAATATACCGCCGACCTTGCTCTCGTTAAGCGTGAGGCTTCTGTTGTCGGGCGCGATTATTTCTGTTCCGAACAGGTCGGATACAGTGGCCGCAATATTCTCCGCAGTTTCAAGTATCTTATCCCTGCCTACCTCCGCAGCGTTGATCATGATACTCATGTAGATACCGCCTTCAGGCGAAGCAAAGCTCGTATCCTCATGTCCGCGGCCCTCGGTCTGCTTCTTTGCTACAAAAAGCATCCTCTTATCGTGGTTATCGCCGTGAGAAATAAAGCTTTCCGGAAGAAATCTCTTGGCCTCGGCGTTGGTCGAAGTAACTATATCATAGACATGTATCACAAGGTTAAGCTTCTCGCAGTCGAGAAAGCCCTCTATGCCCTGGATGGATATTATGTCGCTGTCAACCTCAAGCATGTGCCCTTTGTTCTGCACCGAGATAATGTTATATCCCTTCTTCTTGAGATCCGACACAGCCTTCCATACCGCATTTCTCGATACGGCAAGCTCCTCAGCAAGCTTTTCTCCGGACACAAAGCTTCCCTTGTTTTTTTCTAACTCGTATATTACTCGCTCTTTCGTAGACATTTGCACCCCTCCAAAAGCTCCTGCGCTTCGTTCAGGAAGAATCTTATTATTCTGTATAAATTGGTATTGTGTTCACTATCGTTTGAAATTAGGACAAAAAAATAGTAGCGGGAGGGAGATTCGAACTCCCGACACCACGGGTATGAACCGTGTGCTCTAGCCAACTGAGCTATCCCGCCAAAAATGGGACCTATAGGGCTCGAACCTATGACCCTCTGCTTGTAAGGCAGATGCTCTCCCAGCTGAGCTAAGATCCCATTCGTTCAACAAGTCGTTATTATATCGGAATTGAATATCTTTGTCAAGCGATATTTTATATTTTTTGTTACTATTCACAGTTATTAAAAAGCAAGTGTATGTTCGTTGTGCTTGCACATAAGAACCAACACTTGCTTTTTTGAAAATACTGCGAAGCAGTAACTCCGCGCATACCCATGACCATAAGCGGCGCAGCCGCTACGGACGCGCAGCGGACGGGTCGTGGGTTACGCGGCTGTGAATAGTAACTGTTTTTTAACATTATTTATCCCAGCTATCAAGCTCCGCTTTAAGAGCCGCCAAAAGCTCGTGTTCGGGAAGTTTTTTGACAATCTCCCCCTTCTTGATAAGAAGACCTTCACCTACGCCTCCGGCTATTCCTATATCGGCCTCTCTCGCCTCTCCCGGACCGTTTACCACACAGCCCATTACGGCTACCTTTATGTTCAAGTGATCGTAGGCCGTTATCATCTTCTCGACTTCATTTGCAAGGCCTATAAGGTCTATCTTAGTCCTTCCGCAGGTAGGACATGACACAAGCTCTATCCCGCTCTTCATAAGTCCCAAGTCTCTTAAGATGTGCTTTGCGGTAACTATCTCTTCAACCGGGTCGCCCGTAAGCGAAACCCTGATGGTATCTCCTATCCCCTGATTTAGGATTAGCGCAAGCCCGACTGCGGATTTGATGCTGCCGGACTTTACGGTGCCCGCCTCGGTTATGCCCACATGAAGCGGATAATCGGACTTCTGGGCTATGAGTTCATGTGCCTTCACGCACATCATCACATCCGATGACTTTATGCTTATGACCATGTTCTCATAGCCGTTTTTTTCTATCATGCGCACCTTATCAAGAGCGCTCTCCACTATTCCTTCCGCCGTGACGCCACCGTACTTTTCGACAAGGTTCTTCTCAAGGGAGCCGGAATTAACCCCCACTCTTATGGGTATATTTCTCTCCTTCGCAACCTTAACTACCTCGGCAAACCTGTCCTCACCGCCTATATTTCCCGGGTTAATCCTTATCTTGTCCGCGCCGTGCTCCATAGCAAGTATCGCAAGCCTGTAATCAAAATGTATATCCGCAACAACAGGAATGCCCACCTGCTCCTTTATCCTGCCGATGGCATAAGCCGCCTCCTCGGTATTTGCCGTACACCTGATGATGTCGCATCCGGCCTTCTCAAGCTCCTTAATCTGCGCAACCGTAGCCGCCACATCCGCAGTATCCGTGTTCGTCATGGACTGTATCGCAATCTTCTCGCCCCCGCCTATGGTAACGCTGCCTATATGCACCTTACGGGTGTTATTTCTTGTAATCATACATTATTCATTCTCCTATAATGTATTTATCGTCCGTTTTCTTAACGACACTTATAAAATTTATTGTAACTCAAATGCTCCTTTCAGTCAACCGACACAAACGAGTTTTTGAGCTTAACCCACATTTCTTTTTATGATCTCAAAACACATCCTGCCGCCCATGATACGGGCACTTCCACTCACCTGCGATCTCCTTGTTTTCCCTCACGGAGTCATCCTCATTTAACTCGTTAAACCACTCGCTACCGACTCTCTTGTCCACAAAATAATCCCTGCAGTAAGCACTCCTTTTTCTTGACACTCCACACATAATATTATATCTTATCCTTGTGATGATATCGGGGGCAAAATGCATTTTCCCCCGACCGGTGACACACTCGAAAACCGGCGTCATGTGCACCACG
Source organism: Lachnospiraceae bacterium (assembly GCA_017525525.1). GTDB lineage: Bacteria > Bacillota > Clostridia > Lachnospirales > Lachnospiraceae > Coprococcus_C. The sequence goes on along the minus strand of JAFXSQ010000070.1, from coordinate 29,103 downwards.
CTCAGTAAAGCATAAGACCATTCGACCGAAAATGTAACTCAGTGTGTGTATTCTGTGACAAATCTTGTGACATAATGCAAAAAAAAACGCGGAAGGAAGAGTTTATAACCATGGACGAAAACAGCAAAAAGCTTGTAAGGAACAATACAAACACTACATTAAATAACACAACAACCAATGCACAAAACAAGGTAACTGAGAACAAGGTAAATGAGCAGGAAATCCTCTTAGACTTTAATACCGTGAACGCGAGACTCGCCGAAGAAAATGAAGAAGCTTTCGTGAATCCCGCTGTTTTTACAGAGAAGAAAAAGGAAGCAAAGAAGGCTCTGCTTTTGAACAACATCCCGGTAAGCATGCCGGAAAGCTACATAAACAGCGCCGGCTTTGCAACTGCATTCAATACCCAGCTCAGTTCCAACAAGAGATTCTTCAGAAGCGACTTAAGAGGCTCCCGTCTGCGTCAGAAGGCGGAGAATGCCACACAGATAATAGAAGATACAAGGGAGTATTCCAAAACCTGTAAGGAACGTTCAAGTATCGCAAGGAAATACGCCAGATCAAAGCTCCGCGACTTCACAGGCGACAGGCACCTTCAGCTTTCAGCCACTCAGGAACAGGACATAGCGCTCATGGTGCTTTTCATGAAGACAGGCAAAAAAGCCTCGGATAAGGATCTCATGAGGAAGTATGCCTCGAATCCCGAAGGTGCCCTCATGGACTGCGTAAAGGAGTACATGAAGATAGATGTAACAGATCTTAAGCTTGAATCGGATACCGATTTTGCAAAATCAACCAAGACTATTAGGAGCATCATGGACAAGACTGAAGCCATGAGAGACTTCATCCGCAGGCATCCTGAGCTCGTAAAGGCAGCCGGTCCTGAATTTTTGGAGAAGGTAGAGCACCTGAAGCGTCTGTCAGGCTACTGTACTGCAAGAGGCAATCTGCTTTTGAACAATTACTACATCACTCATTATAACGACGAGCTCTCATACCTCGCCAAAAAAGACCCTGTCGAAGAGCCTGAAGATCCTAAGGAAGATACCAGATCCGAGGCCACCAAAAAGCTCGATAAGACCAACCGCGAGCGCCAGAAGGTTTCCAATCTTATATATACGGTCGAGATGACATCATACTTCTTCCGCCATGGTTACAATGAAGATGACAACGCCGGTGAGAAAGAGTTTAATAAGCTTTATGCGAAAAAACTCTCTGAGAAGGAAAAGCTCTCAGCCATGGACAGCATAGTAAACAGCTCCCTCAGCTTAGATGGCGGAGGTTCGGGGCTCTACGGCTCTGTACTGCAGTTCGTCAATTGGCTTATAAGATCCAAAAGAAGAACTGATTTCGGAAAGCCCATGTATGAAAAAAGTGTGGAAAAGCTTAACCTTCTTCCGGATTCCATCAAGGATGCTAACTATCAGCCTCCATTGCTCAAGCAGCACGGCGTGGCTCCGGATATCGACCTTAAAGAATACCTTAAAGACGATGTAAAGGATATCATGAGGGAGAAGCTTAACAGCGCACCGGCGCCAAATGCCGATCCTGATTATAAGCTTGCCTACGAGGCACTGAAGAACTGGACCTCAGTCAGAGGTATCGTAAATCAGGATACCACCAGAATGGAGATGTCTTTCTCCGATACATTTATAAAAGCTTCGAAGAGCTGGCTTGAAAAGCACCCTGAAGCACAAAATTCAAACGATCCCTACGAGGTTGAACAGTACAATTTCCTCCATAACATGAACGAGGTCATCAGATTGGAGATGAACGGAAAGCTCGACCAGCATCTTGGAGGGGATTATACCGTAGATTACCTGAAGGAGCATCTCCCCATATTAAAGGAGAACAACACCTACCTCAAGAATACTGAGGAAAGCAATGTAAAGGATATCCCTCTTTTCATGCACGGTCCCTGCCTCAATGATATCAAGCAGTCAGCCGTCGGCGATTGCTGGCTTTTAGGCAGTGTTCAGGCAGTAGTGGCAAGCAATCCCGAGGCCATAAAAAACATGTTCCTTGATCTCGGAGACGGAAGCGTGGTTGTAAGGCTCTTCCAGCTTACAGACTCTGTCACCGGTGAACCCTCAACGCAGTATTCTTATGCCTCAGAGCATGCTGACAGGTTCAAATTCAAGCCGGTCTTTATCAGACTGAGCAAGGATTACGAAGAAAGTGACGGTTACAACAACGACTCTCTTTGGGTGCAGCTTTTAGAGCGCGCGATTGCAGCCTCAGGCTTAAACGGTCAGCACACTGTAAAGATCAAGAACGGACAGGTTGAGAATACTACTGACGAGCTCACCAACGGATCTCCGGAGATTGCAATGTCCATTATGACCGGTCAGTTCCATGAACTTAAACCACGAAGAAAAGAAGTAACATTTAACAATAAAGATGCAATGACAGATTATCACTACATACTTTCCGGTCTTCCTTTCAGGATCAAGAATGAAGTATGCGAAGAGATAGATACGCAAAGGAAGGATAATCCTGACTTTGTCCCCGCCGAGGAGTACATACTTACACTTGTACGCCGGAAAGAACAGGCATACAAGGCAGATTGTGATAAGATGCTCGCCTCTTACAGTGAGATGCAGGTGCTCATCAGGGATTTTGCCAAATCCAATGAAAAAGAACTTAAAAATATGCCGCCTCTGAATTTTGACGATATCTTAGATATGATAAAAGGAAATGTATGCTATGAAGACATCGGCAAATTTGAGGACTTTGTCAAAGGAAACCTGAACAAAATAGCTGCAGGCGGTCTTCCGGAGGCAACTCTGAGGGATGACTTAAATACAAACGGCGTAGTTCAACAGTGTCAATATCTTATTAATAACGTAAAGACGGCCATCACCAACAAAAACATAGCCGGGTTCAAGAAAGCTCTGATTGACATGGGGATTGAAATTGCCACTGTAAGCAATAAGCTTAAAGCAACAGGCGGTGAACGTGATAAACAGCTCAAAGGAATCCTTAGATCAGTATATAAAGATAAAGACGAAAAAGAAGCTCTTGTGTTTAAGACCCGTCATATGGCACTTAAGCTTAAGTACGATATGAAGAATTACAACGCCGCACAGACCCAGACACTCATCGAGCTGCAGGACGCTTTAAATAAAAGCGGCGGAGGTGTGGCTGTAGCATTCAACGGACACTGCTTAACTGCACTTGATCTGAAATACAAAGATGGACACTGGTTTGTGCTCTTACGCGACCCATTCAACATTTATAACCGAAAATATACCGAAAAAAATGGTCGCCTCGTATGTAAGAGTCAGGGACTTGGCACTGTTTTCAGACCGAGCTATTACAAGTCGAAGAGACACCTCATCGAGAACGATGACAATGCAAACATAAAAGCAGGCTTCAGAGGATTAAGCTGGTGGACCTTTGAGCACTTCTACAAGGAATGCGGCAAGGGATGTGGATTTGTAACAACCTCAAACTAATAATCAAACCGAAGGATTTGTAATAAATACGCCACGATAACTAAACCGGAGGATATAATATATGGAGATAACAAAGATAACCGATGATAATATAGCATTCTTTAAGCCTGTAATCCCGGATTCTCTGCTGATGCGTTCCACACTTTGCCTGGGCGCCGTTCATAACGGAACAGCGTGCGGTGTGCTGCTCGCGGATGTAGGCGAAAAAGACGCTGAGCTTCTGTGGTTCTTCGTGGATGAAAAGCACAGAAACATGGGCTGTGGAGAGCTTTTAATGTCTGCATTTACTTCCATGACCGATGAACTCTCTATCCCTCTTGGCTTCTTCACACTGAATGAAGCCGAGAGTACATCAACCTTTGTAAGCTTTCTTGAGGCAAAGACCGGCTTCGTAAGAGAGTTCGACGACGTGGGCAGACTTTTAAGCTTCAGGCTGAGCAGCGTGGATACAAACATCTTAAAAGGGGCAGATAAGACCGATATAAGGCCGCTTTCCTCCATCCTCTCAAGAGAGGAACACATGATACGGGATATCCTGAACCAGACCTTCGGCGTAACCGTAACTGATGAAGAATTCAGTTCCTGGAAATCCTCAGGTTTAAGCTTTGTACGTGTCAGGGACAACAAGGTATGTTCCTTCATTCTTGTCAGACTTGCCGACTCAAGCCGATATGAATTGGTCAACGTCGATTATATCTACGACAGCAACAACGACATAAAGTCTCTCCTCGGGCTTATCAGTACCGTACAGCAGCAGACCGGCGAGCTTGATCTGCCGCCGAATACAAAGATACAGACCGTTTCCTTAAGCAACGTGATAACCGAGCTTTTAGATAAGCTCACCGACGGGGAGATGACCGATAAGGGTAACCTCACGGTCTGGACCCGCAGAAAAAGATAGAGGAACTTACTCCTCATACCTAAACCGGAGGGTAAGACATGGAACAGAACTTGCCGGCATCCTGTCATCAGCCCGGCGCATTTATATGTTGCTTTTTGTGTACAAAAGTGGTAAAAATGATTGAGGTCGGTATACCCGATATTATCAAAAGAAGCATCACAATGCTTTAATTAAGGAGGAAATCAACATGAAATTCAAGGGATCTGCTGCACTGGTCACTGTTGCATTAGGAGCGTGCCTGCTTTGCGGCTGCGGTGGCAGCGGCAAGGATACCACTGCTTCCAAGGAAACAACTGAGGCAGCGTCAAAAGACACAAAGGAAAGCAACAAAGAAAGCAAAAAGGATACTACCGAGGAGACCGGAAAAAAAGACACGCAAGAGAATGCTGCGACAGAGGCTGCGGATACGACCGCTGCTGATACGGAAAGCCAGGACACTGAGGCTCAGCAGACCGAGACCGAGGAGCCTCTTGTTTCAGACGATAAGATTTACGCCGGCATCTGGGAACAGTCAGCCATGAACAGCGCTTTGGAATACGCAGGTTCGAGTTATATGGTCGTTTCCACTGAGAAGGCTTACTTGAGAAATGTGGAGAAGTGGCTTGTCGGAGTCCAGAAGATTGACGGTTCGGACGACACAGTCTACTATCTGTATGTGGACGACAAAGAGGTTGTGCCTCAGTCAGAGCTTCCCTCGGGTGAAGGTGCTGATATCTCCGAAGACAAGATATATGCCGGTCTGTGGGAACAGTCAGCCATGAACAATGCCATAGAATACATGGGCTCTGATTATATGGTCGTCTCCACCGAGAAGGCTTACTTAAGAAATGCGGAGAAGTGGCTTATCGGATTAAAGAAAGCGGACGGCTCGGATGACACAGTTGTCTATGTGTATGTAGACGACAGCGAGGTTGTTCCTCAGGCTTAATGTCAATCCCCTTTTTAACCTCATCACATAAATATGAAAAGCGAAATCTGTTTTCATACTGTTTGCTTCGCAAGCCCTCGCATTTCATCATAAGGGGTACCGCTTGCGGTGGATTCCTTATGACATCGAAGGCCGGCACCGCAACACTTCGTATTGCGGTCAGCGTCGCTTCGCGTAAGTCATGACATGCTTTGCTCATGATGGCACTTTACTACCCTGTTTAACCCAATATCAGCGGTCAGCCGCCTACATATTAAAAACCCGGCGCGAGGATCATGTATTATAAGATGCATTTCAAAGCATCTTATAATACATGTCCGGGAGCCGGGTCAATTTTTCCATTGCGGCTGACCGCATCATTCATCATCAGAAAAATACATTCTTGATATCATTGAAGAATACCACAACCATAAGACACATAAGAAGCGCGAATCCGATGGCGTTCACAAGCGCCTCTTTGTCCTGCGGTATCCTCTTCCTGCTTATAGCCTCGATAAGCAGGAAAAATATACGTCCGCCGTCAAGTGCCGGTATCGGAAGCAGATTCATTATTCCTAAGTTAACCGAGAGCAGCACGCACCAGTTCATAAGGTTGAGGAGCACATTTATCGCAACCTGCCCCTTGGGGCTCTCCTCCTTAACCTCTTCGATCACGTCATTGATGGCACCGCCCACTCCGACAGGCCCCATAATATCATTTCCGCTGACCTTGCCGGTAAATATCATCTTAAGCGACACCACTGTCGCCTTCATCCAGTACCTCAGCTCCAGGGCGCCGTACTTAATATCATTAAGGATGCCTTCCGACTTCCGATAGCCTCCCATTACTCCGAGCTTGTACTCTCCCTTCTCGTTGAGCTTCGGTGTAATTGTCACTGTATATGTAGAGCCGTCCGGCTTCTCAACACCGAGCTCCACGGGCTCAAGTCCCTTTGAGATCTGCATATGAAGCAGAACCTCGCGGTAGTTGTATATATGACTTCCGTTTATGGATGTGATCCTGTCGCCCGCTTCGATTCCGGCCTCCTGCGCGGCGCCGCCCTCTGTCAGACCATCTACATAAGCCGGATCACAGCCCGAAAAGTGAATCAGTATCACGCCGAAGATAAAGGCAAGTATAAAGTTGAACACCGGACCCGCAGCCACAATAAGGAATCTCTTCCACACCGGCTTCCTTGAAAATGAGTTCGGAGCATCGACATCCTCATCCTCGCCGACCATCATACAGAAGCCTCCTATGGGAAGTAGTCTTAGCGAATACCTGGTTTCCTTTTTTGTGAAGGAAACTATCTTCGGTCCCATTCCTATCGCAAACTCAATTACGCCCACACCGCAGGCCTTGGCAACTATAAAGTGTCCGAACTCGTGGAATGATACAATCACTCCGAAAATAAGTATGATAAATATAATATTCATCCTTTAAAGCATCTCCTCTATCTTATTATATACCCACTCCTCCGTGTTTAAGATATCCCTTAAACTCGGGTCGCTGATGGTCTTGTGCGCTTTCATGCACTCCTCTATGATATCATATATTTGTAAAAATTGTATGTTCTCGTCGAGAAAAAGTGAAACTGCTTTTTCATTGGCCGCATTTAATACCGTCGGCATCGAACCGCCTATATGCAGGGCAAGATACGCAAGGTCAAGACCCTTAAATGTCTCGCGGTCCGGCTCGTCTATGCTAATCTTTTTTATCTCCTTGAAATCAAGCCTGTCACCCGAAAGCGGAAGCCTCCTCGGATAATAGAGCGCATACTGTATCGGAAGCCTCATATCCGGAGTTCCGAGCTGCGCCTTTATCGAACCGTCCTCAAACTCTATCATGGAATGAATTATGCTCTCTCTCTGAACCACCACATCTATCTTCTCGGGAAGAACATCAAAGAGCCACCTTGCCTCGATTACCTCAAGACCCTTGTTGACAAGTGTCGCTGAATCTATGGTTATCTTTCTGCCCATGCTCCAGTTCGGGTGCTTTAAGGCATCGCTTACCGTAACGCTTTTTAAGTATTCCCTGTCCTTTCCGAAGAAAGGGCCGCCCGAAGCCGTAATCAGAAGTCTCGAAATCTTATTGGCTCTCTCTCCGTGCAGGCACTGAAATATAGCCGAATGCTCGCTGTCCACCGGAAGTATCCTTACTCCGCATTTTTTGGCAAGAGGCATGATTATATGCCCGGCCGTAACAAGCGTTTCCTTGTTGGCAAGCGCGATATCCTTGCCCGCCTTTATGGCCTCTATTGTAGGTCTAATGCCTATCATTCCTACCACGGCTGTGACGACTATATCGCTCCTTATATAGGTTGCCGCCTCAACGAGCCCCGAAAGCCCTGCTGCCACCTTTATATCGGTATCTGCAAGATTCGCCTTTAAGTCCTCCGCAGCCTTCTTATCCCACACGGCAACTATGGCAGGCTTGAATTCCCTCGCCTGCTTTTCCAACAGCCTTATGTTATGTCCTGCTGCAAGGGCAACAACCTCAAGGTCGCCTTGCTCCCTTACCACATCGAGCGTCTGCGTCCCTATCGAACCTGTAGAACCCAAAATAGCTATTCTTTTCACGACGGCACCTCCGAATTAATATGCAAGCCATTATATCCTTTACCGGATTTTATTTCAATGATTTATTTCTATAGTCAAAAAGAGGACAGCCGCAATATGTAACCATCCCCTTAATTACCACTCTTATTTACAGCATATACGCAAAACAGTAATAAACAATCGGCGCTGTGATTATGATACTGTCAAACCTGTCGAGTATCCCGCCGTGCCCCGGTATCAATGTACCGTAGTCCTTTATATCATTATTTCTCTTTATGGCCGATGCTGCCAGATCGCCTATAACTGATACGGCCGCCCCAAGAAGTCCCGCAACAGCGAAGATTATCGGCGCATGGTCTATGGCTTCAACCTGCTTTGCGAAGAAAAAGCCGTAGCCGAGGCCCACAAGAAACGAGCCAAGCAGCCCTCCGATAAGCCCCTCGATGCTCTTCTTCGGAGAAAGCTTCGGTGACATTTTATGCTTGCCCATGGTAACGCCGGCACAGTACGCAAGCGTGTCATTTACCCACGAACATATGAAGACCATTACCACCAGTGCTCCGCCGTTGGCAAGCTGCCTGATACGGTAGACGTAAGAAAGCATGAGCGCCACGTACATGAACGAAAAGAGCGCTACCATGACCTCCTTGTCCGTATAGCTCGGGTAAGCGAAAACATACACACCCAATAAAACTATGATAAATGCAATTATAAGCGGTAATACATAAGCGCCCCAGTCACAGGCAAGCAGCACATATAACACACCCGTTGCCACATAAGAAACCCAGCCTATGGGCCTTGTCTCCAAACCATACACTCTGAGCAGCTCGAACACCCCTATATAGGAGATGATAAGCATGGCAGCAAGCGTAACATATCCGCCGGGTATAAGCGCCGCAGCTATAAGTATTACCAAAACTATTCCGCTAAGTAACCTTGTTTTAAACATAAGTCAGACTCCGCCAAACCGTCTGTCACGCCCGTTAAAATACCTGACCGCTTTTATAAGCTCCTTCTTATCAAAGTCGGGCCACAGACAATCCGTAAAGTAAAATTCGGTATAGGCAAGCTGCCAGATGAGATAATTCGACAATCTCTCCTCGCCGCTCGTCCTTATCAAAAGATCGGGGTCGGGAAGCTCTCTCGTGTCAAGTCTCGAAGAGATAAAATCCTCCGTAACCTTATCCGCATCCAACTCTCCCCTTGATGCCTCCTCAACCATTCCTCTGACGGCGCGCCTTAATTCATCCCGTCCGCCGTAGTTGATGGCAATCGTAAGATTAAGACCCGTGTACCCCTTCGACGCCTCCTCGAGATTGACAATCTTCTCCTGAATGTCAGGGGCAAGGGCTGTCCTGTCTCCGATTATGCGCACGCGCATATTGTTCTTTGCCGAGCGCTCGATGCAGTCGACGAGGTACTTGCGCAGCAAATCCATAATTCCCGAAACCTCTTCCTCCGACCGTTTCCAGTTCTCGGTTGAGAAAGCGTATAACGTAAGGTACTTAATCCCGAGATCCCAGGCATCCTCGCATATATCCTCCATGGTTTTAGCGCCGGCCCTGTGTCCCATATTGCGTGGCAGCATGCGCTTCTTCGCCCAGCGTCCGTTGCCGTCCATGATTATCGCCACATGCTGAGGTATCTTCAATTCGGACAAATCAACTTCTTCACTCTTCTTAGCCATATCTTATACCGTCATGATTTCCTTTGTCTTGGCCTCAACAGCCTTCTCGACTACGCCTACGAATTTATCTGTAAGCTCCTGGATATCAGTTTCTGCGTTCTTCATCTCATCCTCTGATATTTCGCCGGCCTTATTCTGCTTCTTCACTGCCTCATTGGCGTCACGACGAATATTTCTTATGGCAACCTTTGCCTCCTCGCCCTTCTTCTTGATGTCCTTGGCAATCTCCTTACGTCTGTCCTCGGTAAGCTCCGGGAAGTTAAGGATAACGCTCTTTCCGTCATTGTTGGGATTAATTCCGAGATCGGAATTCATGATTGCCTTCTGGATTTCCTTGATAAGACTCGGCTCCCATGGCGCTATCATAAGGGTTCTCGCTTCGGGAACGCTTACATTTGCAACCTGCTGAATAGGTGTGGGAGTTCCGTAGTAATCAACTCTGAGCTTATCTAATATGTGCGGATTTGCGCGTCCCGCCCTTATTGAAGCAAACTCGGCATTAAGGCCGTCAACCGTCTTCTGCATCTTGTTCTCATATTCCTGTAACATAGTTTCTTCCTCCGTTAATCGTTGTTTGATTATTATTATAAGATCCTTCGCTAACGCTCAGGATGACATGTATCTTACTCTACCGTTACCTCTGTGCCGGTAAATGTACCGGTCAGCGCATTCACAATGCTATTCTCACCGCTTAAGCCAAAGAGCAGCATCGGCATCTTATTTTCCTCGGCAAGAACCGCCGAAGCAAGGTCGATAACCCCAAGCTTGTTCTCGATTATCTGCTTGTAGGATATCTTATCATACTTCTTGGCATCCGGATTGACATTCGGATCGCTGTCGTACACTCCGTCTATCGCCTTTGCAAAAAGCATGGCGTCCGACTGTGTTTCAACCGCGCGAAGCACCGTAGCGGTATCCGTGGAGAAATACGGATGTCCGGTTCCTCCCGCAAAGAAGCACACCTCTCCGGCTTCGAGATACTCTATGGCCTTGTCCCTGTTGAAGGGTTCCGTCATGGCGCCCACCGCAAAGGGAGTCATAACATGAGTCTTAACCCCCGCGCGCCTTACAGCATCCGAGGTAAATATTGCATTCATTACCGTGGCAAGCATCCCTATCTGATCCGCCTTTACCCGGTCCATAGCCTCGGAGGTTCTGCCTCTCCAGAAGTTTCCTCCTCCTATGACCACGCTTACCTGTATTCCTTTTTTTACAACCTCCGCTATCTGGCGAGCCACATCGTCAACCGTTGTCTGGTCAAAGCCCGTATGCTTTTCTCCCGCAAGAGCCTCACCTGAAAGCTTAAGAAGAATTCTCTTTATCTCCATCAATTATTTCCTCCTTTTATGATTCATCGCTTCGCTTTGGATGACACTGTGTCACTTAAGAGGGCGCAGCCCGAAGAAGCTTTTATTTAATCAGCGTTTCCGAAGAAGCTCTTCACATCTATCTCGGAATAGCACTGTGAGCAGAAGCCCTCTATTACGGCTCCGTTGTTTATCTGTACGGAACGGGATTTGATATTGCCCATCACAACCGCTGTGGAATCCACTATTACCGGTCCCTTTATATCTATGTCGCCGTTTACGGCGCCCGCGATAACAGCCGAGGTCGCGGTTATATTTCCGATAACCACCGAACCGACGCCTATCTTCACTCCGCCGTCCGTGGTAACCTCGCCCTCAAGCTTTGCGGCATTGGCATATATCTCGCCGGCATTTACATTTCCCTTTACCTGACCTCCTAAGATGAGCTTGCCCATGCACTTGATATTGCCCGTTACCGAGCCTAAGACATCTACTCCTCCGTCAGTTTCTATGTCACCGGTTATCTTCGTTCCCTTGGTAATATAAGTAGTGTCGTCGGACATAACACTGTCGATGCTTTCCTTCTTTTCCGTCATAACATCCTTTGTCCTGATGCCTGTAGCTTCCATATCATCCATATCATCCATATCATCCATATCATCCACCTCATCTGCCGCTTCATCATCAGCTTCCTTGGTCAGAGTGTCACGCACCGCTGCGTCTATACTCATGTCTTCGGCAGCCTCTATATCAGTCTCTATCTCAGCTTCCCCGTCAGTATCCTCGTATTCCGAATCCTCGATTTCTTCGTCCTCTTCTTCCTCTTCGGAGCGGTCATCCTCCTCATCCGGCTCCTCTTCATAAGAATCGTCGTCTTCGTTTTCCTCGTAGAGCTCCTCTTCTTCGTCGGACTCCTCTTCGGTTTCAGGCGCCGGTCCTATGAATTCATCCTCCTCCAAATCGTCATCGGGCGCAAGAGTTTCTATCATAGTATCCATCATAGAATCATTCAAAGCTTCGTCCGGAACGCTGTCAAATGCTTTCGCCATATTGCCCGTCATAGCTTCTGCCGCTTCATCCCCGTCAGCCGCATCCTCTTCCACCTCGTCGAGAAGGTCATCCGGATCTATTTCCGTGTCTGTATCAAGGTCATCGTCAAAGGTGTTAACCATATCCTCGTCATCATATTCACTTGAGATTTCTCCGTCCTCCGGCATCATTTCATTCACAGCCTGAGCGAAATCCCTCTTAAAATCCTTGAAAAAACCCATAGGTCTCCTCCTTTATGCAACTCCGTAGCAAACTCGTTATATTATAATACTTTTACAACTCATTGTATAGTCTTATTATTCCCGTTCGGATTTCCATTCAGCTTCCCGTACGAATCAAAATTCGCCGTACATCCTTATTATCACCGTAAGTATAGCCAGTGTCTTGCTCATGTCCTTGAAATCCTCCAGCGAATGCCCCACATCATCAAACTGTTTTAAGGCAATATCCTCACCGGCACAGTATATCTTTAGCTTTCTCGCCTCGAGTATCTTATCCTCCTTGCCCGCGACTACGAGACAGGTCCCTCTCTTCATGTAGACAAGTGCCTCCGCAACAGGGGTAAGATATATATGTCGCGCTCTCTTGTAAAACTCGGCCGCAGTCTTTCCGGCAACAGCCGTTCCGATGCTCTTCGAGACAAAGACCACATCCTCATAATCCGAAAAAATGATTTCCTTGAGCGCCTCCCGTGTATAAGCCCATGCCTGTTCTATCAGCGAAGGGATATCCTCCTTGTCTCCCTTAAGCACGGAATTATAATCAAGATTTATTATCTCATATCCCCTCAGAGAAAATGCTCTTCCTGCATAGTACAGAAGCGGCTTGTCACAGCTGTAATTTCTTCCCGGGAAAAGCACGCAGAGCTTATTCTTTTTTTCTGCCATACTCAGCGCACCTCCTGTTCAAAATCGATAACATCTATGTCCCCAACGCCTCTTATCAGATTGGGCAGCATGAGCGAGTAGTAAGAATGATATACATTTCTTCTCTCCTCTATCATGCCCATGTATGCGTCCCTGCTATGGTAGCTTAAAAAATCCGAAAGCTCAAGGTACGAGAGGTCCTCCTGCTCAATTCCCAAAATATTTCCCGACACGGAGATACAGGCAAGCACAAGACTCAAGGTCTTCGTATATTCATATCTGAACCTTTGCTTTCTCTCCCACACATTAAGTCCCATGTCAATCAGACTGTCAATGCTTACTTCAAAGCCCTCTTTTTTCAGGAACTCTTCAACACTGTTTCTGTCCAAATGTTCCTCTATGTAATCTCTGATATCCTTTATCTCACAGGATGTTTCATCCTTGTATCTTTCTGTATTCTCTTTTTCTCTTATATCATACACATAGTGGTTTAAGTGATCGTTCAGATAAGGCACTCCTAGAAGCTCTCCCAGAATTCCGCCTATACGTGTCTGTCTTAAGTACGGAAGCGTGCCGTACCTTTTGTCGGCTTCTATAAGCTCTTCAATGTATTTGTAAAGCTTCATAACATTGGTGTCATCAAGAGGGTTCTTTGACAGCACCTCTTCCCTGGCAGCTATAAGCTTTCCCATACACTCATCATCCTGTTCACACAGTTCGTCAAAATGTCTAACCGTATAGTCAGTTATCATCTTTAACGCATCCCTGAGCGACGAAAGTTCTTCGTCCGAGTAGGTGTCCTCAGTAAACTCCTGCTCCTTTATAAGCCTTAAGCCCTCGTCGGTATGCATCCCTAAGCTCTTTAACACTACCTCTCCCTTTGTGTATCGGTCGGTATTTTTGATAACCTGGGTGTAGTACGCCTCAAGCTTGTCATAAAGCCTGTCAGATATGGCGCTCGGCGTGTACCCCTCTATGGTGGATCGTATGGATATATAGGGCTTATTGCCCACCTTTTCCATAAGCTCTCCCTCAACTCTTCTGTACCCCAAGCCCGCTATGCTGTCGGTCCAGATACGGTTTGTAAAAAGCTCACTGTATATGGAAAACTCCAGCGGCCTCGGATTTGAACCTATAGTACCTTCGGGATTCGGATAAACCTTGCTTGATAATACGTCATTATGATCCAGGTATGCGCACTTGGCATAAGACTTCGTATCGTAGAAATCCTTATCCGTCATGGAGTACGGCCACTCCGTTGCAATGCGGACAGGCTTTATATCCTCGATTACAGCCTTGTTATCCACCGTCACCCTGAACTTGATCTCCAGCACCTCCGCGCTCTCGTACATGCATTCCACATTTTTAATTGCAAAAAAAAGCGCAAGAAATCCCTCATCAAGAAATTCCCTTGATGCGTTTCCTGCGATCCATTTCTCTCTGTAAGGACTGTTCTCATCGTCCTCAGCAAACCTGAACTTTATAACATAATAAGGCCTCTTCATTACAGAGTCCCTTGTTCTTACCTTACCGTAAAATCTTACCTGTTCCATATGCCCCCCATAGTATCCGTCATAGTCGGTATTTTACTGTATCTTTGTTTTAAGTGTCAATGAATTCAACTCTTGTTTACTTATTGTTATCTTGTTATTCATATTCTGTTCATATTTATACTTTATATTATAACCATAGTTTTTTTCATAAATCCTCTCTTAACGATATACCATAGAATAAGCCGACAAGGATGTCGGCTTATTTTATTTTTTTGTATGCGCACGCACGCGTATTGTAATTTGTCACTTCGTGACACGCGTGCGGCGCGGCGAGTATGGTGCGACTTCGTCTTCCATACTCGATTTAAGCATGCACGCGTATTGTAATTTGTCACTTCGTGATACGCGTGCGGCGCGGCGAGTATGGTGCGACTTCGTCTTCCATACTCGATTAATCTATCAACCCATACTTGACATCCTCGAACTCCTTCTCCACTTCTTCGCCGGGGCCGCCGGTTAAGCGCGCGGTCACAACCGAAGCAAGAAGATTCATCAAAAAGCCGGCAGGCATGCAATTTACACCGAGCTTTGCATCAAGCCCCACCGTCTTCCATGCCACCAGGACCGCTGCCCCAAGGAGAACTCCGACCACAACTCCCTGTTTGTTCATATGCTTTGAATAAAGCGCGGTTATTATCACGGGAGCAAGGGTTACCGCCATGAATTCAAGACTTATCTCACTCCATCCCCTAATTTTTTCCTCGAGGCCGACTGCCGCAATCGCAGCAACGACAAGAATAATAAAACTCAAAACCATCTGAGTAAGCCTTTTCTTTCCCTTGCCGTTATCGTCATTTATCTCATCCGATATCGTCATCGCTGTAAGATAGACACACTTGTCCGCTGTGGTAATATATGCAACAGGAAGTCCGGCATACACAAGCAGCTTTACCACAAAGGGAAGCAGTCCGTCTGCCGAAAGCTTATCCGCTATCTCCCTGTATATGATCATGCCCGGGTTCTCACCTGATATATACACCTTCGGTGCCAGGTAAGCCCTGCCCATCACGCCTATGACACAGGCTGCAACCACCATAACCAAAAGCAGTGATACCGAAAGCCTTCTTGACAATAAAAGCTTCTTTTCATTTCTGTAGGTTGTATAATAAAGAATCAATATCGGAAGCGCAAAGAACGCAAGCCCCTGCGTAAGCCTTGAGATTAAGCTGCCTACCTCTATGCTTTCAGTTCCGCTTTTTGCGATATTCAGAAAATCACTTACCGTACAGCCCGGTCTTGACGAGGATATCCCCGCCACAAAACCATGTCCGCCCATAGCGATTACAATCAATACGGGCACGGCAACGAGAATACACATCATTAAAGCAAATCCAAAAACACCAACCGAATTTACGCCCTTAAAGCCAAAGGGCACCACATAAGCCATAAGTATCACGACCACGATAAACACCGCCGGTTGATAGGAGAGCTTTTCACCTGAAAGAATCACCAGAGACTTTGCACAGTCCGAAACTATCCACACCGTAGTTAGCAGCGTTACGCCTATTATAATCACTGCCGCAAGCCTTCTGACCGTATGCTTTTTTTCTTTATATCTCTTTGACAAAAAAAGCGGAAGTGAAACCGTTCCCGTCTTTATACAGTAGTCATTAAGCTTCACAGGTATGAAGAGCCATGACAACGACAACGAAAAAAGCAGGCCTATCACAAACCACGCGCGGCCAGCCCCGTGCACATAAAGCTCTCCGGGAACAACAGAAAATACAACCCCGCTTGTGATTGCGGATATGTAACACATAGCGCCGATTATTCCGTTAAGCCTTCTTCCCGCAAGATACCCGGTCTTACTTTTCACTTCAACCTCTCCGTAAGCAATCTTATATTTCCGGCTATATCTCCGCCGAACACACTTGAGCCCGCAACCAGAACATCGGCTCCGGACTGTTCTATAGACTTTATGTTGTCCACGACAACACCGCCATCCACCTCAAGCCTTATATCCCTGCCCGAGGCGGTTATCATCTCTTTTGTAGTTTTAAGCTTGTCATACGCTGCAGGCATGAACTTCTGTCCGCCGAAGCCCGGCTCCACGCTCATCACCAGTATCATATCCAGGTCATCGATAAAGGGCTTTAACACATCAACCGGAGTTGCAGGCTTTACCGCCATGCCAACCTTTACCCCAAGCTCCTTTATCATGTCGATAACCTTGTCCGGCTTGCGTGCAGCCTCATAGTGAAATGTTATGCTGTCCGCGCCGCAGGCCGCAAAATCCGACACATATCTTATCGGATCATGAACCATCATGTGTATGTCAAAAAAGAGCTTTGTATCCTTCCTTATGCTCTTGATCAAAGGCTGACCGAAGGAGATGTTGGGCACGAACATACCATCCATTATATCCAAATGAAGCCAGCTTATGTTCTCCTCCTCAAGGATATTAAGCTGTTCCTTTATTCTGCCGAAATCTGCCGCAAGAAGCGACGGAGCAAGTATGTACATCTTACCATTTCCTCCTGTTTTTCAGTTCAGTAAAAAGCGCCTTATAATTCTCGTATCTTAAGACGGACATCCCACCTGATGCAAGAAGCTCATCCTTGTAGCAGTCAGGCTCCGATATGTGGGTGCAACCGTTAAACCTGCATCTGCCCTCACATGCGGAAAGCTCCGGATAGTAATACTTTAAATCCTCCGCCTCTGTATTACTGTCTATCAGGATAGACGAAAAGCCGGGAGTGTCAAAAAGATATGTATCCTCGCCTATACAGATAAGCTCACTTTGTCTCGTCGTATGTCTTCCCCTCTTTATCTTCTCGCTTACCTCTCCGGTTTCACTCTTTTTTTCCGGGCTCAAGATATTGAACAGAGTTGACTTGCCTACGCCCGAAGGACCGCACAGAGCCGAGGTCTTGCCCCCGACGATTTCCTTTATCCTGTCCACGCCCCTGCCCTCGGAGAAGGCCGCGCAGACAACCTCGTAACCCGAGGGAAGATATGCATTCACACAATAGTCTGTCCTATCCGCACTTACGGTATCATCCTTATTGAAAATTATCACAGGCTCGACACCGTTTAACTCTATACTTACCAAAAGCCGGTCAAGCAGATTGAAATTCGGCTCCGGCCGGCTTAATGCCATGATAATTATGGCCTGATCCACATTTGCAACCTCAGGCCTTAATAATCTGTTTTTTCTGTTTATTATCTCCGTCAGATAGCCGGTCTTCTCTTCATGGCTTATAACCTCGATCACGCAGTCATCGCCCACCAAAGGCTTAACTCCGTCCTTTCTGAAGAGCCCCCTGGCCCTGCACTCATATTCCGTATTCAAAGTATATGGGCGGACATAGTAAAATCCGCCCAAACCTTTGACAATCTTTCCTTTTATCTGCTCTTTTTCCGCCATGCTTACTGAGCATCCTCCGCGAAAGTAACGCCTATCTCGCCCTTTGTAAATGCACCGGTAACATTGGCTCCGTTTGCATCAACTATCTCAAAGTCTGCCGAGCCGCTCTGCTCTGAAAGCTCAGGAACACTGGCAGATATGCTGTAGGTTCCTCCCGAGGTAACGGTAACATCTCTTGAAGCGACCACATTTCCGTTGAAGATGACTCTTACGGAAACTGCCGTGCCGTCTAAGCTCTCATCGTTGAGAGTGATGTCACCCGCAATCGAAGCGGTATAGGTTATCGGCTTCGGCTCGGGGCCGTCGCTTATTACGAAGTCAATAGCGCTGCCCTCGTCCATATTTGTTCCCTCAGGTATGCTCTGGCTTATAACCAGTCCCTCTGTAACAGAATCGCTGTACTGATGTGATACTGAACCTGTATTAAGCTTAACCTCCGAAAGCTTATTCCTTGCCTGAACCTCTGTAAGTCCCGCAAGTTTAGGAGCCGAAACCTCCTTCTTCTCGGAACCGTTACTTACAACTACAGTTATATCCTGTCCCTTACCGAGCATTGAGCCCGCAGCGGGAACTGTCTTAATTACCTTATCCTTCTCTACAGTCTCAGAGAATTCATAGCCGTGTATCGGATGGAAGCCTGCCTCGGTCAGGATTGTAACCGCCCTGTCGTCAGCCTGTCCGGTAACATCCGGAACCGGTATCTCCTCAACACCTGCGCTTACCTTGATCTCGATATCGGAATCAGCAGGAATCTTCCTGCCTTCCTCATAATTCTGTGAGATTACATAGCCTTCCTGTGTCTTATCGTCCTTGACATGAACAAATGTAACGTTCGTGAAGCCTGCCTGCTCAAGTCTCTTCTTTGCGCCGTCCTCTCTGTCGCCGACAACATCGATCATCTCGAAAGTCTCAACCTTCTCGGTGGAAATTCCTTCCTGAGAAGCGGTCGTCTCGGTGGTCGTCTTATTGTCGCTTCCGCCTCCGAACTTGAAAAGACCGGTAGTGTTACCTATGATAACGAAGAGAATAATCATTATGATAAGAGCCGTTGCCACACCTGCGATAGTCACCGCAAGCTTTAAGTTCGGATCTATGCCACCCTCATCATCATCGTCATCCCTGCGTCTTGCAGGAGCGTAACCATCATCCTCATAATCCGGAACCTTCTTTATGCTGTTCCTTCTTCTTTGAGCCTCAGCCCTTCTTTCCTCCTCGCGTCTTGCCTCATACTCTTCCTCTTCGGCAAGCTCACGCTCCCAGGAATCCTCCTCATTCATCAGCTCCTCAAGTCTGCTGTTATCTACCTGCGGAGTAGAGTTGGTTCCCACCGGAGTAAGCTCCTCCATCTCATTTGAGAACGATGAAACGGGCTGATCAGGATGTCTTACATTGTTATTTACAATCGGCTGCTCAGGGATATAGCTGGGCTTAACCTGGCTCTTATTCCTGATCTCCTCCATATCCTCTTTTGTAAACTCCTTGGTGTTGCCGTTCTTGGGGCTCTGATTATTTGTCGCGCCCACGGCATCTATATTCGGATTGTTCTGAACTCTCTTTAAGTCAGCAATAAGCGCGCTTGCGGTAAGGTACCTGCGCTCCGGCTTCTTCTGTGTAGCCTTTAAGATAATCTTCTCAAAGCTTGAATAAATATCATCCGGATAGTACTGTCTCGGCGGGATTATCTCATTCTGGATATGCATCAGCGCAACCGATACATTGTTCTCGCCCTCAAAGGGAACCCTGCCTGTAACCATCTCATACATGGTTATGCCGAGCGAGTAGATGTCGCTCTTCTCATCCGAATAACCGCCTCTTGCCTGCTCCGGGGAAATGTAATGCACACTGCCCATCTGGCCCGAAGTCAAAGTATTTGAAGTAGCCGCCTTCGCGATACCGAAATCGGTCACCTTAATATTGCCGTTTCTTGATACAATAATATTCTGGGGTTTAATATCTCTGTGAATAATGTGATGCTCGTGAGCCTCTTCGAGTCCTGCCGCTATCTGAATCGACACATCAAGAGCCTTGTCCATGGAAAGCCTTCCGTTCTCCTCGATGTACTCCTTAAGCGTGATGCCGTCCACAAACTCCATTACAATAAAATACATGCCGTCTTCTTCCACGACATCGTATACATTTACGATATTGGGGTGTGAGAGCCCCGCCGAAGCCTGCGCTTCTATACGGAACTTGGTCACGAAATTCCTGTCTCTTGAAAATTCAGGCTTTAATACCTTTACAGCTACATATCTGTTAAGCTTCATATCTTGCGATTTGTACACATTCGACATACCGCCGGAGCCTATCTCCTCTAATACCTTATACCTGTCACACAACAGTGTTCCCGGTTTTAACATAATCCCTTACCTACTTTCCGACAACGATAGCGGATATATTATCCGAACCGCCGTAATAATTTGCTCTCTCCACGAGCTCATTTGCTATATCCATCAGGCTCTTGTCCTGAACCATTATATCTCTTATCTCATCATTTTCCACCATGTTGGACAGACCGTCCGAACAAAGCAGGAACCGCTCACCGGCATTGATGTCTATCTCAAAGAAATCCGGTATTACCTCATCCTTTGAGCCGAGAGCTCTCGTGATGATATTCCTCTCGGGATGATTTCTTCCGCGCTTTCTTTCAAGCTCCCCGCTTCGTATGAGTTCCTCCACCAAAGAGTGGTCCATGGTAATCTGTTTTATATCCTGATCCACAGCGTACAATCTCGAGTCGCCTACATTCGCCACAAAGAGCTTGTCGTCATACGCACAGGCACACACAAGTGTTGTTCCCATACCGTTCAGGTCAGGGTCCTGTGACGCAGCTTTATAAATCTCGTTATTGGCGTATATGATAGCCCTCTTCAATATGGCTACAGGATTCTCAAGCGTCGACCGGCTGACGAAATCAACGGTTATATCAACCGCCATCTTCGATGCCTTATCGCCTGCCCTGTGTCCGCCCATTCCGTCCGCAACTATGTACAGGTTCGGAAGCGGCCCGACCGGAGTGTCACTTGTAAATATAGAATCCTGATTACTCGAGCGCTTGCTGCCCTTGTCAGTCTTTCCGTAAGACTTCATCAGTATCTTCCTCCATAGCGCGGGTCATTTTACGGCGAAGTTGTCCGCACGCAGCGTCAATATCGCTACCCACACTCCTCCTAATAGTACCATTTATTGAATTTTTTTCAAGTATAAATTTGAATTCTTTTACAGAATTATTGTCCGAAGCCTTGAAATCCCGTTCTTTTACGGGGTTTACGGGTATCAGATTCACATGCGCGTTACGTCCTTTAAGCAGTTTTGAAAGCCTTTTTGCGTGCTCGGGACTGTCATTTACCCCTTTAACAAGGCTGTATTCGTAGGACACGCGCCTGCCCGTCTTCTCAAAGTAATAGTCGCAGGCCTTCAGTACCTCGTCTATCGAATATTTATTTGCAATCGGCATCAGGGCTTTTCTTTCCTCGTCGGTTGTAGCGTGAAGAGAAAGCGCTAAAGTTATGGGAAGATTCTCGTTGCTTAATCTTTTAATCTCCGGAACCAGGCCGCAGGTTGACACAGTTATACTTCGCGTCGAAAGGTTATAGCCCTTCTCGTGGCTTATCAGATGTATAAACCTGATAAGGTTGTCGTAGTTGTCAAGCGGCTCGCCCGTACCCATGACTACAAGATTAGACAATCTCTCGCTCGTTGCGCTTAAAGAAGCGTACACCTGCTCGAGCATCTCGGCCGCTGTAAGGTTGCGCACCAGCCCGCCTATGGTCGAGGCACAGAACCTGCAGCCCATGCGGCATCCTGCCTGCGAGGATATGCATATCGAATTGCCGTAGTCATGCGGCATCCATACCGTCTCGATCATCTGCCCGTCCTCCATGGCATAGAGGAATTTTATAGTTCCGTCACTCTTTGACTGCTGGCGGGTTATTTCCTTCACGAAGGTTACCTGTCCCGCAAGCTTTTCCCGCAGGGACTTCGGAAGATTGGTCATCTCATCGAGGCTTCTCGCATGCTTTTCGTGAAGCCACGAAAAAAGCTGGGCCGCGCGGAACTTCGGCTCGCCGTTTTGCACAACCCAGTCGGTTAGTTCTTCTATTGTCATTGATTTAATGTCGATCATATCTGTTATATCTTTCTTCGTTGACGCGGCGTCATCCGTTAACGCGTCGCGCCCCTTCACACAACACATCCGCCTCAAGCTCACTCAGCTTGAATTTCTAAGACCTTCCGGGGGATAGAGCAATTTACCGCCACCGGCCGCAATTCGCCATCCATGGCTCATTACGGCCTTGCTGCGCCATCCGTGGCGCCGCATGGCTTGTAGGTAGATGAAGGTCTAAGAAATTCTAAGCTTCGTCCGAATATCGACGGATGAGTTGTGTAAGGGTGGGCGACGCTGTTTTCTGCTTTTCACCGCTTTGGTAAATATTTTCGGATTTTTCATGTGTTTTTCCGCATGTTTGGCTACCTTTTTCTGCTTTTTTCACGCTTTTGGTAGTCATTCCCGGATTTTTTGCGCGTTTTTCCACATGTTTGGCTACCTTTTTCTGCTTTTTTCACGCTTTTGGTAGTCATTCCCGGATTTTTTGCGCGTTTTTCCGCATGTTTGGCTACCTTTTTCTGCTTTTTCCTTGCTTTTGGTAGCCGACGACGCTGTTTCGGCGTCATGCATCATTTTTCTTTAACAAAGATTGAGTAATAGAATCCGTCGCAGGGTTCTACTCCCTGAAGAAAGAGGCGCTCGGTTACAAACGACAGCTCCGGGTGGGTTTTGA
Source organism: Lachnospiraceae bacterium (assembly GCA_017525525.1). Taxonomy (GTDB): domain Bacteria; phylum Bacillota; class Clostridia; order Lachnospirales; family Lachnospiraceae; genus Coprococcus_C. The sequence goes on along the minus strand of JAFXSQ010000070.1, from coordinate 6,667 downwards.
GTATATAGTCGCGGCCGGCTTCATTCTCGTTCTTGTTGATCGTGCAGGTTGAGAAGAGAAGTTTGCCGCCGGGTTTTAATTCATGTATGGTGTTGTCGAGGATGGCGTGCTGGAGCTCGACGAGCTCGTCCATGCTCTCCAGGGTAAGACGGTAACGGATATCACTCTTTCGTGCCATGACTCCGAGTCCGGAGCACGGAAGATCCGCAATGATCACATCCGGTTTTGGCAGATCATCAGGATAAGGTGTAGTCGCGTCGTGAGCGGATATGCTCATGCAATCCGAGAGGTCGAGGCGATCCGCGTTATCCTCTATAAGCGGAAGCTTATCTTCCGAGAGGTCCATGGAATAGATATGGCCCTTTCCGTTCTTAACCCGTTCCGCTGCAGCCGTAGACTTTCCGCCCGGTGCGGAGCATATATCCCACACCACATCATCCGGCTGTATACCAAGCGCTTCGATTGCGCACTGTGAGCTCACATCCTGCACGGTAAAGTGACCGTCACGGAAGCTGCTCAATCGCATCAGGAAGTCTATATCCGATATGGTCAGTGCATTCTCGGAATAAGTGCTTGGTTCCGCCTTTATCCCCTCATCCTCAAGCTCCGAGATAAGCGCCTGCCTGTCAAGCATAGTACCGTTTACTCTGACAGAGAGCTTTCTGTCTACTATGTTAGACGCAAGGATTTTTTCTGCCTCATCAGGATACTGCTCACTGATAAGCTTAACCAGCCACTCGGGAGTTGAGTACATCACGGACAGGTATTTCACCATATCGTTCTTCTCAGGCCAGGCTATGCTGTCCTTACTTCTCTCGACACTCCGAAGAACTCCGTTTACGAAGCCGGCAAGTGAATTAAAGCCATGCTTTCTCACAAGCTTTACAGTCTCATTTACCGCCGCCGACGCAGGAATGTTCTCCATGTAAAGCAGCTGGTACACACCCAGCCGCAGCGCATTCTTAATAAGAGGTTTCTGCTTCGTCGTCTTGGTCTTCGAAAACAAGTCTATACAAAAGTCGAGGGTTATCCTTCTTTCGGTAACCCCCTTGACCAGCCTGCTTATCAGGCTTCGCTCACGCTTTTCGGAAAACTGCACTCTCCTTAGCGCATTCTCAAGCGCCTTATCCGAGAATGTCCCGCCCTCTATATCCATGAGACATCCAAGCGCAATATCTCTTTCATTATTCTTTTTTTTAGAGTTACTCTGCACTCCCATATTATTATTTTACCACACAATCCAGCTGCAATCCCGTCTACAATCTTCAACTCGACGCGCCAGGACGTTTTTTCAGAGGGTATCACAATATCCCTCTGAAAAAAACGTGTCCCAGGCAGTCGATCCAGTAATATCGTTGCCGCTGAATGTCACTATTTACAACATTGTCCCGACAGTCAGTTTATTTCCGTTTAAGTAAGCGGCAGCATCCATCCTGCCCTTTCCTTCCGGCTGGAGGTTCTTTATCACAAGCGCTCCCTTGCCGCAGGCAACGGTAAAGCTCTTCTTTGTCACTTCGATTATCTCACCCGGTGTTCCCGTTGCATCAATCACGGAAGCCGCATAAATCTTCGCCGTCTTACCGGCTATTTTTGTAAATGCGCAGGGCCAGGGATAAAGTCCCCTTGTCAGCCTTTCAAGCTCCGCAGCGGGCTTGGTAAAGTCCATCAGCCCCATCTCCTTTGTGAGTTTGGCTGCGTAGGTGCTCTTACTGTCATCCTGCTTTACAGGGGTTATGCTTCCGCTTTCAAGCCCGTTTAATGTGCTTAAGATAAGCCCCGCACCCGACCGCGCAAGCTTTGTCTCAAGCGTGTCGGCGTTGTCCGTATCCTCTATAACGGTCTTTGCCACCTCGAGTATATCTCCGGTGTCAAGGCCTTCCGCCATCTGCATCGTAGTCACGCCGGTCTCGGTCTTACCGTCTATGATACATCTTGCGATAGGCGCAGCACCCCTGTACTCAGGCAACAGTGACGCATGTATATTTACACAGCCATACTTGGGGATATCAAGTATGTCCTTTGATAATATCTGTCCGTAAGCCGCTACTACTATCACATCGGGTGAGAGTTTCTTTATAAGCGACACGTTCTCCTTATCGCGGAGCTTAACGGGCTGATATACATCTATTTTGTTTGATACTGCCCACTCCTTGACCGGCGGGAAGATAAGCTTTCCGCTTCTGCCCTTTGCCTTGTCGGGCTGGGTGAATACCGCAAGAATCTTGTGCCCCGCTTTAAGGATTGCATCTGCCGCAGGTACAGCAAAGTCGGGCGTACCCATGTATATTACTTTCATTTGGTTTCTCCTTTTAAGATCCTTCGTCGCTAAAGCTCCTCAGGATGACACTACTCTTCATCCTCTTCATCGATTTCTTCCCTCTCGACGCGTCTTAAACCGTCTACCGCGAGGTCCTTGTAAAGTATTCCGTCTAAGTGGTCGAGCTCATGGCATATAGCCCTCGCAAGAAGCCCATGCGCATCTATCGTATACTTCTCCATGTTCCTGTCGTAAGCCTCGCATACCACATGCTCGGGACGCGCAACCGTTCCCACAAGTCCCGGAAGCGAAAGACAGCCCTCGTCGCCTATCTGCTCACCGTCCATGCTGACAATGTGCGGATTGATAAGGGTGTATGCATCACCGTCATCGATGTCAATAACCACAATCCTCTTCAGTATGCCCACCTGCGGCGCCGCAAGTCCCACACCGTTTGCTTCATACATGGTGTCGAACATATCGTCAATAAGTGTCTGCAGCCTGTCCGTCAGCTTCTCCACAGGCTTGCACACCTTCCTTAATACATCGTCTCCGTCTTCTCTAACCTTCCTGATTGCCATTTTATAATCCTCCTGCTACTAAGATTCTTCGTCTCACATAAGACACCACCCCGTGTCATTCTGAGGGCTGGGCCCGAAGAATCTTTTTCATAATATACTTTACACTACTTAATATGCCATTATAGGATCTAAGTCCACCGACACACTCACGCCTTCTTCGTCCATGCTCTCGGCAAGCTGTCTTGAGATCCGTATTATTTTCATCTCTTCCGTCTTGATATATATTACCCTGCGGTACACGTTATTTATCCTTGCTATGGTGCAGTCGCAGGGCCCCACAAGGGACACGGGTTTCTCGTTTCCCGCCTGCCTGATGCCTTCCGCGAATTGCCCTTTAAGCTTCTCCGAAAATGCGCTCGCCTTCCCGTAGTCCTCCGACTGAATAAGCGCCACCAACATATGCACTCCGGGCGGATAGTGAAGCAGCCTTCTGTAAGCCATCTCCAACTCATAGAAGCCCTCGTAATCCTGCTCTGCCGCAGCCGCTATGGCGTAATGCTCGGGCTTGTAGGTCTGAACCACCACTGTTCCCGGGTTCTCGCCTCTTCCTGCCCTGCCCGCCGCCTGCGTTATAAGGTCAAATGTCCTCTCGCCAGCTCTGAAATCATTATCAAAGAGAGAAAGGTCCGCGAGCATTATACCGACCAAGGTCACGTTGTGAAAGTCATGACCCTTGACTATCATCTGTGTTCCTATAAGTATATCGTACTCATGCTTAAGGAATGAATTTAGTATCCTTGCATGGTCGCCCTTCTTCTTTACCGTATCTCTGTCTAATCTGGTAGTCTTCGCTCCGGGGAACATCCTCTTCATCTCGGCCTCAACCTTCTCTGTTCCGGTTCCGAAGCCTCCTATCAGCTTCGAGCCGCATTTCTTGCATACCTTGATTTCAGGCTCAGTGTGTCCGCAGTAGTGGCACATCAGCCTGCCCCCGTTGTGAAGCGTAAGCGAGACATCGCACCTAGGGCACTTTACCACCTCACCGCATTCCCTGCATGATACAAAGCTTGAATAGCCTCTGCGGTTTATAAAGAGCATGACCTGCTCATTTTTCGAAAGCCTGTCCTCTATCAGCTCATACAGTCTGTTTGAAACCATGGTGCGGTTACCGCTTTTTAGTTCCTCGCGCATGTCCACAAGCTCAACTTCGCTCAAATCTCCTTCGCCCGCCCTGTCGGGCAGTGTCCAGAGGACATATTCTCCATCAAGAGCCTTTGTATAACTTTCCATAGAAGGAGTTGCGCTTCCGAGTATAACCGCCGCTCCTTCAAGCTCGCCCCTCTTTATTGCTGTTTCCCTTGCGTGGTACTTCGGCGAAAGCTCGCTTTTATATGCGCTGTCATGCTCCTCATCCACGATTATCAGCTTTAGGTTCTCACAGGGTGCAAAGAGCGCCGAGCGCGGACCTATTACCACATCCGCTTCGTGGTTTTTAAGCCTCATAAACTCCCTGTACTTTTCTCCTTTTGAAAGAGCCGAGCTTATGACCGCAACCCTTTTACCGAAATGCTGTTTAAACCTTGCAACATTCTGATAGGTAAGACCTATCTCGGGGATCAGGACTATCGCCTGTCCGCCGTCCTTAACAACTCTTTTTATACACTCGATATATACCTCGGTCTTTCCGCTTCCGGTCACTCCGTGAAGCAGATAAACCGGCTTTTCACCGGCCTCATAGTCATAACCAAATTCCGTGACTATTGCCTGCTGTCTGTCGTTAAGTTCCGTTACCGGCGGTCGGCTTAATTCATACTCCTCCGCCTCTTTCTTGGGCTTGACCGCCCTTACGCTGGCCTTTACGGGCATTACCGTGTTTAATGCATTTATCATGGTCGAGCCGTAGGTTTCCTTCATCCACGCTGCAAGCCTTACCAGCTTTCCCTCGCAGACTAATGCGTTAGACGGAGTTCCGATGATACATTTAAGCTTATCCGGATCAAACTCCGGCTCATCGTGAATGCCTACCACGTAGCCCTTCCTCGGCGCCTTCGCATTGCCGAAGGGAACCTCGACTAAGCTTCCCACCGTAACGTAATCATAAAGCGCCTCAGGCAGTATATATTCAAAGGTTCTGTCTATCGCCTCATGCGAAATATTGATTATTATATCCGCATATCTTTGTGACATCCTCTTCCTCCAGAATCTCTCTTATCAGGTCGCGCTCGTCCATATGGTGCTTGACGCCCTTAATCTCCTGATAATCCTCGTGCCCCTTGCCGGCAAGCACGATCAGATCGCCCTCCTTGGCGTTCATTATCGCATATCTTATAGCTTCCTTACGGTCGATAATCTCCACATACTCTCCGTCGGTTTTGGCAATTCCGACCTTTATGTCGTCTATTATTGCCTGCGGATCCTCGTTTCTCGGATTATCGCTCGTTATTATGGAAAGGTCGGCGAACTTGCCCGAAGCCTCACCCATGGTGTATCTTCTGTCCTTTGCGCGGTTTCCTCCGCAGCCGAACAGACACACAATCCTCGTAGGCTTGTAATCTGCCAGCGAAGTAAGCAGGCTCTCTAAAGCAACTCCGTTGTGCGCATAATCTATAAGCAGGGTAAATGCATCGGAGATTGGTATCATCTCAACCCTGCCCCTTACCTTGATGGTCTTTAATATATCGGCTATAACGTCCTTGGCTACTCCCATCTCACTTGCGATAGCAATAGCCGCGAGTGAGTTCATCACCGAAAAATGTCCCGGAAGGTCGACAATTATATCTCCCGACATCTTACCCTTAAGATCAAACTCTGTTCCGAGTACACCGCCCTTGTTGTAAAGCCTTATATTGTCCGCGCGGTAGTCAGCATCCTCACTGACTCCGAAGGATACTATGTCGCAGGATGCGTACTCAGTCATATTCTCCGCATGCTCGTCGTCTATGTTGAATATACCCGTCTTGACAAGAGTGAATAGCTTTGCCTTCCAGCCCATGTACTCATCAAAGCTCTTGTGCTCGTTCGGACCGATATGGTCCTCCGAAAGATTGGTGAATATGCCATAATCAAAATCAACCCCTGCAACTCTGTCAAGCATCAAGCCCTGTGAGCTTACCTCCATGACGCAGGCGTCCATTCCGCTTTCAACCATATCCGCGAGGTACTTGTGCAACTCTGTAGACTCGGGAGTGGTATGCTCTGCATGTATAGTTTCGCTGCCGGTTATTATCTCTATGGTTCCTATAAGACCTGTCTTAATGCCCGCCTTGTCGAGCATATCCTTTATCATATAGGTGGTTGTAGTCTTGCCCTTGGTTCCGGTTATGCCTATTATCTTTAAACTCTTTGACGGATGCCCGTAATACGCGCTGCTTATCATGCCCATGGCGTATCTCGAGTCCTTAACCCTTACAACAGTGCAGTCGTAATTATCAGCCTCGATTTCATCCTCAACGATGATTGCCGCCGCGCCCTTTTCCAAAACCTGCGGTGCGTAGGTATGTCCGTCGCTTACCGCGCCCTTTATACAGAAGAACAGATCCCCCTTCTCCACCTTACGGGAATCGTTTCTTATCATCTTTATCTCAGTATCCGGCGCCCCGGATAATATATCATAATCAAGTCCTTCAAGTAATGAAGACAGTTTCATAATCCTTTACACTCCTATCTCTAAAGATCCTTCGCTTTGCGTAAGACATGACACCTTTGTTTCATTCCACCTCTTTTAGCCCGAAGAATCTTTTTTATTCATAAATCAGCACCACCAGCTTAGCTGGTGGTTTGCTCTGCGGCTATAAGCCGCTGTTCCCTGCTTGCCTCTAAAGAGGCTCTGAAGATCCGCCTTCCGCACTGCGGTCACGGGCTGGCTCTAAAGAGCCTTTTTATTTGCCCT
>JAFXSQ010000069.1 GCA_017525525.1 Lachnospiraceae bacterium | reverse complement strand
GGACCAGAGATTTGCTTACAGCTTCCTTCAGATTCCACCTCACGATGGACACCCTTGCTGTTCGGCTATACACTTCCCACTATCTGGGCGTGTTCGGGACTTGCACCCGTTAGAGCGCGCCCATGGCGCGCAAACTAAAAAGGGGCCAGATTCTAAAATCCGTCCCCTGTGTTTTCTTCTATCGTCTTTTGTGAGGCGCATACAGTGACTATGTATTCCCCGTCCATATACTCCGCAAAGCCGTACCCTTCTGCGGTGGTCGGATCGGTCACATCAAAGCTCTTAAGCTCCTTCATCAACCCAAATCCAAGAAGCTTCAGGTAGCTTTCCTTCCTTGTCCACACACGGAAGAAGCGCTCGGCCGCAGCCTCATCGTAATCTCCTCCGTCAAGGATATACCTTGCTTCCTTCTCGGTGAAGAATCTCTGGGCAACGTCGGCATCGTGCCTCTTATACTTAACCTGCTCCACATCAACTCCGACAGGTTCGTCTCCGTATGCTATAACCGCCATCTCACCCGAGTGTGAGAGATTGTAATGAAAATCCTCATGTCCCTTTATATACGGTTTTCCGTTCTCTCTCGTCTCGACCTCTATCTCGTCGGGATCAAGTCCCAGCTCTTCCTTTACAGCTTCCGCAAGCAACAGTCCCGCCGCCACAGAAAGTCGTTTGACATTCTCACTCTTATACCGCAAAACCGCTTCTCTTCTCGCCGGGTCTATACCCTTCATCAATTCGTCTAACGGAGTAGACGAACTCTCCTGTATCATTCTAAATTTTAATCTAAACATAATTACTATCCTCGATAATCACATCTTCCGGTAAATAGCACAACAGGCACAGATATTGTAAATAAAACGGGCTATAGAGCGGCGTCCCTTCTTAGCGAGGTCCTTCACGAGCTTAGAAGGGCTACGCCGTGAAATAGAGCGCGAGCGTCCCGCGTATTTACATATCTGCGCCTGCTGTGCGTAACTATAATAATTGAATTATTTAAGCCTCTAACTCCGCAAGCACATTGAAGAGGATTGAAACCTCCTTCTCCTTTGCGGTTTCAAGATATGTCTTGAATCTTGAACCGGCCTCAATATCATTGGTGATAGATATTCTGATAAGAAGATTTCTTGCCGCAAGAATATTATCCACTACAATCTTGTAGGCATCGAGTGTCTCCTGATTGAACTTCAACGCGCCGTGGTTCATCATATACTTAAGTCTCTCAAGCATAAGAACCTTGTGATCGTACATTACATGAAGCGCTCTTATATCAAAGTCGGGCTCCTCCGAATGAATCTGCTTGTCAATCTGTGAGAGCACCTTGTCATAAACCTTGATACCGAATACAGTATCGTCGAAACGGTTTCTCATCATACGGAAGTGATCCTTTGTATCCTCTGAGTTCAGGTACTCACGAAGCGTGGTCTTGATGAGCTCAAGATCGAGCTCGTATACCGGTGACTCGGTATTCTTGATTATAACATAGAGGCCTCTTACGCCCTTATAATCATCCTTGAACATATGATCCTCGGATGCGCTTATAACCTCATAACCTCTCTCGACATCCTTGAAGGATACTGTCTTATGTGAATAGTGATCCTGGAAAGTAAAGTCTCCGGTGTAGAAGTATTCGTTATCCCTGTTGTAGCCGTAGATGAAAAGCTCGTGAGGGAACTTGTAATCAACCTCTGCATCGCAGAGAATCTTCGCCTCATCGAACACGCCGTATACATAACCGCCTAAGTCGATAGTCTTGATGATAAAGTCGATTATGTTGCCACAATAGCTTGAAATCTGCTCCTTGGTAAGAAGCGAGAACACGAGATACGGGCAAAGCTTTAATGAGCTTGAGCCCGGCATCATATCTGCGAGGAGCATCTGATCTCCCGTGAAAATCTCCTGTATATCATAGCATCTTAACTGAATATAATTGCTGAAAATCCATTTCTTAGCATTCTCATCATCTGATAATATTGAAAAGAGAGTGGCATGCCACTGCCAGGATGTGATGAGAGGATATGTGACCGGTAATCTCTTCTTGTCTTCTGCCATTTCTACCTACCTCCGAATTAACCTAATTTTTCTGTGATAACAGCTACTAAATCGCTAAAGGATTCGTACTCCGAAAGAGCAAGCTCGTAATCAGTAAAGCTTATATCAAACTTCTCCTCCAACGCAACTATCAGCCTTATCAGAGAAACCGAATTAACTCCGTACTCCTGAGTTATGGATGCGTTTAAGTTAACATCCTCCTCGATATCCGGAAGCTCAGCCTGAATAACCTCATTCAGCTTCTTAACTATCTGGTCCTTATCCATTAATAGTACCCCCTTAAGTTATTATTTTTTTGTCGTTTTAAGACAACACCCACGAAGAACATTTTACCGCAAATGTGCCTTTCAGTCAACAACGCGATTTAATATTTCAAAGCACATCCTGCCGTTGTGATACGGGCATTTCCACTCACCGGCAATCTCTTTTTCCGATTTGAACGAACCATCCTCATTAAGTTCGTTGAACCACTCGCTGCCGGCGCGCTTATCTATAAAATACTCCTTACAGTACTCCCACACATTTTCGGCCGCCTTTAAGTACTTTGCATCACCCGTCCTCTGATAAGCATTTACAAAACCTATCACAGACTCGTTCTGAACCCACCAAACCCTTGTGGTGTCGTCCTTGCCGCGCTCGTTTTCATTAAGCACACAGCTTCCGGTATATGCAGTATTGTAAATGCATTCCGCAAGAGAAGTAAGTATCCTGCGAACGCGTGCGGTCAGCTCATCGTCGCCGAGAACCTCAAGCGTTCTGTCCGCCAGCCACGAGGTCTCGATATCATGGCCGTAGGAGTGAAGGTCTATGATTGAATTCATGTCAAGGTCGAAGAATACCTCCTGCCTTGTTTTCTCCGGGTTGTAAATCTTGTTCTCAAGTACATCCAGCATGAAGTAAAGCTCTGACTTAACCTTATCCCTTAAGGGCGCGCCTTCCTTAGTCACACGATAATACTCGGTGTAGGCCTCCATCACATGAAGAAGCGTGTTCATCGTACGGCCCGCAACCACGCCGTTCTCCGAAAGCTTCTCGTTGATGTTGTCCGGAGTGAAATCGCGATTAAAGGCCTCTAAATACCCGCCCTCGTCACGCATCTTACTCTCTATGAGATTGATAAGCTCCTGCGCAAGCTTTAAGGCTTCCTCATCGCCCGTTGCCACATAGTAGGAGGACAGCGCATATATACAAAATGCCTGGTTATAGGTATGCTTCTGCGGATCCGCCGGCTTTCCGTCGGCAGTCACCGACCAGAATATTCCTCCGTACTCCTTATCTATGCAGCAATCCCTTATAAACTCATACGCCTGCTTGGCATACGCAAGGTTGTCCTCATCCTTTAGCGTAAGGTAAGCATTCGAGAAAAACCAGAGTATGCGGCTATGGAGTATGCAGCCCTTGTCGGCATTCTTGTCAAGCTTAAGGTCCGTTCCGAAATAACCGTAGAAGCCGCCGTTTTCCTCATCCTTAAGCCTCTTCCAGAAGGGAAGTATCACGGTGTTTAAATTTTCATTTATCTCTGACTTCATCACTTCCGCCGCTTTAACAGTCTGCATAAACTCCGGAAGCTCAGTTATGGCTTTAATCTTCGGAGTACCCTCCGGCACCGTTCCGAAGCCGTAGGAAGCGTGAATAAAGTTGATCCCGGCCTCCATGGTCGAATTGTAGTCACCCATTATATCGCCCACATAGTAAGCCTTGTCTAAGTTATTTCTCTCTACCACAAGCTTTATGTTGTCGGCTTTTTCCTTACCTGTTTTGCCATAATTCTCAGTATCATCAAAGTATTTTGCAAGTTGATGATACTCTATAAAGGCTTCAATGTAACCCGCCTGACAGTTGCTCACAACACTTAAGAAATACCCGGCCTCTTTCAGCTTCGCAAGGGTCTCCTCAAGTCCCTCGTAGAGCACTCCGCCATGGTGCAGTATGTAATCATTCTCGTGATCGGCGCATATGTTTAGCAACCTCATTGCTTCCTCATGCGTTTCTTCACTGAAAAAATCATAGGCTATGGCCTCCATGGTCTGTCCCATGTAGCCTCTAATCTTGTCTACTGTCATAGTATATTTGTCTACTCCGATAGACTTAAGTGCCTCGTTCCAGGATTCCGACACAGCCGCGGACGAATCCCACAGCGTTCCGTCTAAGTCAAAGATAATGCCTGTTTTCATTTTGTTTTATCTCCTTTTAATTATAAGATTCTTCGCTTCGCTCAGAATGACACGTTTCGCTCAGAATGACACTCAGTGTCATTCTGAGGACACAGTCCGAAGAATCTTTTATCACAATTCTATATCCGGCTCATACGGCGCATGCAGTCCGCACTTTGCCAAAGCCTCCTGCACGGACATCGTTACATTGCCCTCTTCTATAAAGTCCGAAGCGCCGTAGGCCTTCAATTTATCGTCAAGCTCATGCATCTGTTCCGTCAGGAAGAACTTAATTCCCTTGGCGCTCAATGTATTCTTTATGACCTCAAGCCGTTCAACAGCCGTCACATCCACATCACTTATGCCGCTGCCGTTGACCACCACGATCTTCGTGTCGTCCTTTATCGCATTCATTATATCCTCCTCGAATATGTCTATGTTTGCGAAGAAGAGGTTGCCTCCGAAGCGATAAACTATAACATTCTTGATAGGCATCGCGTCCTTGCAGTGCTCAAGCGAGAACAGTCCGTCCCTTCCCGGCATGACTCCGTTGAAGCTTCTTGGCGGCTCGGTAGCCTTGATTATAACAGATGTAAACGAAAGAACAACCCCTATTAATACGCCATAAATAGTACCAAAAATCAGCACTCCGAACATCGCCGCCATGAATATGTAGAACTCATATCTCGCGGTTGAGAAGAGATTTGCCGCAAATATGAATTCGCACGCCGAAAGAAGCGCCGCGATTATTATGGCAGTCAGCATGCACACCGGAAGATACTCTATGATCCATGTAAATTTCATGACTATTACCACCATGGTCACCGCTGCCGTCACCGACATAAGCTGTGACTTAGCGCCGTATTGCCTGGACAGGCCCGTCCTGGACACGCTTCCGTTCACCGGCAGGCAGCCCACCGCGCAGGAGGCAAAGTTGGCAAGAGAGTAAGCCAGCACCTCACGGTTCACATCTATCTTCTTTCCGTCCTTCATGGCCGTATTCTTCGATGCAAGAAGAGTCTCCGCCATAATGACTAACGCAATAGTCAGTGATGTGGTAAGTATCTCTGTTATATCCAAATCCCTCAAGGACAGTGTCACAAACTCCGGAAGCCCGCCCTTCACATGCGGCAAAAGACGCACATCATACTTGTCTAAATTCGCATACCTTGTGAGGCACGCGCCAACAACCATCATAATTACGGCAGTCGGAAGCTTCGGAACAAACTTCCTTGTCACAAGTATTATGATTACCGTGGCAAGTCCTAAGAAGAGCGACAACAGATTTGCGTATCCGGCCGTATCCACGATGTGCTTTATAAGCTCAAGCCCCTCTCCAGACACCGGAGCCGCTCCGTACAGCTTAGGAATCTGCATAAGAATTATGGTACAGCATATGCCCGTCACGAACCCTCCCATAACCGGCATGGAGATGTACCGGACTACCTTGCCGAGTTTGAACACAAAGAACAGGAGAAGCCAGATCCCCACTAAAAGAGTGATCACCGGCACCACATTTCTCGCAACCGCACTCTCGCTTTCTATCCCGAGTACGGCAAGCGAGGAACCGACTATAGCCGCCGGGGCCGCATCCACACCGAACACGAAGTTCTTCGTGGTGGTAAACAGCGCAAAGACGAGTATCGGAAAGACTGACCCGTACAGTCCGTACTTCATCGGAAGCCCTGCCACATTCGCATACCCCATGGATATCGGTATCGAGACCAGTGCAACGATAATACCGGCGAAAATGTCGGTTATCACATTCTTAAACCTGTAGTTTTCCTTCATATACCTGTCTTTGCTTGTCGCTTCAGTCAGCCTGTGCCTTCCTTCTGTCCCTGTTGTTCCTATAGAACTCTTTCTTCTCGTCATACATCTTATTATCCGCCGCAAGCTTATGGGTTCTGTAATCCGGATCCCCTCCTTGGGCGTATGAATAGCCGATAGCCACATAAACGCTCTTCTCGTTGACCACGGTCTTTACCTTGTCGATCTTGCTTTCGAACTTATCAAGGCTGTCCTCGTATGTATAAACTGCGAACTCATCTCTGCCCATTCGATACACATTATCACGTCCAAATACTTCCGACAGGCTTTCCGCAACCACCTTGATCATCTCATCTCCGGCTTCATGCCCCTGATTGTCATTAACAGCCTTTAAACCGTTTATATCGCACATAACATAACCGTACGAACGGGACGTATCAAGCTCATTTCTCTCAAACTCTTTTTCGGCACGTCTGTTTCCGACTCCTGTCATACTGTCATGAAAACTGTATTCAAGCAGACGCTTACGGTTATCTCTCTGGGATACCATCTCCGACAGGAAGAACATCAGGAGCCTAATTATCTCGGACACCTCTTCCATCATCTCCGCGGGAGGATTGTCCACACCGAAGAATCCTATATACTTTCCTTCCTGGATAAGCGGTCCCGTTACAAGCGTGTTGATATCCTGAGGCTTCAACACATTGTACATGTTCAGGCAGACATCACGGTACTTCTCTATATCGTATATAAGTATGTGCCCGCCCTTTTCATACTCTTCGTACCACACATCTATAACCCCATCATAGGGCAGACCTTTAAGGTTATCGATCTCGTCCGTAACCCCTTCGGCGCAAAATTCATAGGTATTGTCAAATGTACCGTCGTTCATATCCTCAAATATATAAGCGCGGTCCGCATGAAGTTCGAGACACAGATACTCAAGAGCCTTATTGATCCTGATCTCCGGATCATCCGCATCCATTGCATACTGAAGAATGTGATTGACAAATCTGTCTCTCTCAAGCGAAGTTTTCTCCAATGACCACCAATCAAATATCTGTACACCCATCATTATAAAGAATATTATAAGTCCAAGCCTGAACCAGGTACCGTGCCCGACCGATCCTATATGATCCACCAGATATCTGAACATATCAGCCACGGAAGCCACAACAAAAATACCCGCACCTATAAAGAAATACTTTAAGTTCGAAGATATATTCTGTTTGTGACAATAGATCTCGTTCTCGACCAGCATACCGATCATCAGGATAAGCTGCGCTGCGTATGCAAGATAAATCGTCCCCACCATCTCATGCATATCCTTGCCAAGCGTATATCTTGACAGCAAAAGCGTGCCGAACCCCCAGAACATTGTTATAAAAGAAAGGTAAAGGAATATATTCTTCTTTGATTTTGTTATTTTATTTACAAAGTATATTAGCGGGAAGCCTGCCAGATGCAATAAACCGTAGACGTTGGTCCTGCTTGCATAAGTCATACCTGTTAAAAGCTGAGGAACTCCCGTATCGCACAGGCTCCACAAGCCGAAAAGAAAAGCTGTTAGTCCCAGTGCCCAAAGTGATTGCATCATCGGGTTCTTTCGCGACAATCCGAAATAGAATCCGATAACTACCACTCCGAATAACATCATCAGCAGTGAGAGAGCGAGTCCGGCCAGATTTTTTCTGATTATATAATACCGGAAGTGCTCTTCAAACCCGAACTGCATCTCGTTTATACGGCCTCCGCGTCCTTTCGGGAATACCGCCGCACCGTCTATGACCACCAAACCCTCTTCATCCTTGGTTCCGAGACCGATCATATGATAGGAGATCCCGTCCCCTACACCGGTCATGTTCTCCTCGGTGTCATAAGAATAAACCTCATCTCCGTTAACATACACTTTAAACTTAAGATTACTTGTGGAAAAGTAAAGAGAATCCGTCTCGAGCATCTCTTTAGGAAGTATCTTGGATACCTTAAGCACTCCGTTATAATCCCCGGCGCTAATCTCACTTATGTCCACTTCCTCTCCGTTCTCGAGCTGCCAGCCTTCCGTGTAATCATTTTCCTTTGTGATCTGCAGAAAATGCTTTACATCGGTAAAGAACAGGATATATACAGAAAACGCAACGAACGCAATAAAATATACCATCAAACAGGCATATACGGATTTAACCTTTTTCTGTTTCATACACATTTCTCCTCGTATAATATGTAATGGCACGATTGCTAAAGCAATCCTGCCCAGTCGGTCGGTGCGATGCAAAATTATGACTTCGTCATAATCGCACCTCCCTTCGTAAAGGCAATTGTCTACTATCCGTTATAGTATATCAGATTTTTGTATATTAAGACAGTTTTTTATAAGATTTTGAAAAAAAAACAGCAAAAAAAGACCGGTACGATCAGGTACCGGTCCGAATGATATTACTTTTTTGTCAGCGCAAGTCTGATTACCGCGCGCTTAAGCGCAAGCTCTGCACGGTTGGTGTCAGATCCGCTCTCCTTGATGCGCCTCTCGGCCCTAATCTTCGCTTCCTCTGCGCGATGAACATCAATCTCTTCGGGCCACTCCACGCTCTCTGCAAGCATCTTTATGCTGTCGCCTAAAATCTCCGCAAAGCCGGAGTGCAGCGCTGCCTCTTTGGTTTCCTTGCCCTCGGTTATCTTCAAGATCCCCGGAGCAATAACCACGGTAGTCGGGATATGTCTCGGATACACACCGATTATCCCTTCTATGGTATTGAATTCGATGAAGTCCACATCGCCCTCGTAGAACACTCTGTCGGGCGCTATAATCTTAACTTTCATCTTTAAGTCAGCCATATATGCCTCCGTTCTGCTACTTCTTTGTCTTGGCGATTACGTCGTCGATTCCGCCGCAGTTAAGGAAGTAGCTCTCGGGTATGTCGTCATGCTTACCGTCCAATATCTCCTTGAAGCTTGCGATAGTTTCGGACAGCGGTACATACTTTCCGTCAAGTCCGGTGAACTGCTCAGCAACATGGAAGGGCTGTGACAGGAATCTCTGAATCTTTCTCGCACGGGCAACGACGACCTTATCATCCTCTGAAAGCTCGTCCATACCGAGGATCGCGATGATATCCTGAAGCTCCTTGTACTTCTGAAGTATCTCCTGCACGCCACGGGCTACCTTGTAATGATCCTCGCCCACAACTCTCGGATCAAGGATACGTGAGCTTGAGTCAAGCGGGTCAACCGCAGGATAGATACCGAGCTCAACTATCGAACGCGAAAGCACCGTCTTTGCATCCAGATGGGCAAATGTTGTCGCAGGCGCCGGGTCAGTCAAGTCATCGGCCGGCACGTATACGGCCTGAACCGAAGTGATGGAACCGTTCTTTGTTGAGGTAATTCTCTCCTGAAGCGCACCCATCTCCGTCTGGAGTGTAGGCTGGTAACCAACCGCCGAAGGCACTCGTCCAAGCAATGCCGAAACCTCCGAACCTGCCTGTGTAAATCTGAATATATTGTCTATGAAAAGGAGCACGTCCTTTCCGACCTTGTCTCTAAAGTACTCCGCCATGGTAAGACCCGTAAGTCCTACACGCATTCTCGCTCCCGGCGGCTCGTTCATCTGACCGAATACCATAGTGGTCTTCTCGATAACACCCGACTCGATCATCTCGTAGTAGAGGTCATTTCCCTCTCTGGTACGCTCACCGACACCGGTAAACACGGAGTAACCGCCGTGCTCTGTGGCGATGTTCGTGATAAGCTCCTGTATAAGGACTGTCTTACCGACTCCCGCGCCTCCGAAGAGTCCGACCTTACCACCCTTCTGATAAGGACACAGGAGGTCTACGACTTTGATACCTGTCTCAAGGATCTCGGTATCGGTAGACTGCTCGGAAAACTCCGGAGCCTTCCTGTGTATGGGAAGATAAGTATCAACCTTGGGTGCCGGCTTCTCATCTATCGGCTGACCGAGCACATTGAACATACGGCCGAGAGTTTCCTCACCCACCGGAACCGTAATCGGAGCGCCCGTATTTACAGCCTCCATACCTCTCACAAGACCGTCCGTCGGACCCATGGCTATACATCTTACCGTGTCATCTCCCAAGTGCTGGGAAACCTCTGCAGTAAGAGTACCACCGTTCTTGGTCGCGATCGTTATGGCATCATATATCTCCGGAAGAGCCCCGTCAGGGAACTTCGCGTCGATTACGGCACCGACGATCTGTGTGATCTTTCCTGATTTTGTTTCTGCCATTTTATTCTCCTTATGTTTTGCAATGTCATTATATCTCTGTCATTCTGAGCGTAGCGAAGAATCTTATAAATTAAGATTCTTCATAACTTCCTGTTGCTTCGCAAAGCCTCGCATTTCGTCCCAAGGGGGTACCGCTTGAGGTGGATTCCTTAGGATCTCGTAGGCCGGCATCATACTGCTTCGCAGTATGATCAGCGTCGTTCAGGATGACACATTAATCTGACTAAGCAATTATACTAGCCTACCGCATCCGCACCTGCGATAATCTCCGTGAGCTCCTGCGTGATAGCGCCCTGTCTTGCACGGTTGTACGAAAGCTCCAAGTTCGCGATCATCTCCTCGGCATTGTTGGTAGCGTTGTCCATGGCCTGCATACGCGCGCCGTTCTCACTCGCTACAGATTCAAGAAATGCTCCGAAGATGATGTTGCTCATGTACTTAGGTATAACCTGATCGAGGACCTCTTCATCACTCGGCTCAAAGTTCATCAAAAGCTTGTCATCCTTTACATTGGAGGTATCGAAATCCTCCCTGCTTATGGGGAGCAGCTTTATGGTCTTGGCCTCCTGTGTGACCGTGTTCTTGAAGTTGGTGTAGGAAAGATATATCTCCCCTATCTCTCCCTTCTCGAACTGGGTCAGAAGCTGCTTTGTAAGCTCTGTCGCATCCGCGAAAAGCGGAGCGTTGATGACATCAGATGCATCGCTGTGGATAGTGTAGCCCTTTCTTCTAAGACCTTCTATACCCTTCTTACCTATGGCGTAGATCACTGCATCCTCCGGGCTTATCCCCGAGGCAAGCACGCTCTTTACA
Source organism: Lachnospiraceae bacterium (assembly GCA_017525525.1). Lineage (GTDB taxonomy): Bacteria > Bacillota > Clostridia > Lachnospirales > Lachnospiraceae > Coprococcus_C. The sequence goes on along the minus strand of JAFXSQ010000069.1, from coordinate 7,192 downwards.
ACGTTACTGTTATAACCGCCCGCTAAGCCTCTGTTAGAGGTGATGACTATGACCGCCTTCTTCTTGGACTCGCCCTCCTTTAAGAAGCGGTGATCCACGTTCTCACTCTTCGCTAAGATCGAGCATATGGTATCGTAGAGCATATTGAAGTAGGGCTTGTTATTCTCGGCACGCTGTCTTGATTTCTGCAGCTTTACCGTAGCCACAAGCTTCATGGCCTTGGTTATCTGCTGCGTGCTCTGGACGCTTGTTTTGCGCCGCTTTATATCTCTCATAGATGCCATTTAAGTCACCTCATTTAAAAGCCTTGTTTGAACTCTTCAATCGCCTTGGTAATCATTCCGTCAAGCTCGTCGCTCAACTTCTTCTCGGTCCTGATTTTCTCGAAGATCTCAGGATACTTGGTCTCTATGAACTCAAAGAGATCTCTCTCAAACTCCGCTATCCTTTCTACAGGGATGTCAAGAAGATACTTCTTCGTTGCCGCAAATATGATCACTACCTGTCTCTCAACCGGCATCGGAGCATACTGCGGCTGCTTTAAAATCTCCCTGATTCTCTCGCCCTGTGCAAGCTTCTCCTTGGTATCGGCATCAAGCTCCGAACCGAACTGCGAGAATGCTGCAAGCTCTCTGAACTGCGCGAGCTCCACACGGATAGGAGCAGCAAGCTTCTTCATGGCACCGATCTGGGCAGCGCCACCAACTCGCGATACCGAGAGACCTGCGTTGATAGCCGGTCTGAAGCCCGAGTTGAATGCCTCGGTCTCAAGGTAGATCTGACCGTCCGTGATGGATATAACGTTGGTCGGAATGTAGGCAGATACATCACCTGCCTGTGTCTCTATGATAGGAAGCGCGGTAAGCGAACCGCCTCCCAAGCTGTCGTTTAACTTCGCTGCACGCTCAAGAAGTCTTGAATGGAGATAGAATACATCTCCGGGGTAAGCCTCACGTCCGGGCGGTCTTCTTAAGAGCAATGACAGCGTACGGTATGCAGTAGCGTGCTTTGAAAGGTCATCGTAGATAACAAGCACATCCTTGCCTGCTTCCATCCATTCCTCACCTATCGCACAGCCCGCATACGGTGCTATGTACTGAAGCGGAGCAAGCTCACTTGCAGTAGAAGCAACGACTGTGGTGTACTCCATAGCGTTGTACTCCTGAAGTGTCTTAACTATATTCGCAACCGTCGAAGCCTTCTGGCCTATGGCTACGTAGATACAGTAAACTCCCTGTCCCTTCTGATTGATGATAGTATCTATGGCAAGGGCAGTCTTACCTGTCTGCCTGTCGCCTATGATAAGCTCTCTCTGTCCTCTTCCGATGGGCACCATGGCATCGATAGCCTTGATACCTGTCTGAAGCGGTGTGTCAACCGACTTACGCGAGATAACGCCGGAGGCCACTCTCTCTATCTGCCTGGTCTTATTTGTGTCTATGGGCCCTTTGCCGTCTATGGGCTGACCGAGCGCATTTACAACACGACCGAGCATTGCGTCACCAACCGGAACCTCAACCACACGCCCGGTTGTCTTGACTGTATCGCCCTCGTTGATGTTCCTGTTATCTCCGAGGAGTACCGCACCCACGTTGTCCTCCTCTAAGTTGAGCACCATGCCGTACACATCTCCGGGGAAGAGCAGAAGCTCTCCCTGCATGGCGTTCAGGAGTCCGTGAACCCTGACGATACCGTCAGCAACCTGGATTACCGTGCCGACATCCGAGGTCTCAAGCTGACTTTTATAATTCCTGATCTGCTCCTTAATGACCGAGCTGATCTCTTCCGGTTTCAAATTCATGGACGATAAACACCCTCTTTCTACTTCCTACTCAATTCGTGGGACATAGTATGCAGCCTGGTCTTGATGCTGCTGTCCACGACTCTGTCGTCTATCCTGATAGTCAGACCTCCTATAAGCGAGGGATCAACCCTGTAGGCTACATCCACGCTCTTATAGCTTGTGGTCTCTATAAGCTTCATCTCTATGGACGCTTTCTGCGCCGAAGAGAGCGGTACCGCGCTCGTCACAAGCGCAAGTCCTATATTCTTGTGTTTCTTGACTCTTCTTAAGAAGTACTCGAATACGTGGATAATCTCTGATCCGTGCTCCTTCTCGGTAAGCAAGATCATCATACCCGTAAGGTCATCCGATATTCTTCCCTTAAAGCTTGCCTCCACAACCTCTTTCTTTTTATCCATATCTATATGAGGGTGTGTGAGAAGCTTCATCAGATCCTCATTTTCATGTAAAATGGGAATCAGCGCGAGGACCTCCTCGTAAAGCTCGTCAACCCTGCCTTCATCGACTGCTAATGAAAAGAGCGCCTCGCCATAGGTTGTATCTACTTGTTTAGCCATGTATCCTCACCTATCTCCTTTAAGGTGTCGTCGATCAAGGCAGCCTGCTTTGCCTCGTCCATCTCGCCTGCCACAAGCTTTCCTGCCATAACAGTTGCGACGGAGATGATCTCCTGCCTGACCTCATCCTTAACTCTGCTCTTCTCAAGCTCAGCCTCCTGATTGGCGCGGCTGATTATGCGGTGTGCCTCTTCCTTGGCATCATTTATGATTCTCTCCTCATTCTTAACGGCCTTCTTTCTGGCCTCGCTTAAGATCTCGGATGCTTCATCGTCCGCTGTTTTAAGCTTCGCATCATATTCACTCTTCAGCTTTGCCGCTTCTTCCTTGTCAGCGGCTGCGCTGTTTATATCCTGCTCTATCTTGTTCTGCCTGTCAGTTAATACCTTTCTCACCGGATTGATGAGAATGTACGAAAGGAAGATGAAAAGCAGGAATACAGCAACGCCTTGAACACATACATCAAACAGAAGCTGCGCGTCCAATCCGAAGATTCTGCCCGCATCGGAAGCCTCCTCGGCCGCCGTGAGCAGCATTCCGTTTAATGCAAATGCAAATCCGGTTCCTGCCACCTTTACACCTCCTAAGTATTAAACTCCCTTGAACGGCTTAACGAACATAAGAAGCAGTGCTACGACAAGTCCGTAAAGACCTGTTGTCTCGGCAACGGCCTGACCGAGAAGCATGGTTGACATGATATCACCCTTTGCGCCCGGGTTCCTTCCTACTGCGGAAGCACCGTAACCTGCTGCAATTCCCTGTCCTACACCGGGGCCGATACCTGCGATAACCGCAAGTCCCGCACCGATTGCAGAGCAAGCACTTATAAGTCCCTGGTTTGTGATCTGATCCATTTTCTTTCCTCCAAACTTTATATTATTTTAGTTTCCTGCAGACTGATCCCTTGCAGGGCGCGTCTTCGACGCTCAACCGTACGCTTCGCGTACTGCCTGCAAGTGCGCTCGCCGTAAAAACAAATGTCCGCTTCGCGGCCGCTTGTTTTTTACTCTGCGCTCGCTCTCTTATCCGCAATAAATGTCATAGTAAGCATACTGAATACATACGCCTGTATCGCGCCCGAGAACAGGTCGAAGTACGCATGTAATGCCGACGGAACTCCGATCTTTGCGAATATCGGGAGCATTCCGTAGTAAAGAGCCATCATAACGGTTCCTGCGAGCACATTTCCGAACAGACGGAGCGAGAGCGATACGGGGATCGCGAGCTCACTGATCACGTTGATCGGGAAGAACAGGAACACCGGCTCAAACATACCCTTAAGGTAATTAAGCTTCATGTAACGGATCGCCGCATACTGTATCATACAGAACGAAACAAGTCCGATACAGAGTGTGGTGCCGTAGTCAGCTGTAGGCGGTCTCAATCCGAAGAGACCTGAAATATTCGAGAAGAATACGAAGGTGAAAAGCGCACCTATGTAGTTGATGTAATTCTTCCCGGCTTTACCCATGCTCCCCTTTACGAAGTTGAGCAGGGTGCTTATCGCAATCTCCACGCCCGCCGAGAACTTGGTCGGCTTGTCCTTGTGTTTTAATACGCTGTTGCGTCCTGCTATCGCGATTATAATAATCGTGATAAACACGATGAGCGTACACACATGAGTCGTGGTGATATGCACTGTTGTGCCAAAGAAGTTCACAGGCGCAAGTTCGTGAATGTAAAAGTCAGGGGTGCTCTCCTCTGCACGAGCCACCTGCATAACCTGCATAGCTCCAGTGGCGAAGCCACTCATCATATATTATCCTCCTTTTTTTGATTATAATTAGCGCCTCCTGCCGGAGGCTTAATAGTAAACGCAATTACCTATTGCATTTATTATTTTCTGAATGGGCGAGAATACTGATACTCGCTCAATTCCTCTTCTGTGTCCTCGTCATCTTCTTCGGGTACGAAGGAGAGATCCGGTGGGGTATAGGTTTTGGTAATCTTCTTTGAGATGAACGGGTGCAGATACGCTCCTATCTTTGTGGACAGTATCCCTACCGCCGAACCCACGAAGGGCTGCCAGCCTCCAATCAGGTAAGCCGCCGCCATAACCGCAAGCCTCGATAAAAGGCGAGCCATGGAGTGAAGCGTCATGAACCCCTTCGCATGCTTTTCGGTCATATCCAAAGCAGCATCAAGGTCATCGTAAAGCCACCACACGCAAAGAACCGCAATCGCGGTCCCCGCAAGAAGTCCGAGAAAAAAGCTATAGTACGGGCGCATGGTGAATATTCCGAGCGCCGCGAAGAACGCAGAGCTTATACCTATGCCCATATAAAGCTCAAGCAAAACCTGCCTGCTTTTTGCGTAATCAGATTTCTTTGTATCAGACTTCATAAACCTATGTACCTTTTGATAAGTATGTATGCGGCACGAAAGCCCGAAACTACGCCGAGAATAATGAGCCAGACCATAAGATCGATACCGAAAAGCCAGTTGATAAGATACGCCAGCCCGATACACATGAACACGGCTGTAAGCATGGTCAGACCTATCTGAAGTATCAGAACGAGCATCCTTCCAACCTGATGTTGATCATTGTTCATGAAAAGCCCCTTTCGTATGCACAAAATACCTATGTATTTTACACTATTTTGCTTTTTTTATCAACCTTTTTATGTGTCATCAGGGACGTTGGCCGGTGACGATTTGAAACGTCTCGTCATCAACCCCCGTCCCCGGTAATCACCAATCAAAACTATTGCAGTACAAGCTTGCCACCGAAGTACTCGGGATTACCCTTGCTGTCACACTGGACGAAGCACCTTGCGGTAACAGGGATGTAAGCCCCCTCCATATTATGCAGTCTGAAGGATATAGGCTTAACAGCCGCGCCGCTGAAAATAGCCGCATTGACCGATTCGTTGTAGGACTCAAGATCGTCCGGGTGTATGCGCTCCTGTATAATCTTCGTCGCATGGTGCAAATACTCCGATCTGAGGCCGAAATCATCAACCATGGCAAGCGACCATCTCGAATACTCGAACCTGAGATCTATCAGGAAGATGTATCCTCCCTCGGATACGGTGAAGAGCGAAGCAAACATTCCGTCAAGCTGCTTCTTTCTCTCGCTCGGTATCATAGCCTCGGGAACCGCTGCGCCCTCAGCCTTCTTCAGTGAGAACTTCGAGGCCTTGTCCTTTATGCTTTCCTTATTCTCACGCATCATCCGGCCGGCTTTCTCGAACACCGAAGCGACTCCTTCGTCCCTGTCGGAATCAAAGATTGCCATGCCGGCAGCAAGCACGGGTCCTGAATGCATAAGTCCGTTAACTCTCGATTCCTCGCGCAGCTTATCCAGCAGTTGGTCGCGGGCTTCGTAGTCACCGCCGGACAATACAGCCACGAATTCGTCCTCTCCCACTCTGAACACGGGACTGTGCGTAAATGTATTGCAGACCATACGGCTCGCCTGCTGTATGGCCTCGTCACCGAAGCTGCGGCCCTTTGCATCATTTATGTACTTGAGATCGTTGATATTGCAGACAACCACCGCATATATGCCGTCATGCGCTCCGGTGCCGACCTTCTCGTCAAGATTCGCCGCGAAGTCATCGAAGGCAGCTCTGTTCTTCACACCTGTCAGCTTATCCATTCTCGCCAAACGCTCTGCCGACTTGTCCGCCTGCTTCGGTTCTTCCTTCCCGATGTACTCCTTCTCGATATTCTCCATACAACACACCACATGCTGCCTGTCATCACACAGAAGATAGACCTGGCGCACATGTATTATCTTGCCGTCCATGGCCAGCCTGATGCAGGCCGTAAATGAATCATCGTGCGACAACTGCCTTAAGATCTCAGCCTTATCGTGAAGCTTAACAGCCCGGTCAAGATCGTCGGGGTGAACTATGATGTGCGCATTCTGCCTTGCCAGCGCAAAGAAATCATCTCCCTCGGAAGGAATTTTCAGCTCCGCCAGCAGACGCGGAGGCACAAATGCCGTAAAGCTGCCGGTTTCGATATCCACAAAGTAGATGCTGTCATAATGTCGTGCAAGAGTCGTTGCAATCTGGTGAAATGCTGCCTGATCAATCCCCATTTGTTTTTCCTCCTTTTCTTCCTAACGGATCACAGGATTACATCCTTGATATATGTCTATGATACCTTGTATTTTACCGCACCAAAGAACTATACGCAACAAAAAAAGACCGAATAGCACAAAGCTGCCCGGTCTTTTATGATACTGTTATGTTCTTACGCCTGAGCCGTTCAATCACGGCAACCAGAGCTTCAATATCGCCGTCCTCCAGCCCAGACACATCGATTGACTTCGCTGATTTTATCCCGTACAGGTAGTCCGTAGACACACGAAAGAACTGCGCTATCCGTGGCATGAGCTGCGTGCCGGGAAAGGACTTTCCCATCTCCCATGCATTGACCGCAGAGCGCGACACGCCAAAAACCTTGGCAAGGTCCTGCTGCGTGTAGCCTATATTTTCCCTTAGTCCTGCAATTCTTGCTCCTATGTCGTCCACCGGCGCTCCTTCCGAAATACCTTCTTATAAATACGCCCTCCGAACCGGGAGGACCGGCCGGAGGACGCGTGCTAGGGATAATTGACCGTGTGGTCATTTTATCTTTGAGTCTTTAAGGATAAGACTCTTCGTTAAGTTCAGGTGTCATTCTGAGCGTAGCGAAGAATCTTATTTTTTTGCTCTTTTATAAAATAGGGACGAGCGGCGAACCGCCCGCCCCCAAAGGTATTACTTAGTTTTGTAAGATTGTGTTAACTCTTACCGGGAATTACTTATCCTTTGAAGAATCGTAGAATCCCTTAGCCTGATCAGACTTAACTGTGAAGCTCTCGCCCTTTCTTACGAAG
>JAFXSQ010000068.1 GCA_017525525.1 Lachnospiraceae bacterium | reverse complement strand
GAGTAGGGAAGACGCAGTCGCACCCTACTACTCTGTATAAGTTCGACAACGGAAATCAAAGATTTCCTGTCTCACTTATCGCCGTGCCGACCGCGTGCCGCAAAGCGGCTGATTACATTACGCGGTCGTGCACATAAAAAAAACAGGCAGTTTAGGCCTGCCTGTTTGAATTTATAAATCCTATTCAGCCACTATATCGGCGTTAAATACCATCGAATCCCTTATCTGCTCAATCCCGTTAAAGTCCTCGCGCGACTGTCCGTCCACCAGAATCCTTATCCTGTCTATTCCGTCTAAAGATGTTATTGAATTAACCACTGAGTACAATACTTCTCCCGCCGTCCTTCCCGGAAGACCTGTCTCAAACTCAGGGCTTAAATCCAGCACACATTCGCCCTCCGAAACACTGACCGATATAACCGAGGTTCCAGACGGAATGCATTCCTGCTCTGCAAGATAGTTTATTATAAGCTCCTGCTCCGACAGATGATAATCCGGATTAACGCGGAGCATATATGCCTTCAGCTTCGCATCACCGTTATACGGCATATATACCTTAACCGACTTTTCATTATAGCCCTCTGCGCTGTCATAGCCTCCGAAGAAAAACGATGATCTGTCATAATCCTCGGAAAGCAGGATCTTATTATCATCATCCGATATATTGATCTTAATAGCACTTATTCCGTCAAGCTGGAAGAGCGTTGTGCAGACCGACGCCGTCGAAAGAAGAACCTCCTCCCTCGAGAGCGGCGATACGGCGGTAAACGAAACCTCAAGTCTGATATTGCTCTCATCAAACATATAAGTGTAAAACGAGAATATCCCCTCATACTCCTTCATCAGCTCCCCGAGAAGCTCCTCCACAGAGGCAGACAACACATCCGGTTGTCTAATCTGGTAGACATTATCCCGCCTTTTTATGCTCATGTCCTCATGGTAATAGATATAAGCTTCACCGTTGCCGGGTCTGACATACTCCGATTCGAGGTCAGCTCCTTTACCTGAAAATGGCATGGAGCAGCCCGTAAGACATATCAGCATAATAACCGCTATTAAATTGAGCGCTATATACTTTTTCTTCGTATGCTTCTTCATGTACTGTCAATCCTCTTCGCTGTACTTTAACGGTATCTTAACGGTAAAGGTGGTACCCTGTCCGGATTCGCTGTAAAGCTTTATGGTTCCGTGATGCATGGTTATAACATTTCTGGTTATGGCAAGTCCGAGGCCCGTGCCGCCGGTATCTCTGCTTCTCGCCTTATCCACACGGTAGAATCTCTCAAAGACCTTGTCCTTTTCATCCTCGGGAATTCCCACGCCGGAATCGGCCACCTTCACATGAAAGAACTTGTGGTCCGCATTAAGGCTTACATTCACAAAGCCGTTGTCCACATTATACTTGACCGCATTCTCAATAATATTCGTAAATGCAAGGGAAAGCTTAACTTCATCCGCATCGGCGATAACATCACGGAAGCTCTCATAGTTTATCTCTATTCCCCGCTCATCGGCTATGGGCATTACCCGCTTTAAGATAACCTCTATCAATCCGTTGATATCTACCTGCTCTATGTTCATCTTCGCATTCTGGTTTTCAACCTTGACAAGAGTGAGAAGGTCCGTGATTATTTTGCTCTCACGGTCTATCTCGGCAACAATGTCAGTCATGAACTCCTTATACATCGGAAGATCTGCATCTTCATTTGAAACAAGTGAATCGGCGAGAACCTTCATGGAGGTAATCGGAGTTTTAAGCTCATGCGACACATTTGACACAAATTCCTGTCTTGTGGAATCTATGGTCATCAGCTTTCCTATAATATCGTTATAATTAGCCGTCAGCCTTCTTAACTCGGTAAATCCCTTGACCGGCATACTATCGTCAAGATGTCCTGCCTTCGCGGTCTCCATCCGCTTCGTAATCTTCCTTATGCCCCTTGTCGCAACCGTTCCGACCATGCCCGCGAAAAGCACGCACAGAATGAACATGAATACAAAGAGGACTATCCTTATGGTAAGGGATCTGTTAAGGGTATTTCCTATATTTTTTGTCGAAGCTGTTACTATAACGGCGCCGACACAGACACCGTCATTTGTAACCTGACGCACATATCTTACATGATCCTCATCCTCGGTATAAAGCTCTTTTACCGCTCCTGTCATAATGCGGATCATATTTTCGCTCACGATATAGGAACCCTCTATCTGTCCGAAGGTGTCCGCCTTTACCTTGTACGAGGTATCCACGACTATCACGCGCCCCGCAAGCTCCTCGGCCGAAGCGCTCATGCGTCCCCTCGTCTCACTCGTAACCTTAAGGTAACCGTCCCTGCAAAGCTCTCCGGAGATTATATCCCCCTGCTTGACAACCGAAGTCTTAAGCGACTGTTTTTCGTAGCTTCCGTATATCCTGTCGGAAAATATAATGTAAGCGGCAACAAGCACCGTAACTATAAGCACAACGGAAGACACAACAAAAAACCCAAGTGAGACAGACTTTTTCTCAGCCCGGGTTTTTTTCTGTTTGACTTCCGATACACGTTTTTTTGTTGTTTTTTTCAGAGAATCCTCTTTTTTATCTTTTATTTCTTTTTTATCTTCGCTCATATAAGATTATTCCATGAAATAGTATCCGACGCCCCATCTTGTATGGATATATTTGGGTTCTGCCGGCGTGGCTTCAATCTTTTCCCTTAATCTCCTGACATGAACATCCACTGTTCGCGCGTCTCCGGGATAGGTTGAACCCCATATAGTCTTCAATAGCTGTTCTCTGGAGTAAACCTTGTTCGGATTGGATACCAGCAAAAATACAAGCTCGTATTCCTTAGCGGTAAGATTTACTTCCTTGCCTTCAACATATACTCTTCTGCTCTCGCAGTCAATTTTCAGCCCTCTTGATTCAATGGTCTTTACATCATCCTTCGAATCCTGGTTCTTGCTATTCCTCCTGAATATGGCCTTTATTCTCGCTTTAACCTCAAGTATATTGAACGGCTTTGTAATGTAATCATCTGCGCCGTACTCTAGTCCCAGTATCTTGTCCATATCCTCACCCTTTGCGGTAAGCATGATTATCGGCACATCCGAGAACTCTCTTACCATCTGGCATACCTCAAGTCCCGAATAGCCCGGAAGCATAATGTCCAGAAGAATCATATCATACTTGTTCATCTTGGCAAGCTCAACGGCATTCTCTCCGTCATAGGCCACATCCACCTGCATGTCATCCTGCTCAAGTGAGAACTTAATTCCCTTTACTATGGATTTTTCATCATCTACAACAAGAACCCTTTTCATATCATCGCTCCTAATATGTCTAATCAACTGTCACTTTATCTTTGATCTTATTATAAATCCCATCCTTTATACCCTGCACCTCAAGGATTTCCTCCGGACTTTTGAAGCCTCCGTGTCCATCCCGATATGCTATAATCGAATCCGCTTTAGCCTCGCCTATTCCCGGCAAAGTCATAAGCTGATTTTTATCCGCAGTATTAAGATTGATAAGCCCGCTATCCGCTTCTGCCGATGTACCGGCGTCGGTATCAAAATCGGAATCGACCGGCAGCTTTCCGGCTTCAAGCTCATCCTCCGTGGGTATGTAAATCTTCTCGCCGTCCTTCACTCTCTCGGCAAGATTGACAAAGCTTTGCGCCGCAGCCTCAGTAAAGCCTCCGGCAGCCAATACTGCCTCCTGCTTCCGTGAACCTTCAGTAAGATAATACACCCCCGGCATAACGACTGCGCCGCACACATAACAAGCAAGCTGCTCCTCCTTAAGAGACTGCTTTGATGAACTCCCGCTTACCGTCTCTGTCCCTTCGGTACCGATAGCCGTTTCCTTAACTTCAGTGTCGGCACCCACATCCGTTCCTGCCGCCGCGCCCATGTAAAGCTCAGCCTTATCCCCGCAGGCAACAAGCATCAGCGTAGCCATGACTAAAATGATTATAAAACTTTTTTTGCGCATACAGAACACTCCTGAAAATGTATCCTGCGTCGCATCAAACACTAAATGCTATTGTACCTAAAATCTCAATCAATTACAAGTAGCAATAAATAAAAAATGATTTAGAAAACTGATTTACAATCATCATGCATTATGCTAAAATTCATGCACTGCACTTAACGCTTTAATAAGATAGTGTTAAAGTAGATTATGACAAAGATTCTTCGGGCTGCGCCCTCAGAATGACACAAAGACGTCATATCCTATGCATAGCGAAGGATCTTATAACAAGGAGGAAGCATATATGAAGATAGCAATCGGCTGTGACCAGGGCGGTTTTGAAATGAAAACCGAATTAATAGAACATCTTGACGCTAAAAAAATAAGCCTCGTCGATGTAGGAAGCTACAGCGAGGGCTCAGTTGATTATCCCGTGTACGCAAAGGCCGTATGTGACAAGATCACTTCGGGCGAGTGTGACCTCGGCATACTCGTGTGCGGAACAGGCATAGGCATGAGTATGGCAGCCAACAAAGTAAAGGGCATCCGCGCCGCAGCGGTATCGGACTGCTACACTGCGCAGGCAACCAGGTCTCACAACGACGCCAATGTACTCTGCCTCGGCGGACGAACCATCGGAACCGAGCTTGCGAAGATGATTGTCGATATATTTATCGACACGCCTTTCTCGGGTGAGGAAAGACACGCGAGAAGAATATCCATGTTCTCATAATACATCATTTCTTAATATCAAATCTTATATATGGCATAGCCGTCAATCTCCGTAAGGCGGCTTATGCCGTATTTTTTTATAACCTTTTCCGGAACAGTTTTCGCCGCTTCAACAACCATGAAGTTACAGCCCTCTTCCTTGATCACGCCTACGATATAATCATAATCGGGCTCGTCAGACGAAAGCTGAAGCGCTATCTCCCTCGGCACCTTTAAGTCCGAAGCCTTGATAAAGCCTATCATATCCCTTCCGTAAAGCGTCCTGATGTTGCCGTCCACCTCACGAATCTCATAACAGAGAGGTTCTGCTACAAGCCCCTTCGGGTTCTTGATATTCTCGGCCACGTACTCACCGACATCCGCGGTAGCCTTCGGAACCTTGTATATATTTTCCATTCTTGTAAATGAACCGTTCTTGAAGATATTTACCCCAAGCAGCAGTACGAGAAGCAGGCCGTATATTGAAACAATCGCAAGCTTAAGACCCTTGCAGCTTTTTACCGCTGTCGCGAAAAAATATGCAGCGACAAGCACCGCCGGTATGCACCAGAACAGTCTCCAGACCGTTATGCCTATAAGCTTGTATGCGATTGGCTGGTTCACAAAAAACAGCAATAAGGCAGAAGGATAAAAAATGGCGTCAAAGGGATATATCTCAACCGGCTTTGTCGTCCCTTGTGTTTTATCAGCTTCATCAGAGGTTTCTTCTGCAGCTTCAACAGCATTCTCAATAGCCTCATCATGCGCGTAAAGAACTATCCCCGCAAAGCAGGCGCAGGCTATGATATATCTACCAACTCCGTACATATTTGTCTTGTACTCGGCAAGGGCGGCCATATCCTCCATGCCACTTATGCTTCTTGCCGCAGGATCGGCCAGCACAAGCGGCCATACGCCTCTCCACAAAACAAGCAGCGCCTCACTCACTGCCGTAACGCCCTTCCTAAAGGGCGTCTTCGCCACGATAAAAAGCTCCGCAAAGCAGGCGGCAATAATCAGCGCGAACGGAAGCGTAAGAAGCAGCTTATCCATGTCGCCTTTGTAGAAAATGTACATAACAACACATATCGGAACCGCCGGGAGGATAACCTTCCCGTATTTATCAAAATGACAAACCAGAAGATACGGCAACGCAAGAATCGCAAGAAAAAGCAGGCCGTCACCCGCTATAAGCATCCTCAGTGAAATTAGAAGTTCAGTCCAGTTCATATACTTGTGTCCCCGGTTACTTTCTCATCAGATACTCCAAGTAATAGCCCACGAATATCAGTCCGGCCGGAACAGCCGTAAGCCAGATAAGGAGCATAAGCTTTATGCTCTTTTTTGCCAGGCCGTAGCAAAGCCCATAGCAGCCTATCATCAAAAGCGTAATGATAATTCCCATGCCCGAAAGAAGAGGGAAGCCCACGGAGCATACAGCAAGCATTATAAAAAACTCCCTGCCCGCCTTAGCCGAAGGCGCTTTGAAAATCTCTATTAAAAGCCAGATAAGCACCGGCACCGCAAAGCTTGCCGCGACCGCCTTGCCCTGCCAGATACGTGTTAAAGCAAATGTCTCACTGCTGTAAACGGAATATCCGCCGAATACGTGAAGCAAAAGAACGCCGACTATGAGAGCGGCTCTCGCTGTCATATTATCGTTAAACAACACTCCCGAGATAAGCCAGTAAATCATGCACACAGATACAAACAGCGCTATCGGTAAAAACATGTGAGCGATAACCGTTGCCTTTATCCCGGACACAAAGCTTACATAAGCCATAAAGCACGCCCATGGCGAGAATATATCCTTTGAAAGCTCGCCCGACCAGGAGGATATGGCCTCACCGGTTGCGGGATTGGTGAGAAACATCCTTCTCGTGGTAACCATATCGACCGCATTTACCACAAAGCGCGAGTCGTCGGCATCCGTATGCTGAAGCGTTGCCACAAAGGTTATAAGCGCGACCGCAGCCACGGCCGCAACCAAAAACGCCGTGAACTCCTTCATTCCGTCAAGCTGCGGAAGGAGCTTCACAAAACTTTTTTTATATATTCCGTATGCGGTCAAAACAACATAGAACACAGAAAGCGCGATAACCAAAATCAGAAAGTCGACCTTCAGCAGGATAAGCGGTACGGACACAAGCTCGCACAGAGCCCACATTGTAACCGTGCCATACACAAAGCTTTTTGCAAAGCTCTTGTTTACCTCACCGCCCTTTAACGAAAGCAGCGCGCACACCGCATTTCCGGTCAAAACCGGAAGAACGAGCAGAATAAATGCCGCTATCAATATCTGTAATGCCGACCAAAGTCCGATTTCCATTTACGTAATTCTCCTTTGAATAAGATCCTTCAATTCGCTTAAGAATCTTTTATTTCGAGCCCTCCTGCTTTAAGACGGCCCCGAAGGTTTTAAGTATGATCTTAAGATCAAGCGAAAGACAGAAATGTCTTATATAATAATTGTCAAGCTTCACAACTTCCTCGAAGTCTGTTATGTCATTTCTTCCCGATGTCTGCCACATGCCCGTAAGCCCCGGCTTTATGGCAAGCCTCGACTTGTGGTGCAGATCGTAGGCCTTGTACTCGTCCTCTGTCGGTGGTCTGGTACCCACCAGGCTCATATCTCCGATAAGTATGTTTAAAAACTGCGGGAACTCATCCAAGCTGGTCTTCCTCATGAAGTGCCCTATCGGGATGATGCGCGGATCGTTCTCCATCTTGAACATCAGACCCTGCATTTCATTTTGCTCCATAAGCTCCTTCTTCCTCTCCTCCGCATCAAGATACATGGAACGGAATTTGTACATCTTGAACTTTCTTCCGTTCTTGCCCATCCTGACCTGCTTAAAGAAGATGGGGCCCGGTGACTGAATGAAGATTATGGGGCCGAAGATTATGGTAAGCAGAATAGTGAATATAGTTCCGACAAGTCCGGCGATTATATCCACCGTCCTCTTCACAAACCTCTGCTTGAAGGTCATCTGGTTTATGCTCGTGGTCAAAACCGCGCACTTGTTTAAGCTCTCGAGCGTCGGGTTTGGCATATCCTTAAGCAGGGTTTCCATGCTGATATGCACGGCAATGCCCATCTCAAGAAAAGTATCGGTGAGCTCGCCCTTGTTCTCTAAGCTTCCGTCAAGTATCGCTCCGTCTACTATGTTAGACAACGCATACTCAAACATGCTGTCTAAGGTCAGGTCGCGCTTTACATCATAGGCATCATTCTCATATCTGCTACCGTCGGTAAGGATCACGCTGTCTATCACAAAGCCGCCGTACTCGAAGGAAAGAAGCTTCTCCATAAGCATGTCGGCATTCTCCGGCCGGCATATCAAAAGCAGCCGCCTCAGCCGCTTTGTAGTACTGTTCCTCTTATACACAAATTTCTTTAAGAGAACCCTCTCAAGGTACATCAGCACCGTATCGATCACGAGGAAGTAACCTATGGTAAGTCTCGAATAAGTGTCCGAAGACTTGATAAAGAAAAGTATTGCCAGCACAATGCCGATTATGGCGGCGTTGTGCAGGATGACATTCTTAAGCTCCTTTAAGTAGCCTCTCCTCAAGATGCCCGAATAGCTTTCAGCCATGAACACGATAACTAAGTGTGACATCATCACGAGTACATTTATCAGCTCCCAATCGTCCTTTGAGAAACGCTTCGTACTCTTGAACCTTATGTAGTAGGCCAAAAGAAATGAAACCTCGACACAGATTATGTCAAAGATGATAAAATCAAGATGTTTTGTTGCGGTTCTTCCGTTATCCTTCATATCCTATATCCTTAAATGTTCTCCGGTATCTACAAGACCGCCGCCTATGGTAATCATCAGCTTGTACTCTCCCGGCTCAATGTCGTCCCTGCTTATTATCGAGTCAAAGTGGCAGAGGGCAAAACCTCTCGTGCGCCCCCGTTCATCCGCAAAGCCCTTTACATAAACCCTGTTTGCGGCCGCAAAGTAAGCGGTATGCTTGTCGGTATAATTCTCATAATCCTCATCCTTGTTGTCAGGCATAAGGACCACCGCATAGCCGTTTTTATTATTGTTCCTCTTATTCTTAAAATACCCGTAGCCCGCTATCCTGATGGCATCATCGCCGTAGCATATCGAGTCTACCTTTACCTTCACACTGTTTTTGTCCCAGACAAGCTCCTTGCCGCGAGACTCATAAGTCCCGACGGAAGAAGGCTCTACCAGCTTCTTGTCGTCAAGATTAAAGGCGTTCCTGTCACCCGAAAGATTCGGATTGTAGCAAGGGTCAACGCCCATCGCAAAGCCCGGATGCTTATCGTAGAGCTTAGCCATCTCACGCTTACGCCTTATCTCCTTCGCCTCGTTCTCGGCGTCCAAGCCTCGGCTTACGGATTCATGATGAACCAGCGCCACATCATTTCGCAAAACATTGTAATAACCCTTTTCGATAAGCGAAAAGCACAGTGCCACATCGTTATAAGCAACGGCCAGTTCCTCATCAAAGCCTCCGGCCTCCTCGAACTTAAGCCTGCTTACCAGAAGGCATGCGCCTGTCACGACAGAAAAATTATAATCTAAAATATTCCGTCCGTAATAATAATTGGTATCATCCGGCATACCGTAGAAACAGTGTCCCGGGCCTATGCCGTAATTCACAACTCCCGCGTGCTGGAAGATGATTCCTCCGGGATAGTAAAGCTTTGCTCCCACCGCGCCGGTATAGCTTACCTGCGCCTGGCCGAGAAGCCTCGTCATCCAGCCCCTCACATCCTTTATGCGGGGATTTTGCTTAACCTTGTCGGTTATCTCTATATCATCATTCAGGAAAAGGTAATAGTCTCCCTTTGCATTTCTTGCGCCGAGATTGCACATGTAGGAGAAGTTAAACTCTCTCTTCTCGTACACATAGCTTACTTTGCGCTCCGGAGCGTCAAGCTCCTCGACGAGCTTTTCCACCTTTGCCTTGTTCTCATCATCGCTTCCGTTGTCGACAACCACAATCTCATAGTTTGCATAGTCGGTCATATTAACAATGCTTCTCAGGCACTGTTCCAAAACCTTCGGATTGTCCTTGGACGGAATAATCACAGAGCAGAGCGGATTGCCCTGAGGTTCGTACACAACCCTGTACTGGGATATATCCTCTATCAGCTCTAAGTGTCCCTTGAGGCCTCTTCGCTCCAAAGCCTCTTCCTTCGCTTTTCTTGTTGCCTCAAGCACATAAGGCTTTGCCTGCATATCACTCGAAGTAGATTCCTTGCGCATGCGCCAATGGTACAAAATCTTCGGAACATGTCCTATCCTGTCGGTCTTCTCCATCACACGGAGCAGAAGATCGTAATCCTGCGCTCCCTCAAAGCCTTTTCTCTCCATGCCGACCTCCAGCAGAAGGGATTTCCTGTACACGGAAAGATGGCAGGGATACATATACGACATAAAGGTCTCCGGCGACCAGTCCGGCTTAAAGAAGGGATCTCTTCTTTCTAACCCGAGCTCGTCTATCTTATCCTCATCGGTATATATCATGTCAAGGTCGGGTTTTTTGTCTAACAGCTTAGCCACCTCGTAGAGGGCGTTTGGCGCATATAGATCATCACAGTCACATAGCGCTATAAACTCTCCCTTGGCCTCCATAATACCGTCATTTGTGGCAAGTGAAATATTACCGTTTACTTCACGGTAGATTACCTTGACCCTGTCATTGCCCGCCTTGCCGTACTTTTCCTCATACTCCTTCAGGGTTGCTTTTACCGAAGGCATGGTAGAGGCATCATCCACAAGGACCATCTCAAAATATCTGTAGGTCTGGTTGAGCACCGAATTAAGACACTCTCTCAGCATCCCGTCATCCACATTATAGCAGGGGATAACAACGGAAAAAAAGGGCTTTGATACAAGAGCTTCCGACTTCAGTATGCTATGCTCCTTTTCGTTCCTCGCCATCCAGCGTGTATACTCGGGAGTGTCATCCGTCTTGCATTTTGCCTTGTAGATAACTGCGTCAAAGCCCTCGTCACGCATGGTAACAAATGTCTTTTTTACAAGTGAAGCCACATTCCTAAGTCTGCCCATTATATTCTCTTTCTAATGGCCTCCGCCAGCTTGTTGTTCTCCTCGGGATCGGCTTTGCCCTGCGGCCAGCCGAGTCCGACTCCGTCGTCCTTAAATCTGGGAATAAAATGCAGATGAAAATGATGCACCGTCTGTCCCGCGCACTCCCCGTTATTCTGAACAAGGTTCATGCCTTCGCAGCCGGTCTCCTCCTTTATTGCGCGAGCAATCTCCGTAGCGAGAGAAAAAAGTCTGCCTGCGGTATCAGCATCTATGTCGAACACATTGGAATAATGATTCTTGGGAATCAAAAGCGCATGTCCTTTATTTGCCGGAGCAAGGTCCAAAAAGCACTTAAAATCCGGTGTCTCATAAACAGTTGAAGAAGGGATCTCGCCCTTTGCTATCTTACAGAAAATGCAATCGTCTTTAGTCATCTTTATATTCCTCCTCATTCAATAAGATCCTTCCTGTTGCTTCGCATTGCGTTCAGCGTCGCTTTGCGTAAGACATGACATATTGTCACTTAAGAGGACGCAGTCCGAAGAATCTTTTTCAAGCCGTAAAGCCGCGCTTCGAAGTATCTCCCACGCTCTCGTTCAAGTACCCCTTTCCGTAGGTCAGTCCGGCATATACCTGATGGGTATTCTTCATCACGGGGCCATCGGTATCTATCTCATGCAGCTTAACAAAGCCTATCCGTAAATTATCTAACATCGACGCGCATCTGTCAAGTTCCTGAGGAACTCCCCTTACAGCGCTCATAACCAGCTTGTCATATATAAACCGCAAAATTGAAACAACCCTGTAAGCAAGCAAATCCCCCGGGTTAAAGCAGTCAATCAGCTCGTTTAAGGCGCGCTTGCAAAGCTCCACGCTCCTGAAATACTCATCCGCATTGCCCTCTTTATAAAAAGAAAGCGCCTCCGACATATACACTCTTACAATGTCGGTAAGCACTAATATAAGACCACTGTGATTTTCCTGTGTTGTTCTTAAAGTGAACTCCTGTATCTGCTCCTTTGTCATCCTGTTTTACTCCCCCTTTTTTATGACACGGCACACGGTAGCGAGGGAGCTTTTTCCGTGTGCCGTATCACCTGTAATATGTCAAGGGTAATACCCTTTTTCGCGTTTAGTATTACTGAAGCAGCTGAAGTATGGATTCAGGTCTCTCGTTGGAGCGCTGCATCATGGAGATAGCCGCCTGTGAGAGCACATCCTGCTGCGTGTAATTCGTCATCTCTTCGGCCATATCGGTATCCATTATTCTCGAATAAGCCTCTGTTATGCTCTCGCTCTGAACCTTTAAACCATCATATACATCATTGAAACGGTTCTCATAAGCACCTAGCTTCGATCTGACATCGGATACCCTCTTTACTGCCTGATCTATAATGTCCACCGCATCGGAAGCGTAAGCATGAGTATACATGACAAGCTTGTCCACGCCGAGGCTCTTTGCATCAAGACTCGGAATATCTACGGACACCTGCTCTCCCGAATTAGCGCCCGTCTGAATAATCATGGTACCCGCGGTAAGCACCTCTATCTTGGTCTTGCCGGTCTTTGCTCCGTTATCATTCGGATCCTGTACCTTGTCGGCCGCAATCTCTACGGTCATCTCAAATCCGTTCTTGTCTACTATTGTAACCTTGTTGCCATCGGTAGTAAAGGTTGCCGTCTGCGAGAAGCCTTTATCTCCCGGATTGCCGGTAGACTTGGTAATACTTGCTTCGCAGTCCTTGCCTTCTGTTTTTACGCCTTTGCCGTCGGCATCTATCGTACCGGCTCCGCCCATTGCAGAGTTTAGTTCATCATTGCCAATCTTAATCTCGATGACCTGCTTTGAACCGTACTCTTCTGTCTTTAAAACCGCGGTAGCGCCTCCGTCATTTGACTCTACCGATATACCGATTTTGTCAAGGTGAGTCTGAAGCGCCTCGTAGATATCAGTCTGCGTCATGCCTTCGCTAATCTCAACCTGAAAATCATTCACGGTTATCGTGCCCGCCTGTTCGGCAGTTATCGGTCCCGCAGGAATGGATAAGGTCTGCTTTGCCTGTTCGGCCGGCGCAGTCACCTCTATCTCATACTCTCCCGCCGGAACATCCGGAGAAAGATATGTAGTCTTAAAATCACCGTTATCGGGCAGGGTTCTTCTGGTAAGGTTTCCGTTCAAAAGCACCTGACCGTTGAATGCGGTAGTATCGGAAATCTGCGTAAGCTCCTCGGCAAGCGCATCAATCTCCTCCTGGATAGCGTCCCTGTCAAGCTCATCCTCAACATCGTTTGCCGCTTTAACCGCAAGCTCTCTCATACGCGCAAGTATGCTGTGCATCTCCGAGAGGCCACCCTCTGCCGAACGTATAACAGATATACCGTCGTTGGAGTTGAGCGCTGCCCTGTCAAGTCCCTTAATCTGGGCGTTGAGCTTTGTTGAAATGGCAAGTCCCGCGGCATCATCAGCCGGGCTTGTAATCTTCTTGCCCGATGAAAGTCTCTTCATGGACTTTGCGATATTATTGTTGATACCTGCGAAATGGTCACTTGCGTTGAGCGCCATGGAATTATGGTTTATCCTCATATTGATCCCTCCGATTATAAAAAGTATTATAGCACCAAATCATTATTACCGATATACTTTTTTATCGGAATTTCAGGTTTTTTTCTTAACCTTCTTATCTTAACCGTATTTATCTTAACCGTATTTCCCTATCGGCTTTTATTCATAGCGCTCATCTATAACACGCTTGGTTTTCTTCTCGCTTCTCGGAAGCACTCCGACCTCTACAACCTTAACTATAGGAGTAAATCCAATCTTACTCTTGACCTTGTCCGCAATATCCTTGGAAAGAACCGCGAAGTCCACATGTCCGTTGGTCTCTACATATATTCTCATGGTATCCTTGCCGTCAAGATGAGAAATCCTTATCTGGTACTCACTTGAAAGCTCGGTGAAGGTCTTCAATATCTCCTCGATCTGGCTCGGGAATACATTTACACCCTTAATCTTCATCATATCATCGGTTCTGCCCATAATGACATCGAGTCTCGGATGCTTTGAACCGCACGGACACTCTCCGGGGATGATTCTTGAGAGATCGTGTGTCCTGTAACGAATCAGCGGAGCGCCCTCCTTGACAAGGGTTGTGATAACAATCTCGCCGAGTTCTCCGTCCGGAACCGGCTTTAAGGTTGCCGGATCTACTATCTCGATGTAGATGTAGTCATCCCAGTAATGCATGCCCGTATCATACTTACAGTTGATGCCTATACCCGGACCGTAGATCTCGGTCAGTCCATAGATATCATAAAGCTCAATTCCAAGCTCTGTTCTGATGCGATTTCTCATCTTTTCGCCCCAGCGCTCGGAACCTATCACACCCTTCTTGAGCTTGATGTTATCCTTAATTCCCCTCTTCTCGATTTCTTCCGCAAGAAGCAGCGCATACGAGGATGTGGCGCAGAGCACGGTTGAGCCTAAGTCCTGCATCATCTGAAGCTGCTTATCGGTATTACCCGGGCCCATGGGGATAACCATTGCTCCAAGCTTCTCGGCGCCGTTCTGGAAGCCTATTCCCGCGGTCCAGAGACCGTAACCCGGGGTTATGTGTATCCTGTCCTTATTAGTGATACCCGCATATTCGTAGCAGCGCTTGAACATCTCGCCCCAGTCGTCCACATCCTTTGCAGTGTAAGGGATGATGACCGGAAGGCCTGTCGTGCCCGATGAGCTGTGGATTCTGACTATCTCCTCCTCGGGAGCTGTCATAAGTCCAAGCGGGTAGGCGTCACGAAGATCTCTCTTCTCCGAAAACGGGAGCTTCTCGAAATCTTCCGCGCTGTTAACCTGTGACACTCCTGCCTCTTTAAGCTTCTTACCGTAGAAATTATCCGCCTTGATAAGGGCGTTAATCTGCTTGTTCACAAGATTTAATTGTTCGTTACTTATCTGCATATGTCTTCTCCTTGTATTTATATTGTTTGTTTTTGGCAGCCGGCCGCAATCATATTGTCTGGCTCGGAGCTTCGCATAGTTCGAACTAGGTTCGCTTTCGCTCACCAAGGTCTCACGTATCCCGGAGATATATTTTCAGGTGCTGTGAAAGGCACCTGAAAATATATGCTCCTCGCGGCGAGTTTTTATTTATTGGCAGCCGGCCGCAGCCAAGTTTCTTGGCTCGGCCTCCCGGACATGTATTTTCAGGTGCTGTGAAAGGCACCTGAAAATATATGCTCCTCGCGGCGAGAGTATAGGTTATTGGCGGCCGGCTTCTGAGGTATAGTCAAAGGCTTTAAGGTTAAGTTCCATGAGTTTTGAGGGAACTTTGTTTCGTATAGTTTCGACCATTTCATCCGGGGTGATGCCGAGTTCTCCGCTTCGGACCGCCGCTCCGAGAAGAAGTACATTAAGTACTTTGGCGGAGCCGAGGTCGTTTAACGCTTTATCTGTATCGATTATCTTTATGTTGTCTACCTTGTTAGACAGATATTCGAGCATTGCCTTCGAGTCGTAGTTGCCGCCCGTTAATGATGCGGTCACCGGGGTGACTGCACGATCGGATACTACTACGAAGCCATCCTTTTTAAGATACGGAAGCATACGGACTGTCTCGCCCGGTTCGAAGCCGAGGATTATGTCTGCTTCTCCGTATGCTATCATCGGGCAGTCGACACTGTCCCCTATACGAAGGTGAGAGAATACGCTGCCTCCTCTCTGCGCCATGCCGATCGTCTCGGCACTTTTCACTTCAAGTCCCTTAGCCATGGCTGCTGCCGCTATCAGCTTGGAGGCGAGCACTGTTCCCTGTCCGCCTACTCCGGTCAGTACTATGTTTTTCGTCATTACTTGCACCTCCCGATCGCCGCAACAGGACATATGCTCTCGCACAGGCCACAGCCGTTACACAAGGTTTCATCTATCACGGCCTTACCGTCACTCAGCGAGATGGCCGGACAGCCAATCTCGTTGATGCACTTCTTACAGCCGATGCATTTATCCTTATCTATCTCGTCCTTCTTATCAGGCTTAAACTTCGCTATACAGGGCGAACGGAAGATGATAGCCTTAACTCCCGGTTCCGCCTCGACCTTCTTAACTGTGTCTATTGCGTTAGTCAGATCAAGAGGATCGCAGGTTGCAACCGTCTTAACTCCGACTCCACGAAGAACCGCTTCTATATCAACCTTCTCCACAACCTCGCCCATCATGGTCTCGCCCGTTCCGGGGTGAGGCTGGTGGCCGGTCATGGCCGTGGTCGAATTGTCGAGCACGATCAAGGTCATCCTTGCCTGATTGTAGATTGCATTTACCACTCCCGGTATCGCCGAAGCAAAGAATGTGGAATCGCCTACAAAGGCAAAGCACGAAGTGTCAGGTTCGGTGCGCCACACGCCCTGCGCTATTCCAAGGCCCGCGCCCATGCACAGGCAGGTGTCCACCATATCAAGCGGCATTGCATTGCCCAAAGTATAACAGCCTATATCTCCGCAGAATATGGTCTTTCTGCCCTTCATTGCCTGCTTTACAGCATAGAAGCTTGCCCTGTGAGGACATCCCGCGCACAAAACCGGAGGTCTTACCGGAAGCACCGGTGCATCATCTATGCTGCGGATTGCTGAAGCATCAGCCTCTCTTCCGAGCAGTCTGTTTACAGCCTCAAGCACGCTGTCTCTCGTGTTCTCGCCGGATACGG
Organism: Lachnospiraceae bacterium; assembly: GCA_017525525.1. Lineage (GTDB taxonomy): Bacteria > Bacillota > Clostridia > Lachnospirales > Lachnospiraceae > Coprococcus_C. The sequence continues at coordinate 38,945 of JAFXSQ010000068.1, read as the reverse complement.
CCATGTCGCGCGTAAGCTTGCCCACAATCTTCGTCTTAAGTCCGTACTTGCCGCACACACGGATAAGCTCTCTTTCCACATAAGGATCAAGCTCCTCGCACACGAGCACCTTATCAACTCCCGTGAGGAAGTCCCTTGCAAGTCTGTCAGGGAAGGGATGCGGTGTCGAAACCTTAAAGAATTTGACCGCTCCGGTCTTCTTCATAGCCTCGCTCACATAAGCCGCGCTTATTCCGGATGCGGCAATTCCTATGTTCTCCGGCATGCCTTTTCCCGCAAGGCTTATTTTGTTCAACTCATAATTAGAAAAAATATCGGCGAGCTTCTCATTTCTCTCCTCTATATCAATATGCGCCTTATATGAAAGCTTCGGGAAGATAACCCAGCGCTTTGAATCCTTCACAAAGCCTTCGGGCTTATTCTCCTTATACTCGCTCTCGTCACTAACCTCGATGGAAGCATAGCCGTGGCACACCCTCGTGGTCGGCCTTAAGAAAACCGGTGATTTAAGCGCCTCGGACAGCGCAAAAGCATCCCTCACCATCCGATAGGCTTCCTCGGCCGTGGACGGATCAAAGCACGGAAGCTTCGAGAACATGGCGAAGGTTCTCGTATCCTGCTCGGTCTGTGAGGATATCGGGCCGGGATCGTCTGCGACAAGCACAACCATGCCGCCCTTTACTCCTATGTACTCTAAGCTCATCAGCGGATCGGATGCCACATTCAGCCCCACCTGCTTCATTGTAACCATTGTCCTTGCGCCCGCGTATGAAGCTCCCGCCGCAACCTCCATCGCCTGCTTTTCATTGACGGACCACTCCACATAAGTGTTGCCCGTCTTGCGCCTGGCTATAGTCTCAAGCACCTCTGTGGAAGGTGTTCCCGGGTAACCAGCCACAAGGTTCACTCCCGCAGCTAAGGCCCCTAAGGCTATCGCCTCGTTTCCCATTAAAAATTCTTTATGCATTGTCGTTCCACTCCGAATATTACTTTTTTCAACAATTCATAATGCCTTATTCAAGGCCCCATGTCAACTGTATATTGGCCTGAAAATCATAGAAAATATGCATATTCGAAAAGGGAAGGCAAAGTCTTCCCTTTTTCGCCGCGCCGCTCGCGTGTCACGCTAGTGACTATTTTCCTTACGCGAGCGTGCATATTCGAAAAGGGAAGATGAAGTCTTCCCTTTTAGCCGCGCCGCTCGCGTGTCACGCTAGTGACTATTTTCCTTACGCGAGCGTGCATATTCGAAAAGGGAAGATGAAGTCTTCCCTTTTTCGCCGCGCCGCTCGCGTGTCACGCTAGTGACTATTTTCCTTACGCGAGCGTGCGCATAAAAAGGGCGATCCGTTCAAAGACCGCCCCATTATATTCATTCTATTATTCCCGCCAGCCACTCTACAAAGGATCTTGCGGTGGCGTAGGATTCCGCAAGCGACGCTGTCGAAGCCGCAGGCTCAGAGTCGAGTCTTCCGAAGGAAACCGATGAACTAAAGCCCTCCCTTGAAAGCGCGGCCACTGCGTTTGCCGAAGCTGCTGCCAGAGTCTCGTTGCCCTCAGCGGTCGAAGCTGTAGCAAAACCCGATACCTCTCTTTCGGCGCTAACCGAAAGCTTTGCCTCTACAAGCCCCATCCTTTCACCGCGGATGCTTACGCTTATTCCGCCCATTCCGGCGCCCTCATGCTTTACGGTAAGGTGCATAATCTTCATATTCGCGCCCTCACCCACCGGGATGCTGTACCTGCCCTGTCTTGCCTCCTGCGAGAGAACCGTGAAGCCTGCCTGTACAGTCTTCATCATCCGAAGGTCGGCTATGTCATAGACCGCCTCCCTTGCGCCGTCATACATCAGCTCGGTGAGCTGCTGCTTCATGGCTCCATAGGCCTCGGAAAGCGAATTGTTACCGTCAAGCTTCGCAATCATCTCGCCTATGTCAAGTCCCTCATCAAGTCCCATCAGTGATCTTGAGATACGCTCTGCCTCCTCATCGGCAAGCTTTTCCTTCTCCATCTCCTCTCCAAGCTTCATCTTGGAGATAAGCTGCTTTGCCAGATTATAGAGATTGGACTCGCCGTCGGTCGAGAGAAGCTGAGCCGCATGGTCCCCGAGAAGGGTATCCTTAAACGCGCTCTCAATCTGCTCGTCTATCCTTGCACCCTTTACGGCAGTCTCCTCAAGCATTCCGAAATCTTCATCAACATTCACATCCAGCCCCTTCGCCTGCCTGCTCCTTGCAGCAGCAAGAAGGTTTCTCACCGTAAGCCTGCTGCCGTTTGCAAAAAGCCAGCCTGCCTCACGGTCTCCGGATTTTTTGAGCTTATTCATCATACGGAACACGCCTATGTAGCTGTCCCTTTCCTCAGGCGTAACATTTCCGCTCTTTTCCATATCCACAAGGAAGGTCGCAAAGTCCTCCGCCTCGCTCACTCCCTCGTTATAGTTCTTTTGTCTAATGCGTTCGACTAGCTCGGATATCTCCACATCCATCGGGTTTATCTCATCCTTTATCATCCCGAGCACAGCCTCGGGGTAAAATGTATCGATGAGCTCGTTCACCTGCCTGTCATAGTCCATAACGCTCTCTATGTTCTCGGTTGTTATCTCTATGCTGTTATAGCCGAGTATCTTAACCGCTCTTTGGTGCTCATAATCCGCTTCAAAACCAAGGTCTTTTAATATGTCGTCAACATTTGCAAAGGCCTTGCTTATGCTGTCACCCATGTCTGCCCTTACGGTGGTTCCCACGGCCTCGTAGCTTCTTCTGACGGTCTCACCGCTTAATACCTGCCTTGAATAAGTTCCGTCAGCGCTCTCCTCGTACACGGTATCCGACTCCGCTGCCTCGTACAATGCATTTACCGTAAATCTTCCGGCATTAAGTCCTATTCCGATTATTCCTGCCGGAGCCTCGGAGACCACGGACATCTTCATGCTCATCTCGCGGTAGAGAGATACATTCTCCTCCGTCGCTGATACGTCAGCTCTCGAAAATGCTTCGTTTATCAGCCTCTCCTCCTCACGCCTTAAGTCAGCGACAACCTTAGAGAGCTCTCTTGTGTCTATGTTGATATCCATCTTCAGCATGCGGTAGGAAACCTGCACGGTCATGGAAAGCCTAATCTCCTCCATGCGTCTCATAGCAGTAAGCGCGCCTGCATCGGCATCCGCAAACCTTTCCGCATTTTCAAGCGCCTTTTCGGCGGCGCCCGTTCCCTCGGCTTCAAGCTTATCCGCACGGTAAAGACCGTAGTTTTCCTCCATGTAGGCCTTTGCCGAAGCAATAGTCACCTGCCTGCCCGCCTTAGCCATATCATACACAGCCTCGGGAGCGATGCTTCTTACCGTATCTACCAGCTCCCTTGCCTTCTCAACTGTTGCGGTAAGCTGTTCCTCAAGCTGTTCAACCTTTTTTTCGTCAAGATTTCCGGCATCCTCTCCCTTAAAGCTCTCGAAAGCCGCAAGCTTTCTGACATTGTCGGGAGTTGCCGGAACATCATTTGTAAGCAGAAGTCCCGAAAGCCTCTCACCCTGCTCGTCTGTGTCAAGCCCAGCCTGCTCCAAAACCTTATCAAACTCGTTTTTCATGGATGAAAGAAACTCATCAGCAGGTTCTTCAAGCCTCATGCCCGAAAAATGCGCCTTATAGAGATTACTCTCATTGAAATCCAGCCCGTTCTTCACAAGGTACACAAGGTCGCTTTCCTCTATCGTAAAGCTCTCCTTTACCGGATCAGCTTTTGCGGATACAGCGCCCGCTGCTGTATCCTCCGCTTCCGCCTTCATATTCCCGGCGACAACATCCGTCACAGATACGCCCTCAAGCTTCGCGCCCGAAGCAGTCACGGCCGCCCCGCCGACTACCTGTACGTTGCTTAAGTCATCCTCGGAAAGAGACGCCATAACCTCATTTATCTGATTCAAGCGTGCCTCACCGCGCATGGAATTGACCATGCCCATAAGATCGCTTAGTTCTGCCGTCGAGACATCGATGCCCATCTGCTTTAAGGCAGCAATCTCCTCACGGCTTAAGTTTTTGGCAATCTCCTTTGCCTCTTCCTTAGCGTCCTCCTCGCTGACAAGCTCGCTCTCCCTGTCCTCCTTGGCCGACGCCTTTAATTCATTCACATAGTCCGCAAAGCCGTTTAAAACCCCGCCTTTTTTCTCTTCGTTTTTATCAAATGTGATGCCGTTTGATCCTGCGATTCCCTCCGAGCCGGATACGCCCTGCTGCCTTACGGGTATGTTGCCGAGGTTGGTCACATCTCCGTAGGCCTTTGCAGCCATTTCCTGTCCGATCATATTCCCTTTAAGCATAAAAATACCTCCCGAAACCGATTATCTGTATATTATATCGGCCTTGGGAGGTAATTTTATTAGTCTTATTCTTCTTTGTTGTCTGCCTCTGCTCTCTCGCTCTTTACTATCTCCTTGACAATGAACGGAGGTCTGTTCTTAATCTCAACATAATTCTTGGACATATACTGCCCGAGTATCCCGACCGCGAAGAGCTGCACGCCCGAAAGCAACAGGATAAGGCAGGCCAGTGTCGGGAAGCCCGCAACCGGGTCACCGAACACAAGTGTCTTTATAAATATCCAAATAAATCCGACAAATGATATCATGCAGAACAAGAAACCCAGCATAGAGGATATGACAAGCGGTTTAACCGTAAAATCAAGTATCCCGTCTATCGCGTACTTAAAGAGTTTAGAAAAGCTCCACTTGGTTCTTCCCGTAGCTCTCTGCTCAACCTCGTATGGCATAAAATAAGTTTCAAAGCCGATCCATGCGAATATGCCTTTTGAAAAACGGCACTTCTCCGGAAGTGAAAGCACCGCCTCTAAAACATTTCTCCTGATAACGCGAAAATCACTTGCATTGGACTTTATCTCAACCGTGGCAAGTCCGTTGATTATCCTATAAAATGCTCCCTTGAAGAATGAAAGAAGCTTGCTCTCCCTTCTCTTGTCCTGGTATGCAGCCGCCATATCGTACTCCGGATGCTCCTCCAATACCTCAAGCATCTGACGCACATACTTAGGGTTTTGCTGCATGTCAGCGTCGATTATCGCGGTGTACTCTCCTTCGGAATACTTTAGTCCCGCAAGCAGCGCAGCCTCCTTACCGAAGTTTCTCGAGAAATTTATAACCTTCACGGCGTAGGGGGAGCTTTCCGCTATCTCCTTTAAGGCTTTCGCGGTTCCGTCGGCGCTTCCGTCGTTGATGAACACAAACTCCGTGTTCTCTATGTACTTATCAAGTTCCTTTACGGCCGCTTCGTACAGGAGTTTTACATTATACTCCTCGTTATAGCACGGAACGATCATGCACAGTTTTTTCATTTCCTTGTCTCCAAAAGATTCTTCGCGCGGTGTCATTCTGAAGGCTTTAGCCCTAAAAATCTTTTTCATAAATCACTTTACACTACCGCCCGGGACTTATTCTTAATTGGCGCTTACCAGCCACGCATTTCTCAAGGTCGGATAAGTGAAGTTGCCCTCCTGATAGGTATCAAATGTTCCGGCAACCGTTATCTCCTCGCCGGGAGTAATCTCATTCTCAAATCCGTCCGGTATAAACTCTATGCCGCTGGCGCAGCAGGCCGTAGCATCCTGGATAATGCAGGCGTAATAATCATTGCCCGTCTCATCGTCATGATAGAAGTTGTAAAGCCCCTTCATCTGAATTACCTTACCCCTGTACTCATCGGGATAGGCGCATATATTACTGACCTCGGAATAAACCATGGTTCCGGACATCGCCGAAAGATCAAGCTCAACGGCAGGATTTACACCTGAAGCCGTTGCGATGACTAACTCGGTAGTCGTCTCTTCCGCAATCTCTTCTGTCGTTTCCTTTTCCGTAGTCTTTTCTTCAGTGGTCTTCTTTTCCCCAGTAGTTTTCTTTTCTTCAGTAGTTTTCTTTTCTTCAGTAGTTTTTTCCGTAGTCTCTTTTTCAGTTATTTTCTCTTCAGTCGTTTTCTCTGTCGTCTGCTTTTCCGTGTCTGCCTTCGCTTCCTCTGTCGTAGGCGAGCCATCCTCAAAGAGGTCATATATCGAATTTGAGCTGTCCTTTCTCTGCGACGTTCCCGCCGAACCGCACGCCGTAAGGGATAAGGCTAAAAATGCACACGCGACAGCCGTCTTAACCATAATATTTCTTCTTTTCAAAGCCTTACCTTCTTCCTATCAAAGCAAATATAATAAATGCCACTACATCAACAGTCACTATAGTCGAACCTACGGGATAGCCGAAAAGCACCGCTACAAGAAGTCCTATTACGGCGCACACCACGGAAAGAACCGCAGATGCGATCGTCACCGCCTTGAAGCTCCTGAACACCCTCATGGCAGAAAGCGCCGGGAAGATGACAAGTGCCGATATCAGCAGCGAACCCACAAGGTTCATGGCCAAAACTATAATTACCGCTATCACCACGGCTATCATAAGGTTCATGGCTCCCACCCTTGTCCCTGCCGCTCTGGCAAAGGTTTCATCAAAGGTCACGGCGAATATCCTGTTGTAAAACAACACGAATATGCATACAACTATCACCGAAAGGATTATACATGCCCAGACCTCAGTCTCGTTAAGCGTAAGAATGGAGGTTGAGCCAAAAAGCGTTGTACACACATCCCCCGATACATTTGACGACACCGGGAAGATGTTCATAAGCATATATCCGAAGGCGAGCGCGCCCACCGAAAGCATGGCTATCGCCGCATCGCCCTTAATCTTCGTATTCTGCCCCGTGCGAAGCAACAAAATTGCAGTGACAACGGTTACGGGCATCACCACAACCATCTCGTTGGTAAGCCTCATCACTCCGGCTATCGCCATGGCACCGAAGGCCACATGTGAAAGTCCGTCGCCGATGAAAGAAAACCTCTTTAACACAAGGGTTACCCCAAGCAGCGATGAGCAAAGCGCTATAAGAGTTCCGACAATAAGCGCATATCGCACGAAAGGAAATGAAAGATAGTATGAGAGCTTATCCAAATATTCACCCATTACGCCTCACCATCCTTTGCTCCCGATTTACAATCGGGAGAGCCCGCCGCGGCTTTGAGCAGCTTCAAAGATTCATCGTCAGATGAATCTTCCGAATCTTCATATACAGCAAGGAACTTCTTTCCGAGCTTGCTTTGCTTATAATCCTCGACGGTTCCGAAGAAGGTCTTCCTGCCCACATGCAGAATGTGACTTGCGTATCTTACCGCCGCGCCTATATCATGTGACACCATGATTATGGTTATTCCTGTTTCATTAAGCTCTTTAATAAGAGCATAAAGCTCCGCCGTCACCTTGGGATCAAGTCCCGCAACGGGTTCATCCAAGAGAAGAACCCTCTCTGTTGCGCACAGAGCCCTTGCCAAAAGCACTCTCTGCTGCTGTCCGCCCGAAAGCTCCTTATAGCAGCGTTCACCGAATTCCTCTATGTGCATGCGCTGCATATTTGCCTTAGCAGTCTCCTTCATCTCCCTGCTGTAGAAAAATTTCTTACCCAGCCTTCCCTGAAAGCCCGACAGTACTATCTCGTATACAGACGCAGGGAAATCTCTCTGAACTATGGTTTGCTGAGGCAGATACCCTATCTCATTTTTCTTTAAGCCGTCACCGAAGCTGATGTTGCCCGAAAGCGGGGCTCTTAAACCCAGTATCGTGTTCATCAGGGTTGACTTGCCCGCGCCGTTCTCACCGACTATGCACAGGTAATCTCCTTCATTGACAGCAAAAGAAAGACCGCTTACGATCTCTTCTCCGTCATAGCCTAAGCTTATATTTTCACAGGAAATAAGGGACATTATCTGCAATCCTCACACACACCGTAAAACACTGTTCTCAAAGGATCAAGGAAGAAGCTGTGACGCTTCTCAAGGTGGCTTTTAATCAGCCTTAGCTCGTCGCAATGAAGATGTATCAGCTTGCCGCACTTCTCGCACTTACAGTGAAAGCAATCGGACTCTTCAGTCGCATGCTCTTCCTTTTTTACATACTCAAAGCAGGCAGGGGAGTTCGCGTCTATGATATACTTGTTGACGATACCCTCGTCCACAAGGCGCTCCATCTGCCTGTAAATGGTAGTTCTGCCTATGCTGCTGCCTATGCCCTCGAAGTAATCGCACATGTCGCTGATGGTGACATGCTGACCGGGTACGGACTCAAGATAGCTGATAAGCTCGCTACGCTGTTTTGTATTGTATTTACCTTTTGTAGCCAAGTCTTAAATCTCCTTTTTGAAACCGGGTTCCAATTTTAACACCTGTACGGAGTTATGTCAACACCTTACATTTAAAAGGACGCACCGTTACGGCAGTACACTAAAAGTACGCAGGGACACTCGCGTTCTATATGGAGCGTGTACCCGACGAACGCAGTGAGTCGTTGGTACCGCCCATGCGACAGGGCTCCGACGAGCTTGCGAATCGGCTAAGCCCGAACCGCTCAACGGCGTAGCGGTTCTAAGCGGTCAAAATACGCCCGCAAAGAACCGACGCCGCTCTATAGCCCTGCGTATCTTTTGTGCCTGCCTATACGGTGCTGTTTTCATCAATCTGTAATAAGCACTTGTATATACGGACGGATTGCCCCATACGGTCGATTTACTTCTTTCTCTTTTAATTGGATTTTTCCATCGACTGAGACGACAGGGGCGTAGATATCCTCCACATCGGGCTCGCCGCGGAGCCACCACCAGGAGGAACGATAGCCCTTCATGTCCCACTGGTTTGCTTTGCTGTTGACGTTGATGTTGGTGCCCTTTGCCTCGGCAACCTCGGTTATCGCAAGCTCTCTGTCAGCATCTGTTGAAAAATATTCGGCTGCCTCCGAGACAGTCAGCAGGGAAATAATATCTCCATCGACAGGGACTATGCTTTCGGCTTCGTAGCTGCTGAACATGGAAGTGAACTTGTCTGAGTTTAACTCTTTTCTTAGGTCGGAGTTCTCCCAGGATACATTTTCGTGCTTTGTATTATAGTTACTGCCTGCTATCCCGCAGCTTGTGACCAGACAGACCGTGTTGCCCTCCTTTTTTACAACAATCCAGGAAAGCCTGTCTCTTCCCAAGGTGCTGTTGCTTGTATCAAAGCGTCCGAAATAAACCTCATCACCCACTGAGGCTTCTTTGAGCGCCTTTATCTCCTTATTGTATGTTCTCTTGTCTATAAGATTTTTGAGAAATGTGAAGTATGCAACGATAAAGATAGCCGCAGCTGCCGCGATAACGACGATAACCGTCAGCGTAATCTTCTTGCGCTTTTTCGCTTTAAGCGCAAGCTCATACTCATTAAGATGGCGCTTTGCCTTAATTTGAGGCGCTTTAGTGTCATCGGTATCATTCAGCTTCGGTTTTTTTTTACACAGAAGGGATGTAACCCCTTTGACAATCCATTTGATAATCGGAGAAACTATGGCTGCCGCCGCAACACTCGAAACTATGACAAGTCCGAGGAACTGAGGATCCGAGAGCCTCATACTCCCGAATATCTTATCCAGGAAATAACGGTGCAGCAAATACACCTCAAGACTTATACCTCCGAGGTATTTGAGCGCCTTATTGTTAAGCGTAAGCTTCATGTTGAGCAATATGATAAGCAGCGTTGAGAAAAGGCATGCTATACTCTGGGCCGCAAGTGTAATCAGCTGCTCGCGCCTTGCATGAAAAGACATGTTGAGCTGATAATACCCAAGACAATTATTGGCGTAGACTGCCGCAATATAGGTACCCACGAAAAGAACAGCGACAACTATAAGCTTCACCGTATAATGCTTATTGAAGAAGGCCGTCAGCTTGTCTTTAAAGCGCGCGAAGACCATGCCGAAGGCGAATACTATGGTTGAGTTATACCACCACTCTCCCCTGAACCATCTTGAAAAGCCATCCATATCATGCCCCCGTTTTGAAGCGTACCAGATAATGACCAGTGTGACCACGCACATCAAAACAAGCGCTATGTCTCTGTTTTTGATAAGCCTGAAGAGAATATAGAAGCTTAGGTAAAGGACTACTATCTCGATAATGAACCATGCGTTTCCGTTGATTAGATAAGTTCCAATGAGATATTTTTTTATGAGCGATGCGCTCATATGGATATTGCAGTAATACTTGAATATAAGAATACCTATGATGTTCGTGATAAAAAACGGTATCAACACAGTGGGAAGTCTCTTCCTCAGGAAGGTCTTCAGATAACCCGGCCTTGTGTTGACGCTGGTGATAAGTCCATACCCGGATATGAAAAAGAATACCGAGGTCATGAGAATTCCCATATCATTAAACTGTGTGATCGGACCTTTTCTGTAAACACCATAGCTTGTTATATCCTGCACCACGTGATGCATGATAATGGCAATACAAACAGAACCCTGCAGCATCTTCGTCTGCCCGGGTGAAAGGAATTCTTCGGCAACCTCACCTTTTTTCGCTTTCTTAACTCCGAAAAATGTAATCACCAAAAGAAGAAACGGATATAGATTCAGTAATACGTTGTTCATAACAACCCCCTGCGCAGGCGCACTTGCCTGCAAGTGCGCCTGCGCATAAAAGACCGGAAGCACTAAACCTCCGGTCTCAATAATCTCTCTTATTTAGAATAATTCTTTCTCAAGCTGGAATATATAGTTTTCAATCAGCTGCATGCGCTTTGTCCATTCCGCGCGCGCCGCATCCGTCTTACAGCGTCTTATCTTCGGTTTATTGATACGGTAGTAATTCTTTATCCTGTAGTACGCCTTCTTATAGCTTGCTTCATCTTCTATCGCCGTAGCCATCGCGTCCCACAGAACACCGACTGCGCCGACTTCATCCAAAAGATCGGCATCCATCACAATCTTGGTCTCAAGAGAAAGCTCGGCATCCGTATCCTTATCCTCGTGAATCATAATAATCTCGCCGACCTTCTTGATTATCTCCGGCTCTACGCCAAGACTGTCAAGATACTCAACTGCAAGCTCCGCGCCTACCTCCGCATGATCACGCTCACCGGATTCATCCCAGCCTATATCGTGAAGCAACGCGGCAAGTACAATGACATCCAAATCTCCCCCAAGCTTTGACTGTAGCTTTATCGCCCACCTGTAAACCCTCATGGTATGCTCATACCTGCTCCTGAAGGGATAATTGGACGGCCTGCCGTTCTCGTTTGTCATCTTTTTTACGTACTCAATTACCTCTGCGTAATTCATAATAACGAAAACCCTCGAATACATAATAATAGTTACGGATATAATACCATTTTTACACGCGAAAGTAAAGAAGAAAATATTAAACCGTGCGGCCGGCTTTGTGATGCGTCCATGAGCGTTACCTCAGCAGTTAACTCGGCCCAGGCTACCTTGCGGCGCACAAGAGGTTCTGCTTAGTGCTGCTTCGTTCCCGACCTGACACGGTTCACAGATTCCTGTCGCGCAAGACCCAAGCGTCAACGCCACTTACCAAGGGCAGCCCCACAGAGCACATCCCGAGGCCGGTCATCACCCCTGCTATAGCGGATTGCAGGTACAGGGCACCGCTAACTCCCCGGCTGCACGGAAACCATATTATAGCAAAATCCCCCTGGGATTGCAAGAGAAAATTTACTGTATAAGTGACGATGCGGCATTCGCCCGAAGTACTAAAAGCGCACGAGGACGTTCGCACTCTATATCACGGCGTAGCCCTTCTAAGCTCGTGAGGAACCTCGCTAAGAAGGGACGCCGCTCTATAGCCCCGTGCTGCTTTTGTACTCAGGCTTCAGCCGCATCTGTTTATTACATATTTATACTATTTTCACCGCTTACATGCATTCGTTTTGATTGACATTTACTGTGTTTAGATATACTATTTTATATAGTTTTTTTATATAAGAATGCAGCCGGAGGTTGCGAATGGCTAAAGCATATTTTGATGAAGTAGATAATGAGACTGACGAGCGTTTTATGCGCGAGGCATTAAAGCAGGCGAGAAAAGCATACAGGCAAGGCGATACCCCCATAGGATGCGTAATAGTTTACAAGGGCGAGATTATAGCCCGGGGGTACAACAGAAGAAACAAGGACAAGCTGGCGCTGGCTCATGCGGAAATACTTGCCATAAAGAAAGCCGCAAAGGTAATAGGCGACTGGCGGCTCGAGGGATGCACGATGTATGTGACCCTGGAACCATGTCAGATGTGCGCAGGCGCTATAGTTCAGGCGCGGATACCGCGTGTTGTTATAGGCTGCATGAATAAAAAGGCAGGCTCCTGCGGTTCGGTGATCAACCTTCTTGATATGAAGGAATTCAATCACAGAGCAAGCATAACCAAGGGCGTGCTTGAAGAAAAGTGTTCAACTCTTATGTCAGATTTTTTCACAGATTTAAGAAATAAAGAGATATGATAAGAAATATAATTTAGGAGGAAGTTATGGCACCGTACATAACCTACACAGACAGACTGATCCTTGCCATAGAGCTCCCGGAGATAGCAGATAAGGTTTTGGAGTTTTATATAAAGAATGCTTCTACATTTGAAAGATACGAACCCACAAGACCGGAGGATTTCTACACCTTGGAATATCATCAGCAGGCTATGGAGGGTGAGCTCAGTCTCTACGACATGGGTTCTTTCGTAAGATATTATATATATACAAAGGACGATCCGGATATCATAGTCGGAGCGTTAAACTTCAATGTTAAGTTCGATACGGACACTTCATTTGTCGAGATAGGCTACAAGATAGACTCCGACTACAGAAATCTCGGAATAGCAACGGAGGCGGTTAGGGAAGGCTTGCGCATCATGCACGACTATTACAATATCAACAGATTCGATATGCGCATACTTCCCAACAATTATCCGTCAAAAAAAGTGGCGAAGAAGCTCGGCTTTGAGCCTGTCGAGTTTGAACCCCAGAGCGCAAATGTATTGGGAGAACAGGTTGATGTTATGCGTTTCAGATGGTTTTGGGATAAAAGATAGAATATTTTCGTGCCTGTTTTGTGACTTTGTATGTGGTAAAACATAGCGTAAAACTAATGTCATATATTTAAACTCTTCAAAGGCGTTGACATATATATCCTGACAAAAAAATCCTATAAAAAGGACAATCCTATAAAAAGGACGAAAACAGTATGGATGAATCTCATGTAAGTGTTAATCAGGAAGAATTATTATTACAGTCAAAGCTTTCCAAAACCGAAAAAAAGAAAAAGAGATAAATATAAATGAAAGCAAACAAATCAATGCCGATAATCTGCTTAAAATAGACAGCGTAAAGAGCGGCGATAACAACATATTGATTGACAATGCTCATGCAACCGTTTCAAAGAGCAAGATCAAGAAATGCCCAGTTGGCAGGAATCGGATATTATCCGGAAGAAGACGAAGCTCCGGAATAGTATAAGGTTTATTGACAAACTTCGCTGAAAACGGTCACTTCGGGAATAAAAATACCTGAAGTGGCCGTTTTTTTAGTTGATTTTATTTTGCTTTGTTGGTATAATCTTTGCTGTATGTGCACTTAGGTTAGCTATATCTAACCCTACATGTAAACAACCCTTACGAACAGGGGAAATATAAAGAAAGAAAGAGGTAAAGAATCATGGCACAGATCGATTTAAGCAAGTACGGCATTACCGGTACTACCGAGATCGTACGCAATCCTTCTTACGAGTACTTATTTGAGGAGGAGATGAAGCCTGAGCTTACAGGCTATGACAAGGGTGTTAACACAGAGCTTGACGCTGTCAACGTTATGACAGGTATCTACACAGGACGTTCTCCTAAGGATAAGTTCATCGTAATGGACGAGAATTCAAAGGACACCGTATGGTGGACCACTGAGGGTTATCCGAACGATAACCACGCTGCAAGCGAGAAGACATGGACAGCAGTTAAGGAGATAGCTGTTAAGGCTCTCTGCGACAAGAAGCTCTATGTAGTAGATGCATTCTGCGGCGCTAACAAGGATAGCCGTATGGCAGTTCGTTTCATAGTTGAGGTTGCTTGGCAGGCTCACTTCATAAAGAACATGTTCATCCAGCCTACCGATGAAGAGCTTGAGAACTTCGAGCCCGACTTCGTAGTATATAATGCTTCTAAGGCTAAGGTTGAGAACTGGAAGGAGCTCGGTCTTAACTCCGAGACAGCAGTTGTATTCAACATCACAAGCCGCGAGCAGGTTATCATCAACACATGGTACGGCGGTGAGATGAAGAAGGGTATGTTCTCCATGATGAACTACTATCTTCCTCTTAAGGGCATGGCTTCCATGCACTGCTCGGCTAACACAGATATGGAAGGCAAGAACACAGCAATCTTCTTTGGCCTTTCAGGTACAGGCAAGACCACACTTTCAACCGATCCCAAGCGTCTCCTTATCGGTGATGACGAGCACGGCTGGGACGACAACGGCGTATTCAACTTCGAGGGCGGCTGCTATGCTAAGGTTATCGACCTTGACAAGGAGTCTGAGCCGGATATCTACAACGCTATCCGCCGCAACGCTCTTCTTGAGAACGTTACTGTTGACGAGGCAGGAAAGATCGACTTCCATGACAAGAGTGTTACAGAGAATACCCGTGTATCTTACCCGATAGATCATATCGAGAATATCGCTAAGAAGGTTAACAAGAACTCCGCAGGTCCTGACGCTAAGAATGTTATCTTCCTTTCAGCAGATGCATTCGGAGTACTTCCTCCGGTATCTATCCTCACACCTGAGCAGACACAGTACTACTTCCTTTCAGGATTCACAGCTAAGCTTGCAGGTACAGAGAGAGGAATCACGGAGCCTACTCCGACCTTCTCAGCATGCTTCGGTCAGGCATTCCTTGAGCTTCATCCTACAAAGTACGGCGAGGAGCTCGTAAAGAAGATGCAGAAGTCAGGCGCTAAGGCTTACCTTGTAAATACAGGCTGGAACGGCACAGGAAAGAGAATCACCATCAAGGATACAAGAGGTATCATCGATGCTATCCTTAACGGTGACATCAACAACGCTCCTACCAAGAAGATCCCGATCTTCGACTTCGAGGTTCCGACAGAGCTTCCGGGCGTAGACAGCGGAATCCTTGATCCTAGAGATACATATGCAGATGCTTCCGAGTGGGAGAAGAAGGCTGAGGATCTTGCAGGACGTTTCGTAAAGAACTTCAAGAAGTACGAGACAAATGATGCAGGAAAGGCACTTGTTGCTGCAGGTCCTAAGGCATAAGATAAAACACAAAGATCACACAAGATCGGCAGTCATAATTGACTGCCGATCTTTTTTACTTTCATTCAGTCATGAAACAATCAACCTATATCTTTCATCCAGTCGGGATGCGGTCGGCAACCAAGGTTGGCTGCCCGACCGCTTCGCATAAGTTAGAACTAAGCTCGCATACGCTCGCTAAGGTCTCACTTATCCCGCTAATAAAAAAATCAGGACGCTTTGAAATGCGTCCTGATTTTTTTCCGCTCGCGGCGGGCTTGAAGTTTGGCTTTTATGCCGACCGCGCGTAGTTTTGTATGATTTATAATTTGAATTTTGATCCTACTATTATTAGTCTTCTATGTATTTATTGAGTGTCTCAACGATAGTATTAAGGTTATACGGCTTTGCGATATAATCATCAAGCTTGTTCTCGAGGATACGCTCCTTATCGCCGAACATCGCTCTTGCGGTCACTGCTATGATAGGAAGACGCTTTTTGTGTTCTCTCTGCTCTATCTCACGGATAACCTGAGTGGCTGCTATGCCGTCCATAACGGGCATCTGCACAT
Source organism: Lachnospiraceae bacterium (assembly GCA_017525525.1). GTDB lineage: Bacteria > Bacillota > Clostridia > Lachnospirales > Lachnospiraceae > Coprococcus_C. The sequence continues at coordinate 23,216 of JAFXSQ010000068.1, read as the reverse complement.
CAAAGAGCGCTACATCGTAGTTTTTCTCCTTGAAGAGCTCTACAGCCTTCTCGCCATTTTCTGCTATGTCGTAAGAGAAGCCTGCCATACCGAGGAGCTTTCCGATAACCTGCTGGTTAACCGGCTCGTCCTCTGCAACGAGGATCCTTGCCTTGCCCTTGGCGTTGATGGAGATAACTGCCGGTTCCTTCTCTGCTTCCTTGGCTGCCGCTTCCTTCTCTGCCTCTATGTCTGCCTGCTTAACTACCTTGAGGGGTATCTCGGCGATGAAGGTCGAGCCTATGCCCTCCTTACTCTGTACGCTTATTGTACCGCCCATAAGCTCTGCAATCTGTTTTGAGATGACAAGACCGAGGCCCGAGCCGCCGTAGCGTCTGGTATCGGAACTGTCTACCTGTGAGAACCTTATAAAGAGCTTGTCCATATCCTTCTCGGATATACCTATTCCCGTATCTGCGACAGCCATACGGAGTGTTATGTTCTCTTTGTCGTTGTCTATGGCTGCTATCTTAACCCTGACGCTTCCGTCAGCGGTGAACTTCAATGCATTTGAGAGCAGACAGTTTAATATCTGCTGTATACGCTGTCCGTCGCCTCTTACAAGCTTCGGAATGTTGTTGCCGAAGGTGCAGTCTAAAGCAAGGTTCTTGTTTGCTGCTGTCGGAACATGAGCCGCAACAGTCTCTTCTATGGCTGCCTTTATATCGAAATTTTCTTCCTTTAAGCTGTACTTTCCTGCCTCAAGCTTGCTTATGTCAAGGATGTCATTGATAAGTCTGAGTAAGTTATCTGCGCAGCTTTTGGCTGTAAGGAGGTTGTCCCTGTAATCCGCCTGAAGGTCATCAGCCATAAGTGTGAGCTGAAGCATGCCGAGGATACCGTTGATAGGGGTTCTGATCTCGTGGCTCATGTTCGCAAGGAACTCGGCCTGAGTCTTGTATGCTGCATTAGCATCCTCAATGGCAGCTGAGAGCTTGTTCTCTGTCTCCTTCTGCTCGGTGATATCGATTACCACCATGTTGATATAGTCTGCCTCTGACTTGTACATCAGAGTGTTGAATACCTTTCCGAGCTTCTCCATGGTTATCTCGACATCCATGAAGTCACCCTCTCTTGTACCTGAATTGTTATATGCCTTGAACCATGCATTGATATCCTGGAGCACTTCTATCTTACTGTCTCCCAAAATCTTATGCTCATAGTCCGTAGAATCAAGATTGAAATAATCACCGAATTTCTCATTTGCATCTTCGATGCTGTAGTTGATATCAGCACCGCTTCTCACGATCTTTGCCTGCGCAAAGCCGACCGGAAGGTTCATGAAGAGCTTTCTGTACTTGTCGCTCTTCGAGTGTCCCGGCACCTCACCGCCGCAAAGTGCGAAAATTAAAAATCCGGTCACAACTGCTGACACAACTCCCGAAACCGCTCCTGCGGGAACCGAGCCAAGCAACGCGCCGAACACCACGCCCAGTATGATCTCGACAACACATGCCACGATCATTACCTTCTGCCATCCAAACTCCTTAATCTTTTCCATGATTACACCCCTTGCATATAATATATTTCAATCGAGCAGAGACACTCTGCTCACCGCACCGCTCGCGTGTCACAAAGTGACAATTCACATTACGCGGGCGTGTGCATGGGACACTGTTGCCCTCCTCGCACAGTGCCGCACACCGAATTATATTTTACTAAAAAAAGCACTTTTAGTCAACTTGAACAATCAAAGATTTACAATACTTTTTTGTCTTTTTGTTCACCCGATACAAGCCCTGATTTTACTGCCTGTTAAAGTAATCTATCCCCTTATCCGGAAGGAAATAAGTTCTCAAAAAACCCTGTTTCGACACAACAACAAACTCATTTGTCGCCTCCACATAATAGACGTCGTCCCCGTCCTCCTTCTCCGTCTTGTGAAGAGCGTCGGGATTGTTTACCACATCGGAGGCCGCCTGCTCATACTCCTTTGCCGAGTCAAAGCCCATCTCCTTCCCGTGCTTTTCATAGTGATCGTTAAGGCGGCTCTTGTTCTTGAAATGATACTCCTTGTAGGAAACGGCTTCGTTTTCTTCAACAGCGTTTTCTTCTGTCGTTTTCTCTTCCGTTGCAGGCTCCTCAGTCGTTACTTCTTCCGTACTCTCCTCTGTCTGCTCACTTACCGCTTCCGTAGTCTTCTGTTCTCTTGTTGTCTTGTCCTGCGCCATATGCTCGGTCGTAACAACCGCAACTGTAGACTGCTGCGGCAGGCTCTGACTTTCCGAGGCTCTGCACCCGCACAGAAAAAGCGCTAGTATTATCAATAATGCTAATCCGTATCTCTTCATTCTATCATCTCCGTTTAAAGACTCTTCGCTACGCGTAAGTCATGACACCTTTTCAAGAAGCTCCATAAGCTTTACCCTGATCTCTTCAGCCGCCGCAAGCTTATATGACAGTCTGTCCGGCATGGCGGGCAGCTCAGTCAAATACGAGTGTACATCTCCCCTAAACCAAATTGCAAAGTACACCTTGCCCGGCTCTGAAGCCTTGAGGTTTTCCGGATCCACATTGCCCATGGTTCCGGTAACACCTATTCCTATGTCCGCGCCGTAGGCATTCGCGCACGCAGCCGCCATAGCCTCAGCAGTTTCCTTTGAATAAACCGAGTATTTTTCGATAACCTCCGCCGGAACCCCCTGCATAATCTTCGCCTCATTGCAGTAAGTAACGAAAGCCCCCTTTAACACCGCCGAAGATCCCTCGGTATCCGTGATAAGCGAGGCAAGCTGCCCCGCCGTCGCGCTCTCCATGGTGGTTATCGTAAGCCCCTGTCTAATCAAAAACCTTGTGAGTTCGGTGTATTTCGCTCTGATATCCGCTTCGTTATATGATTTCATCTCGCTCATTTTTCCTCCGTATGCTATGCCGGTGTTTTGATATCGATTAACGCCTCATAAGGCTCGTCAGACTGTCTTACAGCCTCATCAATCGTCATTGCAATCATTAACAGCGCCGATTTTCTGTCAGTGTCACTCCTAAGATAAAAGCTGTCGCTATCAAGCGCAAATACGTCGATATTAACCGGTTTGATCTCGCTGATAAGCTCCGCCATCTCATCCCGGTGCCCTTTTGCCTCGATATATATTCCGCCCTCTTTTGTATCACCCAGTTTCCTGCGATACTCTCTTAAGTAATCTAAATAGTCACGATTATAGAAGCCCGTCTGACCGTCAATATACCTGTCACGCCTCTTCATGGCCTTATACGTAAGGATAATTCCCAAGGCAATTAATGAAGCATCATAGAACCTGAATAAAACTCCCAAGATAAAGGGTATGCCGAACGCTTCCAGTCTTAAGAACCTCGGTTCCTTCGTTTCTTTGAAGTGTTTTTTTTCAAGGATGACAGCTGTAACAATATAAGACAGTTCAATAACAATCTTGAGATAATACAGCACGCCCGACACGATATCCAGATAACCTTCCGAAATACTATCGACATGCTCTATAACCCATACATGAGCTTCCTCCAGCACCACAAGTACGATTACCGGTATCACTGCATGTTTGTATCTTCTTTTGATATGATCCCTGCTTCGAAACAGACTGTAATCAACACATACAAGCCACTGTACAAGTATCAGCAAGTACAGAATTTCCATGATAGAGGAAATGTTGTTAACGTTAAAGAAAAACATCGGCAGACCAAATTCAACGATAAGACCTGTACCTATCGACAAGAACAGAATGCCGATAACAAGCACACATTCATAGAACATGCACCGGTCTTCAGCGCTCTTGTGCTTTCTGAGCTTGGGATTAAAGAGCAGAAGCAGCAAAACTCCTACGAACGCCACATATTCCAAATACTCTGCGCTGGTAAAAACAAAATTATCCACCGCCTCGTTGTCTGTCTGCGAAGCAGAAATCAGGCGCCCCAATATTCTGAAGAACTCAGAGATCTTATCCATAACTCTTCTCCCCCCGAACTACCTGCTCTCCCTTCCTGCCGGGAAACATATGCCCTATCAGAGCATTCGAAGCGGAAGAATGCCTTCTGAGTATTATACGATCCTCCGGGGACCCATGCTTTATGGCAGCCTGTATCGAGTGCCTGATCATATTAAGAAGGTTTATATTGGCGTCAGGCTGCATAGCAAATAACAGCTCAACACGATACACCCCCTCATCGACCTCTCGGACCAAAAGAAGTCCGTTAACCTTAGCGTCCGTAACTACACAGGAAGACCTTTCGGCATCAAACCATGTCATCGGAAGAAACGGAAGATCATCCAAAAGTCCGTATCTTCCCCTCAGGACGCAAGCCATAATTCCGGTCTTGAACTGTCTTACCGTAATATCAGAAAGACTTTTAACATATTCCGGTGTCTTTTTTCTCATAGCTTTAAGTCCTGCCATATCGCCTAAGGAGACAATTATATCCCTGCTTTCGGCTTTATGAATATCGAAACCGTCCTTTTCAAGCAGCCCCTGAAGTTCCTTATCCAGTTCGGCAAATTCAAATACCGCTTTTTTAGCGCCGCACGAATTATTCTTCTCATCGAAAAAACAAAGTATCTCGTCACCGCATTCGGAGTCTGCCGAGCTCAGATTAAGTATCTCGTTTATTGTATCCTCATTCTCAGTCTCGACATTCTTAAGATTCCAGAAAAGAGCCGCACTGACATCGTCAGCTTTCTCCTTCAACGCTACCGCACCACCGTGGTATTCTCTTCCTATGTTGTCTAAAAGATCACTATCTAAACAACCTTCATAATCGTCAACATTATCGTTTGTTAATTCGACAATCCTCATCTTTGTACTCCTTAAACAGGCTTACCTTTTTCGTCTTTATTCTTCCGCTATATCCAAAAGCTCATCTATTGCCCTGTCTACAATATCAAGAGCATTACCTACCGCTATATTCATTTCTTCAAAGAGTACATCCTCTTCAAATCTCTTGGAAAATGGAATTCCGAGCTTGAAGACCAGACGATTACCCTCTTCATCCACGAAGAAAAATCCGGCCGGTGAAGTAAGATTATGCTTTGCACAGGCAGCCTTCAATGCCGCCATATCCGCATTTTCAAGCGAATCAGAAATGAGTATCACACACTCGAAATAACTTACCGTGCTTTCCTCATCGGCATCCGGAGCGAAGAACAACTCTCCGAAGGCTTCATTTGAATTCATGCCTAAGGAATTAAACATAACGGTTATCTCTCCGCAGGGAATCCCGCTTTCTTCTTCGGATATGTACTCTGCAGCAAAATAGTCCACGATAAGATCGTTCTTAAGCTGTTCCAGTAACTGTGCTCTTATCTGCAATATTTTATCTTTTTCCATTATCAATGTCCCTCCTATTTACCCATCAGCTTCTTAGCAATCATTTCAACGGTAGGTTTTCCGGGTTTATTGGCACTTGCTGCCTTATATGTAAGTCCGAATGAACCAAGAAGTTGCTTATAGTATTCAAAATCCTCACCCGGAACAGGGAAAAGCTTGCTGTGTATAAACTGCGCATATCGCTTTGCAACCATGCTGAGCATCGCTCCATATGAACCGAAATTATACTTTACTGCTATCTTCTTCTGAAGTGCCTTCCTGATTTTCTCTTTTTCAGGCGCCTCCATAACCTCCCGTTCCTCATGGAAATGATTTCGCGAATCACGGTAAAGTATCCGGCCTGTAGCGGTGTCCTCCACCCTTTTCCATCCGCGGCGCTCAGCAATTATTATCGGGAGCATTCTTTCTAACTCCACAAATCCGTCAACAAGCTTCTGACTAATCTCAGAAATACCCTTGTTTCCCAAAAAGTTTATGGAAGGCTTTAATGCCATTGATGCCAACGAAAAATAGATACCGACAGGCGCAAACGCCAACGCTGCCAGACCAAGCATGCCCCCGGCTACATAAGAAGTTGCCTTTTCCAGCTTATACTTTCTGACCATATCACTGAACTTCAGCAATTCCTTATCATATCTCTTCTCTCGTTCACTCGCATTTGCCTGCCCCGATTCATACTTACGTTTAAGATGTTCATGGGCACTTGCTGCATGAGCTCCCTGAGTTGTCTGAATTATCATCTGCGCCAGTCCCGCTGTCACATTCACACTCGAGCTGGCCGTTGATACGACATTTGCTATTTGGGCAGCAGTCTGTTTTGCGACATCCTTTGCGACACCGCCTGCAACATCCATCATATTGCTCACATTCTGCCATACTGTGCCTGCAGTCGATGTGGCTGTAGACACAATATCCGCAATCTTGGACAAGAGCTCTGAACCTGAGATATCTGACCATTGCATGCACAAATCGGTTATCTGCATGATAAGATTGATAGCTCCGTCAGCAATAAGCGCCGTTCCGCCGACAGCGGCTCCTGCAAAGCCGAACTTCTCGAACTTCAGGCCTTTTCCCACTGCCATAAACGCCGCCATCTTTTCGATACCGTTAGCCTCGGCCAGGGCTTCCTGCTTCAAGGAGCCGGCGTCTGCCCTGTCATTCATTTCGGCCTCAAGCATGCTGTCATAAGATTCTTTTAATTCAGCCGAGGCTGCTTCAAGCTCGTCCTTTCGCTTAAGCACCTCATCTTTATCGCCGCCGCACTGCGCAACTATCGTTCTGTACTTGTCCAGCGCACGGTAGGTATTAAATGCCCTCAGCTTCCTTGCCTCTGTGGGCTTAAGCTCATCCTCATTCTCTGCATCACCGGTTTTTGGCTCATACAGTTCTCTTATCAGGCACCGGTTACCGTCGCAGATATCCATAGCCTGCCTGAGCTTATCCCAATAAATCGTAGTTTTATTATATCGCGCCAGAAGCTTAAACCGGCTCTTGACCATGCGAGATTTTATCTTAGCAACATTCGGGTGGTAATCCTTCTGGGATTTCTCTATATCCTCTGCAGACGGCTTAACCCTCGCATTTGACTCAATCAGATAATAGATGTACAGTCTCTCTCTTTTGGTCTTCCTGAGCAGCTTCGTAACCAATTCACTCTGATCGAGCTCGTTGATATTGCGAAGCATCCACTGATCAGCCTGCAACACATGCCTTTTCTGTTCCTCATCCAGACCGTCATCCACAGCCTGTTTCAGAGGCTTCATCTCTCTTATATCATCTGCTTTCTTAAGCTCCTCATCTATCCGCGCATCCACTTCGCTCTTTTGGATTCGGGCGGGATTGCCCTTTTTGCGCGCCCAGTCGATAAACGCAAGTTCATGAGTCACTCGTGTATACTCCGCTATGGCTCTTTCGGCAAATTCATTCTCGCTTTTACTTCCGTATTCTTTGAAAAGTTCCTTGTTCGACACCCACAGCTGTAAGGGTTCGCGGTAGTCGTCAAACAATCTCTTATATCGAAGCAGGCGACGCTCGGGAGTGTCCAAATTGTCTTTGGATAAAACTACTCTCCATTTTTTCCATGCTCTGTGAAGTTTCTTTAATTCATAGGTGGTCTCGACAACTTTTGCCTTTACCTTCGCCTTCTTGTTTTTTTCAGACGACAGCTTAAAATGCTCAAGCGGCTCTAACGCATCCTTCCTGTCCTCTCCTTCGAGGCATCTGTCGATAAATATCTTAACATTCGACGCTATGGTATTGGCGCGTTTTTGGCGTTCACTTGTGCCATACCATGAGCTTGCGCCGTTTACATGTCTGAAGGCGTGAGCGGCAGCCGAAAGCCTGAGCAGCGCATTAACATTTTCTTCGAGTGAAACTGTTTTTGCACCCCTGCCCTTCATCTTGGTTCTGAGATAACGATAGTCATGAGAAGCTGCTCTCAACTCTTCGGTAACGGTATCATAGTTAAGATAATTCCAATTGGAGAAGCTGAAGTCTCCGATATCCGTCGTCATATCCTTTAAAGCCTTATCAAAGTCTTCCCTCATTTCCTCGGGAACATCCTTAATCAGGCGTTTTGCCTCCTTATACCCGGCATTTTCAGGTGCCTCGGTCCGGCGTACCTCCTCTGCCGACTGAGACTGTTCCTCGTCATTCACAATTCTGATAAACTTCGTAATCTCAAAATCCCTGACCAGGGTTTTCTGAAATTCCTCCCTCTTTGCGTTAAGGCTCTTCTTTATCTCAGCTTCACTCTTTATATCCTTATAATCCCTGTAATGAAAATGCTTCCTGATCACATTGTTGTCGATATCGATTCCCTGCCGTTCGAATTTAAGCTCAAGCGCCTCTCTGAAAATGGAAGCCTCCTTCAGCCGGTTCTCAATCAAAGACTTCATGTTATCCGGCAGATAGTATCTGAACCACTTATTTTCATCATAGAGCTTGTCAAACACTCTGAAACGTTCTATCTTCTCCGAGAGCTCACCGGCATTATCCGCAAGCCACTGATCATTCAGCATCCCCCAGGACATGTCCTCGCTAAGAACACTTATCATCATTTTCTCTAAATAAGGACGGATCTTCTCCTCATCTTTGGATGCGAAAGCAGTAAGCAGCTCCACATTGCTTACATGTGCCGTCTCGTCATCCTTGAGAAAGACTGTCAGATCCTTATCGATTTCACCATGCGGCTCCTTCATCTTGCTGATGGCATGATTAAAGAAGAACTCTCGAGCCGCGCGCTGTTCTCTCGCTCCGATAATATACTTCATTCCATGCAGACCGATGTGGGCGTTATCAGTCTTTGTTCTGACTGCTGCCAACGCCTTTTCATCTTCTGTACGCTTTGATTTATCAGCCTTTTCCTCGCTTACCTTCGCATACTCAGCAAAGGCCTCGGCCTCCGTCTGCATTACACGCCTCAATAAAACGGGATAGCTTTCCTCACTGATCTTAGTTACCGTATCATTAAACCGCTGTTCATGTTCATAAGCGTTAATCTCGTCCATCTATTTTCACCTCCGTTAATACAAAAGCATACACCTATGCGACATTTTATCAAAATACAGCTTTTTATGCAATCGTATTTTCCGTCGGATGTGTTTGCCAAATCTGTGTTTTCGTTAATATCGTTAAACGTATATAAACCCCGTAAAAAAAACAGTATAAAGTTGACAATCCACACCTGTTTTTAGTAAAATAAGCATATCTGTTTACGAATGATGAAAGCGAATTTTTACTATCATCGTAACAATTCCAAAATTGGGAGGTAGGCGTATGAAACAATTATTCGGAATGAGCAAATCCGGTAATCTGTCCGAGGCCGTAAGGGGCATCTCGAACCCCAAAGGCCTTATATTATTCTCTTCGGAAGAGAATTTCGAGCGTCATGTACAGGAGCTTGAGAAGCTCTTCCCCGGTGTACCGAGCATAGGCTGCGTGGCCATGAGCTACGACACCTCTGTATGTGAAACCGGCGTCTCGGTAACCGCATTTACAGAGGGTGTGGAAATTGCGGCAAATGTTTTGCCGAACGTATCGGTTAAGCCGGCCGAGCACATCAAGAGACTTGCTGAAGATATCAGCAAGGTACGTCCCGGCAGGGATAACACGGTTGTCATAGACCTGTGCGCAGGCAACGATGCGGCGGTTCTCACAACTATGGACGGCATGCTTAAGAGAAACAGCATATCACTTATGGGCGGAACAGGCGCTCCCGGCAAGCTTTCCGCAAACGGAAGGTGCTATGAGGATGCCGTTGTATACATGATAGTCAAGAATGTCAACGGACGCGCAAAGGTGTATAAGGAAAATATCTACAAGCCTATGGGCGATATACGCTTTGTTGCATCTAAGACAGACAGAGCAAAGTACTACATCGGCGAGCTTGACGGAAAGCCTGCAAAGAATGTATATATGAATGCCCTCGGAATAAAAGAGGAAGACATAACAAGCCAGACCTTCAAGAACCCCTTCGGAAAGATAGTCGGAAACGATATAATGATCGTCTCCATCAAAGAGGTTATGGGAAACGGTATCGCATGCTTCAGGCAGGTAAACGATTCCGACGTTCTGACACTCCTTGAGCTCAAGGACTATCGTCAGGTCGCTCAGGAGACCATAGACGAGATAAAAGCGGATTTCTCAAGGATATCCGGCGTCTTCTCCGTAAACTGCCTGTTCAGATACATCCTCTTCAACGATAACAAGATATGGGATGACTATCACAGGACCATGACTGCTTTAGGCGGCTGTTACTGCGGCTTCGTCGGCTACGGCGAGCATTACAACAACCAGTTCGTAAACCAGTCCATGACCTGCGTGGTCTTTGAATAAGGAGGTGTATCGGGATGTTTGGAAAGAAAAAAAGAAATGAACAGTATTCTTACGACCCGGCTGCAGAAGCCTCCTTCGGCGCAAAGGCCTCAGCCAAGACAGATACTTACCCTATAAAATATATTGTCGACAATGTGCGCGACTATGAGAAGCGCCTTGCCGCAAACGAAGTTGATTCTCTCTCCGAAATGCACGAACTTGAGGATTCATTCAAGGAGATCATGAGCAACAATGCCGTCATGAAAGAAAGACTCGACGACTTCGCCGAGGTTTTCTCGGGCCTTGAGCAAAGCGCATCCAAGTTTGAGGATGTCAAGCACGGAATCGTCGAATCCGTAAAGCATGCCCAAACCAAAGTTGACGGCTTAAAGGACAGCTCGGAAGTGGTAAAGGGCACCTTCTTAGACATGAAAACCGACTTCAACAAATTCGAGGAAGCAGTTGAATCCATAGAGAATTGTATGAAGCAGATAGTCAGTGTGGCCGGTCAGACCAACATGCTGGCCCTTAACGCATCTATCGAGGCAGCCCGTGCGGGTGAGGCCGGAAAAGGATTTGCGGTAGTTGCCGAACAGGTAAGAAAGCTCGCTGAACAGATCAATATCCTTTCGGCGGATATCCAGTCAAGCTTGAAGGAAGCAAAGTCCCAGACCGACACCTTCTCACATAATATAGATCTTTCCATGAACGCCCTCGACAAGAGCATGAAGGATGTGGATGATGCACACGAAACCTTCGGCGCCATCTCCGACAGTGCTCAGCAGACCGATGTCGTTCAGGATGAGATAGCCCTGGCTGCGAAGGCTGCGGACAAGGATTTTGCAGACATTAACAAAGCATATGACTCGCTCAATAAAAACTATGACGATCTTATGTCCCACATTCAAAATGTAAATGTCTTAGGCACCACCAAGGCAGGAGTTTTCGAGGATATGGACAACCTTATAACACAGATTCTTCCCATCATCGAAGGATGATGATTTTCATCAGGGAGCCACTCGGCTCCCTGTTTTTTTGCCGGATTTCACGTTGCAATCTCACCGGCCCGTGCATTGAATTTTTCCCTTGAAATATCCAAATTCATCCATTATAATTAGCTTGTTGTTCCAAAATATCAGATTCACAACCACGGAGGTTTCTATGGCTTTTTTGAAAAAGTCACACAAGAATAGCTATTCACCGCTCGAGCAGGTCACTGCACTGAACACCGAGCAGCTCACCGAGAACGAATCACGCGGCAAAACAGAGATTTTAAGAAGCGAGATGACATTTTCAAGACTTGCCCTTTCTCTTGCCCGCGATTATGTGAGCGTATATTATATCAATATAGAAACCGGCGCCTACATAGAATACGGTGCAACCTCCGGAAGCGATAAGCTTTTAGTACTCTCCTCGGGAGAGGACTTCTTCAAGGATGCTTTCACGAGCGGCGAGTTCCTTGTCCATCCCGATGACAGGCGCGAATTCTTCGCCAGGATAAGCAAGAAATCATTTCTCGAAGTCATATCCACCGGAGTCCCGTTCACCTTAAACTACAGGCTCCTGGTAGACGGAAAGTATCTTCACTACAGCCTGAAGACCACACAGGGAATCGGGTCCGACGACAATTATATGATCGTCGGCGTGAAAAATGTGGAAAAGCAGTTTCTTCGTGACCAGGAGAGTGCATTCAAGACAAATACCTACAGTCAGATAGCTTTAGCACTTGCCAGCCGCTACGAAGTCATCTACTACGTAAATATAAAGACCAACGAATATACAGAGTACAGCTCCAGCTCCAAATATGCCCAGCTTGAGCAGGGAACCCACGGAGATGATTTCTTTGCGGATTCTTTGGAGAATATAAAGCATGCCATATATCCCGATGATTACCCTCTTCTTGCCCAGGAGATTCAGCGCGACCGCTTTCTCGCCGAGCTATCAAAGGACTCCACTTATTCACTGACCTACCGTCTTATGCTCGACGGCAAACCGGAATATGTGAACCTGCGAGCTGTCAAGCCTGAGAATGATTCCGATCACATCATCGTGGCTGTCAGCAACATTAATGACTCCATGAAACGCGAGGAAGAATACAAGCAGGCTAAGCAGATGGCAACCCGCGACGCACTGACCGGCATAAGAAACAAGCATGCCTACCTGACTGCCGAGCAGGAGCTCAACGAGGCGATAAGCAATAACCCTCATACAAGCTTCGCCATCATACTCTGCGATGTCAACGATCTGAAGAAAGTAAACGATCACAACGGGCACACAGCCGGCGATGAATATATCCAGCGAGCCTGCAAGCTCATATGCAACGTATTCAAGCACAGCCCCGTATACAGGATAGGCGGAGACGAATTCGTGATCATACTCACCGGCGAGGACTTTCTCCACCGCGCGGCACTTCTCAATACGATCTGCACCACCTCGCTTAAGAACAAGGAAGATGGCGGAGTGGTCATAGCCTGCGGTATGGCGGTATTCGACAAAGCAAGCGATTATTACGTATCGGATGTGTTCGACCGAGCCGACGCGGCGATGTACATCCACAAACGCGCGCTTAAAGAGATTTAATACAATTTCTATAACAATATGCAAAAACAGGGAATACAGATTCGATCTGCTTTCCCTGTTTTTACATATTACTATTCTATTTTCTTAAAATGTAAGACTCATAACAAGCGCGTCCTCAACCGGCTCACTGTAGTATCCCTTTCTTGTTGCGAGCATTTCATATCCGCAGCTCTCATATAAGGCTGTCGCCGGTACATTTGATGCTCTGACCTCGAGCAGGCTTGACTCGGCAACGCCCTTTATCTCATTGATGTAGCTGTCCATCAGCTTTCTTCCGATACCGTTGTTGCGAAGGGTCTCGTCAACCGTTATCCGAAGAAGCTCACTCTGATCCATGATAAGATTGAATATCAGGTAACCGGCGAGCTTTTCCCCGCTGCTCGCAGTAATAATGAAATTATGATCATAGCTTAAGGTGTCCGCAACGGACTCGGCGCTCCATGGAACGGAGTACGCCCGCTGCTCAAGCTCCGCGACCGCCTTTAGCATAATATCCTGTAGCTCTTCTTCCATTAATTCAATATGTATATTACAGTTTTTTTCAATCTCTGACATATAAAGATCCTTCGCTAAGCGTAAGACATGACACTGCTATTATTCCGATAGACTTCCCTTGGCAATGATGCCCGCTTCTCTTTCTCGCTCGGCCTGCGACTTTCTTAAGTAGGTAAGCGTGAATTCATCCGCGCTTATCAGCTCTCCCCGCTTGGCCATCAGCTCTCCTAAGGACGCAACCGCTGCTGCCCTCTGTCTGTTCAGATGTGCGGGTGCAAAGCTGTGCCCCACGGTCAGCTTCTCCTCTATTGTATCCCTGAATACAGGGCATCCGTCCCCTGTAAAGATCACTTCTTTTCCTATTTCGTTTACAGCTGATATTATCTCCTCTATACCGACCACACAGTCCTCTTTAACCGCTTCGGGAAATGATCCGCTCACATCATAAAGCGCGGTGTAAGTCTGGTTTCTTCTTGCGTCCATCAAAGGACACACAAGCCTTGTAGCCGTACTTAAGCCGTAAGCCAAACCCATCAGTGTGGGAACTGCGATCACCGGCTTGTCGAGTGCAAGACACAGCCCCTTAACCGTAGCTGCGCCTATCCTCAAGCCCGTGAAGGAACCCGGTCCCGAAGCACAGGCAATGGCGTCTATGGATTTAAGGTCTGTCTCCGTCATCTTCAGCAGCTCATCCACCATCGGAAGCAAAGTCTCACTGTGTGTCTTCTTATGATTGATCGTATATTCACCTGTAGTCACTCCGTCAGTAACTATCGCAACGCCCGCGACATTTCCGGAGCTGTCTATGCCGAGTATTTTCATCTAACACCTCCATAAGATCCTTCGTTTCACTCTGGATGACACATTGTTATCCTTCGATAATCAAACCCTTTTTCCGGATCCTTCTCTATCGTTATCTTAACCGCATCCCCCGGAAGTATGTCATCTATCTGCCCCGGCCACTCGATAAGGCACACGCCCTCTCCACCGAGCTTGTCGTCAAAGCCGATCTCCTCCATCTCCGAAGAATCCTCAACCCTGTAGCAATCAAAATGAAATAGCGGCAACCGCCCCTCATAATACTCCTTAAGCACCGTAAATGTCGGGCTCACCACCGGCTCACTTATCCCAAGCCCCGCCGCAAAACCTTGCGTGAACACCGTCTTCCCCACGCCGAGGTCCCCATAGAGCAGGAACACCTCACCACCTTTGACCTCCTCGCCGAGCTTACGGCCATATTCGAATGTGTCTTTATAATTGTAACTATCTGTAACCATTTAGTATTCTCTCGTATATCATGCTTTGACGCGTTCTTTGCACGATCTGTCCCCTCTGAGTGAAGACTCCCTCAGCTTGAGTATCTAAGACTTTTCGCAAAGATGCTTGTATAATACCGTCACCGGCACAGATTCGCCATCCATGGCTCATCAGTGCCTCTCGCGGCATCCGTGCCGCTCGTGACTGGGGAACAAAGAAAAGTCTAAGATACTCTAAGCTTCGTCCGTAGTCACTCCGAGGAGACAGCCGCGCATGCGAACGCTGTTAACAGGAAACAGCGAAGTGAGTACGGGTATAAAAGTTAAGCAGGGCTATAGAGCGGCGTCCGTTCTTAGCGAGGTCTCTCACGAGCTTAGAACGGCTACGCCGTGAAATAGAGCGCGAGCGTCCCTGCGTACTTTTCGTACCCGTGCTCACGCAGCGTCATCGTAGCATCACTGCGTGTTTTTAGTGCGGCGCTCACGCAGCGTCATCGTAGCCAATCACTTTATTCCCTTGCCTGTCCGGTACGCCTTCAGGTTCCCCGACAGCCTCGGTCCATAATTCTCGGTGAACTGCACCACAGAGGTGATGATCTTCGCGCCGTCCTCCCCGAGTTCCGACACCGGTATCACAAAAGCATGCACGCGGCTTGTGTATATCGCAAGCATCGCCTTGGTCAGCATAAGCCTCACTATCATGTCCCATGTGAGGGTGAACTCCTGCTCCCCCTGCTTTATCCCTATGCCTTCATCGGAGAAGGTATAATCAATCGGCTTCTTGTATGACGGCGACAGCTTCAACTGCCTGAACGCCTTGTACGACAGAACCAGCGGATTGATCACCGTAAAAAGCAGTCCGACCGCAAGCAGCACAAGCTTGTTCTGCGTGTTGGACTGATTCCATGTAAAGATAAGCGCCGCGAGTGAGCCGACACTTATAGTAAGTCCCATCACTCCCGACGCACTTCTGTAATTTGTATTAAGTATGTAGCTTACAAGCGCCTTATAGGTCATTTTGACCGATTTAGTATTAGCCTGTTTCATAGATTACTCTCTTATAACTCAAATGCTATCTTCTTATGTCCGTTCACATATGGTCTGATCTTAACACCCGCCATCGAGAACATCTTCTTAGCAGCAACCGTGCTATCCGAGTCGGAATATTTATCGGAGTCGTAGATAACCTCTGTTATGCCGCTCTGAATTATGGCCTTCGCGCACTCATTACACGGAAAGAGCGTTGCGTATATCCTTGCGCCCTTGAGTGTTCCGCCACCGCGGTAATTCAGAATGGAATTAAGCTCCGCATGGCACACGAAAATGTACTTGCTGTCAAGCCCGTCCCCATCGCGGTTCCAGGGCATTTCCGCATCGTCGCAGCCTGCGGGCATGCCATTGTAGCCCACAGAGAGTATGCGGTTATCCGGCGACACAATGCAGGCGCCTACCTGCGTGTTCGGATCCTTGCTCCTCTCGGCGGACATTATGGCTATTCCCATGAAATATTGATCCCAGCTTATGTAATCCGTTCTCTGGTTCATAAGAATTCTTATCTCTCTCCTAAAGCGAACTTGTCATGAACTGCCTGCATAGCGCGCTCTGTGTTCTTGTCATCGATAAGTACTGTTACTCTGATCTCTGAGGTTGAAATCATGCGGATGTTGATATTCTCATCATAGAGAGCCTCGAACATCTTCGCAGCAACGCCTGCGTTGGTCTGCATACCGGCGCCTACAATAGATACCTTTGCTACAGTCTTGTTCACATCAACCTTCTCGTACTCGTTGAAATTCTCCTCGATAACCGAAGCTGCCTCATCGGCGTCATCACGGGCAACGGTAAAGCTTATGTCCTTTGTGCCCTCCCTGCCGTATGACTGCAGGATCATGTCTATGTTTATATTGTGCTGAGCAAGAGCGTTGAAAAGCTTGAAGGCCACGCCCGGCTCATCCTTAAGTCCTATAACCGCAATTCTCGCTGTATCAGTATCGGCTGCAACGCCGCTTACAAGCATCTTTTCCATCTTAGATCCTCTCCTTACCTTTGTACCTTCTGTAGTATTAAGACTTGAACGAACCACAAGGGTTACGCCGAATTTCTTAGCAAGTTCAACCGAACGGTTGTGAAGAACACCAGCACCGAGCGTAGCAAGCTCAAGCATCTCATCATAAGTGATGTTGTCGAGCTTTCTTGCTCCCTTAACCTTTCTCGGATCAGCTGTAAATACTCCGTCCACATCGGTGAATATCTCGCATCTGTCAGCGTTTAATGCCGCAGCAAGCGCAACTGCCGTTGTATCCGAACCGCCTCTTCCGAGGGTGGTGTAATCATCATATTTGTTTACGCCCTGGAAGCCTGTCACGATGACAATCTTTCTCTGCTCAAGCTCATGTCTGATTCTCTCGGAATCAATCCTCTTTAAACGCGCATTTCCGTACACCGAAGTGGTATGCATAGCAACCTGAAATGCATTTAACGAAACAGCCGGAACTCCGAGCTTGTTCATCGCCATAGCCATCAAAGCTACGGACATCTGCTCACCTATGGTAAAGAGCATATCCATCTCTCTCTTAGGCGGGTTCTCGTTGATATCCTTTGCCATATCGATAAGCTCATCGGTATACTTACCCATGGCAGAGAGAACAACCACTACATCATGTCCTGCGCGGTAATCCTCTATACATCTGTTTGCTACATTGTAGATTCTTTCCTTGTTGGCGACAGATGTACCGCCAAACTTCTTAACTACCAGCATATGTCCTCCTAGAAATAACTCCTTATTCTATGTATAAGCGAAAGTCCCTTTATCTTCTCATCGAAGTCGCCTTCGCTCATCTCCTCTGTCAAAAATGCGAACTCTCCGGTTACGCCCTCAGCCGATACAGGTTCGATGTTGCCGAACACCTTCTTTACTGCCTGTTCATCTTCCTTAACCCTTACGAAGAAACGGCAGGTGAATTCCTTCATCGGAGTAAGCTCAACCTTCTCCTTCGACCACTCAATCGGAACTGTGGTACCTAAGGTCTTTGCAGCCTCAACCACATCACCGACAACAGCGCTTGCCGTGGGGAGCTTGCCCGCTCCGCTTCCGTAGAACATCAGGTCACCGACCATATTTCCCTTGACAAATATACCGTTGAACACACCATTCACCGCATAAAGCGGCTGATCTGCCGGAACCATGAAGGGAGCGACCATCGAGCAGACGCGGTCACCGTCCATGCGGCTTAAGCCAAGCAGCTTAATCCTTCCGCCGAGAGCCTTCGCATATGCGATGTCACTGCCGTCTATGGCAGTTATTCCCTCGGTGTAGATATCCTCAAAATCAACCTGCTTACCCAATGCAAGCGAGGTGAGGATTGCTATCTTTCTGCAGGCGTCGTAACCCTCGACATCCGCCTCGGGATTTCTCTCGGCATAACCGAGATCCTGAGCCTGCTTCAATACTGTATCATAGTCTGCACCCTCCTCGCTCATAGCGGTAAGGATGTAGTTTGTGGTACCGTTTAAGATACCGCTTATCTCCACTATATGATCAGCCGTTACCGAAGTGAGCAGCGGTCTGATGATCGGGATACCACCGCCGACGCTTGCCTCGAAAAGGAAGCTTGCCTTGTTTGCCTTTGCAAGCTCTATAAGCTCGGCACCGTGCTTTGCCACAAGCTCTTTGTTAGATGTGGCAACACTCTTTCCTTTAAGAAGCGCGGTCTTCACGAAGTCGTAGGCCGGCTTTAATCCGCCCATAACCTCTACAACCACCTTGATCTCAGGATCGTCCATGATCACATTCACATCATGCACAAGCACCTTCTCAACCGGATCTCCCGGGAATTCCCTTAAGTCAAGAACATACTTTACTTCTATCTCTTCGCCGACCCTTTCAGCTATTACGCCGGCGTTTGAGGTAAGTACCTCGTAGACTCCCGAGCCTACGGTACCATATCCCATTATTGCTGCTTTAATCATTCCTCGACCTCCTCTAAAGCCTCCTGTACCGCCTCGAAATCCTCGTCGGTCATGATATGATCTATATCAACGCTTAATACTATATCGTCATTAGTCTTGCCGGGCAGCTTAACCTTGATGACAAACTCGGCATAGCCTGTATCTCCGGTAAGCACAACACGCGGAACCTCCTTGATGTCATCCGTGTGTATCGAGATGATACCTATCACGTCATCAACTTCAATTCCGACCTTTATCCCATGGCTTTCCGCGATGAGCAGCTGCTTAGCTCCCGTAAAGGTATCCGGCAAATTGAATTTATCCTTAAGGTCATACACCGGAATCACATTTTCTCTCAAGTGAATAATACCCTTTACATACCGCGCTCCGAGGGGAACCGGAACTATACGGTAGCTTTGCTCAATGCTGTCAATTCTCAAAAGCTCTATGCAGTATACCTGACCTTCAACAACAAAAAACAAGAATTTTACTTCATCCATAGTCTATTCCTCCTCTACATCTTTAGTATTAATCCACTTAAGGTACGCATTTATAAAAGGATCTATATCGCCATCCAAAACGCCCGACGCATTCGCCGATTCGCAGGCAGTTCTGTCATCCTTCACCATCGTAAACGGCTGAAGCACGTAAGACCTTATCCTACTTCCGAAACCGTTCTTTGAAACCTCGCCTCTGATTCCGGAGACCTTGTCCTCATTCTCCTGCTGCTTTAGCATATACAGCTTGGACATGAGCATCTTCATGGCCTTGTCCTTGTTCATATGCTGTGATCTCTCATTTTGGCACTGAACCACAATTCCCGTCGGAAGATGTGTTATCCTGACCGCGGAAGACGTCTTGTTGATGTGCTGTCCTCCAGCTCCCGAAGAACGGTAGGTGTCAATCCTAAGGTCGTCATCGTTTATATCAACCGTGATGCTGTCGTCCAGCTCCGGCATCACATCCACTGCAATAAATGAGGTCTGCCTCTTTCCTGCCGCATTGAAGGGTGATATCCTGACTAATCTGTGCACGCCGTGCTCCGACTTTAGGTAACCGTACGCGTGCATCCCGCTCACCGAAAATGTAACGCTCTTTATGCCCGCTTCCTCTCCGTCGAGATAATCGAGCACCTCCACGGAAAAGCCTTTCTTCTCCGCCCACCTTGTATACATGCGGTACAGCATAGAGGTCCAGTCGCAGGATTCCGTCCCGCCCTCACCCGCATGAATGGTTACGATAGCGTTGTTATTGTCATATTCGCCCGAAAGAAGCGTTGCAATTCTCAGGTCGTCAAAGCCTGCCTTAAAGCTATCAATAGTCTCACCTATCTCGGCGATCAGGCTCTCGTCGCCCTCCTCTTCAGCCATGGCTATCAAGGTTTCGGCGTCCTCGAATCTGCCCTTTATATCATTATACTCTTCGAGAGTGTCCTTCAGGTTCTTCAATTCCTTCATGACACTCTGGCTTTCCTCAACCTTGTCCCAGAAGCCCGGTTCCTCGATCTTGTTGGAAAGCTCTTCTATCCTAAGCTCTTTGCCCGGGATGTCAAAGTGAATCCCTCACTTCATCGAGCGGTCCTCTGTATTCGTTCAATACAAACTTGTAGTTATCAAGTTCGATCACCCTACTCACCACCTTATTTATAATAATCTGCCCAAGGCACAGTAAATACGCTTTAATCAGCAAACAGCGTTCAGCATACAGTCAACAACATAACAACGCAGCGCGAGAGACATGTTTTTTCAGGCGCCTTTCACAGCGCTTGAAAATACATGTCCGGGAGCCGAGCCAACAAACTACGGTGCCGCGTCAGCACTACTGTTAGTTAGCCCCGCAGCAATTCTTATACTTCTTTCCGCTGCCGCACGGGCACGGATCATTTCTTCCTATCTTAGCGCTCTTCCTTCTGATGGGCTCACCCTTCGCGGAAGCATCCTTATTGGTTCCGGTTACCTTCGCAACCTCCTCACGCTCAACCTTCTGCTCGATCTTCACATGAAGCAGCATCCTTACGGTATCCTCGCGAATCGAATCCGTCATCTCGTTGAACATGTCATAGCCGGCGAACTTGTACTCAACAACCGGGTCCTTGCCGCCCATGGCCATAAGTCCGATACCCTGACGCATCTGAGCCATATCGTCGATATGCGCCATCCATTTCTTATCTATAACCTTTAAGAGTATTACTCGCTCTATCTCACGGAAATGCTCCGGCTCCGGGAACTCTGCCTCCTTGGCCTCATAGATCCTTGCAGCCTCTTCCTTTAATCTCTGCTTGAACATATCGAGGTTACCGGACTTCTCCTCTTCCTCGGTAAGCCTTATCTTCTCAAAAGGAATTATAGGTATAAGCAGCTTCTCAAGCTCTCCTACCTCCCAGTTCTCCGGAGGAAGATCCGGCGAACAGGTCTTGTCCACATAAGCATCCACGGTATCCTGCACGAACTTGAACACGACATCTCTCATGTTCTCTCCGTCGAGCACACGCCTTCTCTCCGCGTAGATAACCTCTCTCTGGTCGTTGTTTACCTGGTCGTACTCGAGCAGGCTCTTTCTGATAGCAAAGTTGTTTGACTCTATCTTCTTCTGTGCCTTCTCGATGAAATTGGTTATGGTCTTGTGCTGTATCTCCTCGCCCTCGGGAATCTTTAAAGCGTCGTAAACCGCCTTGACTCTCTCCGAACCGAAAAGCCTCATGAGATCGTCGTCGAGTGAGAGGTAGAACTTTGACTCACCCGGGTCGCCCTGACGACCGGCACGGCCTCTTAACTGATTATCTATACGCCTTGACTCATGACGCTCCGTACCTATTATCTTCAATCCACCGAGGTCAGCAACGCCCTCGCCGAGCTTGATATCGGTACCACGGCCGGCCATATTCGTCGCGATGGTTACGGCGCCCATCTGGCCCGCATCCGCAACTATCTCTGCCTCAAGCTCATGGAACTTCGCATTCAAGACCTTGTGCTGTATGCCCCTCTTTGAGAGAAGCCTTGAGAGTTCCTCCGAAGCCTCGATAGTTATGGTACCTACCAGCACGGGCTGTCCCTTGGCGTGAGACTCCGCAACCGCATCAACTATAGCCTTGAGCTTCTCCTCCCTGGTCTTGAACACAGAATCCTGATGATCTATACGCTTTACCGGAAGGTTTGTCGGAACCTCGACAACGTCCATTCCGTATATCTCTCTGAACTCCTCCTCCTCGGTGACGGCGGTACCCGTCATACCGGCCTTCTTCTTATATTTATTGAAGAAGTTCTGGAAGGTTATGGTTGCCAAGGTTCTGGACTCTCTCTTAACCTTAACATTTTCCTTTGCCTCTATGGCCTGATGAAGTCCGTCGGAGAATCGTCTTCCCGGCATGATACGTCCGGTGAACTCATCTACGATAAGCACCTCATCGTCCTTTACGACATAATCCTTGTCCTTGAACATCAAGGCGTGCGCCCTTAAGGCCATGATCATGTTGTGCTGGATATCTATATTGTCTGCATCCGAGAAGTTATCGATATGGAAGAACTGCTCTACCTCCTTGACACCCTGTGCGGTAAGCACAACCTGCTTATCCTTCTCATCCACAAGGTAATCTCCGTCCTCCTCAATCTCCTTACCCATGATAAGATCCATCTTCGAGATCTCCATGGAGGAGGTTCCGCGCTTCATGCGTCTTGCGAGGTAGTCGCACATCTTATAAAGATCTGTAGATTTTCCGCTCTGCCCGGATATGATCAGCGGAGTTCTGGCCTCATCGATAAGGATTGAGTCGACCTCATCGACGATGGCATAATTAAGGTCACGCTGTACAAGCTGCTCCTTGTAGATAACCATGTTATCTCTAAGGTAATCGAAACCGAGCTCGTTGTTCGTAACATAAGTAACATCGCAGGCGTAAGCCGCGCGACGCTCGTCATTCTTATAGCTGTTTAAGATGACGCCGACCGTAAGGCCTAAGAATTCATGAACCTTACCCATCCACTCGGCATCACGCTTTGCGAGGTAATCGTTAACGGTAACGACATGAACGCCCTTGCCCTCTAAGGCGTTTAGATATGTGGGAAGGGTTGCGACCAGGGTCTTACCTTCACCTGTGCGCATCTCGGGGATTCTGCCCTGGTGAAGTAAGATACCACCGATAAGCTGTACCCTGAAATGCTTCATATTAAGAACTCTTGCTGCAGCCTCTCTTACAACTGCAAATGCTTCCACAAGCAGGTCGTCTAAGGTCTCGCCTGCCGCAAGACGCTTTTTAAACTCTGCGGTCTTGCCCTTTAATTCCTCGTCGGAAAGAGCCTGCATGCTCTCGTCCAACGCTTCTATCTTATCCACTATGGGATATATCTTTTTTAATTCTCTTTCACTATGTGTGCCAAATACCTTTTCCAGAAGGCTCATGTCAAATGTTACCTCGCTTTCCCTTTTTACGGCAATTCATCACAACACTATATCATTTACACCGGCGTATGTCAACGAAAAAGAGTACATTATTATATGTGTAAATTCGATTCGGGTACTGTTCAGTGCACGTTCAAAGAAACAGCTACCTTTTGCCTTGTTTTTATGCCTTTTGGTAGCCGGCAGGGAGGTTTTTGACGACAGTTTTTCAAAAAACGGCTACCTTTTGCCTTGTTTTTCCGACTTTTGGTAGCCGGCAGGGAGGTTTTTAACGACAGTTTTTCAAAAAACGGCTACCTTTTGCCTTGTTTTTCCGACTTTTGGTAGCCGGCAGGGAGGTTTTTAACGACAGTTTTTCAAAAAACGGCTACCTTTTGCCTTGTTTTTCCGACTTTTG